>JBBEWH010000010.1:0-390462 GCA_037414955.1 Actinomycetes bacterium KLBMP 9797
TACTGCTTGGCCTCGTCGGTCAACTCCAGACCCATGTCCTTGTTACGCAACTGGCTCTCGATCCGGGCGATCATGATGTCCACGATCTGCAGGATCTCCGGCTGCTGCAACTGGTGGAAGACGATGGTGTCGTCGATCCGGTTCAGGAACTCCGGGCGGAAGTGCTGCTTCAGCTCGTCGTTGACCTTCTGCTTCATCCGCTCGTAGCCGGCTTCGCTGTCCTCGGACGCCTGGAAGCCCAGCGACACGGCCTTGGCCACATCGCGGGTGCCCAGGTTGGTGGTCAGGATGATCACCGTGTTCTTGAAGTCCACGATGCGTCCCTGACCATCGGTCAACCGACCATCCTCCAAGATCTGCAACAACGTGTTGAACACATCCGGATGCGCCTTCTCGATCTCGTCGAACAACACCACCGAGAACGGCCGCCGCCGCACCTTCTCCGTCAGCTGACCACCCTCGTCATAACCGACGTATCCAGGAGGAGCACCCACCAACCGGGACACCGTGTACCGATCATGGAACTCCGACATATCCAACTGGATCAACGCGTCCTCGGACCCGAACAGAAACTCCGCCAGCGCCTTGGACAACTCCGTCTTACCCACACCGGACGGACCGGCGAAGATGAACGAACCAGACGGCCGCTTCGGATCCTTCAACCCGGCCCGGGTGCGCCGGATCGCCTTCGACACCGCCTTGACCGCGTCTTCCTGCCCGACGACCCGCTTGTGCAGCTCGTCCTCCATACGCAGCAGCCGGGAAGTCTCCTCCTCGGTCAGCTTGTACACCGGAATACCGGTCCAGTTCGCCAACACCTCAGCGATCTGCTCGTCGTCGACCTCGGACACCACATCCAGGTCGCCGGCCTTCCACTCCTTCTCCCGCTGCGCCTTCTGCCCCAGCAGCTGCTTCTCCTTGTCCCGCAGCTGCGCGGCCCGCTCGAAGTCCTGCGCGTCGATCGCGGACTCCTTGTCACGGCGCACCTGAGCGATCCGCTCGTCGAAATCACGCAGATCCGGCGGCGCCGTCATCCGGCGGATCCGCATCCGCGCACCGGCCTCGTCGATGAGGTCGATCGCCTTGTCCGGCAGGAACCGATCCGAAATGTACCGGTCCGCGAGCGTCGCCGCCGCGACCAGTGCACCATCGGTGATCGACACCCGGTGATGCGCCTCGTAGCGATCACGCAAACCCTTGAGGATCTCGATGGTGTGCGCCAGTGACGGCTCACCCACCTGGATCGGCTGGAACCGTCGCTCCAGTGCGGCGTCCTTCTCGAGGTGCTTGCGGTATTCGTCGAGCGTGGTCGCGCCGATGGTCTGCAGCTCGCCGCGGGCCAGCATCGGCTTGAGGATGCTCGCCGCGTCGATCGCGCCCTCGGCGGCGCCAGCGCCGACCAACGTGTGGATCTCGTCGATGAACAGGATGATGTCGCCCCGGGTGCGGATCTCCTTCAGCACCTTCTTCAGGCGCTCCTCGAAGTCACCGCGGTAGCGGGAACCGGCCACCAGCGCGCCCAGGTCGAGCGTGTAGAGCTGCTTGTCCTTCAGGGTCTCGGGCACCTCGCCCTTGATGATCCGCTGGGACAGCCCCTCGACCACCGCCGTCTTACCGACGCCGGGCTCACCGATCAGGACCGGGTTGTTCTTGGTGCGGCGGGAGAGCACCTGCATCACCCGCTCGATCTCCTTCTCGCGCCCGATCACCGGGTCGAGCTTGCCCTCGCGGGCGGCCTGGGTCAGGTTGCGGCCGAACTGGTCCAGCACGAGGCTGGTGGACGGCGCTGCCTCACCCGCGGCGGCTCCCGCCGCGGCCGGCTCTTTGCCCTGGTAACCGGACAGGAGCTGGATGACCTGCTGCCGGACCCGGTTAAGGTCCGCACCGAGCTTGACCAGCACCTGGGCGGCAACACCCTCGCCCTCGCGGATCAGCCCGAGCAGGATGTGCTCCGTGCCGATGTAGTTGTGCCCGAGCTGCAACGCCTCCCGCAGCGACAGCTCCAGCACCTTCTTGGCCCGCGGCGTGAACGGAATATGCCCGCTCGGCGCCTGCTGACCCTGCCCGATGATCTCTTCCACTTGCTGACGGACGCCCTCCAAGGAGATCCCGAGACTCTCCAAGGCCTTGGCCGCCACACCCTCACCCTCATGGATCAGGCCCAGCAGGATGTGCTCCGTGCCGATGTAGTTGTGGTTGAGCATCCGGGCTTCTTCTTGAGCCAGGACGACAACCCGTCGCGCTCGGTCGGTGAACCGCTCGAACATGCCCTCGTGCTCCTCACTTGCCGTGCGCCATGATCTTGGCGGGGCCAGCGCCGGCGGACGTCCCGTCGGACGCCCGTCTCCTTACTCTATCGCCGCGGACCGACTCTGCTGGTGCCCTGCGTGCCGGACTGGCCCTTGTCCGCGACGTTTTCCCCAACTCTGCCCGCTCACGGGGTGTTCCCCCACCCACCCGCACTACGCGCAGAGCGAAATCCACATCACGACGCCAGCTTATCCACAACCTGTGGACAACAACGTCCACACCTGTGGACAGCGGGACCGGTGGGACAGAAATGCGGCCGGGCCCGCGGCGCGACGCGCCGCGGGCCCGGTGCCCGAGTCTCCCGCCCAGGACGACGCTTGGGGCTAGCGCCCAGCCTTGGCGTGGTACTCGTCGACGATCTCCTGCGGGATCCGACCCCGGTCGGAGATCTCCTTACCTTCCTTCTTCGCCCATGCGCGGATTGCCTTGTTCTGCTCCCGGTCGGCCGCCGCGCCGCCACGACCGCGCGCCGCACGCCCTCCGACGACCACGCCACCCCGGCCGATCTTCGACCCGGCGGTGAGGTATGGGGACATTACTTCCCGCAATTTGTCGGCGTTCTTCTTGGACAGGTCGATCTCGTACTGGACGCCGTCGAGCGAGAACTTGACCGTCTCGTCCGCGTCGCCACCGTCGAGGTCGTCGACCAACTTGTGAATGATCTGCTTGGCCACGGGCCGCTATCCTTCCGAGCAGGGTTCCTCCCGCAAACAAGAGAACAATAGCTTGGAAGACGCTCGGTCCGTCAATAGGATCGAAGAATCTTTGCCGGAACTACTCGGGCCGGACCAGGGGGAAGAGGATGGTTTCCCGAATACCGAGGCCGGTGAGCGCCATCAGCAGCCGGTCGATTCCCATTCCCATGCCGCCCGACGGGGGCATTCCGTACTCCATGGCCCGGAGGAAGTCCTCGTCCAGGCGCATCGCCTCGTCGTCGCCCTTCGCCGCGAGCTGCGCCTGGGCGACGAGCCGTTCCCGTTGCTCCACCGGATCGACCAGCTCCGAGTACGCCGTCGCCAACTCGAAGCCGCGGATGTAGAGGTCCCACTTCTCCGCCAGACCAGGCTCCTCCCGATGCGCCCTGGTCAACGGGCTGGTTTCCTCCGGATAGTCACGCACGAAGGTCGGCGCGACCAGGTTCGGTACGACCATCTCCTCGAAAAGTTCTTCGGCGAGCTTGCCCGGCCCCCACTGCGGGTTGACATCGACATTGTGCTTCTCGGCGTACTGGACGAGGCGGGCCATGTCGGTACGGACCGTCACCTCCTCGCCGATGGCCTCGGAAAGAACGCCGTAGAGAGTCACTGTGCGCCACTGACCGCCCAGGTTGAACTCCGTGCCGTCGGCGAGCGTAACAACATGGGACCCAAAGGTCGCTCGCGCCGCTTCCTGCACCAGTTCTCGGGTCAGCGTCGCCATCGTGTTGTAGTCGGCGTACGCCTGGTAGGTCTCGAGCATCGCGAACTCGGGAGAGTGGGATGAGTCAACTCCCTCATTCCGGAAGTTGCGGTTGATCTCGAAGACGCGCTCGATGCCACCGACCACACACCGCTTCAGGAATAGCTCCGGAGCGATTCGCAGATACAGATCAGTATCCAACGCATTGCTGTGCGTCACGAAAGGTCGCGCCGCCGCCCCGCCGTGCAGCAGTTGCAGCATCGGCGTCTCGACCTCCAGGAAGCCGCGGTCGTACAGCGTGTCGCGCAAACTGCGCACCACGGACGCCCGGGTGCGAACCGTGTCGCGCGCCTGCGGCCGCACGATCAGGTCGACATACCGCTGGCGGACGCGGGTCTCCTCACTCATCGGCTTGTGCGCGACCGGCAGCGGGCGCAGCGCCTTCGCGGTCATCGCCCAGGAGTCGGCCAGCACGGACAGCTCACCCCGGCGGCTGGTGATCACCTCGCCGCTGACGCCGACCAGGTCGCCCAGGTCGACGAGGCGCTTCCAGTCCTCCAGCCGCTCGGCGCCCACCCGGTCGAGGGAGAGCATGGCCTGCAGCTCGGTGCCGTCACCGTCCCGCAGGGTGGCGAAGCACAGCTTGCCGGTGTTGCGGACGAAGAGGACCCGACCGGTGACCGCGACCTGGTCGCCGGTGGCGGTGTCGGTGGGCAGCTCGCCGTACTTCGCGCGGATCTCCGCGAGGGTCGTGGTCCGGGGAAACGTCACCGGGTACGGCTCGACGCCGTCGGCCAGCATCCGGTCGCGCTTGGACCGGCGTACCCGCATCTGCTCGGGGATGTCCTCGGTGAAAGCGGTCTCGTCAGTCACGGCAGCGGCTCTCTATCGTCAGCAAACGGAATTGCCACTGAGCGTACTCAACGGGGAAATCGGATAACTTCGCCACCATGAACCGTGATCGTCAGGCCCGCTCGTTCGGCGCCGCCGCCGCCGAGTACGACCAGGCCCGGCCCACGTACCCGAGAGAGGCCGTGACCTGGGCGGTGGGTGGCCCGCCGCCGCGACGGGTGATCGACCTCGGTGCCGGCACCGGCATCCTCACCCGCGTGCTGCTGGCGGCCGGCTACGAGGTCGTACCCGTGGAACCGGATCCGCAGATGCGGGCGCGCCTCGCGGCCGCGACCCCGGGCACGACGGCACTGGACGGGACGGCGGAGGCCATCCCGTTACCGGACGGCGCCGCCGACGTGGTGGTGGCCGGGCAGGCCTATCACTGGTTCGACCACGACCGCGCCCACCCGGAGATCGCCCGGGTGCTCCGCCCCGGCGGCGTGTTCGCGCCGATCTGGAACCGCCGCGACGACTCGGTGCCCTGGGTGGCCGAGCTGAGCAGGATCACCTACGACACGCCGGAGGTGCACGGCGGCTTCGACCCCGGTGACGCACTGAGCCTCGGCGATTCCCACTTCGGCCCGGTCGAACGGGCCGAGTTCCACCACACCACCACGCACACGCCCGACAGCCTGGTCACGCTGGTCGCCACCCGCTCGTACTACCTGGTCGCCACGCCCGAACACCAAGCGGAGATCGACGCCGGCGTGCGGCGGCTGTGCGCCGAACACCCCGACCTCGCCGGACGGGCGACGTTCGAGGTGCCCTACCAGACGTTCGTCTATCGCGCGGTCGCGTTGCGCTCGTAGACCATCCGCAACCCGATCAGCGTGATCATCGGTTCGTGGTGGGTGATCGTGCGGCACTCCCCGATCACCACCGGCGCCAGCCCGCCGGTCGCGATCACCGCGCGCAACGGGCCGAGCTCCTCGGCCATCCGGTCCACGATCCGGTCGATCAGACCCGCGTACCCGTAGTACATGCCGGCCTGGAGGCACTCGACGGTGTTCTTGCCGATCACCGAGCGGGGCGCGGCCGGCTCGACCTTGCGCAGCTGAGCGGCGCGGGCGGCGAGCGCGTCGAACGAGATCTCGATGCCCGGCGTGAACGCGCCGCCGAGGAACTCACCCCGCTCGCTGATCACGTCGAACGTGTTGGTGGTGCCGATGTCGACCACGATCGACGGTCCACCGTAGATCGTGTACGCCGCGAGCGTGTTCACCACCCGGTCGGCGCCCACCTCTTTCGGGTTGTCGATGGCGAGTTGGACGCCGGTCTTCACGCCCGGCTCGACCACCACGCTCGGGATGCTGGCGTAGTAGCGCGCCAGCATGGTGCGTAGCGTGCGCATCGCGGACGGCACCGTCGAGCAGGCCGCCACGCCGGTGATCTCCACCGCGTCGCCGGCCAGCAGGCCGCGCAGCTTCAACCCCATCTCGTCGGCGGTCGCGCGAGCGTCGGTCTTGATGCGCCAGGAATGCACCGGCTTGTCGCCGTCAAACGTGGCCAACACCGTGTTGGTGTTACCGATGTCGATGCACAGCAGCAAGGACTACCCCGCCTTCAGGTCCATGGCGATGTCCACGATAGGCGAGGAGTGGGTCAGGGCACCCACCGAGAGGTAGTCGACTCCGGTCGCCGCGTACTCGGCGGCCACGTCCAGCGTCAGACCGCCGGTGGCCTCCAGCTCCGCGCGACCGCCGACCGCCGCCACCACCGCGCGCAGCAGCGCCGGCGACATGTTGTCGCACAGCAGGAACGTCGCGCCGGCCTCGACCGCCTCGACCGCCTCCGCCACGGTCGTGACCTCCACCTGCACCGGCACGTCCGGGAACGCCGCGCGGACCCGCCGGTACGCCGCCGCGACCCCGCCGGCCGCCAGCTTGTGGTTGTCCTTGATCATCGCGACGTCGTAGAGGCCCATCCGCTTGTTCGTGCCGCCGCCGGCCCGCACCGCGTACTTCTCCAGCATCCGCAGTCCCGGCGTGGTCTTCCGGGTGTCCAGCACCTGGGCCTTGCTGCCGGCGAGCGCGTCCGCCCAGGCCCGGGTGTGCGTCGCCACGCCGGACATCCGGCAGAGCAGGTTGAGCGCGGTGCGCTCGGCGGTGAGCAGCGCCCGGGTGGGGCCGGTCACCACGGCCAGCACATCGCCGCGCGCCACCCGCGCGCCGTCGGACACCTTCGCCTCGACCCGGGTACGGGAGTCCGCGAGCTCGAACACGGCGGCGGCGACCGGCAGCCCGGCGATCACTCCCGGGGCACGGGCCACCAGCTCGGCTGTGCCACGCTGCTCTTCCGGCAGAGTCGCCACGCTCGTCACGTCGATCTTGTCTGGCCCTAGATCCTCCGCCAGCGCAGTCCAGACGATGTTCTCCACCACGCCGACATCCAGCCCGGCGGCCTCCAGCGCTTGCACGATCGACAACCGCAACATCTCATGCCTCCCAGGTCTCCGCGATCATGCCATCGGATGCGATGCCGGCGAGGAAGTGGCCGAGCCACCGGTCGTCGGCGGCCGGGAAATCCTCGCGCCAGTGGCAACCGCGGGTCTCCTGGCGGGCATACGCGGCCGCGACCAGCGCCGACGCCACCGTCACCAGGTTCGTCGCCTCCCAGCTCGCCGTCCGGGGCGTCCCGCGGGTGGCGCCCAGCGTGACCAGCTGCCCGGCCGCCGCGGTCAGCGACTCGGCCGAGCGCAGCACGCCCGCGCCCCGGGTCATCGCGCGCTGCAACGGGGTACGCGTCTCCTGCTCCACCACCCACCCCGGCGCGTCCGCCGGGGCGACCGGATCGGCCTGTGGCGGCAGGTCGCGGGCGATGTCGTCGGCGATCCGCCGGGCGAACACCAGCCCTTCCAGCAGGGAGTTGCTGGCCAGCCGGTTGGCGCCGTGCACGCCCGTGCAGGCCACCTCGCCACACGCGTACAGGCCGGGGATCGAGGTGCGGCCGTGCAGGTCGGTGCGGACGCCACCGGACGCGTAATGCGCGGCCGGCGCCACCGGGATCAGGTCGACGACCGGGTCGATACCGGCCGCGCGGCACGCCGCGGTGATGGTCGGGAACCGGTGCGCCACATCCGGCAGGTGCCGGGCGTCCAGGTAGACGTGATCGGCTCCGGTCGCCGCCAGCACCCGGTAGATGCCCTTCGCCACGACGTCCCGCGGCGCCAGCTCGGCCAGCTCGTGCTGGCCGACCATGAACCGCTTGCCATCCCCGTCCACCAGGTGCGCGCCCTCGCCGCGCAGCGCCTCGGAGATGAGCGGCCGTTGTACCTCGTGGACCTGGCCGCCGACGAACGAGGTCGGGTGGAACTGCACGAACTCGACGTCGGTGACCGTCGCGCCGGCCCGCACGGCCAGCGCCACGCCGTCGCCGGTCGACACCGGCGGGTTCGTGGTGGCCGCGAAGATCTGGCCCATGCCGCCGGTGGCGAGCACCACCGCCCGGCCCAGGATCGCGCCGACGCCGTCTTCGCTGCCCTCACCGAGCACATGCAGGGTGAGGCCGCAGGCCCGGCCGTCCGCGGCCCGCAGCAGGTCGAGTACCAACGCATGTTCGACCAGCCGGATCCACGGGTCGCGGCGCACCGCGGCGTGCAGCGCCCGCTGTACCTCGGCACCGGTCGCGTCGCCACCGGCGTGCACGATGCGGTTGGCCCGGTGCCCGCCCTCCCGAGTCAGCATCAGCGAGCCGTCCGGGTGCCGATCGAACTCGGCACCCAGCCGCATCAGCTCGCGGACCCGGGCCGCTCCCTCCTCGACCAGCACGGCCACCGCCGCCGGATCGCACAGGCCGACGCCGGCGATCTGGGTGTCGGCGGCGTGCGCCGCCGGGGTGTCCAGCGGATCGAGTACGGCGGCGATCCCGCCCTGCGCCCAGCGGGTGGAACCATCATCGATGTTGACCTTGGTGACGACGGTGACGTGCAGGCCGGCCTCGCGCAGGTGCAGCGCCGCGGTGAGCCCCGCGATGCCGGAGCCGACCACCACCACGTCGGTGGTCTCGGCCCAGCCCGCCTCCGGCGCACCCAACCGGCGGGGGAGCACCGGAAGTGGAAGAGTCATCCGACAAGGATCACTCATCCCCGGGCGGGACAACTAAGCCGTAACTCACGGAGTGGGCTCAACCACGTCGGGCGTCGGTGGGCACTCCGGCCCCCGAACCCCCCTCAGTCCGCATACCGGATAGGCAGCCCATTAGGCCCAGCGCCCTTCATAGAGCGATTGACCGCCCGCTCACTCAGCCACAGATAACAGCGGACGCCACGGTTGCCGGTCTGCCACTCGGGCTCGGAGCCGGGCAGCGACACCACACCCGTGCGGTACTGCATGTTGCCGTCCGCGGGCACGTTCGCGAACTTGGCGATCACCTTGCGGCACTCGTTGTGCAGCTTGTCCCAGTCGGCGCTCTTCGCCGGGTAGGCCATGTTCGCCGGCGCGGTCCACACGCCGGCGTATTCGGCGTTGTGCTGCTTGCGGCAGTCGGTAGCTGGCATCGTGTCGATGCTGCTGTCCTTGGCCAGCTTGACCGAGTAGCAGGTGAGCGCCAGCGGCGACGTCGATTTCAGGGCGTCTCGCAGGTTGGCGGTGCGGGTCGCGGTGGCACCGTTGTCCTCGATGTTGGCCACCTCGGCGACATCACACCGGAACCACCGGGCACCGCCGCGCCAGGCCTCCGGGGAGGGCAGCGCCACGCCGAGCCGCAGGCGGCCATTGCGCCAGTCGCTGCCCACGTACTCCTTGGTCTTGGTGTCGCACTCCGCGAACGCCACCCGGATCTCGGCCGAGTTCTTGCCGGGCGGTGCCTCGAGCCCAGCCGCGTTGCCGGTGAACGTGCCCACGTGGATGGTCTCCAGCCGGTGGGCGGCGGCGCAGTCGACCGGCGAGTACGACGACAGATACGCCGTCTCGGCGTAGTCGCTCTCGTGGCAGACCGGCGCCGACGGGGTGAACGGCTGCGGCTGGCCGGCCGTGGTCCAGTCGTCGGCCAGGTCGCCGTCGACGCCCGCCGGATTGCCGCAGGCCGCGAGCATCAGCGTGGCCGCTCCGCCCAGCGCCAGCGCTGTGATCAACCGTCGCATCGTGCGTCCTCCCCAAGGGCACCTGCGAAACTGCCCCCGGCCGCCCACCCCGCGACCGCGTCGGCCGAGCATACGACACGCGCCTGTGAGCCCTCATGATCAAGGCAGTGAATAGTCCGAGTCGCCTACGCCGTCGTGCGCGAGCGCCGCGCAGCGACTCGGACCATTCATCCCTCAAGTAGTTCTCACGACTTGAGGGACGCCTTGATCATGCGAGGGTGAGGCCGGGGACGGCCTCGGCGGGGTCGGCGCCGAGCTCGATCACCTGGTTGGCGGCGTCGACGTGCACCACCCGCGGCCGGTAGGTGCGGGCGGTGGCGTCGTCCAGCTGGGCGTACGAAATCAGGATGACCAGGTCGCCAGGGTGCACCAGGTGGGCCGCCGCGCCGTTGATGCCGATCACGCCACTGCCCCGGGCACCCGCGATCACATACGTCTCCAGGCGGGCGCCGTTGGTCACGTCCACGATCGCCACCTGCTCGCCGGCCAGCAGGTCAGCGGCGTCCATCAGGTCCTCGTCGACGGTGACCGAGCCGACGTAGTTCACGTCGGCCTGAGTGACCGTAGCCCGGTGGATCTTGGACTTGAGCATCGTGCGGAACATGTCAGGCGACCTCCACCGCGTTGTTGTCGATCAACCTCGTGGTGCCCACCCACGCGGCCACGAGCAGCCGGCCCGGACCGTGCGCCGGGGCCGGACCGAGCTCCGGGTCGGTGAGCGCGAGGTAGTCAAGCTTCGCCGCGCTCCCGTCGAACGCCGCCCGGGCCGCCGCCTCCGGGTCCGCGCCCCGCTGGGCGGCCGCCGCGCCGGCCCGCAGCGCCGCCGACAGGGTCAGCGCCGTGCGCCGCTCCTCCGCCGACAGGTAGCGATTGCGGCTGGACAGGGCCAACCCGTCCGGCTCCCGCACGGTGGGCACGCCGACGATCTCCACGGGTACGTCCAGGTCGCGCACCATCCGCCGGATCAGGGTGAGCTGCTGGTAGTCCTTCTCGCCGAAGAACGCCAGGTCCGCCCGGGTGAGCTGGAGCAGCTTCAGTACCACGGTCAGCACGCCGTGGAAGAAGCCGGGCCGGCTGGCGCCCTCCAGCCGCTCGCCGAGCGCGCCCGGGTTGACCCGCACCAGCGGCTCGCCGGACGGGTACATCTCCGCCCGGTCGGGCGCGAACACCAGATCGACGCCGGCCGCGCGGCACATCGCCAGGTCCGCGTCCAGGGTGCGCGGGTACCGGTCGAAGTCCTCGTTCGGCCCGAACTGCAACGGGTTGACGAAGATGGTCGCCACCAGGTGGTCGGCCCGCGCCCGCGCCGCCCGCAGCAGCGCCTCGTGGCCCGCGTGCAGCGCACCCATGGTCATCACGACCGCGACCGTGCCGCCGCTCAGCGCGCCGCGCGCCGCCGCTAGCTCCGCGCGGGTAGGCACCACGCGCATCGCCTCTCCATGATCAGGGCGTCCCTCATGCGGCTGAGGTGGCACTGGGGAGGTGGGTGGGGACGTGAGGGACGCCTTGATCATGGGATCGTTGCCCGTCATGTGTTGGCCTGCTCGCGGTTGGCCAGCGCGTCCAGCAGCGGCTCGGCGTCGACCGGGCGCAGCCGGCCGGCGGCGATCGCCCGGTCCGCGGTGCGCCGGGCCAGCGCCACGTAGCTCGGCACCGACTCGGGTGCCACCGCGGCCAGCCGGTCCAGGTGCCGCGCGACCGTGCCGGCGTCGCCCCGGGACACCGGGCCGGTCAGCGCCGCGTCACCGAGCCGGAGCGTGTTGTCGAGCGCCGTGCCCAGCAACGGCGCCAGCACCCGCTCGGGGTGTAGCACGCCCGCGTCGCGCAGCCGGTCGAGCGCCTCGTTGACGAGGGTGACCAGGTGGTTGGCGCCGTGGGCGAGCGCGGCGTGGTAGAGCGTGCGGTCGCTCTCGGCGATCCACTCCGGCGTGCCGCCGAGGTCGGCGACCAGCCGCTCGACGAACGGGCGCAGGTCCGGCTCGGCGGTCACCCCGAAGGAGGCGCCGGGCAGCCGGGACAGGTCGTCCGGCGTGCCGGCGAACGTCATGGCCGGGTGCAGGGCCAGCGGCCGGGCGCCGGCGGCCACCGCGGGAGCCAGCACCGCGAGGCCATGGGCGCCCGACGTGTGCGCCACCACCTGGCCGCGGCGCAACGCACCCGACTCCGCCAGCGCGGCCACCACGGCGGCCAGGGCATCGTCGGGTACGGCGATCAGGAGCAGATCGTTGGCGCGGCGCGCCACCTCGGTGGGTGTCTCCTGCGGGACCCCGGGAAGCAGCCGTTCGCGTGCCGGGGCAGCGCCGGAAGCGGCGACCACCTCATGCCCCGAACCGACGAGTGCCGCGCCGAGCACTGCTCCGACGCGGCCGGCGCCGATCACACCGACGATCATGGGTTGATCCAGTCCTTACTGCCATAGGTACCGGTCAACGCCAGTATGCGCCGTCGCTATAGACGTGCGAAGCAGGTGTGAACGTTTTCACCGCCCACCCCACCCATGATCAAGGCGTCCTTCAAGTAGTTAGAACGACTTGAGGGACGCCTTGATCATGATGACTCCGTAAGGTGTGCACCGTGGCGGCCGAACACCCCATGAACTGGCGGAACGCCATGGAAGTCGCGCTGTACGGCCCGCGCGGGTTCTTCACCTCGGGCGCGGGCCCAGCGGCCCATTTCCGCACCAGCGTGCACGCGTCGCCGATATTCGCCGCGGCCGTGCTGCGGCTGCTCGCGCACCTGGACGAGGCGCTCGGCCGGCCCGACCCCTTCGACGTGGTCGACGTCGGCGCCGGACGGGGCGAACTGCTGTGCGCCCTCGCCGCCGCGGCCGACCCGGCGCTCGCCGCCCGGCTGCGGCTGACCGCTGTCGAGCTCGCCCCCCGCCCATCCGACCTGCCGGCCGCGATCGCGTGGACCGACACCCCACCGTGGGGCGTCACCGGCCTGATGATCGCCACCGAATGGCTGGACAACGTGCCGCTCGACGTGGCCTGCGACGGCCGCTACGTGACCGTGGACCCGACCGGCGCGGAGGCGTTGGGTGCCTCGATCACGCCCGCCGACGCCGCCTGGCTGGCGGACTGGTGGCCCGGCGACGGGCCCGCCGAGATCGGGCTCACCCGCGACCACGCCTGGGCCGCCGCCGTGGCGACCGTCGCCCGCGGCGCGGCACTGGCCGTGGACTACGGCCATCTACGCGCGGCGCGTCCGGCGGAAGGCACGCTCGCCGGCTTCCGCCACGGCCGGCCGGTGCCACCGGTACCCGACGGCACCTGCGACCTCACCGCGCACGTGGCGATCGACGCGGTGGCGGCGGCGGGCGGACGGCCGTACAGCCTGGTCTCGCAGCGGACGGCGCTCACAGCGCTGGGCGTCAGCGGCGCCCGACCGCCGCTGACGCTGGCCACGACGGACCCGGCGGGATACGTGCGGGCGCTGGCGGCGGCGTCCACGGCGGGCGAGCTGCTGGACCCGTCCGGCCTCGGTGGACACTGGTGGCTGCTGCATCCCGTGGGCGTCCCGCTGCCGTGGGACGATGAGGCATGACCGAGAGCGCTGGCCGGGCCCCATTCCGACAGGCTTCATGGGACGTGCGCTCGCGCGAGGTCCGGCAGGCATCTCCGGCCGGGCCCGACCGAAGGGAGGGGGCGGCATGACCTCACTTCGGGAGGTGACCGCCGGCACCGGCGCCGGGCTGGATACCGCGGACATGGTGCTCAACATCGGCCCGCAGCACCCGTCCACCCATGGTGTCCTGCGGCTCAAGCTGGTGCTCGACGGCGAGCGGGTGATCTCCTGCGAGCCCATCGTCGGCTATATGCACCGCGGCGCCGAGAAGCTGTTCGAGGTCCGCGACTACCGGCAGATCATCGTGCTGGCCAACCGGCATGACTGGCTGTCCGCGTTCGCCAACGAGCTGGGCGTGGTGCTCGCGGTCGAACGGTTGATGGGCCTCGAGGTGCCGGAGCGGGCGGTCTGGCTGCGCACCGCGCTCGCCGAGCTGAACCGGGTGCTCAACCACCTGATGTTCCTCGGCTCCTACCCGCTGGAGATCGGCGCGATCACCCCGATGTTCTACGCCTTCCGTGAGCGCGAGACGTTGCAGGCGATCATGGAGGAGGTCTCCGGCGGCCGCATGCACTACATGTTCAACCGGGTCGGCGGGCTCAAAGAGGAGGTTCCGATCGGCTGGACGCGCCGGGCGCGGGAAGCCATCGGGCAGGTCCGGCGGCGGCTCCCGGACCTGGAGAACCTGATCCGGCGCAACGAGATCTTCCTGGCCCGCACGGTCGGCGTCGGGGTACTGACCGCGGCGGACGCGGCGGCCTACGGCGCGTCCGGCCCGGTCGCCCGCGCCTCCGGGCTCGACTTCGACCTGCGGCGCGACGAGCCCTACCTGGCGTACGGCGAGCTCGACGTGCCGGTGGTGACCCGCGCCGAAGGCGACTGCCACGCCCGGTTCGAGGTGCTGCTGGATCAGGTGCAGGTCTCCCTCGACCTCGCCGAGCGGTGCCTGCACCGGGTCGACCAGCTCACCGGGCCGGTCAACGTGCGGCTGCCCAAGGTGGTGAAGGCGCCCGAGGGGCACACCTACGCCTGGACCGAGAACCCGCTCGGCGTCAACGGCTATTACCTGGTCTCGCGGGGCGAGAAGACGCCGTGGCGGATGAAGCTGCGCACCGCGTCGTACGCCAACGTGCAGGCGCTGTCGAAGCTCATCCCCGGCTGCCTGGTGCCGGACCTGATCGCCATCCTCGGCTCGATGTTCTTCGTGGTCGGCGACATCGACAAGTAACCCCATGATCAAGGCGTCCCTCAAGTAGTTCTAACGACTTGAGGGACGCCTTGATCGTGGGTTAGCGCCAGCTGCGCCGGCTGCCGCTGTCCGGCGGTGGCTGGTAGCCGTACCCGTCGTCCTCGTCGTCCCGGTAGCGGCGGCGCCGGCCAGCCGTGTCCCGGGCCGGCGCGGGCGCGCTCCAATCCTGTCCCCATGAAGTCGTCGGCTCGATGCCGCCCGCGGGCAGCGCGGCCGGGCCGCCCCGCCGCTCCCAGCCATCGCCGGACGGGTCCTCGTGGGACCGGCCGCCCTCGGACCAGCCCTGGCCGGAACGGCTGTCGGACCGGGCGCGCGCATCCGACCCGCGCAAATCTTGCGCGCGCGGGTCCGGTCCACGCGGGTCTTGGCCGCGCAGGTCCTGAAGCCATCCGCCGTCATCGCGACCGTCCGCCGGGTCCGCGGCGCCACGCGGGCCGGGCTCGGCCCGCCGGACGGCCGCCCAGCGGTCCTCGATCCGCACCTCGTGGCCGGCGTCGCTGGTGTGCACCTCGGCGCGCCGCTCCCCCATCCGGAGTTCGCGGCCGCGATCGTCGCTGCGGACCGCGGCCCAGCGGTCGCCGGCTTTCACATCCGTCCAGCGTGGATCCGCGCCCGGGTCGCCAGGGCCGCCCGGATCGTCCAGCCGGTCGTACGGCCGCGGCCGGCGCCCGTCGCCACCACCGCGGTATCGCTGGTCGGACCACTCCTCGTCGGGCTCGGCCCGCCGCCGCCGACCACCCGACGGCTCCGACCACACCTCGCGATCGCCGCCGCCGTCCGCGCCCGCCGGGTATCCCGCGGCGTCGTACCCGCCGTCCGCGCCGCCGTAGCCTTCGTATCCGCCGTAGGCACTGCCCCCGTACACCCGGCCCCGGTTGGAATCGTCGTCGCCGTGCGGGTCCACGATGGTCTGTCGCGTGGTGACCTGCACCGTCTCGGTGTGGCGCACCACTCCACCCGGCACCCGGGCCCGGGCGCCCGCCGGCGCGACCGGCGCCGACCCCATCCCGACGTGCGCGCCCATCGCCATATGCCCGGGCGCCGCCCGGTGTCCGGGCGCTCCCAGCTGTCCGGGCGCTGCTAGGTGGCCGGGCGTCCCCAGGTGGCCCGGCGCCGCGATGTGGCCGGGCGCTGCCATGTGGCCCGGCGCTGCCATGTGGCTGGGCGCCGCGGACGGCTCGGGCCGCTCGACCCGAGGGGGCTGCGGTGGCCGGGGCGGGTCGGCGACGGGCCGGCCGCCACCCTGGCCCGCCTGGACCTGACCGCGCAGCGCCTGGACGCTCTCGTTCAGCACGTTCAGCTTCTCCGAGAACGCCTTGTGCGTCGCCCGCGCCGCCGTGGCGATGTCGTTGCGCACATCCTCGCGCAGCACCTCGACCTCTTCGAGGAGCATCTCTTCCATCTCGAGACGCAAGCCCTCGCTGTCGCGGCGCAGCGTGATCGACAGGCCGATGAGGACGACAGCGACGAGGGTGAGTGCGACAGCCACGCGCAGCGCCCCGCCACTCTGGCCGATCAGCAGCATCAGCACCGCGAGCGGCGCGAGCCCCACCCCGACCCAGAACAAGATCGTAAACAGCTGACCGCCGCGCCGCTCGGAAGGCGCTTCGGAAGCGGGCATGGGTGTGGAGCCTACCGACACTTCAGCGCCAGCGGAACGGCCGGCTTCGCACTCCGGGGACAGCTGGTCAGGCAGCGGATCGGTCACATGAGCACAACGATGATGCGACCTACGACACGCGTCCGCACCGAAAAAGTCCGGCGATTCGGGCGGGCCTGGGTCGCCCTTCTGGGCGACCCAGGCTCCGTGCCGGGGTCGCTAGCCGGCGGCCAGCGCGCCGTCCGACGAGAGGACGAGGCCGACGCTGATCGCACCGGTGGTCAGCGCGTTCTTGGTCTGCGGACCAGCCGCGTCCAGCGAGCTGAACGAGCCGGCCTTGAACCCGTACGTCTCTTCGAGGCCCTTCTGGCACTTGGGGCGCTGCGGGCACTCCGGCGGACCGCCCATGATCGTCGCCGTGCCGGAGCACTTCGCGGCCAGGTCGGACAGCGTCGCCACGGCGTACTTGGCGGCGAACTCCTTGGTCACCGCGAACGCGTTCTGGTCCTGCGCCGCGGACGGGCGGCCGAACGTGAGGCCGACCTTCTTGCCGACCTCCTCCAGACCGTCCATGGTCTTCTCGAGGTCCGGCGAGGAGATCGCCGTGGCGTTCGCCCCGTTGACCTTGTTGTTGAGGAAATCGGCGAGCGTCGCCGCATACTCCGGCACGACCTGGATCTCGCCCTTCTCCAAGGCCGGCTCGTAGAGCTCGCGGTTGCCGATCTGCTGAACGGTGACGGTGTAGCCCGCACCGGTCAGCGCGATCTTGTAGATCTCGGCGAGGATCTGGTTTTCCGTGAAGTTCGCCGCGCCGACGGTCACCTCGCCGCCCTGGCCCTGACGGTAGCTGTGCTGGATCTGGTTCGCCGTCACGAACTCCTGCGCCGCGACCTGCGCCGTCTTGCGGTCGACGTCGACCGCCTTGTTCAACGCGATCAGCTCCTTGGTGTCGAGCGCGTTGGACACCCGGTTGAGCGCGGCGATCATCTCCGGCTTCGCCGCCTTGGCGTTGAGCGCCGGCACGACGTTGTCGGTGTTCTGTAGCTTCTTGTCGTCTTCGAGCACCACCAGCGAGCCGCCGGCGACCGGCGCGCAGCCGGCACCCGCCCCGCCCGTCGCGGGCGCCTCGGTGCCCGATGAACCTGCCTCGCCGCAGCCGGCGAGGAATCCGGCGCCGGCCAGAGCGCAGACCGCGCCCATGACCAAACGTCCCCGTGCGCGCATGTTGCCCGCCTTCCGTGTCCCGGCGCGACCCCAGCGGGTCGGCCGCGTGTCCGACAGGCGACGTCGCTGCCGCCCGTACTCAGCCAACATCCTGACAGGGGACACCGACAATCTCCGGTCGAAGTCGTCACCAGATCGTCACCCACCCATGATCAGGGCGTCCTTCACGTCGTTCGCACTGCTGGAAGGACGCCCTGATCTTGAGAAGTGAGAACGGTCACGCGCGGCCGGTGGCGGCCGCGGCCCGGCGGGCGGCGCGTCCACGGGCCCGGCGCAGCGGCCGGGGCGTGACCGCCCGCTCGATGACCGCCAGCACCGCCTCGACGAGCACGGCGAGCAGCGCCACCAGCAGGCCGCCGGCCAGGATCTGCCCACCGCCAGCCGCGATGCCGAGCCCGAAGCCGGCGCTGATGATCTGTCCCAGCCCGCCGCCGTTGACGAACGACGCCAGCGCCGCCGTGGCCACCACCTGGACCGCCGCGGTGCGGAAGCCGGCCGCCAGGTATGGCACCGCGAGCGGCAGCTCCACCCGGCGGAGCACCTGCGTGCCGGACAGGCCCATCCCGCGCGCCGCGTCGCGCGCCTCCGGATCGACCTCCCGCACCCCCGTGTACGCGTTCGCCAGCAGCGGCGGCACCGCGAACACGGCCAGCGCCACGATCACCGGCGGCTTGCCGAACCCGAGGAACGTCAGCGGCAGGAGCGTCAGCAGCGCCACGGTGGGTATCGCCAGCGTGATGTTGGAGATCATCACCACAAAACCGCCGCCGCGCCCGGTGTGTCCCAGCCACAGGCCGAGCGGCCAGGCCACCAGGCAGCCGAGCGCGACCGCCGCCGCCGAGATCCACAGGTGCTCGCCGAGCCGGTCGAGGACGCCGCCCGGGTTGGTCCAGTTCAGCGGGTCGTTCATCCACGTTATGGCCTGCTGGATCGGACTGTCGGCCCTCATGGCGCGCTCCGGCGCGCCCACGGCGTCAGGAGCCGGCCGGCGCCGGCCAGCACCAGGTCGAGCACCAGGGCCAACGCCACGCACAGCACGGTGCCGGTCATGATCTCGGCGCGGTAGAAGTTGTTCCGGAACCCGCCCAGGATGAGATCGCCGAGCCCGCCCTTGCCGATCAGCGCACCGACCGTGACCAGCGCGACCGTGGACACCGTCGCCAGGCGCAGGCCGGTGAGGACCCCGGGCAGGGCGAGCGGCAGGTCAATGCGCAGCAGCCGGCCGAACCGCCCGTATCCCATACCTTGCGCGGCGTCCCGTATCTCGGCCGGCACCTGGTTGAGCCCGGCGAGCGCGTTGCGGACGATCAGCAGCAGGGCGTAGAGCACCAGCGCGATGAGCACCGACGTGCTGCGGGTGGTGCCGACGTACGGCGCGATGAAAGCCAGCAATGCCAGCGACGGGATGGTGTACAAGATCCCGGAGAGTGCGAGAATCGGCCCGGTGAGCGGGCGGAACCAGTATGCGACGACGGCGAGTGGCACAGCGATCAGCGCGGCGATCAACACGGCCTCGGCGGTCAGCGTGACATGTTCGCGCAGCGCCGCGAGGATGGTGTCGGAGTTGTCCCGCACGTACTGCCACGAGAACCACGGGTTTCCCGGATCATCGCGGTAGCTCTGGAAGGACACACGTGGACCTTACCCCGACAGCAGCCGCGATCGAGCTCGATGGCGTGCGGAAGCAGTACCCCGACGGCACCGTCGCCGTGGGCGGTCTCAGCCTGTCGATCGGCGCCGGCGAACTGATGGTCCTCATCGGACCATCGGGATGCGGCAAGTCGACCGTGCTCCGCATGATCAACAGGTTGATCGAGCCCACCGGCGGGCGGATCGTGATCGACGGCGACGACGTGACCCAGGCCGACCCGGTCGACCTGCGCCGCCGCATCGGCTACGTCATCCAGAACGTCGGCCTCTTCCCGCACCAGACCATCCGCGCCAACGTGGGCACCGTGCCGCGGCTGCTCGGCTGGCCACGGGCCAGGATCCGGGCGCGCACCGACGAGCTGCTGGACCTGGTGGGACTCGACCCCGGCACGTTCGGCGACCGGTACCCGCAGGAGCTCTCCGGCGGGCAGCGCCAACGGATCGGCGTAGCGCGGGCGCTCGCGGCCGACCCGGTCGTGCTGTTGATGGACGAGCCCTTCTCGGCGGTCGACCCGATCGTGCGGAGCCGGCTCCAGGAGGAGTTCCTGCGGTTGCAGGCGGACGTCCGCAAGACCATCGTGCTGGTCACCCACGACCTCGACGAGGCGGTCCGGCTGGGCGACCGGATCGCGGTGCTGTCCCAGGGCGGCAAGCTGGAGCAGTGCGCGGACCCGGCCGAGCTGCTGGGCCAGCCGGCGTCCCCGTTCGTCCGCGAGTTCGTCGGGCCGGACCGGGGCATCCGGCGGCTCGCGGTGACGCCGATCGGTCGGGAAATGCTGGTGGCGCCGCCGGAAGGCGATGGCATCGACGGATACCCGGAGGCGGAGCTCGGCTCGTCGCTCTACGACGCGCTCGCGATGATGCTCACCGCCAACTCGGACTACGCCCGGGTCAGCGAGGACGGCAAGGTCGTCGGTCTGCTCACCCGCCACCGCATCCTCAGCATCGACTACCCCGCCGACACCTCTTCATGATCAAGGCGTCCTTCAAGTAGCTCTAACTACGTGAAGGACGCCTTGATCATGGGGTGGTGCGGTCAATCGCGGCCTCGGCGGCCGCCGAGGGTGGCGGCGCCGATGATCCAGCCGACGAACAGGCCGTAGGTCGCGCCCGCGCCGGCCGCCTGGAACGCGCCCAGCAACGAGGGGTTGGTGTAGAACAGCGCCGCGATCAGCGAGGCCGCGCTACCGGCGAAGATGTACGCGGCCCAGCCGGCGAAGAACTGGCTGAGCGTGCCGCGCGCCCGGGCGAGTTGGGTGCCCGGCAGCGCGGAGAGGAAGACGGCGGTGAGGATGACCAGGAGGATCGCCCGCAGGTTGGTGGCGAAGAGGTTCTGCACCGACTCGTCCGAGTCGACCCGCCAGGCCGGCCAGGCCAGCAGGCGCAGGAACCAGCCACCAGCCGTGTTCGCATTTGTGTTGGCCTCGGCCCAGTCCCCGTACCAGGGACTGCCGAAGACCAGGACCAGCACGAGCGCGGCGATCGTGCCGGCACCGGTGGCGGTCTTGTATCGCGTGGCTGTGAGCACCATGCGGCTGTTATTTCCCCGTCAGCCGCACTGGTGAAACGTATCTATCGGTGCGTCAGCAGGTAGTCGATGAAGGCGGCGCGCAGCAACGCCTCGGACTCCTCGTCGTAGCCGTGCCCGGTGAATTCCCGCCAGAGCGCCACCGCCTCGTCGATCGTCGGCCCCACCGCGTTGGGCGCTCCGTCGAGCTCCTGCGCGTCGTCCGCGTGTGGCAGGTGCCGCAGCACCGACCAGAAGAAGCGGACGTCGTGGCGCTGCCGGGCACGGGCGAAAGCCCGCTCGCGCAACTCCTCGGTGGGCAGGGCGTCCAACTCCGCGAACGTGACTCCGTCGGCCATGGGTCGAGCCTATCCAGGTCAGCGACTGGACGTGTCCCAGCGGTCGCTTTCCCACCGGTCGGTGCGGCTGGCAGTGGGTTGGGCGGGCAGCGGCGGGGACCACGACTCGCCCACGGCGGGCCGGGACGACCAGTTCGCCCCGGCGTCCGGCGCGTCCGGCGTCCACTCCTCGTCGATCAGGTCCGGCTCCGCGTACCGCGGGTGGCCGTACGTCTCCACGAGCCGGGTCACGATGAGCCCGGCCGTCACCACGCCGGCCGCGATCGCGAAGAGCGAGATGTCCCAGCCCCTCGCGTCCTCGTACCGCAGGAAAAGGGTGACCAGCGCGACCGCCAGCACGGTGCCGAACATGCCGCCGCGCCGGCCGAAGGCGCTGGTGCCGCCGAGCAGGGCGGCGCCCAGGGCCAGACCGGTCCATTCCAGCCCGGTGGCCGGTACCACCGGCGCGTCGGTGCTCGCGGCGAACAGCACGCCGCCGGCGGCGGCGAAGGCGGTGGAGAGCACGAGCGCGCCACCGGTGACGAAGCCCGCCATGGATCCGCGGCGCAGCGCCGGGTCGCCGACCGGGCGGAACCGCCCGACGGCGCGGCGCACGGGTTTGATCGTGCTGATCAGGCCGCCGAGTATCGAGAGCACCGCGACACCGCCGAACAGGTACAGCGCCTGGTCCACCGGCTCGTAGGCACCCTGCACGTTGACCGCCGCCGGCCGCTGCTGGATGAAGACCACCGCGACCAGCGCGGTAACGAGCGTGCCGGCCCAGCCGGGCACGTGGAAACCGACGATGATGATCGCCGCGAGCAGGCCGAGCACCGCGGCGGCCACGATCGCCTCGCCCGCGGAGGCCACCACGCCGCGGTCACCCTGCTCCGCGTAGTGCAGCCCGGCGGCGACCGCCACCGGGCCGAGCGCCAGATTGGCTACGCCGGCGCGGAGCGCCAGGCTGGCGCCGACCGCGAGCAGGCCCAGCGCGGCGGCACCGACCAGGAGCCCATCGAGGCCCGCCCCGCGCACCGCGTCGGGGTCTTCCCGGTAGAGCAGGAAGCCCAGCGCGCCGAGGGCGACCAGGAGGACGACCTCCCAGGCCACGTGGACCGCCACCCGGTCGCGGCCGGGCTCGCCGTGGGTCGGATCGTCGAACACGTCGCCGAGCGCCGCCGAGGACAGCCCGCGGCGCTGGGTGCTCTCCATCGGCTCTGGCTCGCGGTACTCGTTCGCCACCGGATAGGAACCCGTCTGGTACCCGCTGGCCGGACCGAACCCGACCTCGGCGCCGAAGCTGGCGTCCTCGCGCAGCCCGCCGGATCCGCCCGGATCGGTGCCGCTGGGGTCGCGCCGCCGGTAAGACGACTCGTCGTACGCCATGTCGCGCGCCTCCTGTGCTCGTCATGACCGGCCCGCGCGTGTAGCTGTACGGATACGGACGCTCGACGGATCGAGAGGTTCGCGCAGAGAGCCGGTCAGCCGCACCGTACTCGGCTGACCGGGCAGTCGTCACCCCCCGTGGGCGCTGTCCTGCTCGTTTTCCCCATCCGGCTGCTCCGGAACGCGGCACGCGCGCTCCAGCCACAGCGCGGCCGCTACGAGCGCCAGCGAACCCACCAGTCCGGCGACGGCGGCGGGGGTGTCCTGCGACGTGTGGCGGGTGCGCTCGATCACGAACCAGCCCAGGACGCCCGCGAACAAGCCGGCGAAGATCGCGCCGACCAGCGACGAGGCCTTCGCCAGCACGACGAACCGAGCGACCGTCAGCGGCTCGACCGGCTCGTGCCCAGGTTTGCGGTCGATCCGGGCCCGGGTGTTGAGCGCGGCGTATCCCTCCAACACAGCCAAGCCGGCCAGCGTCACGGTCGGCAGCCATGGCAGCCGCGGGATTTCGCTATAAAAACGACTGATCAGGAGCCACGACAGCGCGGCGGCCGCGAGACCGGCCACGAGGAGCGTGGCGGCCCGGGTAGGGCCCATCGTGGGCCGCTGCTCCGGCCCGCTGCCCTGCGGTGGGGACTGCGGTTCCATAAGGGTTACGAGTCTAGTCGGAGATCAGGGCGGGGGCTGATCGCCTGCGCGTCTGTCGCCAGCGGCTCCGCGTTCAACAGGTCGGTCAGCCAGCCGTGTCCCGGGAGCCGGCCGTACGGGTCGATGTCGATCCACGGGCGCAGCACGAACGCCCGCAGGTGCGCCCGGGGGTGCGGCAGGATCAGCTCCGGGTCGTCGCTGCGCACCGGCTCACCGGCGTCGTCCCACACCGCGATCACGTCCACGTCCAGCGTGCGTGGACCGTACTGCCGGGCCGGGTCACGGGCCCGGCCGGCCCGCGCCTCCAACGCCCGGGCCCGGTCCAGCCAGTCGCGCGGCGTGGCGGCGCCGTCGCGCACCAGCGCCGCCGCGTTAAGGTACGGCGGTTGGTCGTCGTCGCCCCACGGTGGTGTCTCGTACACCCCGGACACCACGAGCAGCACGTCGTCCAGCCCGGCCACCGCGGTGCGCAGGTGGGCGTACCGGTCGCCCAGATTGCTGCCGAGCGACAGCACGGCCCTGGTCACGGCGCCCGCCGCCGGTGCACGGTGACCGCGACGTCGCTGAACTCATGAGGGATGGGCGCCTGCGGCTTGTGCACCGTCACCGTCGCCGCCGTCACCCGGGGGTCCGCCAGGCACACCGCGGCCAGCCGGTCCGCCAGCGTCTCGATCAGGTTGACCGGCTCGCCGGTCACGACCGCGACGAGGCGCTCCGCCAGCTCGCCGTAGTGGACGGTGTCCGCGACGTCGTCCGAGCGCGCGGCCGGGGCCAGGTCCACGTCGAGCGCCACGTCGACCAGGAAGTCCTGCCCCTGGGCGCGCTCGAAGTCGTACACGCCGTGCCGGCCCCGGGCGCGGAGCCCGGTGAGCGTGATCCGGTCGGTCATCTAATGAACCAGCCGGGGCGCGCCGGACGCCCGCCAGACGGCGAGCGCGTCCACCGTGCGCCGGACGTCGTGCACGCGGATCCCCCAGACCCCCGCGGCGGCGGCCAGCACGCTGGTCGCGACCGTGGCGGCCTCGCGCTCGTCGGCCGGGCGCGGAGCGCCGTCCGGCGCCGCGAGCAGGCGGCCAAGGTACGACTTGCGGCTCGCCGCGAACAGCACCGGGTATCCCAGGCCGATCAGCTCGTCGATCCGGCGGGTGAGCTGCCAGTTGTGCTCCGCGGTCTTGGCGAAGCCGAGGCCGGGGTCGATGACGAGGCGGTCGGCGGACACGCCGGCGGCGAGCGCGTCGTCGACCCGCTGGCGCAGCTCCGCCTTCACCTCGGCCACCACGTCGGCGTACGTGGCGAGCTCCTGCATCCGGCGGGAGTGGCCGCGCCAGTGCATCAGGATCCAGGGGCAGCCGACGCCGGCCACCACCTTGCCCATCGTGGGGTCGGCGAGGCCGCCGGAGACGTCGTTGACCACGGTGGCGCCCGCATCCAGGGCGGCGGCCGCGACACTCGCGCGGGTGGTGTCGATGCTCATCGGCACGCCGGCCGCGGCCAGCTCACGGATCACCGGAAGCACCCGGCCGGCCTCGGTCTCCGCGTCGACCCGCTCGGCACCGGGACGGGTGGACTCGCCGCCGACATCGATGATGTCCGCGCCCTCCTGACGCATCTGGAGGGCGTGCCGGACCGCGTCGTCAAGACACACATAGCGTCCGCCATCCGAGAACGAGTCCGGCGTTACGTTGAGAACCCCCATCACGACCGGCTGGGTCGACCGCAGCAGATCTGTCACGTTCAGACGGTACCGGCTAGCCTCTTTAGCACGTATGTTCGATGACGGTCGCCGGGAGCCACGCCGGTCCCACGGGTAACGGTCTTCGCAGCTTGGCAGAAAGGGGGGTGCCCCGTACGCTTTGCAACTACTGCTCATTCCACCGTCGTAGCTTGAGGAGATGGGCCTAAACTAGGACACATAGCCCAGAAAAGTTCACCAGCAGTGGCGAACGTAAAGCAGACAGTCACGGATAGAGCACCCTACTCCCACTGCCGAGGCAACGCGCATCGGGGAGGTTTTGAAAATGAACACCACAGAGTTCGTCGCAGCGGCGTGGGCATCGGCCACGCACGCCGCCGATGTGCTCGCCCTCATACCCGCGGCCGAGCCGGAACCGAAGGGCATCGACACCGAAGGGGTCGTCGGCTTCTTCGCCAGCAAGATCGCACCGATCCTGCTGGCGGTGCTCGGCGTGATCTTCATCGGGCGAGCGAGCAAGGGCGAGATCTCGAAGGTGCTGACCAGTTCGGCGATCGCCATCGTGGGCCTCGCCTTCATCGCCGGCGCGGCGACCTTGTTCTTCGTCGGCGACTACCTGATCGACTTGATCTTCGCGTAGGTCCCGGCAGATATGCGGCTGCGTACCGACGACGACATCTACCGGGCACGTCTCGTCTACCTCGGCCCGCCGGGCTACACGCTGCCCATCCACCTGCCGTACGCCCAGTACGGCGTCTTCATGCTGCTCGTACCGCTGTACGTATTCATCCACTACCTGTTCACGTTCGAGGTGGAACTGTTTCCCGCCTGGGAGATCGCGCTCGCCATCGTGACCACATCCATGATCTTCCGGTACGTCGACCCCGACCGCCCGGCCCGCATGGTCATCCGCACCGCGCTCACCGACTGGCGCAAGACCCGCGAGCCCGCCGTCGAGCTGCGCGACCCGCGCCTCGTCGCCACGCGGATCCGGGTCCGGGAGGAGCTGGTATGAGCAGGTCTCACCCCCCTTCGTGCGGAGCGCCGGTATGACCCCACCCTCCACGCCGGGCTCGTCGCGTCCGGTCGGCGTGCCGTCCGACACGCGACGTAACGGAAAGCAGTCAAATGACTACCCTCTGTCGGATATGGGTGATGACCTGCTGTCCGACGACGGTGACCTGGTGACCAGCCCCGACCACGGCGCGGTCGCCGTGTTCCAGGCACCCCAGCCGGCGCGACACCGCACACCGGCCGGACCGAACCCGGGACCGGCCACCTCACGGCCGCCCGCCACGCCCGAACACGCCGACATCGACTCGCCGTTCCTCGACCTTTTCGGCGGTCCGGTCGGACGTCCGCCGGCTGGACGTCCGGCGGCCGCACCGCCGCCCACCGCGACACCCGCACCACCCGCGCCGGTCGCCCCTCCGGCTGAACCAGCCGACGAGGTCGAGGCGCGCGCCGTACCCCAGGAAACGCCGCCCGCCCCGGACCCCGCGCCGGCCCCGGAGCCCGCGCCACCCGTCAACCTGCCCGCCGTGCGGGCGACCGCCGGACGGCGACCGCCGGAGGTGCCGGTCCGCCGGCGCCCGACGGAGCCCGTGCCGCGCCCCGGTCCGGAGAAGAAGCGGCCCGACCGCCGTGCGGAGCGGCGGCCGGCCGTCGTCAAGCCGCCGAAGATCCGATTCGCGGACCGCGACCCGTCCGTCGACCTCGCCATCACCGAGATCGCCGGCCACCTGACCTTCACCCCCAACACCGTCACCGCGTGGTATTGGCTGCCCGAGGTCCGCTGGGCGTTCCGGCCGGACGCCGAGCGGGAGGCGCTGCTGTCGGCGATCTCCGAGCAGTACGCCGGCCTCGCCGGCTTCCGGCTGCACCTGCGGCGCACCACCCGGCCCTTCCCCGCCGACGAGTGGGCCCGCACCGTGGACGCGAACACGGCCCACCCGCTGGCCGCCGCGCCCGGCGGCACCACGTGGTCCGACCACCTGGTCGCGGCGCAGCGGCACCTGCTGTCCGTGAACCACGCCGAGGGCCAGACCTACCTCGGCGTGACGTTCGCGCGCCGCAAGCTCGGCGACTCACTCGCCGAACGGGTCCTACGCGCCTTCGGCCGCGGCGTCCCCGAAGGCGAGCGGCGCAAGCTCGGCCGCACCGTCGAGCAGTTCGACGAGGTCCTGGGTGCGTTCGGCATGCGCGGCCGCCAGGTCACCCCGCACGAGCTGGAATGGCTGCTGTACCGCTCGGTGGCGCTCTGCATGGCGCCGCCCACCGCGCTGTCGCCGATCACCGACGGGCGCTGGGAACGCGGCGACCTGCTGGCGATGACCGAACAGATCGAGCGCTACCGCACCCCGTACGGCTCCACGGTCAAGCTCGTCAACCGGATGACCGGCGAGGAACGGCACGTCGCCGTGCTGGCCGTCGGCCGGATGGAGCCCCTGGAGATCCCCGAGCGGCACGAGCCGTGGCTGCACTTCCACGAGCGCCTGCCCTGGCCGATGGAGCTGTCGTCCCGGGTCGACGTGCTCGGCTCCGGCGACTCGTTCCGGAACCTCGAACACCGGCTCCGCATGATCCGTTCGCAGCAGCTCGACTACGCCGAGCACGGCATCGACGCCCCGCCCGAGCTCGAACGGCTCGCCAAGCGTGCCCTCGTCATCGGCGACGAGATGACCACCGGCCTCCCCGTCGAGTCGGCACGGGCCCACGGCTGGCACCGCATCGCGGTGGGCGGCCGCACCCGCGAGGAATGCCTCGAACGGGCCCGGCGGATCATCCAGCTCTACTCCCGTGAGCTGCGGATCTCGCTCCAGCACCCCAAGAACCAGGACTGGCTGGCCCGCGAGTTCATCCCCGGCGAGCCGATCGCCAACACCGGCTACATCCGCCGGATGCCGGTCAAGCTGCTCGCCGCCGCGCTGCCCCAGGCCGCCTCCACCGTCGGCGACCGGCGCGGCGACCTCATCGGGCGCACCGCCGGCACCTGCCGCCGCCCCGTCTTCCTCGACATGCACTTCCCCATGGAGGTGCGGGAACGCTCCGGCCTCGCCGTCTTCGTCGCCGAGCCCGGCGGTGGCAAGTCCACCCTGCTCGGCGCGCTCGGCTACCTCGCCGCGCGGCGCGGCGTACAGGTCACGCTGCTCGACCCGTCCGGCCCGCTCGCCCGGCTGTGCGCCATGCCCGAGCTCCGGCCGCACGCCCGGGTGCTCAACCTCACCGGCTCCGAACACGGCACCCTGGCGCCCTACTCGCTCATCCCGACCCCGCTGCGCAGCGAGTTCGCCGCCGGCGCGGGCGGCGACCGCGAGTTCGAGATCGCGATCTCCAACGCGCGGGCCGAGCGGCGCATGCTGGTACAGGACATCTGTTCCATGCTGGTGCCACCGCAGGTGGCGCGCGAAGCCTCCACCGCCACCCTGCTGCGCCACGCCGTGCGCCAGGTGCCGGCCGAGGAGACGTCCACCCTGGACGACATCGTGGCCACCCTGTCCGGGCTGGACGACAACGGCAAGGAGCTGGCCAACCTGCTCCTCGACACCGCCGAGATGCCGCTCGCGCTGCTGTTCTTCGGCCGCCCACCGGAAGGCCTGCTCGGCGCCGACGCCGCCCTGACCGTCATCACCATGGCCGGTCTGCGGCTGCCCGACCTGAAAATCGAACGCGAATACTGGTCGGCCGAAGAGGCGCTCGCGCTCCCCATGCTGCACACCGCCCATCGGCTCGCCGTCCGGCGCTGCTACGGCGGCTCCATGTCCTCCCGGAAACTCGTCGGCCTCGACGAGGCCCACTTCATGGAAGGCTGGCGCTCCGGCCGGTCCTTCCTCGTACGACTGGCCCGCGACTCGCGAAAGTGGAACCTGGCCGCCCTGGTGGCGTCCCAGAACCCGCGCGACATCCTCGGCCTCGACGTACAGAACCTTGTCTCCACCGTTTTCGTCGGCCGCATCGCCGAAGACGCGGAGATCGCATCCGAGGCGTTGCGACTGTTGCGCGTACCGGTCAACGACGGGTACGAGGCCACTCTCGCCTCGCTGTCCAATGTGGATGTTTCGTCGGCTTCACGGCTCGGCTTCCGGGAGTTCGTCATGCGAGATGTAGACGGGCGGGTGCAGAAGGTCAGAGTGGACGTGTCGTACGTCGACGGTCTACTCGAGCACCTCGACACCACCCCCGCCGCCGCCCAGTCGCAGTCCACACTGCCCAGCGCCACCCCCGACGTGGAGGTGTGAGGTGCGGAAGCGTGCGGGCGCACTGTTCCTCGCCATCTTCGTGTTGGCAGTCGCGTCGATCAGCTGGCCCATCCAACCCGCCTCCGCCGCCGTACCCGCGAAAGCACCGGGCGATCTCTGCTCGACCGCCGAATGGCAAGCCGACTTCCGCGCCTGCGTCAACAAACTCCAGGACGTAGCTGCTGGAGAAGTTGAGTGCCGTAACGCACCTACTCCCAGTGCGCCAGACTCCGGCCTGGCTGGCTGGTTCGCTAGCCGCCCGGAAGCCTCCAAACTAGACGGCCCTAAGGGACTATATACAGACTACGGATACGCCGGTTATAGCTATTCAACTTACGACCTCGATAGCGGATGTGCCTCCACGGTCATCGACCCTGAATACCGGTTCACAACAACAGTGTCGAACGGGGAATTTATGATCGCGACCGCGATCATAGGGGCCTCAAATGCACTTCGTGAACGCGCATGGGATCCTCAGTCGATGTGGGGATGGGCAGATCCACTCGTTGATCAAGCCACCACGGCGATATATCGCAAGGTATTCAGCGTCTTCGGAATCGTGACGCTATGTGTGGTCGGCCTCTACTTGCTCTGGCGCTCACGTCAAGCAGACATGAACAATGCATTGACGACTGCCGGCTGGGCCGTACTCGTGATGGTCGCGGTGACAGCACTCGCTGCGTGGCCGGTAAAGTCGGCCAACATAGCAGATGCGACTTTGGTTGGAACACTGGGAGTGGTGCACGACGCATTGGGTCCGCGAACAAAAGATCGCCCGCCCAGCGAATGCCGACTGGGAAATCCCGAGGCATGCACCGATAAGCGTCCGCCGGCAGTCCGATCGAGCGATACCACCACTGAGACGCTACTCTATCGGAATTGGCTTCGGGGGGTGCTTGGGTCAGCAGATAGCGAAACCGCGAAGAAGTACGGACGCGCACTCTACGACTCAAAATCCCTATCCTGGCAAGAAACACAGCGCCTTCGCGTGAATACTAAGGACCGCGATGCAACATTGGCCGCCAAGAAGCGACAATGGGCGCGGGTCGCTGAACAGATCAAGGCCGAAGATCCCGAAGCATACGAATATCTTCAGGGCAAGAAAGATATGGAACGAGTCGGCGCCGGATTCATTGCGATTCTGGCTGCCATTCTGTTCGCTATGTTCGATCTGACCGCTTCCCTGCTGGTGTTGCTCGGCTTCCTGATCTTCCGGTGGGCGGTCATTGCCGCGCCGATTCTCGGCACCGTCGGGCTCATGCGTCCGGCGAGCGCGGGCCTGCGCAGGCTCGGCAACGCCGTGGTCGCAGCCGTCTTCAACATTGCGATCTTTGGTACCGGTGCGGCGGTCTACCTCTTCGCAGTCGATTTGATCATGAGCACGCCCACCCTCCCTGGCTGGCTTCAAGTGGTGCTGGTCTGGCTGTGTGGTGTGGTCGGCTGGCTCCTGCTACGCCCTTACCGCCGGATCACACAGTTGGGTGGCAAGGACGGCACCTCGGCTATCACGTCGGCGGGCTCCTGGCATCGCCGCTTCTTCCGGGACGTCCGTGAGGCCGCCAAGCTCAACGTCTCGGAGCCTGGCGGCACGACGGAGCCGCAAGGGGGCAAGCGGCGCCAGGTGGTCGTGGAGCAGACCAGCCTCCGCCCAGAAGCTCGACACGAGGACCCGATCCCCTCGGGAGCCGAACGGCCCGACGGTCGGGAGCGTCCAGGCGAGGCGACCGGCGACGGCGCGCCCACGCCTCCCCGGCGGACAACGACGCCGACGCGGCGACCGGCCCCCCAGTGGACGGAGCCCGACGTTCCGGAGACGTCCCCGTCCTATGCGATCTACCGGCCAGACCAGGAGCCCACGCAGACACCGGCTCCGACCCCGCGGATACGCGCCGAGGCGAGGTGATCCGGAGTGCGCCGGACCATCGAGCTGGTCATCCGCGTAGCGCTCAGATCGCGAGTCGGGATGGCCCTCCTCCTCGCGGTCCTGGTGCTCGCGATCGTTGGCTCGGCGAAGATCTTCTCGGATAGCGACGACGACATCGGGCTCACCGGCGCTCCGGAACGTCCGATCGTCACGGCAACCCCCACCATTCCGAATGACGGGCTCGCCGGACCCGAGCCGACTCCGTCACCCATTACCAGCCCTGGAACGGCTGCACCGAAGGCGGTCGCAAGAGCCTTCGCTGAAGCATGGCTCAACCACCGCAGCGTCTCGGCCGATCAGTGGTACGCCAAACTGCTACCCCACTGCACCGAGTCATTGGCGGACAAGCTGGCCGGGGTCGATCCGGCGGTCGTTCCAGCGGACCGGCTCACCGGCGAGCCAACGGTGATCCCCTATGCGGAGAACGTGGTTGACGTGGCGGTTCCGGTCGACTCCGGACGGTTGCGCCTGCGGCTCACCGCACCGGACGGACGATGGCTGGTTGACGGCGTGGACTGGGAGCGGACGTGACCGGAATCCTGGCCAGCGATATGCAGGAGCGTCGGCGCCCCCGTCGCGTCGCTCTGGCGGTCGCACTGGTCGGGACGCTGGTCCTCCTCTGCTGCGGCGGTGGGGTGAGTTCGTTTTTTCTCACCGAGTTGTCCGGTGATGATCAGAGCGTGCTGAACAACACCTTTGGTTGCGGCGAGAGCGGCCTCGTCGACGTCAATCAGCGGTTTCCGCGGATCGGGCCATACGGAGGAGAGCAGATCCGTAATGCGGCCACGATCATCAAGGTGGGCGCGGAGATGAAGGTGCCGTTTCGGGGCTGGGTCATCGCCGTCGCTACCGCGATGCAGGAATCGACCCTCTCTAACCTGCCGCATCTCGGCGCGCGTAACGACCACGACTCGGTGGGCCTGTTCCAGCAGCGGCCAAGCCAGGGCTGGGGAAAGCCGGCGCAGCTTCAAAATCCCGAGTATTCCGCCCGCAAGTTCTACGAAAAGCTCCTGGCCGTCGACGGCTGGGAAACCATGTCCCTGACGGACGCCGCGCAGAAAGTACAGGTCAGCGCCTTTCCAGACGCGTACGCCAAGCACGAACCACTTGCGACGCAGATCGTGAACGCGCTGACCGGCGGCGCGGGGCGAGCCGTCGGCGACAGCACCACCGCCCGCTGCGCCGGCCCGGGCGATATCGCCGCGTCGGGCTGGACCCTGCCGGTACGCGCTCTCGTTGTTTCGGGCTTCCGCACGGCTGAGCGGCCCGACCATGACGGCGTCGACCTCGGTGCAAGCCGGAACACGCCAATCCGGGCCGCCGCCGCCGGACAGGTCATCACGGCCCGGTGCGACGGCGATCCCACCGGAAGACGCTGTAACAGGGACGGGTCGCCGTCGACGCCGGGTTGCGGCTGGTACGTGAAGATCCGGCACGCCGCTGATTACGTGACCATGTACTGTCACATGGTCCAGCGTCCGAGCGTGCGCGTCGGTCAGATGGTCGGTGCTGGCGAGGATATCGGCCTGGTAGGCACCAGCGGCCACTCATCGGGCCCGCACCTCCACTTCGAGGTCTACGATCCGCGTAGGGGCGACAAGGTGGATCCGGAGACGTTCATGCGGAACAACGGCGCTACCCTCGGCGGGAAGCCGTGAGCAGAGAGCACGGGCCGGAGTCTTCTAGTAGCCAGTCCAGCTGGCTTTCGCGGACGCCCAGGCCGATTGTCCCGACGCCCGCGAGCATGTGTACCGATCTCCGTGGTCGACGCGTTGTCGTAGGATTGCCGGGATACGGTTGGCACGCCGATCTTCGCGCGGACGAAAAGGTAGTCCAGGGGAGCCGTACATACGTGCCTGTCATCCCGGAACACGAATGGTACAAGGCAGAGTCAGAACAGATCGAGGTCTTCGCACCGCTGGTTCCGGCGGATCGCGTATGGGTGGAATTGCTGGGTGATGCCGGCAGTCCGGGACAGACGGTGTCACTCGTTTCGCTGGATGCGCCGCCGCGTCGAGAACCGATTCCTGCTGCGAACGCGACCCGGTTGACCGGTCAGCGAGTCATCCAGGTAGTAGAGGGTGTGGAACGTCGAGACCTCCGGGCCGTTACCGAGACGCACAGTGGCGCCACCGGTGACATTTGCGTCCGGATAGCGACGGAGGTGGAGTGGTACCGCTGGGCATGGAGTGGCCAGTCTCCAAGAACCCTAGAGGTATCCGCCCAGGTTCTCTGGGCGGAGTGACCTATGATCTGGCGGCGCCACACACCCGCCAGCCGCCTTCATCGACAACATCAAAACGCCAGTCCTGATGATCACTTTCGCTGCCATCGGCAATCGTCCGACTAATCTCTGTTGTTACCGTTGCACGCCTTCCGGACTCCTGCACGGCCAACTCGCCCCATGAGACGATGATGCTGATCGAGTATTGCTGCTCGCGAGCCTCGATTTCCCGCTGAAGGTCTCGAATACTCGCAAGGCCGCTGTCGTCTCGACAAATAAGCGTGTTGGCGCGTGTGTCGTCGCGGTCGACGAAGACCGCCCGTAGATAGTTGGAGACGGCGACGTCGGGGGAGCTGCGGTCGGGTTCAGTGGCGTCGCGGTACGCCACGAAGGCGACGCCGGCGCCGCCCAGGCACAACAACGCCACCAGCCCGCCGACCATCAGCAACACGAGCCGGGTCTTCCGCGCCCGCGGGCTCGCCGGCCGGGTAGCGCCGGCGCCGGCCGGCTGCTGTGCTGCGTCCACGTACCGAGATTAGACGGTTGAGGCTCGACCATCCGCGACGTTGCGCGCCGGCTGGGATACCGTCTCAGTCCAAAGGAGGTGGGTGGCGTGGCGAGTGCGAAGGCACGGATCGGCCAGGCCGCCGCGCTGTACCGGCAGGCCGTCGCCACCGCGGCCGCCGCCGATCGCGCCCTTAGCGACTATCGGCCACCGCCGCCTGACCTGCGACAACAGCATGACCTGGCGGAGCGTCTGCGGGCTGCGGCCGCAGATCTGGCACCGGGCTGGTTGGGTGCCCCGCTGGATGCCCAGTCGGAGGACACTCCGCTGGGTGGGCCACGCCAGCCGCGTTTCGTGCGGGTGGGCACGGCTCAGCCGCTCGATGATGCCCGATTTCCGGCGATCGTGCCGCTGCTCGGCACGGGACATTTGACGATCGACGCGGATGCGCGGGATCCGCGGGTCGCGGGTCTGTTGCGGGCGCTGTTGCTTCGCCTGCTGGCGGCCGCGCCGGCCGGGTCGCTGCTGGTCCGCGCGGTCGACGCCGCGGGCGCGGGTCTGGTGTTCGGGCCGTTCGCGCCGCTGGCGGACGCGGGCCTGATGCCGCCGCCGGTCACCGACCGCACCGGCTTGCGCGCCGTCTTGGCGGAAGCGGAGCAGTGGGTACGGCCGGCGCGGCCGGCCACCGCCCGGCACGCGCGCCGGGATCGGACGTTGCTGCTGGCGATCGCGTCGTTGCCGGAGCTGACGGAAGGCGCGGATCTGGCGCGGATCGCGGCGTTGGCGCAGCACGGTCCGGAAGCCGGCCTGCACCTGATTGTGGCGGGTTGGCCGCCGCCTCCGCTGACGGCGGAGTCGACCCAGCATCCGCTGCCGCGCACCACGATGATCGCGCTGCGCAACCCGCACGCGCTGATCGGTGACCCGCCGGGCACCTCGTTCGGCAATCCCACACCGGAAGCGCCCGCGAACGGCTTGAACGCGCCGGTTTTCCTGGACGAGGACCCGCCGCCGCACCTGTTCGATCGGGTGTGCCGGGAGTTGGCGGAGCGGTCGGCCGCGAGTTCCCGGCTCCATCTCGCTGATCTCCTGCCGGAGGATACCCACGCGGAGATCTCCGCGGAGGGCCTCGCGACGACCGTGGGACACGACGGCGACACCGCGGTGACGCTGCAGTTCAACGACCTGACTCCACATTGGATGATCGGTGGCCGGTCCGGCGCGGGCAAGACCGCCTTCCTGGTCAACGTGTTGTACGGGTTGGCCTGCCGGTACCCGCCGGCGGAGCTGACGCTGTACCTCCTGGACTTCAAGGAGGGCGTGTCGTTCGCCGAGTTCGTGCCGAGCGACCGCGACCAGACCTGGCTGCCCCACGCCCGCGCGGTGGGCATCGAGTCCGACCGGGAGTACGGCCTGGCGGTGCTGCGCGAGTTGGACGCCGAGATGACCCGCCGCTCGGTGGCGTACAAGCGGGCCGGCGTCACCCGCTTCGCCGACCTGCGCGAGCACGATCAGCGGGAGCACCACCGGCTGCCCCGGATCATTTGCGTGATCGACGAGTTCCAGGTGCTCCTCACCGGCGGCGGGCCGCTCACCGCGGAGGCCGTCGGGCTGCTGGAGTCGCTGGCGCGCAAGGGCCGCTCGTACGGCATCCACCTGATCCTCGCCAGCCAGACCGCCCTCGGCATCGAGGCGCTGTACGACAAGCGTGACTCGATCTTCGGACAGTTCCCGGTCCGGGTGGCCCTGCCGGGCGGTGGTGACGTGCTGGAGCCGACCAACGACGCGGCCGCCGGCCTGCCGCTGGGCACCGCGGTCGTCAACACCGCGGGGGGCCTGGGCGGCCCGCGCGGGGCGACGCGCGGTCACGAGCGCACGATCCGCTTCCCCGATCCGCACGCCGACCGCGCGGCACTCGCGGCGGTGCGCCGCCGCTTGTGGACCGCCCGGTCCGCGGACGCGTCGCCGCCGCGGGTCTTCGCCGGGTACGCCCACCAGCATCTCGTCGACGATCCGACGTACCGGGCGATTCTCGACGGTCGTAGTGGCCGGCCGGCCGCGCTCCTCGGCCGGGTGATCGACGTACCGTTGTCGACCGCCGCGTTCCCGTTCGACACGTCACCGGGCCGGCATCTGGCCGTGCTCGGCCCGACCCCGCTAGGCGCCGATGTGTTGGATGCGGCGGCCCGCGGCGTCGCCGCCTACCACAAGGCCGGCACGGCACGGTTCGTGGTCGCGTCGCTGGTCGCGGATGGCGACGGGCGGGCCGACGCGTTGACGGCCGACCTGGCGCAGCGGCACGAGGCCGAGCGGGTCGAGCCGGCGGACCTGAGCCGAGCGCTGCGGGACGAGGGGCCACAGTATCTTGTGGTCTTCGGGATGGACGCGCTGAGCCGCGGCGCCATTCCCACCGACCGGTTACGCCAACTGCTGCGGGAAGGGCCAGGCCACCGCACCCACCTGCTGTCCTGGTGGCGGAGCCTGCGCCGCTTCACCGACGAGGTCGGCGGCAGCGCGGCCCGCGAAGACGTCGCTGGCCTGCTTTTCTTGAATGTGCCGGGCAACGACGTCTCGCTGCTGCTCGGTCAGCAGGTCGACTGGCAGTACCGGCCGAACCGGGCCCTGATGTACGACCGGCACGCCGACCGCGCCACGGTGATCGTCCCCTTCGTCCACCCGGAGCGCGACGAATGACAGAGCGCAACGCGATGACGGAGCCAGACGCATGAGCGACGCCTGGGAGGAGTATGTCGCCGCCGCCCGCCGGCTGGACGCGGTGCGTCGCGGCGCCGCCGTCGCCGGCCGCGACCAGGCACAGGCGGCGCGGCAGGCCCGCGAGGAACTGTCCGCGCTGCGCGCCCGGCTGACGGTCGAGCGGGGCCGGCTGGCGCAGTGGGGGGTACCGGAGTCGGAGCTGCAGCCCACACCCGCGGAGGTGTCGGCGGCGGCCGAGTCGATGGCGGGCGGACCGAGCACGGTGCGCGCGGCGCTGGGCCGGGCCGGCGCCATGGTGGACGGTGCCGCGACCACGCTGGCTGGCGGGCCGGGGCTGGCCCGAGGCCGCGCGGAGACGCCGGTGTGGCTGCGCAACCTGCTGGTGTACGGGCCCTTCGGGCTGGTGGTGCTGCTGGTGCAGATCGCTCTCTACGCGACCGCCGGCACCGACCTGCCGCAGTACGCCGTGCTGTGCGGGCTGACGATGCCGGCGGCGGCGTTCGGACTGGGCTGGCTGACCATCGGCTGGTCCTTCGACCGGAACGCCGAGGGCAAAGTGGACCGCACCCCACTGCTCGGCATCGCGGTGTGCGGCGCACCCGTGCTGGTGACCTGCATGGGCGTGGGTCTGCTGAGCTTGGTGACGTAACGAAGCCCGTGACGCAACGAAGCCCAGTGACGTAGCGAAGCCCAGTGACGTAGCGACGCCTACTGACGTAGCTCAGTAGCTAAGCTGAACCGGTGGCGAACGTGGAAGAGGTCAAGGCGCACGTCGCCGCCTCGGTCGACCAGACCGAGCGGGCGATGACCGCACTGCGCGGGGTGGCCGACCAGCTGGACGAGGCGCTGGCGCGGCTGCGGCTGACCGCGGTGGGTTCGGTGCACCCGACGGTCGTGGAGGCCATCTCACGCCTCGAGCAGGCGAAGCACCGCCTCGACGAGGCGCACACGCTCGCGCGCGGCGCGATGGACTCCGCCCACCGCTACCGCTCGATCGTGTAAACCACGAAGAGCGCATAACCACGAAGAAGCGGGTAAGACCGCGAAGAAGCTAGCCGCCAATGATGAGGGTCATGGCCTCGGCGCGCGACTTGGCGTCGCGCTGGAAGAGGCCCCGCACCGCGGAGGTGATGGTCTTGGCGCCGGCCTTCTGGATGCCCCGCATCGACATGCACATGTGCTCGCACTCCAGCACCGCGATGACGCCGCGCGGGTCCAGCCGTGCCATCAGCAGGTCGGCGATCTGCGCGGTGAGCCGTTCCTGCACCTGCGGCCGGCGGGCGTAGACCTCGACGAGGCGGGCCAGTTTGGACAGTCCGGTGATCCGGCCGTGCTCACCCGGGATGTACCCGATGTGCGCCACGCCGTGGAACGGCAGCAGGTGATGCTCGCAGAGGCTCATCACCTCGATGTCCCGGACCAGGACCAGTTCGTCGTGGTCGGCTTCGAACGCGGTGGTGATCACCTGTGCCGGATCCACCCGCAGGCCGGCGAACAGCTCGGCGTACGCCCGCGCCACCCGGGCCGGGGTGCGCTGCAGCCCATCCCGGTCCGGGTCTTCGCCGACGGCGATGAGGATCTCGCGTACGGCCTTCTCGATGCGGGCGAGGTCGACGGCCTGCTCGACGGGCGTGCCGGTCAGCTTCCCGTCAACCAGGCGCGCCGCCAGGTAGTCCAGGTCGCCGTCAGGTTCGGTCGCCGAGGCTCCGGTCACCGATCCGCCGACATCGCCCGCCGTGCTCAGTGTGACCCGTCCGAGTTGGCGGAGTTCGCGCCGCCGCCGACGGTGGCGTGCGCCCCGTCCGCCTCCGCCTGCGCCTTGAGCGCGTCCTTCTCGGCGGGCGTGAGCACGGGCGGCTCAGTGGAGGGCCGGCGCTTGCCGAACCCGTTGTACGGCGCCATCGGCGGCCGCTTGGCGACGCGGGCGCAGACCCGGGCCATGTCGGTCTGGGAGAGGGTTTCCCTCTCCATCAGCTCCAGCACGATGTTGTCGAGCACGTCGCGGTACTCGACCAGGATCTCCCAGGCCTCGTCGTGGGCGAGCTCGATGAGCGCCCGGACCTCGGCGTCGATCTCGGCGGCCACCGTGTCCGAGTAGTCCCGCTCGTGGCCCATGGTGCGGCCGAGGAACGGCTCGTCGCCGCTGGTGCCGTACTTGACCGCACCGAGCTTGGAGCTCATGCCGTACTGGGTGACCATGGCCCGGGCGAGCGCGCTGGCCTTTTCGATGTCGTTGCCGGCACCGGTGGTCGGCTCGTGGAAGACCAGCTCCTCGGCGGCCCGACCGCCCAGCGCGTACGCCAGCGTGTCGATCATCTCGGCCCGCGTCTGGGTGTACTTGTCCTCCGTCGGCAGCACCAGGGTGTGGCCCAGCGACCGACCGCGGGACAGGATCGTCACCTTGTGCACCGGCGCGGAGTGCGGCAGGGCGTACGCCACCAGCGCGTGTCCACCCTCGTGGTACGCGGTGATCTTCTTCTCCTGGTCGCTCATCACCCGGGTGCGCCGCTGCGGGCCGGCCACCACCCGGTCGATGGACTCTTCCAGGTTGTCGTTCGTGATGGCCCGCTTGTCGTGCCGGGCGGTGAGCAGCGCCGCCTCGTTGATCACGTTGGCCAGGTCGGCACCGGTGAAGCCGGGCGTGCGGCGCGCCACCGCGTCGAGGTCGACGTCGGGCGTGAACGGCTTGCCCTTGGCGTGCACCCGGAGGATCGACTTGCGGCCCTCCATGTCCGGGGTGTCGACGGCGATCTGCCGGTCGAACCGGCCGGGACGCAGTAGCGCCGGGTCGAGGATGTCGGGACGGTTGGTGGCGGCGATGAGGATGACGCCGCCCTTGGTGTCGAAGCCGTCCATCTCGACGAGCAGCTGGTTCAGGGTCTGCTCGCGCTCGTCGTGACCGCCACCCATGCCGGCACCGCGGTGGCGGCCGACGGCGTCGATCTCGTCGACGAAGACGATGGCCGGCGCGTTCGCCTTGGCCTGCTCGAACAGGTCGCGGACCCGGGAGGCACCGACACCCACGAACATCTCGACGAAGTCGGAGCCGGAGATCGAGTAGAACGGCACGCCGGCCTCGCCGGCCACCGCGCGGGCGAGCAGCGTCTTACCGGTGCCAGGCGGGCCGAACAGCAGCACGCCCTTGGGGATCTTGGCACCCAGCGCCTGGTATTTCGCCGGGTTCTGGAGGAAGTCCTTGATCTCGTGCAGCTCTTCGACGGCCTCGTCGGCGCCCGCCACGTCGGCGAAGGTGGTCTTCGGCGTGTCCTTGGTGATCATCTTCGCCTTGGACTTGCCGAAGTTGAGCACCCGGGAGCCGCCACCCTGCATCTGCGACATGAACAGCAGGAGCAGGATCACCAGGACGGCGATCGGCAGCAGGTTCACCAGCAGCGTGAGGAAGACGCTGTCCTCGGAGACCTCGGTGGTGACCGGACCGGTGATCCGCCCGGCGGACTGCGCCTCCTGGACGTCGTTCCAGATCTCGGCGCCCACCTCGTAGGGGAACTGGGCCTGGATCTTGTCGGTATCGGTGTCGCCGAAGCGCTCCGGGGCCTTCAGGTCCAGCTGGAGCGTCTGCTCCTTGTCCTTGAAGACCGCCTTCTCGATCCCGCCCTTGTTATTGAGCTGATCAAGCGCGACCGACGTATCGACCGTGTGGTAGCTGGGACCGCTGGTGAAGAAAGAGCTGAGCGCTATCGCCCCGATGATCACCAGGATGATCCAGACCACCGGCCGGCGGAAGAAACGCGTACGTTCCATACTGTTGTCGAGCGCTGCGGCGCCCGGACCCTCCTGATCGACGTCCTGACCGTCTGATTACTGCCTCACCACGGCCCGCCTGCGACACGCCGACGGGCCATTGGTCATTCGAAGGTACACCCCGCAGGGGCACGGACGGTTCCCGGATGCGGCAGGCACGCGTCAATCCGCGCAAATAGGGCGGCCTGGACGACCCACCGAAACCCCACACGGCCGCTATTTGCGCAGGTAGCGGCCGTTACTGAGAGTACGCTGTGGGTTCGCGTCAGGAGGGGCGGGAATACACCTCCGGCTTGAGCACCCCGACGTAAGGCAGCTCACGGTACCGCTCGGCGTAGTCGAGCCCGTAGCCGACGACGAACTCCTTCGGAATGTCAAAGCCGACATACTTCACCGGCACGGGCACCTTCACCGCCTCCGGCTTGCGCAGCAGCGCCACCACGTCGACGCTCGCCGCCGACCGCGACGCCAGGTACTTCAGCAGCCAGGAGAGCGTGAGGCCGGAGTCGACGATGTCCTCGACGACCAGCACGTGCCGGCCGGCGATGTCCCGGTCGAGATCCTTCAGGATCCGCACCACGCCGGACGAGGTGTCGCCATGGCCGTAGGAGGAGACGGCCATGAACTCCAGCTCGATGGACTGGCCGTGCCGGCTCAGCGCACGCGCGAAGTCGGCCATGAACATGACCGCACCCTTGAGGACGCAGACCAGCAGGAGTCCGCCCGGCACGGAGACGTGGTCGGCGGACACCTGCTTGGCGAGTTCATCGATCTTCTCGCGGATCTGCGCTTCGGTGATGATCACGTGGTCGATGTCGGCCTCGTACCAGGACCCGTCAGCCATGGCCTAAGCCTGCCTTACCAAGGTTCAGGCACGTCGCGAGGGTCCCGACTAGGAGAGGCGAAAGCGGGTCCGCCGGCGGCCTTCGTCGGACGGCTTCCAGTCGGCACTGTCGCGACTGTCGCGGGTCCAACCGAAGATCTGAGCGATGGCGAGGACGACGAAGAAGAGCAGCAGCATGAGGAGTTCCATGGCGGTACAACCTTTTCGACTAGGTCTTCGAGGGTTCACCGCCGGTGCGCACCGGACGTTCGATTACTAGTTTCCGCCGCCGCGCAGCCGCCTCACAGTGGCAGAGATGCCATTGGCCCTTAAAATGCTGCCAACCCTGCGGTAGGCTGGCCGCATGCTCAAAAACGTCGCCGTCATCGTCTCCGACGGAGTCGCCGCCTTCGAGCTCGGCGTGATCTGCGAGGTGTTCGGCACCGACCGCACGGTCGACGGTTTCCCCGGGTACCGGTTCGATGTGTGCACCGCGGACGGCAAGCCGGTGCGCTGCAAGTCCGGCTTCCAGATCACGCCCAGCGCCGACCTGACGCCGGTCGAAGACGCCGACCTGGTCGCGATACCGGCCCACGACGACCACGAGATCGTGCCCGACTCCGTGCTCGAGGCGCTGCGCCGGGCCATGGACCGCGGGGCGTACGTGTTCAGTGTCTGCTCCGGCGCGTACGTGCTCGGCGACGCCGGCCTGCTCGACGGCCGGGAGTGCACCACCCACTGGAAGTACGTCGACGACCTGCAGCAGCGCTTCCCGGCGGCGCGGGTGCACTGCGACTCGCTCTACGTGCAGGACGGCAGGCTGATCACCAGCGCCGGCACCGCCGCCGGCATCGACGCCGCGCTCCACCTCGTGCGGCAGGAGCACGGCTCGGCGATCGCCACCAAGATGGCTCGGCGCATGGTGGTGCCGCCGCACCGCGACGGCGGCCAAGCGCAGTACGTCGAGGCGCCGATGCCCAAGACGCCCGACGCGCCCACGCTGGAGCCGGTGCTCACCTGGCTGATGACCAGCCTGGAACGCGCACACACCGTCGAGGAGCTGGCCGCCCGGGCGCACATGGCGCCCCGCACGTTCGCCCGCCGGTTCCGCGCGGAGACCGGCACCACGCCGCACGACTGGCTGACCAACCAGCGGGTGCTGCTGGCCCGCCGGCTGCTGGAGGACACCGAGCTGGGGGTGGAGGCGATCGCCGCCCGCGCCGGCTTCGGCGACGCGGCGACCATGCGCCACCACTTCAGCCGCCGGGTCGGCGCGACCCCGCAGGCCTACCGCACCACCTTCCGCGACCGCGCCGCGTAAACCTTCACGATCAAGGCGTCCCTCAAGTCGTTAGAACGACTACAGGGACGCCTTGATCATGGAGGGAGGAGCGGGAGACGAGGATGCCGCCGGGCAGGTGGACCGGGCCTTGGCCACGCCAGGCGGTGACCAGCGCGTCCAGCGCCGCGACGTGCCGGTGGGACAGCGCCGCCGGCGCAGCGCCGCGCTCGCGGGCCCACGCGTGCAACACCCGGGTACGCACCGCGTCTGGCAGCCGCACCAATTCGGGTACCGCCAGCGCACCGTCGGGCCGGCGGGCGGCCGCCAAGCCGGCACGGGCCAGCTCGTCGAGAGCGGCGGCGTCGCTGGCGAGCATCCGGGCGGTGCGGGCCAGGTTGCCGACCACCCCGGCGCCGAGCGCCTCGACCAGGGCGGGCAGCGCGTGATGCCGCACCCGGGACCGGGCGTAGGCGGGGTCGGCGTTGTGCGGGTCGTCCCAGGGCGTGAGGCCGAGCGCGGCGCACGCCTTGCGGGTGTCCTCCCGCGCCACGTCGAGGAAGGGGCGCAGCATTGCCACACCATCGACGTCCCGCCGCGCGGGCATGCCGGCGAGGCCGCGCGGCCCGGCGCCCCGCGCGAGCGCCAGCAGCACCGTCTCGGCCTGGTCGTCGCGGGTGTGCCCGAGCAGCACCGCCGCCGCGCCGTGCCGCTGGGCGGCGCCCACCAGCGCCTCGTACCGGGCGTCCCGGGCGGCCGCCTCCGGACCACCGGGCCGGCCGGCCACGGTGACGGTCGCCACCTCCACCGGCGCCAGCCCGGCGTCGCGCGCCCAGGCCGCCACCGCCGCGGCGCGGTCGGCGGATCCCGGCTGCAACCCGTGGTCCACGGTCACCAGACCGGCGCGCTGGCCACGCCGGGGCGCCACAAAGGCGGCCGCCGCGGCGAGGGCGAGCGAGTCGGCGCCGCCTGAGCAGGCGACGAGCACGAGTCCCGGTGCCGGTCGCAGCGCGTGCCGGACCGCCGCGCGGACCGCGGCGACCGGCGGCGGGAGACTGGCCACGGCGCCTCGGTCAGGCGGCCCGGGGATGGACCCGCGCCACCCAGGCGTCAGGGTCACCCAGCTCGTCGAGGCGGGGCAGGGTGAGCGGCGAGCTGAAGATCTTGTTGAAGCCGGCCATGCCGACCCGCTCGACCACGCCGTGCACGAACTTGCGGCCCTCCGCGTACTGCCGCATCTTCACGTCGACGCCGAGCAGCTTGCGGATCGCCTTCTCCAAGGGATTGCCGCTCTCGCGCCGCCGGTTGAACTTGGCCCGGATCTGCTCGACGCTCGGGATCACCTCCGGGCCGACGCCGTCCATCACGAACTCGGCGTGCCCTTCGAGCAGCGTCATCAGCGCGGTGAGCCGGTCCAGCACGGCGCGCTGGCCAGGCGTCTGCACCAGGTCGAGCACGCTGATCCGGCTGTCCGGGTCGCGCACCGCCTCGGACAGGGTGGCCACGCTGCGGCGCAGCCGCTCCAGGAAGTGTTCACCGCCGCTGGCCTGGGAGGCGTCGACGAACGCCTGCACCTCACCGAAGAAGTGCCCGCGCATCCACGGCACGGCCGTGAACTGGGTGCGGTGGGTGACCTCGTGCAGGCACACCCAGAGCCGGAAGTCGCGCGAGTCGGCCTGGAGCTTGCGCTCGATCTCGACGATGTTCGGCGCGACCAGCAGGAGCTGGCCCGGGTCGGTGGAGAAGACCTCGTACTGGCCGAGCACCCGGCCGGACAGGTAGCCGAGCACCGTGCCGGCCTGCACGCCGGTGAACCGGGACCCGATGGCGTCGGTGATCGCCCCCGGCTGTTTGTCTCCGGCCAGGCGGTTCACCAGTGGCGTGACCACCTCACGCAGACCCGCGATATTGATGGCCGCCCAGTCCTTGCGGTCCACCACGCGGACCGGCGGGTGGTCGACCTGAGGTCGCAAGCCGGTGTAATCCGCCACATGTCCGGCCGCTTCCTCGGTGAGCCGCCGTAAATCGGCGACGACGCCGCTGGCCTCGTCGTACGAGACCCGCGGCCCGGACTTGCTCAGCGCGCCAGCGGTAGCGGCGGCCAGATCCCAGTCCACGAACTGCGCCATCACCCCACCGTACTCGGCGCCCGCACGACCCCCTCCATGATCAGGAGCAGCCGCAGGTGGCGAGCGCGGCGGTGAGCGTGTCGAGGCGGACCTCGGCCTGGTCCTTGCCCATCGGCACCTGGTCCGCCAGCACCGCGAACGCCAGCAGCCGGCCGTCCGCGGTCACCATCACGCCGGAGATCGAGTTCACCCCGCTGAGGGTGCCGGTCTTGGCGCGGACCACCCCGGCGCCCAGGCCGCCCGCCGCCGGACTGCGGTAGCGGTCGCGCAGCGTGCCGGACCAGGCCGCCACCGGCAGGCCGCCGATCACGCCGACCAGCTCCGGGTGCGCGTCGCTGGCGGCCAGCCGCAGCAGGTCGGTGAGCAGCGCCGCGGTGAGCCGGTTCGCGCGGGACAGGCCACTGCCGTCGGACAGCGCCGCGCCCGTCGTGGGCAGGCCGAGCTCCGCCAGTACCGCCAGCGTCGCGGCCCCACCGCCGGCGTACGAGGCGGGCTCGCCGCGAGCGATCGCCACCTGCCGCGCGAGGTATTCGGCCACCACGTTGTCGCTGTCGATCAGCATGTACTCGACCAGCCGCAGCACCGGCGGCGACTGCACCGTGCCCAGCACTGTGCCGGGTGCCGGCGCGCTGCCCGGAGTGGGCGTCGCGGCGCTCGCGTCGGGCGTCGCCGGCGCCTTGCCCCGTGTGACGGCTTTCGTGGATACGCCGAGCGCCTTCGCGAACGCCTGGCCGGCCGCGAGGTCCGGGGTGCTGTACCGCTCGGCGTACCCGGGGAACTGCTTCGGGTTGACCCGGGCGCCGTTGATGGTCAGGGCGGTGGTCGGCGCGCCGAACCCGCCGGGCAGCACGTCCGAGTCCCAGCTCGGTGCCAACGTCGGCCCGGTGAAGAGCGTGGTGTCGACGATGACCTTGGTCGGGATAGCGCCGCCGAGCGCCCGCGTCACCTGCTTGGCCAGCTGGTCGAGGCGGGCCGCGCCGGGGTACGTGCCGGTGGCCCCGACCGCGAGCGTCGGGTCACCGCCGCCGATGATCACCACCTCGCCCGGATTGCTGCCGGCCACCACGCGGGTCTCGATCCGGTAGGCCGGGCCGCGGGCGGCGAGCACCGCGGTGGCGGTGGCGAGCTTCGTGGTGGAGGCGGGCACGGTCGCGGTGGTCGGCGCACGGGAGTACAACGTCTCGCCGGTCGCCACGTCGACCACCGACAGGTGGGTGCGGGCACCGAGCCCGGACGACGCGACCAGCGGGTCCAGCACGGCCTTGACCCCGGCGGCGGTGGGCGCCGGCGCGTCGGTGCTCGCGGCGGCCAGCACGGGCGACGGCTCCGGCTCGGGCGTGGACGGCGCGGCGCTCGGCGTCGCCGCGGCGGTCTCGCCCAGCCAGCCGGCCACCGGCCCGGGCCGGACGACGACCACACCGGCGCCCACGAGGGCGAGCAGCGCCACTGCCGCCAGGCCGGCGACCAGGCCACGCCGCCGGCCCGCCGCGGCGGCCGGCGGTGCCGGGGGCGCCGATGCGGGCGGCGGCCCGGACGGCGGTTGCTGCGGCGGGGGCGACTGCTGGGACGACCGGGGCGGCGGGTCGACGAACTTGGGCAGCTGGATGGTCTGGTCGTCGAACTGGAGCGCCGGCGAGGGCTGGCCGGACTGCGGAGCCGGCGGCGGCCACGCGGGCAGGCGAACCGTCTCGTCCCCGCTGGCGTGTGGTGGATCTTGCCTCGACACCGGCCCCCCTCCCATTCGTGATCCCGCCTAGGCGACACTACTTACGTCCGCGACGATATGACGTCCGAGACAATATGCGGGGTTGACAGTCGGATCGCGTGGGGCAACACGCGACTGCGGGCGAGTGGGGAGCGTGAGCATGGATTTCGACGTCACGGTTGAGATCCCTAAGGGTCACCGCAACAAGTACGAGGTAGACCACGCGACCGGCCGGATCAGGCTGGACCGCACACTCTTCACCGCGACCCAGTACCCGGCGGACTACGGCTTCATCGAGGGCACGCTGGGCGAGGACGGCGACCCGTTGGACGCGCTCGTGCTCGTGCAGGAGCCGACGTTCCCGGGCTGCCTCATCCGGTGCCGCACGATCGGCATGTTCCGGATGAAGGACGAGAAGGGCGGCGACGACAAGGTCCTCTGCGTCCCGTTCGAGGACCCGCGGCAGGAACACCTGCGTGACATCCACCACATGGGCGAGTTCGACCGGTTGGAGATCCAGCACTTCTTCGAGGTATACAAAGACCTCGAACCGGGCAAGTCGGTCGAAGGTGCCACCTGGGTCGGCCGGGTCGAGGCCGAAGCGGAGATCAAGGCCTCATACCGCCGCTACGAGCAGACCGGCGGCCTCCCCCACTGACCCACTCCCCATGATCAAGGCGTCCCTGTAGTCGCTAGAACTACTTGAAGGACGCCTTGATCATGAGCCGACGAGGGTCCGCGCCAACCCGTAGAGATCCAGTACGGCGAAGGTGATCGGCACCACGGCGACCACGGTGGCCGTGTCGAGCAACTCGGCCGCCCGACCCACGTACGGGGAGGGCGGCCGTTTGGCGTAGGTGCCGCCAGCCGCCACGCTGGCGACCGCGCCCAGCACGGCCAGGCCCGCCGCGACATGTAGTGCGCGCAGGCCGGCGGCGGCCAGCAACCACACCGTGAGCACCGCCACGGCCGCCAGCCCGGCGGCGACCAGCGGCACCCGCTGCCGCACCGCCGCGAACAGCCGGGCACGCAGCAGCAGCGCGCCCGCGCCCACCGCGACCAGCAGCCGGCCGGCGGTGCCGCCGTCACGGACCAAAACCAGCGCGGCGCCCACCGCGAGGACGGCGTACCCGGCGAGCGCGCCGGTGAGCACCTCGTCCGCGCGCGCCACGGCGGGAACGACCCGCGCCGGGTCGATCCGCTCCTGGTCAGATGGCCTCAGCGGGGCAAGCCCCAGCTCAGCGGGGGCCGGTCCGGGAGGCGGCGGCACGGAAGGCAGCGGCAGCCGGCCGAGCCGGATCGCGGCGAGCGGCAGCAGGCCGATGCCGCACACCAGCACGGTGAGCAGGAGCGCGGCCGCGCCGGCCACGGTCAACCCGAGCCCGGCCAGGCCCGCGAGCCCGCCGAGCAGGCCGATCATCCCGCCGGCCGCGAACACCCGCGGGTAGGCGGGCACCAGGGCGGCGCCGGCCAGCGCGGCGCCGAGCAGCCCGGCCGAACCGCCGATCAGCGCCGCGGCGCCGGGGTCCGGTGGTGCCGTCAGCAGGCCGCCGGCGAACGCGTAGGGCAGGGCGTACCCGCCAAGCGCCGCACCCGCCACGCCGTCCCGGTGGGCCCGTGCGGCGACCGCTCCGGCCGCCAGCAGCAGCACCGCGGCGCTCGCCGGCAGGGCGGCGGTCCCGCCGCGCAGGACCGCGTAGAGGCCCGCGGCGGCCAGCAGGGCACCCACCGCGAGCCCGGCGACCCGGGTGGCCGGCGCCGACCACGGCACGCCCCGGCGGCGGGCCGCGTCAGCGATCGCCTCCACCACGTCGTCGTACCGGATACCGGTCCACTGTAGACGGCCGGGGACCAGGAAGAGCAGCGCGCCATCGCGTACCCCCTGGGGATGGAGGGCCTGGTCCACGACGAGCGCCGCGCCGTCCGCGCGGCGCAGGACCCAACCGCCCTGCCGCTCGCCCTCGTCGGCGAGGCCGTCGCCGGCGTGCCGCAACACCTCCGGGAGCAACTCGGCGAGTGGCACATGCGCCGGCAGCGCGACGTCGAGGCGGCGCCGCGGGGTGCTGATCGTGACCCGCGCGAGTCCGGCGGCCATCGGGGACCTCCTTCGCGCGGGAGTTTACCTACGATGAGCTACCGGGAGGTGACCCTCCATGTCCACTGTCGAGTTCAGGCGGCTCGCGCGGCGCCCGGCGCCCGAACTGCCCGCCGGTGAGCTGCGCATCGACGCGCCGCCGGAGATCCCGCCCGAGGTCGGCGGGCGCTGGCAGCAGCTGCTGATGGTGCTGCCGATGCTGGGTGGCACCGCCGCGATGGCGATGATGATGGGGCACGGCGGTGGCGCCTACTCGTACGTGGCGGGTGCGCTCTTCGGCGTCTCGTCGCTCGCCATGCTCACGACCTGGACCGGCTCTGGCGGGCCGAAGAAGGGCCAGATGATCGCCGCGCGCCGGGAGTACCTGCGCCACCTGGCCGCCGCCCGCGACCGGGCCCGCGACGCCGCCACCCGCCAGCGGGCCGCGCTCTGTTACCGGCATCCGGATCCCGACCAGCTGTGGTCCACAGTGGGCAGTCATCGTCTGTGGGAGCGGCGCGCGACCGATACCGACTTCGCCGTGGTGCGCGTCGGTCTGGGCCCGCAGAGCCTCGCCACGCCGCTGGTGCCGCCGGTCACCCGGTCGCTCGACGACCTCGATCCGCTGACGGCCGGCGCGCTGCGCCGGTTTCTCGACGCCCACGCGGTCGTGCCCGATCTGCCGGTGGCCCTGTCCCTGCGCGGTTTCGCGCGGGTCCAGGTCCGCGGCGACGCGGGCCGCGGCCTCGTGCGCGCGATGCTGGTCCAGCTTTGCGTGTTCCACGCGCCCGACGATCTGCGGATCGCGGTCTGCGCGCCGCCCGCGCGCCGCGCCGCCTGGGAATGGATCAAATGGCTGCCGCACGCTCATCATCCGGACCGCACCGACGCGCTCGGCCCGGTGCGGCTGGTCGCCGGTTCGGCGGCCGGGCTGGCGCGGCTGCTGCATGACCTGGTGGGCGACCGGCCGGGGTTCGAGCCGGCCATGCGTGCGGCAGCCGCGCCACACGTCGTGGTGATCCTGGACGGTGCCGGCTCAGGGTACGGCGACGGCGGGCTCGCCGGAGTGTCCATTGTCGACCTGGATGGCGCACCGGCGCCGGTACGGGACCCGGCCGTGATCGCGCTGGAGGTCACCGGCCGGCGACTTGTCTCCTACACAGTGGACGGTGCGGTCGAGGTGGGCGTCGCGGACCGGCTCGCCGTCCCGGTGGCGGAAGCCGTGGCGCGGCGGCTCGCACCGGTGCGGCTGGCGGTCGACGAGCACGCGACCGACGCCCCACCCGGCGACACGGGCCTGGCAGAACTGCTGGGTATCGCCGAACCGGCGGCGTTCACCGCCACCGACGGCTGGGCACCGCGCCCGGACCGCAAGCGGCTGCGGGTGCCGATCGGCGTCGGATCCGGCGGCGCGCCGGTCGAGCTGGACCTGAAGGAGTCGGCGCAGGACGGCATGGGGCCGCACGGCCTGCTCATCGGCGCCACCGGCTCCGGCAAGTCGGAACTGTTGCGCACGCTGGTGCTCGGCCTGGCCGCGACGCACTCGTCCGAGGTGCTCAACTTCGTGCTGGTCGACTTCAAGGGCGGCGCCACGTTCGCGGCACTCGACCGGCTGCCGCACACCGCCGCCCTGATCACGAACCTGGCCGCGGACCTGCCGCTGGTCGACCGCATGGTCGACGCGCTCAACGGCGAGGTGGTCCGCCGGCAGGAGTTGCTGCGCCGGGCCGACAACGCGGTCAACCTGCGCGAGTACGACCGCGCCCGCGCCGCCGGCGCGCCGCTCACCCCGCTGCCGTCGCTGCTGGTGGTCTGCGACGAGTTCGCCGAGTTGCTCGCCGCGAAACCGGAGTTCGTCGACCTCTTCCTCCAGATTGGACGGTTGGGCCGATCACTCGGCGTGCACCTGCTGCTCGCCTCGCAGCGCTTGGAGGAGGGCCGCATGCGTGGCCTGGAGACGCACCTGTCGTACCGGATCGGCCTGCGCACGTTCTCCACGCTCGAGTCCCGGGCGGTGCTCGGCGTGCCGGACGCCTACGACCTGCCCCGCTCCCCCGGCCACGGCTATCTGAAGGCCGGCACCGAGCCGCTGGTCCGGTTCCGCGCGGCGTACGCGTCCGGACCGCTGCGCCGGACGGACGCGGGCCGGGGCGACGGCCGGGCCCGGCGCCCCCGCGTCCTCGGCTATGGCACCCAGTTCGTGCCGGCCCCCACCCCCGCCGCCCGACCCACCGAGGGCGGCCCGAGCCTGCTCGACGTGCTGGTCGACCGGCTGGCCGGGCAGGGGCCGCCGGCGCACCGGGTCTGGCTGCCGCCGCTGTCCCGCGCACCGGCGCTCGACGACCTGATCGGCTCCCTCGCCAGCGTCCCGGATCGCGGGCTCACCTGCGCGGACCCGGCCCTGCGCGGCGCGCTCCGGGTGCCGCTCGGGCTGGTCGACATGCCCTTCGAGCAGCGCCGGGACCCGTTGTGGTTGGCCCTCGACGGCGCCGCCGGCCACGTCGCGATCGTGGGTGGGCCGCGCAGCGGCAAGTCCAGCCTGCTCCGCGCGCTCGTCTGCGCCGTGGCGCTCACCCACACACCGGTGGAGGCCCAGGTCTACTGCCTGGACTTCGGCGGCGGGGCGCTGACCGCCCTGCGCGGGCTGCCGCATGTCGGCGGCGTCGCCGGCCGGCAGGACACCGCCGCGGTACGCCGGACCGTCGGCGACATCGCCACCCGCCTCGCCGACCGCGAGCGCGGCGCCCCGGTCGACGGCCACCTGCTGCTCGTGGTCGACGGCTGGACCACGCTGCGCGCCGACTACGACGATCTCGAGCCGGTGCTCACCGACGTCGCGACCCGCGGCCTCGCGTACGGCGTGCACCTGGTCGTCGCGAGCTCCCGCTGGCTCGACTTCCGCCCGGCGATCCGCGACCTCTTCGGCTCCCGCCTGGAGTTGCGCCTCGGCGACCCGACCGACTCGATCGTCTCCCGCAAGGCCGCGCTGAACGTGCCGGAGCGCAGCCCCGGGCGCGGCTTGACCACGGACGGCCGGCACTTCCTCGCCGCCCGGCCGGCACTGGCCGCCCTGGACCGCGCCGGGCCAGCACCGGACGCCGGGCCGGCGCTGACCGACGTCGACGGGGACACCGGCGCGCTGGTGCGGGCGGTGGCGGCCGGCTGGTCCGGCCCACCCGCGCCGCCCGTGCGGCTGCTGCCGGCAGCGCTCCCCTACGCCGATCTCGACCAGACCGGCAGCACCGGGCTGCGCCTGCCCATCGGCATCGCCGAGGCCGACCTGCGCCCGGTGGCGCTCGACTTCGCGGCCGAGCCACACTTCCTGCTCTTCGGCGACGCCGAATGCGGCAAGTCGTCGTTCCTGCGGGCCCTCGCCACGTCGATCACCCGGCGGTTCCCGCCGGAGCGGGCCCGGCTCATCCTGGTCGACTACCGGCGCGGCCTGCTGGGCGCGGTCGAGTCCGAACACCTCATCGGGTACGGCACCTCCGCCGCGACCACCGGCGAGCTGATCGAGTCGGTGGCCGGGTACATGCGCGGCCGGCTGCCCGCCGCCGATGTCACGCCCCGCCAGCTCCGCGACCGGTCCTGGTGGACAGGGCCGGAGCTCTTCATCCTCGTCGACGACTACGACCTGGTCGCGGCCGCACCGGCCAACCCACTGCTACCGCTGCTGGAGTACCTCGCCCAGGCCCGCGACATCGGCCTGCACCTCGTGCTGGCGCGGCGCGCCGGCGGGGCGGCCCGGGCGCTCTACGAACCGGTGATCCAGCGTCTCCGCGAGTTGGGGTCACCCGGCCTGGTGATGTCCGGCGACCAGGACGAGGGCGCGCTGATCGGCCCCGCGCGGCCCGCGGCCCTGCCGCCGGGCCGGGGTCGGCTGGTGACCCGCAAGGCCGGGGTACGCCTGATCCAGCTGGCGTTCCTCCCTTCGGACGCACCTTCGGATCACCCGACGGATTGATCTTCTTACCGGTGACGGATTACTCCGGCCTCCCGGACGCGGTAACCTCCCTTCATCGACTTGTCGGCCGAACCGGCCTGACGGGAGGATCACGCTGCGATGAGGCTGCCGCGCCATCGCCGGGGTGCCGTGCCACGATTCGTCGGGACGGTGCTCCTCGCCGCCGGTACGACCGGCGCGCTGGCGTTCGTCGCTACCCCGGCGCAGGCCGCACCCGTCCAGGCAGCGACCGTCCAAGCAGCCCTCGCGCAGACGGCGGCCGTGCCAGCGACGCCCGTGCTGGCGGCCCCCGCGCGAGTGGCGGCCAGCGCACCTTCCCAGCTGCGACGCGACACGGTCCGGGAAGATCAGTGGCAGCTCACCGAGCTTCGCGCCACGCACGCGTGGCGGCACGCCACCGGCTCCGGCGTCACCGTCGCGGTGATCGACTCCGGTGTCGACGGCAACCATCCCGACCTGGCCGGGCAGGTGCTGCCGGGCATCGACCTGGTGGCTAGCGGCGGTGACGGGCGCACCGACCCGGTCGGCCATGGCACCACCGTGGCGGGCCTCATCGCCGGCCGCGACGACGACGCCGACGGCGTCCTCGGGCTGGCCCCGCACGCCAAGATTCTCCCGGTCCGGGTCCTGGACGCCGACAACCGGTACGACGACGCGCTGATCGTCGCCAAGGGCGTGCGGTGGGCGGTCGACAACGGCGCCCAGGTGATCAACCTCTCGCTGGGCGGCAGCGGCACCAGCCCCGCGCTGGCGGCCGCCCTCGACTACGCGTTCGCCCGCGACGTCGTGGTCGTCGCCTGCACCGGCAACATCGCGCCCGACGCGCCCACCGAGGTGTGGTACCCGGCTCGGGAGCCGGGTGTGCTCGCCGTGACCGGCCTCGAGCAGGAGACCGAGAGCCTGTGGTCCGGCTCGATCACCGGCGCCGGCACGGTGCTCTCCGCACCAGCGAACGGTCTGGTCGGCGCCCGGCCCGGCGGCACCTGGAAGGTGCAGGGCACCAGCTTCGCCGCCCCGCTCGTCACCGCGACCGCCGCGCTGGTGCGCTCCCGCTGGCCCGCCATGCCCGCCGGCGCGGTGGTCAACCGCCTGATCAAGACGGCCGACGACCTCGGCGCGGTCGGCCGCGACGACAAGTTCGGCTACGGGCTGGTGGACCCGGTGGCCGCGCTGACGGCCGGCGTGCCCACCGCGAGCCGCAACCCGCTCGACGACGCCGAGTCCCCCGGGGTGGCCGGCTTCGGGGCCGCGCCCGGCTCCGCGCCCGCCACGTCGGTGACCAGCCAGCAGCCGGTGGGCGGCCGGGCGCCGGGCTCCAACGCGGGCTGGTCAGCCGAACCGGCCGGCACCGTCGAAGAGTCGCGGCGCGGCCTCCTCGGCGCGGGCGTGATCGGACTCGTGGTGATCGCCGCCGGCGCCATCACCGTCCGCCGCCACTCCCCCCACCACACCCCCCCACCCCCCCACATCATCACGGCGTCCTTCACGTCGTTATAGCGACTTGACGGACGCCTTGATCATGAGAGAAGCTAAGCGCAGTCGCCGGTGTCGGTGGCGCGGGTGCGGCTCACGCCCGTGGTGGCGACGGGTGCCGCCTCCTCCCCGCTGACCGCGAAGCCGGTGTTGCGGTCGTCGGCCGCCGCCGCGAAGATCACGCCGAGCACCTGCCCGTTGGTGTCCACCAGCGGACCGCCCGAGTTACCGCTGCGCACCAGCGCGCGGATCGTGTAGATCTCCCGGGTCACGTCGCGCGAGTCGTAGATGTCCGGCCCGGTGATGTCGCCGAGGTCGCGCACCCGGGCGGACTGCGCGTCGTACGGCCCGTCGAGCGGGAACCCGATCACGATCGCGTCGGCGTTGGCCGGCGCCTCCTGTTCGGCGAACCGCATCGAGGGCGCGTCCAGCCCAGGCACGTAGAGCACCGCCAGGTCGCGGTTGGGGTCGTAGACGACCACCCGGCCGTCGACCCGCTCGTCGCCCAGTTCCACGGAGACCGAGTCGGTGCCGGCCACCACGTGCGCGTTGGTCATGACCCGCTCCGGCGCGTACACGAAGCCGGAGCCCTCGATCCGCCGCGAACAACTGCCGGCGGTGCCCAGCACCTTTACCACGGACTGTCGAGCGTTCTTCACCACCCGTGAGCCGGCCAGCTTCGGATCCGGCGCGGCCACCTCCCGGGCCCGGGTCGGCGACAGCTCGCCGAACACCTCGGGGAAGCCCTGCGTGTCGACGGTGTCCCGGAGTGCCTGGGAGAGCGCCTGGGCCTGCTCCGGCATCACCCGGTTGACGCCGTGCAGGATCGCGCTGTTCCGCACCGAACTGGCCAGCCACGGCATCGAGGAGGTGCCGAGCGGCACCGCCACCAGCCAGGCCACCAGCAGCACGGCCAGGACCGAGACGACGGCGCCACCGGCATCGTCGAGCCGGCGGCCGGTGCGGCTGGTGATAGCGCCGCGCACGTGGGTGCCGAGCCAGCCGGCCAGGGCCTGGCCGAGGATCGCCAGCCCGAAGATGGCGATCAGTGACACCACGACCCGGACGCCGTCGTCGGCGAACCGGTTGGCCAGCCATGGTCCGAGTTGCAGGCCGATCAGCGCCCCGCCGAAGAAGCCGGCGAAGGACAGCGCACCGATGACAAAACCCTGTCGGTATCCGCTGATCGCGAACAAGAGCATGAGCAGCACCAAGGCGACGTCAATGGCGGACACCCGTCAAGGGTACGGGGGTCTCCCGCGTGCTGGAGCCGACGCGCGGTCAGCCCACCAGATCCGACTCGTCGGACCCGGCCGCGGTCGCCGGCGACGGACTCGTGGGCAGCTCGGCGACCCGGTCCAGGGACCACGGCCGGGACCAGCCGGCCAGGTCGAGCAGCACGGACAGCACGCCTGCGGTGAAGCCCCACACCACCATGCCCCGGACCTCGAACGCCGGGCCCATCCAGCCGCTCGGGTGCCGCACCTGCAGGCGGTTGGCCGGGTCGACGAGCTCGGCGATCGGCAGCCGGGCGACGTGCGCCACCTCGGCCGGCTCGCGCGGATGGACCTCGTGCGGCGCGTGCCACCACGCCAGCACCGGGGTGACGACGAAGTTACTGACAGAGATCCACAACGGCGGCAGGGACGCGAGCACCGTCACGCTGGTCGGGTCGAGCCCCACTTCCTCGTTGGCCTCGCGCAGGGCGGTGGCCACCGCGTCCGCGTCGCCGGGGTCGCTCGCCCCGCCCGGAAACGCCGGCTGACCGGCGTGCGTGCGCAGCGTGGCCGCGCGCTGCAACAGCAGCACGTCGGGCTCGCCGTCCTGCTCGCCGAGCAGGATCAGCACCGCGCTGGGTCGGCCACCCCGCGCGGGCATGGGCAGCTGGGTGAACGCCTCGGGCCGCGTCGACCGGACCTGGTCGACCAGCGGGGCCAACCACTCGGGTACGCCGTTGGGCTCGGTCATGGCAGCGTCACACCCAGGTGTCGGGCCGCCAGCGTGGCCAGCTCGGCGTCGTCCAGCGCGGCGGCGTTGTAGACGTGCCGGACCAGGCCCTGCTGGTCGACGAAGAGGGTCACCGGGAGGGGGCGGCCGCCGAGCTTGATCCGGAACCGCTCGGACCGGTCGTACAGGTTGGGGTAGGTGACCCCGAGGTCGGCCGCCAGCGACGCGCCCGCCTCGCGGGTGTCGTGGGTGTCCACGCCGATCACGTGCACCTTGCCCGCCGCCCGCGCGGCGAAGCGCTGGAACGCGGGCAGCTCGGCCCGGCAGGGCGGGCACCACGAGCCCCACAGGTTGATGACGGCCGGGCCGCGGATGTCGGCGACCGCGACCGTGGCGTCGCCCGCGAAACAGGGGAGGGAGATGTCGGGCAGGGCGGTCGGGTCGGGTGCGGCGGTGGATGGGGGTGCGGCGGCCCGTGGGGGCGGGGCGGTCAGGGCGGCGCAGTCGGCGAACGGGACCGCCGCCGCACCGGACGGCTCCGGTGCCGGGTCACCCCCGTCGCACGCCCCCAGCACCAGCACCGACACGAGGGCGAGCGCGATGAACGGCCGGCTCATGGCGCTCCTGGGTCGGCCACTGCCTTCTCGGGGACGAGGTCCGGGTCGACGCCGGCCGCGGCGGCCAGATCCCGGGCGCGCGGGCCCTTGAGCAGCTTGGCGGCGGCGGCCGCCTCGGTGGGACCCGTCCCATAGGCCGGGCAGAGCTTCGCCAGGGTGCACGCCCCGCACGCCGGCTTGCGCGCATGGCAGACCCGCCGGCCGTGGAAGATCACCCGGTGCGAGAGCATGGTCCACTCGCGCTTCTCGATGAGCGCACCGATGGCATGCTCGATCTTCACCGGGTCGGCCTCGTCGGTCCACTCCCACCGCCGTACCAGCCGTTGGAAGTGGGTGTCGACGGTGATGCCCGGCACGTCGAACGCGTTGCCCAGCACGACGTTGGCCGTCTTGCGCCCCACGCCGGGCAGCGTGACCATTTCCTCCAGGGTGCGCGGCACCTCGCCACCGAACCGGTCGCGCAGCGCGGCCGACAGCCCCATGACCGACTTGGTCTTGGCCCGGAAGAACCCGGTGGGCTTCAGGATCTGCTCGACGTCTTCGGGGTCGGCGGCGGCCAGGTCGTCGGGCGTCGGGTACTTGGCGAACAGCGCCGGCGTCGTCAGATTGACCCGGACGTCCGTGGTCTGCGCCGACAGCACGGTGGCGATCAGCAGCTGGAAGGCGTTGGTGAAGTCGAGCTCGCAGTGCGCGTCGGGGTGCGTCTCCGTCAGCACGCGCGCGATCTTGCGGGCGCGCCGCTTCCGGGACAGATCACTCTCGGTACGGGCCACCGCGAAAGCGTACGCCGAAGGCCCGACAGGCTAGCTCGCCGCCGGTGCGGTGATCTTGCCGGTGCCATCCAGTTTGGCCCCGGTTCGCGGGAAGTCGGCCTTGGTGAGCCGCGCGACCTGCGCCGCGCCCCGGTGCCGCTCGTCCGTGGTCGGCAGGCCGGCGCTGTTCATGGCCGTCGAGATGAGCTGACCGCCGGCCCAGCTGCCGTCGGCGTTCAGCGACACCTTGAGCACCCCGCCGAGCCCGAGCACCCCGGTGCTGCTCAACGTCTTGCCGCCGCCGGCGAAGTTACCCAGGCTGTACGCGATCAGCCGGCCCTTGTAGAACTCCATGCCGCGCAGCACGTGTGGCCCGTGGCCCACGATGAGGTCGGCGCCCGCGTCGATCATCGCGCGCGAGAACTTGACCGGGTCGCCCCGGTTCTCCCCGAGGAACATCTCGGTCCCCGGCTTCACGTGGGTCTTGTCGGAGCCCTCGGCGCCCATGTGCACCTGTACGACCACGAGGTCGGCCATGGTCGCGGCCTTCTCGATCACTTCCGCGGCGGCGTCGACATCGACGAGCGGGTTCGACCACGGGTACGACGAGAAGCCCGCCACCGCCACCGAGACGCCCTTGACCTCGACGACGGTGATCTCGTCGGGCGCGCCGGTGTGCTCGAGGCCGTACTTCTCCAGCGCCTTCTGGGTGTTGCGGAAGCCGGCCGCCCCGTAGTCGTGGCCGTGGTTGTTGGCCTGGTTCAGCAGTTGGAAGCCGGCGTCCTTGAGGTGCGCCGCATACGACGGCGGCGCCCGGAACTGGAAGCACCGGGTGGAGTTGGCGCCGCACTTGCCGGCGCCGGTGTCGTCGGTGAGCGGCTCTTCCAGGTTGCCCATGACGAGGTCGGCGGCCAGCGCCGATTTGACGTCGTCGAAGAAGCCCTTGCCGCCGTTCGGTGGCAGCTTGCCGGGCGCGTTGCCCATGATGATGTCGCCGGTGCCGGACAGCGAGATGGTCTCCGCGCCCGCCGCGGACGGCGACGACGACGGGGAGGCGGACGGCGCGGGCGCCGGCGACCCGACCGGGTTGCCCTGCCAGAGCGGACCGGTGCGGCCGTCGTCACCCCGGGTGGCCAGCGCCACTCCGCCGAGGCCGACGCCGAGCAGCACGGCGAGCACCGCGACCAGGATGACCAGGGGGCGTCGGGTGCGACCGGAGCGTTGTGGGGTGGGCCGGGGGGCAGGCATCGTCACGCGACGATACCGGCCACCGGCCAGGGCGGCGACCTACCGAAAGCGCGCGGACCAGGGCAAGCCGGACCCTTGCCGGCCACCCTTTCGGACGGTCGCGTGCACCGATCGGGCAATGCGGGCACCCCACTCCGACCGGGGCCCACCGTAGGCGGCGGCCGGTCCGGCGGTCGGGCACAGTACACAGACGGCGTCGGTGGCCGTACCCGTGGCTCGGACGTCGAGGTCCCACAGCGCCTGCGCCTTCGCCTCGGTCGCCGTGGCGACCGCGTTCACCAGCGCGGCCTCGGACAGCCGTACCGGCACCGACACCACGATGTTGACCGTGCCCACCGGCGGGCTGGATGCGGCGACCGGCGGCGCGGCCGCCCAGAGCGGGTCACCGAGCCCGACCGTGGCCCAGGTCCGCACGCCCTCGTCCGCGGCGGTGACCATCTCGGCCACGTCCACGCCGGTCAGCAGCCCGACACCCGGTCCGGCGAGCCCGAGACCGGCGGCGATTTCCGTCAGATGCGTGTCCGGATCGTCGCGGTCGTACCACATTGGCACGGTGGCGTTCACGATCCAGTGCCGGACCCCGATGCCGCCGCCGAGTGACGCGGACGACACCGCCAGTTGTGCCGGATCCACCCGCCACATGAGCAGCGGCGCGTCGCGACCGCCTTCCGGACGGTGGGTCAGAACAGGCTCCGGCAACATCAGCTGGACTTTACGATCAAGTTTCCGGGGGTGCACGCCCGATCTTCCTTGACGTGCGCCTAGACTTACTGCGCGCGCCGCCTCGCCGGCCGATATGCCGGCTAAATCACAGGTGCGCAGGCGGAGGTGCGGTATGGACGAGGTACTGGCCCGCAGCGGGATCTTCCAGGGCGTCGACCCGGAGGCGGCCGAAGCGCTCGCCAAGGAGATGGAGACGATCGAGACCCGCAAGGGTGAGATCGTCTTCAACGAGGGCGAGCCCGGCGACAGCCTGTATATCGTGCTGTCCGGCAAGATCAAGCTGGTTCGGCGCGCGGTCGACGGGCGGCAGAACCTCATCTCCGTGCTGGGCCCGTCCGACATGCTGGGCGAGCTGTCGCTCTTCGACCCGGGGCCGCGCACGGCGACCGCTACCGCGGTCACCGACACCCGGCTGGCCCGGATGCGCAAGCAGGCCCTCCGCCCGTGGCTCAACAACCGGCCGGAGATCGCCGAGCAGCTCCTGCGGGTACTGGCGAGAAGGCTGCGCCGGACGAACGACGCGCTGGCCGACCTGATCTTCACCGACGTGCCCGGCCGGGTCGCGAAGAACCTGCTCCAGATGGCCGGCCGGTTCGGCACCCGCGACGGCGGCGTGCTGCGGGTGACCCACGATCTCACCCAGGAGGAGCTGGCGCAGCTCGTCGGTGCCTCCCGCGAGACGGTCAACAAGGCGCTCGCCGACTTCGCGTCCCGCGGCTGGCTCCGCCTCGACGGGAAGAGCGTGATCATCCTCGACCCGGAGCGCCTCGCCCGCCGCGCCCGCGTCTAAGCCCAGACGCACAAGTAACCCCAGACACACAAGATCAAGGCGTCCTTCACGTAGTGAGAACTACGTGAAGGACGCCTTGATCATGCCTGGGCCTCCTCCATCCGGGTGAACCCCGCACAGCCGTACCCATCGCATCTAGCTGCCTAGTGCCAGCGCCCGCACCACCAAACCGGGAGCCGCTCGTTACGCAGTTGGCGCGGCCCACGGACGCGCTGGCACGAGATTGTTAGCGAACCAGATGGGGGTCTCCACCATGGCCGTCCTGGACACCGCCCTCGACCCGCGCGACCCGTCGTACCTGGAAAACCGGGCCGCGATGTTGTCCCGGCTCGCGGAGCTCGGAGCGGCGCTGGACGCCGCGCGCGGCGGCGGCGGCGAGAAGTACGTGACCCGGCACCACGCCCGCGGCAAGCTGCTGCCCCGCGAGCGGATCGAGCTGCTGCTCGACCGGGATGCCCCGTTCCTGGAGCTGTCGCCGATCGCGGCGTGGGGCACGGAGTATCCGGTCGGCGCCAGCCTCGTCACCGGGGTCGGCGTGGTCGCGGGCGTCGAGTGCGTCATGATCGCCAACGACCCGACGGTACGCGGGGGCGAGGTCAACCCGTACACGGTGCGGAAGGCCCAGCGGGCCGTCGAGATCGCGCTGGCGAACCGCCTGCCCCTGGTCAACCTGATCGAGTCCGGCGGGGCCGACCTGACCGGGCAGACCGAGATCTTCATCCCGGGCGGCGGCGTCCTCCGCGACCTGTCCCGGCTGTCGGCCGCCGGCATCCCCACGGTCAGCGTGGTGTTCGGCAGCGCCACGGCCGCCGGTGCGTACGCGCCGGGCGTCTGCGAGTACACGATCATGGTGCGCAACCAGGCGAGGGTGTTCCTCGCCGGGCCGCAGCTGGTGCGCATGGCGACCGGCGAGGTCACGGACGACGAGTCGCTCGGCGGCGCGGCCATGCACGCGACCCGATCGGGCCTGGCCGACTACGTGGCCGAGGACGAACGGGACGGCATCCGGCTGGCCCGCCAGTGCCTGCGGCGGCGCGACTGGCGCAAGGCGGGGCGCGCGCCGCACCCGCTTCCGGCGCCGCCGAAGCACGACCCCGAAGACCTCCTCGCGGTCGCCAGCGCGGACCTCGCCGTACCGTTCGACCCGCGCGAGGTGCTGGCCCGGGTGCTGGACGGCAGCGAGTTCGACGAGTTCAAGCCCGCGTACGGGCCGGCGCTGGTCACCGGCTGGGGACAGTTGCACGGGTACCCGGTGGGCGTGCTCGCGAACGCACGCGGCGCGCTGCTCGCCGCGGAGGCGGCGAAGGCGGCCCAGTTCGTCCAGCTCGCCAACGCCGCCGGTACGCCGCTGATCTTCCTGCAGAACACGACCGGCCACGCGGTGGGCACCGAGGCCGAGCAGGGCGGCATCGTCAAGCACGGCGCCCTGATGATGAACGCGGTGGCCACGTCCACCGTGCCGCACCTGACCGTCAACCTGGGCGCGTCCTACGGTGCGGCGAGCTACGGCATGTGTGGCCTGGGGTACGGGCCGCGCTTCCTGTTCACCTGGCCGAACGCCAAGGCGGCGATGCTGAGCCCCACGCAGCTGGCCGGGGTGCTGTCGATCGCGGCGCGGCAGTCGGCCGAGGCGAAGGGGCAGCTGTACGAGGACGAGTCCGACCAGGCCATGCGGGCCGCGGTCGAGCGGCAGGTCGCGACCGAGTCGGCCGCGCTGTTCCTGTCCGGCCGGCTGTCCGACGACGGTGTGATCGACCCCCGCGACACCCGTAGCGTCCTGGGGCTCTGCCTCTCTGCGATCCACAGTGGACCGATCGAGGGCGCCGCCAACTACGGCGTCTTCCGGATGTGAGGCTGTAATGATCAGAAGACTTCTGGTGGCCAACCGCGGTGAGATCGCCCGCCGCGTCTTCGCCACCTGCCGCCTGATCGGCATCGAGACGGTCGCCGTCTACTCGGACGCGGACGCCGCCGAGCCGCACGTGGCCGAGGCGGATTACGCGGTACACCTACCGGGCAACGCGCCGTCGGCGACGTACCTGCGCGGCGACCTGATCCTCGCCGCGGCCCGCAGGACGGGCGCCGACGCCATCCACCCCGGATACGGCTTCCTCGCTGAGGACGCCGCCTTCGCGGACGCGGTGATGGACGCCGGGCTGACCTGGGTCGGCCCGCCCGGCAAGGCGATCCAGACCATGGGCTCCCGGATCGAGGCGAAGGCCCGGCTCGCCGACGCCGGCGTGTCCGTGCTGCCCACCTACCTGGATCCGGAACAGGTCACCGAGTTCCCGGTGATCGTCAAGCCGGTGGCCGGCGGCGGCGGGCGCGCCATGCGCGTCGTGCGCGAGGCGGAGAGCCTGGCCGAGGCGGTGGCCGCGGCCCGCCGCGAGGCGGCCGGCGCGTTCGGCGACGGCACGGTCTTCTGCGAGCGGTACGTCGAGCGGGCGCGCCACGTCGAGGTGCAGATCTTCGCGGACACGCAGGGCAACATCGTGCCGTTCGGCGAGCGGGAGTGCTCGATCCAGCGCCGGCACCAGAAGCTCATCGAGGAGACGCCGTCGCCGGCGATCACCCCGGCGCTGCGCGAGGCGCTGTGCGCCGCCGCGGTGGTGGCCACCCGCGCGGTCGGGTACGTCGGCGCCGGCACCGTCGAGTTCCTGCTCGCCCCGACCGGTGAGTTCTACTTCCTGGAGATGAACACCCGGCTCCAGGCCGAGCACGGCATCACCGAGTGCGTCTCCGGGGTCGACCTGGTGCAGCTCCAGCTGCTGATCGCGGAGGGACTGCCGCTGCCGATGGCGGGCAGCGCGCCGGAGATCCGCGGGCACGCCATCGAGGTACGGCTGTGCGCCGAGGACCCGGCCTACGCCTGGTTGCCGGCCACCGGCACGCTGCACCGGTTCCGGGTGCCCGAGGTGGCGGGCCAGTTCCGCGCCCTGCCGGTGCCCGGCCTGCGGCTGGACTCCGGCGTGCGGGACGGCTCGGTCATCGGGGTCCACTACGACACCCTGCTGGCGAAGCTGATCGCCTGGGCGCCCACCCGGCACGAGGCCGCCCGGCTGCTCGCGGCCGCGCTGACCCGGTCCGAGATCCACGGCGTGGCCACGAACCGCGACCTGCTGGTGCGCGTCCTGCGGCACCCGTCGTACCGGTCCGGCGAGATCGACACCGGCTTCCTGGACCGGCACGCCGAGCTCTTCGCGCCGCTGCTGTCCTCGGTGGACGCGGTGCGGGTCTCGTGCCTCGCGGCCGCGCTGGCCGGGGCCGCGGCCCGCCGGGCGGCGGCCACCGTGCTGGGCTCGCTGCCGTCCGGATGGCGCAACGTGCCGTCCGGCGCGCAGACCACCGTGTACGACGGTCCGGCCGGCCCGGTCGAGGTCGGGTACCAGTTGCACCGCGCCGGCGACCTGGCGACCTGGTGGGTGCGCGCGGTCGACCCGGACGAGCTGGACCTGGCCGGGCTCGGCCAGCCGCCGGTCAGCAACGACCACCCGGCGGTGGCGATCGTGTCCGCCACACCGGACGCCGTCGTGCTCGACCTGGCCGGCATCCGGCTCACGTTCCGGGTGCACCGGGTCGGTGACACTTCCTATGTGGACAGCCCGGAGGGCTCGGTCACCCTGACCGAACTCCCCCGCTTCCCCGTCCCCGCGGCCGACCTGACCGAAGGCCCCGAGTAACACCTCCATGATCAAGGCGTCCCTCAAGTAGTCCTAACGACTACAGGGGCGCCTTGATCATGAGCAGGGGGTGCCGTTGACCGAGCAGGCGGACGGGGTGTCGCCCCGGCCGCTGCGGTCGAACTGGAACCGCAACGGCACGCTGCTCCGGGCCCCGAGCGCCACCCCACTGGTGAAGATGTAGTCCAGACCGGACCGGCGCATCGCGCCCTGCGGCGCGCCCTCGATCCAGAACGTGCGGATCCCCGTCACGTTGCTGGGGAACCGCAGCCGCACGGTCCAGTCCCGGCCGCTGCCCGACGAGTTGGTCACCAGCACCTCGCCGATGAACGAGTCGCCGTACGAGTCCAGCACCCGGTACCGGCCGGTGAGGTCCGGCCGCGGCGCCGCCGAGGTCGGCGGCTTCTCTTCGGGAGCGGCGGGCGCGCTGGTCCGGGTGGGCGTGGGCCGGATCGGCGCGGCCGGCGCCGTGGCCGGCGAGGGGGACGGCGACGCGGCCGATGTCGGCGCCGTCGTGGTCCCGGTGGGCGGGGTCGGCTCGACCAGGGCGGGCGGTGCGTCGACCGGCGGCAGCAGGGACGGTTCCAGGGCGGTCGAGTCGCTGTCCGGCCGGAGCGAGATGACGATCGAGAAGATCAGCAACCCGATCATGAGGGTCACCCCGAAGAAGGTGGGCACCCAGGGCAGCATCTCGAAGGCCGTCGGCTTACCCGCCGACCCCGGTCGTCGAATCCCGAGCACGCGCTATCTCCCCACAGCAAGACGTACATCCCGCATCGCGACATACGTACGGCGAGGCGAATCGGATCAACCCTCTATTGACTGAGTGTTGGGTCACTCAGTGCGCCCGGCCCCTTGCCGGCCAGGCAATGGAAGGTGCCGCCGTCCGGCAGCACCTCGAACACCCAGCCCCGGGTGTCGACCAGCAGCGTCGTCTTGGTGAACGTGATGCGGTTACACAGGCCGCGCACCGCACCGTCGGACGCGACCTCCCCCGGCGCCGCGCCGACCAGACGTTTGGGCAGGTCACCGACCGCGTACGCCTCCCAGGTGTGCCGGGATTCGCACGACACGCGCTCGGCGCGCGCCGTCGGGCCGTCGACGCGGATCGGCCCGAAGCACTCCTCGCCGTCCGGACAGCGGCCGTTGCCCAAGGGGACCGCGCATCCGGGCAGCGCCCGGCTCGCATCAGAAGGCTTGTCGCCGGCCAGCGCGTACCAGCCGCCGGCGGCGAGCGCAGCGACCAGCGCCACCGCTCCGAGAGCCGCGAACCACCAGCGCTTCCAGCGCCGGACCCGGCGGGCCGGCACGGTCGGCGTGCTGTCGTCGGTGCTCTTGGGTGGCGGATAGCCGCGGGACACGTAGACCCCGGCCGGCGGGGTGCCCGACGACAGCGACAGGCCGGCGAGCGCGTCGCGCAGCTCCGCGGCGCTCGGGCGGGCGGCCGGGTCGTTGGCCATGCCCTGGCGCAGCAGGTCGAGCAGCCCGCGGGGCACCCCGGGCAGGTCCGGGATCGGCTGGTTGAACAGGTCGACCAGGGTGAGCAGGCTGGGGTTACGGTCGTCGTACCAGCGCGGTGGCTTGCCGCGCAGCACCGCGTAGAGGGTGGCGCACAGGGCGTACACGTCGACGGCCGGCGAGGGCGCGCTGTGCCGGAACATCTCCGGCGGCGCGTATGCCGGGGTGAGCACCTCGAGCGTGACGGACGGATCCCGGGCCTCCGCGATGATGGCCAACCCGAAGTCGGCCAGGGCCGGCTCACCGAACCGGCTGTGCAGGATGTTGGCCGGCTTGACGTCGCGGTGCAGCACGCCGAGGTGGTGGGCATCGGCCAGCGCGTCGGCGATCTTGACGCCGACATCGCGCGCCTCGGCCGCGTCCAGCGGGGCGCGGCGCATGCGCTCGGCGTACGACCCTTCGCACAGCTCCATGATCAGGTATGGATGCCGGTCGGCCGTCACACCGGCGTCGAAGAGGTCGACGACGTGCGGGTGCGAGGACATCCGGCCGGCGGCCCGCGCCTCGCGCAGGAATCGCCGCTGGTCGCGCTCGTTGTCGAGGGTGCGGTTCTCCACCTTGACGGCGACCTCGCGGGCCACCGAGACCTGGGTGGCGCGGTAGACCGTCGCGTATCCACCTCGGGCCAATACCGACAATTCGGATAGCCCAGGCACGACCGGGAGCGGCAACGCGCCTGGCCGGGTACCCGTCACGCGTTAGAAGGTACCGAAAGCCACCGGGCCGGCGGACGACGCGGGTTGCACCATGTCGTCCGCTGGGCGATTCGGGCGGGCTGGCGCTGCCGGAAGCCGCTCCCGGACCGCGTCGGCCCCGGCCCGTTCGGCCAGCCGCTGGGTCGAATACGCCAGCCGCACCGCCTCGTCGGCCGCCGCGACCGCCTCGTCGCGCTGGCCGTTGGCCGCGAACGCCTCGGCCAGCACCTCAGCCGCGGTCACACAGCTCCGCACGTCTTCCGCGGGCACCGCGATCGCCCGCCGCGCCCAGTCCAGCCCCTGCTCCGGCCGGCCGTCGGCGAGCAGCGCGGCCGCGTACGCCGCCAGGGCCTGTCGCCGCGCGAAGAGCAACGCCGGCCCCTTGCCCGCGGTGGCGATCGGCGCCAGGAGGCCCACCGCGGTGCCGGCGTCGCCGGCCATCAGCCGGGCCCGGGCGAGCAGGACCCGCGGTCCGACCTGCGCCGGCGCCAGCGGGTTGTGCGGCTCGACGCTGGTGATCACCGCCTGGGCGTCGCGCTCCGCGCCTTCGACGTCGCCCCGGTCGAGCGCCACGAACCCGCGCGTGGTGCCCGCGATGCCGGTCAGCAGCGGATGCCGGGTGCGCTCGGCGTACCGCAAAGCGTCGGTGAGCAGGTCGACCGCGTGCTCGGGCTCGCCCAGACCGCGCGCGATCACGCCGCGCACCACCAGCGCGAACCCGCGCCCCCAGTCGTCCTGCGCCGCGTCGAAGTCGCGGTAGGCACGGCGCGCCTCCCGGTCGGCCTCGGCCAGGTCGCCCATCTCGGCGGCGGCGTACGCCTCGACCGCCCGCAGCGTGCCCACCGCCCACGCCTCGCCCACCCGTTCGCCGAACGGCAGGAACACCCGGGCCAGCCGGCGCGCCTCGGCCAGCCGGCCGGCGAGCAGCCGCGCGAACGCGGTCGTGCCGCGCAGCCAGGCCCGGCCGGTGGGATCGCCCAGCTCGGCGAAGAGCCGCGCGGCCCGCCCGAGCACCGCGTCGGTGCCGGCGAAGTCGCCCCGGGTGGTGGTCACCCAGGCCAGGTCCTGGAGCGACCAGGCCTGGCCGAGCCGGTCGCCGGACGCCAGGTCGACCTGGTAGGCCCCGGCGAACCGGCTGCTCGCCTGTGCCAGCCGGCCGCGCAGGTAGTCGGCCATGCCGAGCCGTCGCATCGCTTCGGCCCGCTGCCCCGGCAACCCCGCCTCGGTGGCGACCTGCAAGGCCTCTTCCCATGCCTGGCGCGCCCGCCACGGCTCGCCGAGCACCCGATGCGCCCGGCCGATCACCAGCAGCGCGCCGGCCCGGCACGCCGCCTCGTCGCCAGCGTTGGCCGCGATCTTCTCCGCGTACGCCAGCGCGTCGCCGGCCCGACCGGTCTGTAACAGGGCGCGCGCCATCACCAGCCGGTCGGCGAGCGGCAACCCGTCGCGGGCCAGCCCGGCGGCGCGTTCGGCGTGCTCGACGGCCAGCGTGGGCTCGCCCATCGCGAGCGCGCGGCGGGCGGCCCGCCCCAGCGCCGCGACGCCGAGCGGCATCACGGTGCGGGCGACCGCGTCCGGCCGCAGGCTCACCGCGTCGGCGAGCTTCGCGGCCCGCTCGGTGTGCTCGGCGATGAACGCGTCCCGGTCGGCCGGCGACATGCCACCGAACCCGCCCACGCGCTTGGCGTGCTCGTTGCCGTTCGCCGGGGCCGCCCACTGCACGAGCGCGGCGTGCCGCTCGGCCAGGTCAGCCTTGCCGATGCCCCGGTAGGCCGCCTCCCGCATCAGCGGCGTGGGGAACGCGAAGCCACCCCGGGTGCGCCGCAGCATCCGGCGCTGGAGCAGCTCGTCGACGGCCCGTTCGAGCTCGACGGCGGCGACCGCGGTGGGCCGGCCCGCGCGCCCGGCGCCCCGCTCGCGCAACGCCTCGAGGGTGCCACCCGGCACCGTGTCGCCGATGACCGCGGCGTCCCGCAGCACGCTGCGCGCGTCGGCCGGCAGCGCGTCGATGCGCGCGGCCAGCACCGCGGCCAGGTCGCGGGACAGCAGCCGGCTGCCCAGCGAACCGGGCGCCAGCCGCCACATCTCCTCGCCGTCCCCGGCCGGCGTCAGCGCGCCGCGCTCCATCAACAGCGTGACCAGCTCAGCCAGGTAGAACGGGTTGCCCTGGGAGGTGGCGAGCAGCCGGTCGGTGTCCGCCTGCGGCAGCCGGCCACCCCGCAGGTACGACGTGAGCAGTCGCGTCGCGTCGGCGCCGCGCAGCGGGGGCAGAGTGTGCACCTCGGCCTCGGAGAGCCGGGTGAGCGCCCCTGCGGTGCGGACCAGCTCCGGCCGGCCCAGCAGCAGCACCAGCACCGGGCCGCCCAGCTGCGCGAGCGTCACACCGAGCGCGTCGACGGTGTCCGGCGTGGCGTCGTGCAGGTCGTCGACGACCACCACCAGCGGGGTCTCGGCCGCCAGCGCGGTGAGCAGCTCGGCCACCGCGACCGGCATCGCCCGCGCGTCGTACGCCGGGCCGTCGGAGCTCCACTCGGCCGCACCCGCCGGCACGCCGTGGGCGGTCGGCATCTCCCCGTACCCCATCAGGGCGAGCAGCATCTCGATGGCGATCGGCGGCGCCTCGCCGGTCGGCTGGGACCGCGCGAGCCGCTGAGCCAGCCGTTTCAGCCGCTCTTCGACGACCGCGCGGGTGACCGCGGTCGCGGCGTCGCGCGGCAGGCCGATCGCGGTGCGCACCAGGTCGGCGAGGGGGGCGAGCCGGCGCCGCTCGCCGAAGGCGGCACACCGCACGGACAGCACCCGGGCGCCGGTGCGGGTCGCGTACCGCCCGGCCCCCACGTCATAGCCGGCGGCGAACCGCCCGATCTCGCCCGCGAACCGGGTCTTGCCGATCCCGGCCTCCGCGGTGAGCACCAGCACCCGCGGCTGCTGGCTCTCGATCACCTCGCCGAGCCGGCCGGCGACCCGGCCGACCTCGGCGTCGCGCCCGACGAACGGCGCCTCGTCGCCCAGCCCGGATCGGGTGCCGGGGGCGTCGTGCAGGCCGAGCAGCTCGAACGCCTCGACCGGCTCGCGCTTGCCCTTCAGCTTCAGCGGCCGCAGCTCGCGCCACGACGCGACCCGCCGGGTGGCGCTGGCGGTGCTCGCGCCCGCGTACACCGCGCCGACAGCGGCCGCGTCGGCCAGCCGGGCCGCCGTGTTCACGGTGTCGCCGATCACCGTGTATTCGATCGCGGCCTGGATGCCCGCCACCACGTCGCCGGTGTTGAGGCCGACCCGCAGCCCGAGGGGGGCGCCGCCACCGCGCTCGTCGTCGAGCACCCGGCGGACCGCCCGCTGCATGCTCAGCGCCGCCCGCACCGCGCGCTCGGCGTCGTCTTCGTGCGCCACCGGGGCGCCGAAGACCGCCATGATGCCGTCGCCGGTCAGCTTGTCGACATGCCCGCCGAACGTCTTGACCGCGCCGGCGAGCGAGGCGAGCACCCGGTCGGTGACCGCGCCGACCCGCTCGGGGTCGAGGTCCTCCGACCAGGACGTAAAGTCGGATAAATCGCCAAAAAGCACCGTGACGACGCGCCGCTCCGCCGCGGGCAGCGTCGCGGCTGCGGGCAGAGCGGCGCCACAGTTGTGGCAGAAACGCGCACCGGGCACCGCGACGGTGCCGCATACCGGGCAGGTCACGGTGATTCCCAACACACCGAGGCGGAATTCGATTCCCCGCCATCGACCCCTAGATACGCGAGTTGGGCGCGCACCGACCACTCGGCCGCCGGCCACAGCGCGCGGTCGACGTCGGCGTACACCGTCGCCACCACCTCGGACGCGCTCCGCGCCCCGGCGGCGACCGCCTGCTTGACCTGCGCCAGCCGGGCCTGCCGGTGCGCCAGGTAGAACCGGGCCGCCACGGCGCAGTCGGCCAGCGCCGGGCCGTGGCCCGGCAGCGCCGGAATCCCCGGGTACGCCGTGAGCCGCTCCAGACTCGCCAGATACTGCCCCAGGTCGCCGTCGGGCCAGGCGACCACGGTGGTGCCCCGGCCGAGGATGGTGTCGCCGGTGAAGACCGCCCGCTCGCCCGCGGCCTCGACCACGAAGCACACCGAGTCACGGGTGTGCCCGGGCGTGCCGACGGCCTCGATCTCCAGCCCGAACCCGCCGAGGCTCTCCTCGCCGCCGAGCGTGTCGGCGTTGACGCAGTGCTCCGGGTCGGCGGCGATCACGGCCCGGCCGCCGAGCCGCTCGGAGAGCGCCCGTGCCCCCTCCACGTGGTCGGGGTGGCCGTGGGTGATCAGGATGAAGCCGACCGGCGCGTGCGCGGCGATCGCGGACAGGTGCCCGTCGTCGAGCGGCCCCGGGTCGATCACCACCGCGAACTCCTCGCCGGGCACCCGCAGAACCCAGGTGTTGGTGCCGTCCAGCGTCATCGGTCCGGGGTTGGGCGCGCGCAGCAGCGTCACCCAGCCCGGCAGCCGATCGGCGAGCGCCGCCGCCGGCGCCGTGACGTGACCCACCATGTCAGCGATCGTACGGCGCCCCGCTGACACCCGTCCCCTCCATGATCAGGGCGTCCTTCACGTCTTCGACATTCGCCGATACGCCGATCAAGGCCTACGTCGTCGATCAAGGGCTAAGGAACGTGGATCGGAGATCGAACCACGTGCTTGCGCCCTTGATCGGCGGGGAGGGCCTTGATCGACGCGACGCGGCACGCCCGCATCGAACGGAGCGCGATGTCGGCTCGTTTCCTTGATCATGATGCGGTCCTTGTTAGGGTGCCCGCTATGCAGAAGTGGGAGTACGCCACCGTGCCGCTGCTGGTCCACGCGACCAAGCAGATCCTCGACAACTGGGGCGAGGACGGCTGGGAACTGGTCGCCGTCGTGCCCGGCCCCAACCCGGAGCAGCTCGTCGCGTACCTGAAGCGGCCGAAGGCGGCCTCGTGAGTGACGCCCACGCGAAGCTCGCCGAACTGGGCCTGACCCTGCCCGCGGTGGTCCCGCCCGTGGCGGCGTATCTGCCGGCTGTGCAGTCGGGCCAGCACGTATACGTCTCCGGCCAGGTGCCGATCGCGGACGGCAAGCTGCTCGCCACCGGCCGGGTCGGCGCGGGCGTCTCGCCCGAGCAGGCCAGGGACCTGGCCGAGCGGTGCGCGCTCAACGCCTTGGCCGCGGTCGACGCGCTGGTCGGCCTGGAGAATGTGGTGAAGGTCGTCAAGGTGACCGGCTTCGTCGCCTCGGCGGACGGGTTCACCGGCCAACCCGGCGTGATCAACGGGGCCTCGGAACTGTTCGGCGCGGTGTTCGGCGAGGCCGGCCGGCACGCCCGCAGCGCGGTGGGCGTCGCGGAACTGCCGCTCGGCGCGCCGGTCGAGGTCGAGGTCATCTTCGAGGTCGCCTAACCCCTCATGATCAAGGCGTCCTTCAAGTAGTCCTAACGACGTGAAGGACGCCTTGATCATGGACAGGGGGGCGACTGCGGCGGGGTGGTGGGCGTTACCCTGACGGGCACACGATGACAGGGCTTGGGGGAAGTCATGACGCAACCGCCGTACGGCGGCGCCGGTCAGCCGCCGGAGGGCCAGCAACCGGCCTACCAGCCGCCGCCTGACCCGTTCGCGCCGCCCCCGGCCCAGCAGCCGTTCTCCCCGGACCAGCCGCCGGCGCCGCCCCCGTCATACGGTCAGTACCCCCCGGCGTACGGGCAGCCGGTGTCGGGACAGCCCTATCCGTCCCAGCCCGTCTCAGGACAGCCGTACCCGCCCCACCCCGTCTCCGGACAGCCGTACCCGCCATATCCGCCGCAGCCCGGCTATCCGGCGTACCCCGGGGGGCCCGTCGCGGGCCCGCCCAAGAAGCGGAAGGGCCTGATCATCGTCGCCATCGTGGCGGCGGCGGCCGTCCTGCTCTGCGGCGGCGGCATCACCGCGGCGCTCCTCCTGCTGCGCAACACCGAGCCCAACCCCGGGCAGGCGGAGCCGGTCGCCGCGGTGCAGGAGTTCCTCACCGCGGTCTACACCGAGCAGAACGCCGAGCGCGCCGCCAGCCTGGTGTGCGCGGAGGCCCGCGACAAGGCCGTCATCACGAAGAAGGTCGACGAGGTCAAGGGCTACGCCACCCAGTACCAGAATCCGCGGTACAAGTGGGCCGAGCCGGCCGTGGAGCGGCAGGACGAGGAGAGCGCGACCGTCTCGGTGAAGGTGACCATGACGACCGCCGACGAGAAGATCGCCGAGCAGCCGCTCCGGTTCACGGTCGTCCAGAAGAGCGGCTGGTTCGTCTGCGAGATCGCTTCGTAGCGGAGCGGACTACGCTCGGAGCGTGCGGGCGAGCGATCAAAATCCGGGTGACGGGCCGGGTAAGACAGCGTGGCCGGCCCGGCTGCATGTGGTCACCGGCAAGGGCGGCACCGGCAAGACCAGCGTCGCCGCGGCGCTGGCGCTGGGCCTGGCCGCGGGTGGCCGGCGCACCCTGCTGGTCGAGGTCGAGGGCCGGCAGGGCATCGCGGAGCTGTTCGGGACCGAGCCGCTGCCATACGAGGAGCGCCGCATCGCCACCGCCGAGGGCGGCGGCGAGGTGCGGGCGCTCGCGGTGGACGCCGAGCTCGCGCTGCTGGAGTACCTGGACCTCTTCTACAAGCTCGGTGCCGCCGGGCGCGCGCTCCGCAAGATGGGCGCGATCGACTTCGCCACCACGATCGCCCCGGGCATGCGCGACGTGCTGCTGACCGGCAAGGTGAAGGAGGCCACCACCCGCACGGCGGATGGGCGTCGGGTGTACCAGGCGGTCGTGCTCGACGCGCCGCCGACCGGCCGGATCGGCCGGTTTCTCAACGTCACCGCCGAGACCGCCCGGCTGGCGAAGATGGGTCCGATCAAGACCCAGAGCGAGGGCGTGGCGGCGCTGCTGCGGTCCCCGATCACCACGGTGCACGTCGTGACGCTGCTGGAGGAGATGCCGGTACAGGAGACCGTGGACGCGATCGGCGAGTTGACCGGGTTGGGCATCCCGATCGGTCGGGTGGTGGTCAACGCCACCCGGCCGCCGCTGCTGGCGGACGCCCGGGTCACCCAGGCCGAGCTACGCCGCGGGCTCGCGGTGGCCGGCCTGCCCGCCGACCGGGCCACGGTGGCCGGCCTGCACACCGAGGCGAAAGCACACCTGACCCGCCGCGCGCTGGAGGAGTCGCTGCGCCTGGAGCTGGCCGAGCTGGGCCGCCCCCTCGTGGAGCTCCCACTCCTGCCGGAGGGGGTCGACCGCGCCGGCCTGGACACGCTCGCGAACATACTGATGTCGGCCCGATGATCCGGGACATGAGATCCGGATACGCTCGTTCAGTGCCCTCGCTGGATGTAGACCGTATCCTCGCTGATCGTGGTGTGCGGATCGTGGTCTGCTGCGGATCAGGCGGGGTAGGCAAGACCACCACGGCCGCCGCGCTCGCGTTGCGGGCTGCCGAGCACCATGGCCGCCGCACCGTGGTGCTGACCATCGACCCGGCGCGCCGCTTGGCCCAGTCGCTCGGCCTGACCGAGCTGGACAACACTCCACGCCAGGTCAAGGGCCTCGTCGACGAGACCGGCGGCGAGCTGCACGCCATGATGCTCGACATGAAGCGCACCTTCGACGAGGTCGTGCTCACCCACACCGACCCGAACCGGGCCGCCGAGATCTTCGCGAACCCCTTCTACCAGGCGATGAGCTCCACCTTCTCGGGCACCCAGGAATACATGGCGATGGAGAAGCTCAGCCAGCTCCACGCCCGCGACGAGTGGGACCTGATCGTGGTGGACACCCCACCGTCCCGCTCCGCGCTGGACTTCCTCGACGCGCCGGCCCGGCTGTCCCGCTTCCTGGACGGCCGCATGCTGCGCCTGCTGCTGGCGCCCGCCCGGACCGGCGGCCGCAGCGTGTTCACGCTGATGACGGCCTCGTTCAACGTGTTCACCCGGGTGGTGCAGAAGATCCTGGGTGCGCAGCTGCTGACCGACCTGTCCGGCTTCGTCGCCGCCCTCGACTCGATGTTCGGTGGGTTCCGGCAGCGCGCCGAGCAGACGTACCGGATCCTCCAGGCCCAGGAGACGGCGTTCCTGCTGGTCGCGGCGCCAGAGCCAGACGCCGTCCGGGAGGCCGCGTTCTTCGCGCGCCGGCTGGGTGAGGAGCGCATGCCGCTCGCCGGCCTAGTGCTCAACCGGGTGCACCGGACGGCGGTGGCGGGGCTGTCCCCGGAGGCCAGCCTGGCCGCGGCGGCCGAGCTGGATCGGACCGGCGGCCACGAGGCCACCGCGGACGCGCTGCGGGTGCATGCGGCGCTGGCGCAGCAGACGGCTCGGGAACATCGGGTGGCGGCGGTCTTCACGGATGCCTTTCCCCGCGTGCCGACGGTCGAGGTGACCGCACAGCCCGCCGACATCCACGATGTCGACGGGCTGCGTACGGTAGGTGAGGCGCTCAGCCGGCGGTGACGAGCACCTTTTCCTTGCTGCGCATGGCTGCTTCGAACATCCTTCGCCAGTTGTCCACCTGCGGATGGCGCCGCAGGAGCGCGCGCCGTTCGCGTTCGGTCATGCCACCCCACACACCGAACTCGATCCGGTTGTCCAGCGCGTCTGCCAGACATTCGTAGCGCACCGGACAACTGCGGCAGATACGCTTCGCGACGTTCTGTTCGGCCCCCTGCACGAACAGCGCGTCAGGGTCGCCGTTCTGGCACGCCGCCAGACTCGGCCAGTCTGTGATCATCCCGTCCCCCCTTGCACTTCCGCTTCCCCGACTCTGTCCACACCTCATGCCCGGTCGGGAACTCCCCCCGGACACCCGCTGTCCATCCCCCTGTCCAGCGAGTGAACGTGCGATACTCGCGGGACCATCATGCTCTGTAGTCATCCGATTACGCAACGTTGTCTGGCAAATCCATCGAATCGGACATCGTGGACGCGAACTTGATCTTCCGGATCGTGGTACCCCGGCGGCGATCTGCGAAAACGTCCGTCAAGTCTCTCGCTGAGGGACCAAACTCAACATCAGGTAAACGCATCCACACGTAGGGGGTCGTGCGTCTAGCACAACGAGGCCGGCGTCCGCAGGACATGCCCGAAAGTGGGGGGACTTTTCCCGTCGACGGGCATGACTATGCGGGGGCGCGCCCTCGTTGCGATCTCACGTACCCTGTCGAGGTGAGCTGGATGCGGAAGCGTGACCACAACATCTTTACCAACGCCGCGTCGCTGCTGATCTGCGGCCTGCTGGCGGGCGTCGTGGTCGCCGCCGCAGCGTTCCCGGCGGTGGCGATGTCCGGCCTGGCCGCCAAGGCCGGCGCGGAAACCTTCGACCGCCTGCCGAGCGACCTCACCGTGAAGCGGTCGCCACAGATCTCCTACGTCTTCGCGTCCGACGGCAAGACGCTGATCGCGACGATGTATGACGAGAACCGGCGCGACATCCCGCTCAAGGACATGGCGCCGATCGTGCAAGAGGCGATCATCGCGGCCGAGGACCACAGCTTCCGCACCCACAACGGCGTCGACGCCAAGGGCATCGCCCGCGCGTTCGTGGCGAACAACCAGGCCGGCACCACCCAGCAGGGCGCGTCGACGCTCACCATGCAGCTGGTCCGGATGCTGATCGCCTACTCCGCGACCCACCCCGAGGACGTGGTCGCGGCCACCGAGGACACCAACGCCCGCAAGATGCGCGAGATGAAGTACGCACTTCAGCTCGACAAGGAGATGTCCAAGGATGAGATCCTCGAGCGCTACCTGAACATCGCGCCGTTCGGTAACGGGGCGTATGGGGTGTTCGCGGCCAGCCAGGTCTACTTCGGCAAGCACCCCAAGAACCTCAAGATCGAAGAGGCCGCGCTGCTCGCCGGCATGGTGAAAGCCCCCTCGGCATACGATCCGACCACGGCGGCCGGATACCCGCAGGCCCTCCAGCGGCGTGACTACGTCATCGACAACATGGTCGAGACCAAGGCCATCACTCCGGAGCAGGCGACCGCCGCCAAGGCCGTCGAGCTGAAGGTGAAGGACAAGCGCACGCCGAACGGGTGCGTGGCCGCCAGCAAGAACCACTGGGGCTTCTTCTGCGACTACTTCTACCGGTGGTGGATGGAGCAGGAGACGTTCGGCGCGACCGCGTATGACCGGGAGCGGCGGCTCAAGAGCGGCGGCTACCAGATCATCACGTCGCTCGACGTGAAGACGCAGGAGGCCGCGTACAAGAACGCGGTGAAGCGCTACAAGGTCACCGACAAGCACGCGCTGATGCTCGCGGCGATCGAGCCGGGCAGCGGTCGGGTGCGCGGGCTCGCGGTCAACCGCGTGTTCAAGCTCGACGACCCCAACAAGCCGCAGAACAAGATCTCGTCCAACCCGGCCAAGGCCAGGAAGGGCATCCGGGGCACCTACCCGAACACCACCAACCCGCTGCTGACCGGCGGCGGCGACATCCACGGCTACCAGTTCGGCTCGACCTTCAAGATCTTCACGCTGGTCGCGGCGCTGGAAAAGGGCTACCCGCTGCAGTACACGATCAACGCGAAGAACGTGTACCAGTCGAAGTACATCATCGACTCCGGCTCCCCCTCGGCGTGTCCGGGCACGAACAAGTACTGCCCCAAGAACGCCAGCGCGAGCATGGCCGGCGTGCACAACATGTGGAGCGGGTTCGGCGCGTCGGTCAACACCTACTTCGTGCCGCTGGAGGAGCGCGCCGGCGCGGGCAACGTGGTCGACGCCGCCAAGCGGATGGGCGTCCGGTTCCTGAGCTCTCAGGATGCCCAAATGGCCACCAAGGAAGGCGGCGTCGATCAGTGGGGCGCCTTCACGCTCGGCGTCTCCGCGGCGACCCCGCTCGACATGGCGAACGCGTACGCGACGCTCGCCGCCGACGGCAAGCACTGCGAGCCGATCCCGGTGCAGGAGATCCGCGACCACGAGGGCAACAAGCTCGACGTGGCCAACCCGCGGTGTGAGCAGCGGATCAAGGCCGACGTGGCCCGGGCCGCCACCGACGCGGCGCGCTGCCCGGTCGGCGACCGCTCCTCCGCCTCGCAGTGCCGCGGCGCCACCGCCCGCGTCGTGCGCGGCGTCGTCGGCAAGCCGGTGATGGGCAAGAGCGGCACGACCGACAGCGGGAAGACCGCCTCCCTGATCGTGAGCACCAAGCAGCTCTCGGTCGCCGGCATCGTCGGCGACCCCGACTGGGCGCAGACCAGCTTCCGCTACAACCACGACAAGGTCAATCCAGCGGTCTATGAGACGCTGCGCGACGCGATGAAGGGCAAACCGGCGAAGGAGTTCACGCCGCCCAACGGCAAGATCGTCGACGGCGACCAGCGCTCCATCCCCGATGTGAAGTGCCGGTCGCTCGCCGAGGCGCGCTCGCGGCTGGAGGGCGCCGGCTTCGAGGTCGACGTCGACAGCGTCCCGGTCAACTCGTCCTGCCCCGCCAACACCGCGGCCGGCACGAGCCCCGACGGCCGCACCATCAAGGGCGGCGTCGTGGTGATCCAGGTCAGCAACGGCAAGGGCGCGCAGCAGCCGCCGGGCCCGGGCAACACCCCGCCAGGTCAGACACCCGGCCGGCGCGGCGGCATCATCATCCCGCCAAACGACTAGCGCCGTGATCAAGGCGTCCCTCAAGTAGTTCGCACTACTTGAGGGACGCCTTGATCATGAGCGGGTTGAGACGCCTAGCGGGGGTCAGACGCCCAGCTGGCGGCGTACCTCAGCGGCGACCCGGCCGCCCTCGGCGCGGCCCGCGACCGCGGCCTGGGCGGCCTTCATGGCCGGACCCATCTGGCCCTTCCCGGCGAACCCGCCGTCGGCGAGCGCCCGCGCCACGATGTCGGCGATCTCCGCGTCGTCGAGCTGCTTCGGCAGGTACCGCGCCAGCACCTCGCCCTCGGCCTCCTCCTTCGCGGCCTGCTCGGCCCGGCCAGCGTCGGCGAACGCGGTGGCCGCCTCCCGGCGCTTCTTCGCCTCCTTCGTCAGCACGGCGAGTACCTCATCGTCGGACAGCGACCGCTTGACGTCGCCGGCGACCTCCGCCGCACCGATCGCGGCCAGCGCCATCCGCAGGGTCGAGGTGGTCACTTCGTCGCGCTGCTTCAGCGCCGCGCGCATGTCAGCGGTAATGGTGTCCTTGAGCGTGCTCATGAACGGTCAAACTACTCTGGAGGGCATGCGGAAGCGCACTGTATATGGGATCGCCACGACCACCGCCGCGGTCGGCGCCGCCACCCTGGCCTACGCGTCGCTCATCGAGCGCAACATGTTCACGCTCCGGCGGTACGACGTGCCCGTGCTCGCCCCCGACACCGAGCCGCTGCGCATCCTGCACCTGTCCGACATGCATATGACCCCCCACCAGCGCCGCAAGCAGGAGTGGGTGGCCTCGCTCGCCGCCACCGACCCCGACCTGGTCGTGGTGACCGGCGACAACCTGGCCCACCCCGACGCGGTCCCCGGAGCGCTGCGCGCCCTCCAGCCGTTGCTGGACTATCCCGGCGCGTTCGTGTTCGGCTCCAACGACTACCAGGGGCCGGTGTGGAAGAACCCGCTGAGCTACTTCTTCCCTAACCGGGAGTACCGCCAGGGCGCCGACCTGCCGACCGAAGAACTCCGCGACGTGCTGGTCGGTGCCGGCTGGACCGACCTGAACAACGCCCGCACCTCGCTGAAGGCCGGCGGCCGCCTCGTCGAGCTGGTCGGCGTCGACGATCCGCACGTGGACCGGGACGACTACGCCGCCGTGTCCGGTGCGGCGTCGCCGGAAGCGGACCTGCGCGTCGGGCTGACCCACTCCCCCGAGCCGTACGTGCTGGACGCGATGGCCGCGGACGGGTTCGACCTCCTGCTCGCCGGCCACACCCACGGCGGCCAGGTGTGCGTGCCGTTCGTCGGCGCCCTGGTGACCAACTGTGACCTGCCGCGCACCATGGCGAAGGGGCTGTTCCGCTGGCCCGGCTCGGACTCGTGGCTGCACGTGTCGGCCGGCATCGGCACCCACCCGACCGCCCCGGTGCGCTTCGCCTGCCCACCCGAGGCCACCATCCTCACCCTCACCCCCCGCTAACCCATGATCAAGGCGTCCCTCAAGTAGTTAGAACGACTTGAGGGACGCCTTGATCATGGAGGGCCGGGATACCGAGTTTGTCCGGCAGAGGTGGTGGGCTACTATTACGCGGGCATGCCTCGGGGTGTGGCGCAGTTTGGTAGCGCGCTTCGTTCGGGACGAAGAGGTCGTCGGTTCAAATCCGGCCACCCCGACCAGGTCAAGGGCCACCTTCAATCAGCGAAGGTGGCCCTTATCGCGTCCGTACAGCAGTGAAGTACAGCAAGTCTCGCCAGAGTGGCCCACCACCGATCGGTACGGAGTGCTGCGACACAACAAGCACCGTCAACTTAAGGCAACGATCCTGGTCGCCCTACGTCGCAAGTGACAGCCGTCGAGGTTAGCTCCGACGGAGACTTTGCAGCGAGCTGCCCGTCGCAGTGACCACCCAGAAATCCCCAACCGTTCCTGTTCCCATTCACCTTCGGGTTGGCCGCCTGGACTCTTGACCCGGCCGGCGAACCCCCGGGCCGGGACGAGCCGGCCCGGCCGAGGAGATGCCGCCACCCAGCCGGCAGAGCGTGGCAAGCCGCGCCACGGCTTACCGCCCCTGACCTCCCGCCCGGGGCGGTAGCCAGACACGGCGGACCCCGGAAGCAAGATCGAAGGTTCATCCTTCTTCGAACAGCGCTAGTCTCCAAGATCTACGAGGCCAGCCTGACGAGGAGCGGCTATGCGCCATCGCGAACGCCGCCGTCCCTGGGAGACGGGCGTCGAGGTCGCCGCCTTCGGCATGCTCCTCATCCCCACCAGTCTCGTCCTCTTCTTCGCTGAAGTTGTGTGGGGCGACAACTTCTGGCCCGGCGCGGCCCTGATCAGCTCGCTGACCTTCCCGCCCACGCTGGCGCTGTGGTGGATCGAGCGACGCCGGCAACGCCGCAAGCCGGCCGCGTCCACCGAGCCGCCGACAACGGGGGCAATGCGAGGCGCCTAGATCGCACGAGTTCCGGCCACCGCGACCAGGTTAAGGGCCACCTTCTATCGATGAGGGTGGCCCTAATCGCATCTATACAGCAGCTCACCCTTCGTCTTTCACGATGACCGTGTGCCGGGCGATGGCGGCGAGCGAGCCGGTGCACAGCGCCGAATATCCGGTGTAGACCAGCCGCGCGGCGCAGCCCTCGTTGTCGGTGACGGTCAGCGTGACCGGGTAGACGCCAGGGTTTCGATACGTGTGCCGTGGGAACGGCCCGGCGTCGGGCCGAATCGTGCCGTCCCCGAAGTCCCAGTCGTAGCGGGCGACTGCCCCGTCGCGGTCCGACGACCCGGACGCGTCGAACACGACGGCCCGGCCACCGGGGCGCGGGTATGACGAGAAAGCAGCCGTGGGGCCTTGGTTGGGCATGACGGCGAGCGACCTGAATCCCGGCGCGAAACCTCCGGTGCGGAACGGTGAGCCGGCTACCTCCCGCAGGCCGCCGTCGGCGCCGATGGCGTACGTCGATACGCTGCCCGGGTTCGTCGGTGGGTTTCCGATACCGAAGTTGGCGACGTACAGGTACCGCCCGTCCGGGCTCACTGCGGCGGAGGACGGCGTGTCCCCGGTCGGGTAGGCCGATCGAAGCGTCAGCGTCCCGTCGGCCCTGATGGCGAAAGCGGAGACCGAGTTACCGGTGGTGTTGGTGACGTAGAGGAAGCGGCCGTCGGGCGTCACGATCGTACCCACGGGCTCGCCCGGATGGCTCAGCGGAGAGCCGGGCAGGGCACCGAGGACGCCGTCCGCGCCAATCCGGAACATGAAGATCTGGTTCGACCTCTGGACGGGGACGTACAGGTAGCGCCCATCCGGGGAGATCGACATCGTGCCGGCGGAGGTGCCGGTCGGGATGGCTGGGCCGAGCGGGGTTAGGTTGTGGTCGGCGCCGATGGCGAACCCGGTGACGAATCCCGCCTGCTCGATCGTCGGATCGCCGTGGCTGATGTACAGGAAGCGGCCGTCCGGAGTCACGATCAGACCCCGAGAACCGGCCGCGCCGCTGGAGGTGGGCGTGCCAGCCGGGGCGAGGACGCCGTCCGAGCCGACCGTGAACGCCTCCACGGTGCCTTCCCGCGGGTTGTTGACGTACACCGAATCGCCGTCGGGGGTGATGGCGAGGCTATATGAACCGGTGCCGACGGTGTTGGGCGCGACGTGCGGGGCGAGCCCTCCGTCCGGCCCGACCGCGTACGCCGACAGCGCGTTGGCCTGATAGCTGGCCGCGTACAGGAAACGGCCGTCATGCGTCAGCACCATGCCGCGCGGTAGCTGCCCCGTGGCCACCGGCTCCCCTACCGGCGTTAGCCGGCCCTCTCGCGCGGTGAAGACGCCTATGGTGTGGGACTCCCGGTTGGTCACGTACAGCGGCCGGCCCGGCAACGTGGCGGTGGACGTACCGGCTGACGCGGAAACACCGGTGCTACCGAGCAGAGCCACCGTGGCGATGCCGACAGCGACGCGGTATCGCATAGGCTCGCCGCACATAGTCCCTCCCTCATCGGGATGGGTCGATTGCCCCGAGCCTATGGCGTCGGCTCTACGGTGCAACCCAGCGAACACCCCCGGGGGCCACAGCCGGACCGTTCGGCCGGGACCTAGCAAGAACAGCTGGTCGACGTGTACCGGGCGTGGGACGACCAGTACAAGACATCGATAGCGGACCCAGGGCACCGATAGGGCAATGTCGGGGACATAGCCCTATCCAGGTGGGCTTGAGTGGGCAATATCCGGGACATAGCCCAGATTTTGGGGCCCACGCGAGCCAGGGGACGATCAGGAGCCGGTCACCACCGCGACCACGACGGATCCCGGCGTGAAACGTCCGTCCCGCACGAGGGCGAAGACGCCATACATCATCTTCGCCACGTAGACCCAGTCCAGCGCGACACCGTGACGCTCGCGGAAGTCCTCGACGAAGGCATCCAACGCGGCGGTCCGCCGCGCGTACCCTCCACAGTGGAACCCCGTCTCGATCGACCAGTTGTCCGTGACGTGGCCGGTCTCCCGCTGCAGCCGTCGCACCTCGTCAGCCAGGAACCCGCCACCCTTCAACGCCGAGAAGCCGATAGCGCGCCCGCCGGCGCCGAGGCCAGCCGCGCGTTGAGCCCCCGAAAACCCGACCCCGCGTTGAGCCATCGAAAACCCGACCCCGCGTTGACCACCCGTGAGCCCGGCCGCGCGTTCAGAACCCGAGAGCCCGATCGCGAGACCGGCCAGCGTCCCACCCGTGCCGGCGGCGCAGCAGAGGTGGTCGAACGCGAACGGAATCTCCCCCGGCAGCTCGGCACAGCCACGCAGCGCGAGCGCGTTGCTGCCACCCTCCGGGATCAGATAGAAGTCACCGTACTGTCGTCGCAGACCGTCGATGACGGACGACTCGCGACGCGCGCGATACGCCGTCCGGTCCAGATAGACCAACCGCATCTCCCGCGCGACGGAGTAGGACAGCACCGGATTCAACGGCAGATGCTCCTCGCCGCGAATCACGCCGACCGTGGCGAAACCGAAATAGTGACCCGCCGCGGCGACGGCCCGGACGTGGTTCGAATACGCGCCACCAAACGTCAGGAGGGTGCGATGACCCTGCTCAGCGGCGGCCGCCAGGTTGTACTTCAGTTTGCGCCACTTGTTACCCGGAAGCTCCGGGTGGATCAGGTCGTCCCGCTTGAGATACACCCGCACCTCGCGCGCCGCGAGCCGGTCGTCGACCAGCTCGACAACCGGCGACGGCACCCTGGGCACGAACGGCCGGACCGGCCTCATCCCGAACGCCCCGCCGACCACCCGGCCACCGTACCCGCGCCCCACCGCCCATGATCAAGGCGTCCTTCAAGTAGCTAGAGCCACATGAAGGACGCCTTGATCATGAGATGGCGGTGAGGTCGAGGACCATGAGTCGCTGGTCGGGGCCGCGCCAGGTCTGGATCGGGGGGTCGAAGTCGGTCGACCGGTGCTCCGCAGACTTCGGGAGGCTCTCCGCGGTCAGGTGAGCCTTCCCCCGACTCACCACCCCGGCCCGGCCCGTCTCGCGGTCCCAGACGATGTCGGCGACTTCCTCGCCGTCGATCAGGCTGCCGACCGCGAGCCGGCCTCCCTGCGCCGCGTCCAGGTGGCCCGTGTACGGCAGCTCGACATATCCGGTGCCGTCCAGCCGCTGAAACACCACTCTGTTCTCCGCTTGGAACCCGCTGCACCATCTGGGACCGCAATTCAGGAGCCCCACCCGCGCATCCGCGATCCAGCGCAGCTTCTGCCCGGTCGCGACGTTCCACAACTCGCCGTGCTCGTGCGGGGTGATGCCGCTCACGCTGACCTGGGTGGTGAGCCACGATCCGTCGTGGGCAAGGGCCCATCCGGTGCTGTCGGGCAGCGGGACCGCCGCGCCACCGGACAGCGGCACCCGCCAGATCCTGCTCAGCGGCTCGGTCGGGGGGTCGCTCGCGATGTCCTGCGCCAACAGCACCGCGTCGGCGGTCGTGGTGAACCGCGGCCATGTGCGGTCGGGCAGCTCCGCCAGCCGCCGGGCACCGGTGCCGTCGAGACGCGCGACCCACAACTCGCGGGCGCCGTCCTCCCGCATCCACACGACCTGGTCACCGACGACCTTCGCCATCAACACCCCACCGGACGCGTCGCCCGTTGGAGCGAGCGAGGTGGCCGTGCCGGTCCGGACGTCGAACACCAGCGGACCTTGGGCCGCGAGCGGTGGGTTTTCCACCCGGCCCACGAGATACCGCTCGTCGCCGAGCACGGCGTACACCGTGTATTTCGCCCCGTCGGGCAGCGTCGCGGGCAGGCGGTGCACCGCGTCCGGCCACACCTCGGCCACGCCGGGGAGGCGGTCCAGGTCGGGGAGGCGGTCGGTCGACCAGGCGTACCCGGCTCTCTCGTCGACGGCGGGCGCCGCCAGGTGTACCGCGACGGTCGTGCCCGCGAGCGCGATGGCGGCCGCGCAGCCGGCGGCGAGCCACCGCACGCGGGCCCGGCGCCGGTCCTCCCGGGCCATCAGCTGGTTCAGGTCGATGGCGGTCGGCGGCGGGTCCGCCGACGCCGCCTGTAGCTGTTCCGTCAGGTTCATCCCTGATCTCCCTCCACGCTCAGGGTCGGCGCCAGCCGCGCACGCAGCGCGCCGAGCGCCCGCGCGGTCTGGCTCTTCACGTTTCCGGTGCTACAGCCGAGCGCCACGGCGGTGTCCTCCACCGACAGGTCGCAGAAGTAGCGCAGCACCAGGACGGCGCGGCGTTTCGCCGGCAACTCGGCCAGTAGCGCGAGCACGGTCATCCGGTCGGTGACGCTGGCCTCCGGGCCGGCGCGGCTGGACGGCGGGTCGGGCATGGTCGCGCCGGCGAGCATCTCCCGCCGCCACGGCCGCCGGCGCTCGTTGAGCCAGGTGCGTACGAGCGCCTGCCGCACATACGCGTCTGGGTTGTCCATCGTGGACACCCGGCGCCAGTGCCGGTAGACCCGCATCAGCGCCGCGGACACCACGTCGTCGGCGGTGTGCCAGTCGCCGCACAGCAGGTACGCCGTGCGGCGCCACCCCTCCAGCCGGGTGCTCACGTAGTCCCGGAAGTCGTCGTTCACACCCTTCCAAACACGCGGGCGGCAACGCCGGGTTGCCCGCGCACGGCGTTGATCACGGCTGCGTCCATGATCAGGGCGTGGGGGCCGACGCCCGTGGCGACATGTGGGCGGGCCGGGATCACTGACGCGGGGGGACCCCAATGACGCTATCACTATGTGTGGCACGCCCTGATCATGGAGACGGCGGCGGCCGCGGCGAGCAGGCCGAACAGCGCGTGGCCGGCGAGGGGCAACGGCCAGGGCGGGGAAGGCAGGGCCGGCGGACCGGGATCGGGATTCTCGTACAGGGTCAGGCTCGGCCCCGCGTAGACCAGGTGGAGCCCGGTGAGCGCACCGTCGGGCACCGCGCCGCCCGCGTCGCGCTGCACCAGCACCCAGCGAACGCCGGGCACCGGCGCGCCGGCGGCCAGCCGCTGCCGCGCCTCGCCGGCCGGGCCGCTCTCGCCGGCCACGGCCGTGCCGCCGACCACGAGCGTGTCGTCGACCAGCACCGGCGCCGGCAGGTAGCGCGGCGCCGGGTCCAGCGCCGTCCGCCGGCCATTCCAGGGGTACGCCCGATAGGTGTGGAACGGCAGCGACAGCACCACGCCGGGGGCCTCGCCGATCCGGTCCGCGACGATGGCCCAGTCCCGCGGGTACTCGACCGGGCGCAGCCGGCCCGCCCCGCCGTACGCCAGGTCGGGCAGCACGACGAGCGGCAGCAGGGCCGCGCCGACCAGCACCGCGCGCCGGTTCAGCCGTTCCGCGCCGAGCGCCGCGCACAGCGCCAGGAGCATCGCGTACGGGATCAGCAGTTTCTGCCCGTCGCGCAGTAACCCGGTGCCGGGCACCTGCGCGACGAGCCATTCGAGCAGCGGCGCGGCTGGCCGGGTACCGGCCAATGCCAGGACGAACGCCACCAGCGCGACCACCGCCAACCGGGTGGCGAAGCCGGCGGGCCACCGCCGGCGCAGCACCGGGTACCCGGCCACGGCGAGCGCCAGCACGACGGCGGTCGCGAGCGGCACCAGGGCCGATGCCCGGCTGGCCGGCGTGGTCTGCGCGTTCCAGATGCCGCCGGTGCCGAGGAGCGCGCCCAGCGGGCCGCTCCAGTTCTCCCCGCGCGCGGCGAAGGCGGCCACGCCCGCCGGATCGGACCGGCCGCTCGCGGTGGTGACCACCGCGGCCATGAGCCAGGGCGCGTTCAGCGCGCCAACCGCCAGCTTGGCCCGCTTCGGCACGGGCAGCGCGCACGCGGTCGCGAACGCGATGACCCCGCCGGTCGGCGTCAGCGCCGCGGCGGCGGCCGCGAGCACCAAGGTGTCGGTACGCCGCGCGAGCGCCGCCCGGATCAGCCACGGTAACGCCGCGTAGCAGAGCAGCAGCCCCCAGTGCCCGATGAGCAGGCGCTCGGCGAGGAACGGCGTCCAGGCGTACCCGATCGCCGCGACCACCCGGGTGAGCGTGCGCTCGGCGGGGACGAGCTTGCCGGCGCCGACCGCCGCGGCGTAGAGGATCGCGGCGAGCGCCAGCCGCTGCACCAGCCAGCCCGGCACCGCCTGGGTCACGAGCGCCACCAGCGCGTCCAGCGGCACCGCCCGGGGCAGCGCGTCGGCCGGCGCGATCAGGTCCCAGCGCAGCGGCTGCCGGGGCACGAAGACCATGTCGTACGCGAGGACGTAACCCGGGGCGGCCAGCGGCGCGAGCACGGCGACCACGACGACGGCCGCCGCGCCGTGGAGCACCCATCGTTCTCTCACTACGCTAATCGGGTCACTGTAAAGCTGGGAGGCGGCGTGAGTCTTGGTCGGGCCGGCGTGGTGGTCACCATCGCCAACGCCGTTATCAACCTGCTCGCCTATCTCGTACCGCTGCTCGGCGCGCGCTATCTGACCGCCGGCGACCTCGGCGCGCTGGCGACCGCGATGGCGCTGTACGCGATCGCGACCGTGCCGGGCGTGGGGTTGCAGACCGCGATCGCGGTGTCCGTGGCGCGCGGCGACGCGCCCGCGAACCTGGGCTGGGTGTCCGCCGCGACCGCCGGACTCTGCGCCGGCGCGCTGCTGCTCGCCACGCCGCTCCTGGTCACGGCGCTGGACCTGCCGCTCGCCGTGCCGTTCCTGCTGGCCGCGACGACCGTCCCGATCGTGCTGGGCTGCCGGTCACTGGGCGAGTTGCAGGGCGCGTCCCGGTTCAGCGGGCTGGCGGTGGCGATGGCGGTGCTCGCCCTCGCCCGGTACGGCGGCGTGGTCATCGGCCTCGTCGCCGGCCTCGGCCTGGTCGGCTCCCTCACCCTCGGCCTCGTCATCGCCTGGCTCCTGCTACCCGCGCTCTCCTTCATGATCAAGGCGTCCTTCAAGTCGTTCTTACTACTTGAAGGACGCCCTGATCATGGGAAGGGCCGGCTGTCGGAGCGGGCCGTTTTCACCGCCGCGACCGCGACGCTGGCGATGCTCGCCGCCTCGTACGCCGACCTGATCCTCGCCCGCTATGTGCTGTCCGCTGCCGACTCCGGCGCGTACGCCGTCGGGGCGGTGCTCACCCGCGGCGCGATCTGGGCGCCTCAGGTCGTCACCGTGGTCGCCCTGCCCCGGCTCGCGCAGGGACACCGCCGGACGCTGGCCATCGGGATGGCGGTGTTGAGCGGAGTGGGCCTCGTGCTGGTCGCGGTCACCGCGCTGCTGTCCGACCTCGCCGTCACCCTCGCCGGCGGGCCCGACTATCAACACATATCCGGTTACGCGCTCTGGTTCGCCGCGCTCGGCGCCGCCTACTCGGTCATCTTCTTCCTGCTCAACGCCCAGATCGCCCAATCCGCGCGGTGGCCGTCGGCGCCGCTGTGGTGCGCGGTGGCGGCGCTCGGGGTGGCCGTGGTGCTACTGCCGGCCCCGACGATCGGCTCGGTGCTCGCGTGCGCCCTCGCGGCCGCGCTCGCCGCCGCCCTGGCCATGACCATCCTCACCGCCCGCCACGGCCGACTCCCTGCCCCACCCGCTGCCCTGGCGGCCTCCCTCGCCGAGAAACCCTCATGATCAAGGCGTCCTTCAAGTAGTTAGAACGACTTGAAGGACGCCTTGATCATGGGGGGTCGCTAGGATCCCGGGATCGGTAACGGTAGCGGGGGCAGCGGCACAGGGAGGCGCGGTGAAGAGTCGGCGCAGCGTCGCCTGGCTGACGGCGCTCCTGGTGGCGATCCTCGCGGCCTGGGGCGGCGTGGCCTATCTGGGCCGCCAGCAGCCGGCCGGCGACTGCGCCGGGCCGGTGACGCTGCGGATCGCCGCCGCGCCCGCCATCGCCGCCGCGGTGACCGGCGTCGCGACCCGCAGGCCCGACCCGTGTTACCGGGTCGAGGTGGCCGCCCGGGAGTCCGCCGCCGTCGCCGAGCACCAGTCCGACGCCCACGTGTGGCTGCCGGAGTCGACGTTCTGGCTGCGCCGGGCCCGGTCGCTGGGGGCGTTCGAGGCGCCCGACCGCGGCACGCCGGTCGCGAGCAGCCCGGTGGTGGTCGCGCTGGCCGAGCAGCTGGCCCGGCGTTTGGGTTGGCCCGCGCGGAAGGTCACCTGGTCGCGGCTCTTCGGCGGCGACGGCGTGCCGGTGGGGCTGCCCGACCCGGCGAGCGACCCGCTGGGCCTGGCCACCGTGCTCGCCGTCCGCACGCTCACGGCGCGCGAGAAGAGCCCGCAGGCGGCGAACGTCGCCGCCCTGCGCCGGATCTCGCCGAACACCGTCACCCGGGCGGCCGACCTCTACCGGAGCGCGGCGAAGAAGGCGTTCGTGACCAGCGAGCAGGCGCTGCGCCAGCACGGTGGACAGAAGCTGGTCGAGGCCGCGCCGGACATCGACGTGCCGGCGCTCGACTTCCCGTACGCGGTGCTGCCCGCCGCCCCCGAAGCCGAGCGGCAGGCGGCGGCGAAGTTCCTGCTCACCCTGCTCGCGCCGGACGGCCAACACGCGTTCCAAGCAGCGGGGTTCCGGGGTCCGGCCGCCGCGGCGCTGCCCGGCGACGACGACCTGGTGGCGGCGCTGACCGCGTGGACCGGCGTGCACCTGTCGGCCCGGATGCTCGGCGTGCTCGACGTCTCCGGCTCGATGGAGCAGCGGGTCGGTAACCAGACCCGGCTGTCCGCGACGGTGACGGCCATCCAGCAGGGCGTGGGCCTGATGCTCGGCACCAGCGAGGTGGGCTTCTGGACGTTCTCCACCGAGCTGGACGGCGACCGCGACTACCGGGTACTGATGCCGCCGGCACCATTGAGCGAGCAACGACAGCGGCTGGTCACCGCGCTGGGCCAGGTGCGCGCCAAACCGCGCGGCGGCACCGGGCTGTACGACACGACGCTGGCGGCGTACCGGGAGGCCCGGCGGAACTGGACGGCAGGCCGGATCAACGTGGTGGTCATCCTGACCGATGGGGAGAACGAAGACGACCGCAGCATCACCAAGGCAGACCTGAAAAAGGAGCTGGCCAGGCTCGCCGACCCGCGCCGGCCGCTGCCGATCATCTACGTCGGCATCGGCGACGGGGTGAGCCAGATCGAGCTCACCGAAATCAGCAAGATCACCGGCGGCCGGGCGTTCCTGTCCAAGAACCCCAGCGGCATCCGGCAGATCTTCTTCGCCGCCCTCGCCGAGCTGAGCTGCCAACCACCGGCGTGCAGTCGATGAAGAAGGTCACCGCCGGGTTCCTCGTCGTGCTCACCACGCTGGCGTTCGCCCAGGAGCCCGGCAAGGTCACGTTCGACACGAAGATCGACCTGGCCGTCAACCCGATCGCGTTCCTGGCCCGTTCCCTGCACCTGTGGAACCCGGAGGCGACCTCCGGCGAGCTGCAGAACCAGGCGTACGGCTACCTCTTCCCGATGGGGCCGTTCTTCGCGCTGGGACAGCTGCTGAACGTGCCGGTGTGGATCACCCAGCGGCTCTGGTGCGCGCTGCTGCTGGGCGGGGCGTTCCTGGGCGTACTGCTGCTGAGCCGGGCGCTGAGGATCGGCTCCGAGCCGGCCCGCCATGTGGCCGCGCTGGCCTACGCCCTCGCGCCCCGGATGCTGACCGAGATCGGCACGCTCTCGTCGGAGATGCTGTCGGCGGTCATGCTGCCCTGGGTACTCCTCCCGCTCGTCCGCCTCAAAGACCAGCCGCGCCGCGCCGCGGCGCTGAGCGCTCTCGCGGTGCTGGGCATGGGCGGCGTGAACGCGGCCGTGGTGCTGACCGCGCTGGTGATACCCGGGATCTGGCTGCTCACCCGGCGCTGGACCGCCGCCCACGTCAAGCTGGTCGCCTGGTGGGGCGCCGCGATCACGGCCTGCGTGCTGTGGTGGCTGATCCCGCTGCTCCTGCTCGGCCGGTACAGCCTGCCGTTCCTGTCGTACATCGAGTCGTCGGCGGACACCACCAGCGTGGCGTCGCTGTTCCAGGCGGTGCGCGGCACCAACCAGTGGGTCGCGTACGTGGTGCAGGGCGTGCCGTGGTGGCCGTCCGGCTGGATGCTGGTCGACAACCCGATCCTGATGGCCGCCACGATGCTGGTCGCCGCCGTCGGCCTGGCCGGGCTGGCCCGTCCCGGGTTGCCGGAGCGCGGCTTCCTGATACTCGCCACGCTCGCCGGCCTGCTGCTGCTCACCGTCGGCTACGTGGGCACATTGGACAGTCCAGTGTCGAGCTATGCGCGGGAGCTGCTGGACGGGCCGCTCGCACCGTTCCGCAACGTGCACAAGTTCGAGCCGGTGATCCGGCTACCGCTGGTGCTCGCCTTCGCGCACGGCATCCCGCTGCTGTGGGTCTGGCTGGCCGCGCCGGTGCGCCGGGTCCGGGACGCCGGCGCGCAGCCCTGGCTGGCCGCCGCGCCCGCGCTGGCCCTGGTCGCCGTCGTGGCCGCGCCCGCCTGGCTGGGCGCGCTCCGCCCCGGTCCAGGTTGGACGGAGGTACCGGAACACTGGCGGGACGCGACCGCCTGGCTGGGCCGGCAGGACAGCCAGGCGCGCACCCTGGTGGTGCCGGCGTCCGGGTTCGGCAACTACACCTGGGGTCGCACCGTCGACGAGCCCATCCAGCCACTCGCCGAGGCGCCGTGGGCACTGCGCAACCAGATCCCGCTCGGCTCGGAGGGCAACACCCGGGTCATGGACGCGGTCAACGAGGTGCTGGAGAGCGGCGCCGGCTCGGCGGGCCTGGCCGACTTCCTGGCCCGCTCCGGCTACCGCTACCTCTTGCTGCGCAACGACATCGACCGGCAGTTGACCGGTGCGCCGCCGGTCTCGGTGCTGCGCCAGTCGCTGACCCGGTCGCCCGGCATCACGCTCGCCGCCTCGTTCGGGCCGGCGGTCAGCGCGGCCGACGAGACCAGCCGCAGCCCGGTCGACTACGGCACCCGGCCGGTGCCGGCGATCGAGATCTACGAGGCGCGCGGCGCCCAGCCGGTGGCGCGTACCGTGCCGGTGAGCGAGGTCGCGACGGTGAGCGGCGGCCCGGAGTCGCTGCTGCCACTGCTCGAACAGGGCCTGATCGAGGCGGACCGGCCGGCGGTCCTGGCCGGCGACGCACCGGCGGCGACAGAGTCGGCGCGCTGGTTGGTCACCGACGGGCTGCGCCGGCGGGAGCGGAACATCGGCCGGGTGCGCGACAACCTCAGCCAGACGCTCACCGCCACCGAGACGCCGCGCCAGCACCGGCCGGCGCTCGACATCCTGCCCTACTCCAATGCGGAGCATCAGACCGTCGCGGCCTACGCCGGCGTGCGGCAGGTCTCCGCCGCGACCTCCGCCGGGTACGCGGACGCGCTCGGCGCCACGGACGCCTCGCACGCGCCGTTCGCCGCGATCGACGGCGACCCGCGAACGGCGTGGCACAGCTCCAGCTTCTTCGGCCCGATCGGGCAGTGGCTCCAGGTCGACCTGGACACCCCGCGACAGGTCGACAAGGTCAAGCTGGAGTTGGTCGACGACCTGCGGGTCGGCTGGACCGTGAACCGGATCCGGATCGCCACGGACGCCGGCAGCATCGAGCAGGACGTGCCGCCCGAGCCCGGCGCCCACGAGTACGACGTGGTGCCCGGCCTGGCCACCCGGGTGCGGATCACCGTACTGGGCCTGGAGTCCGGCCGCACCGACGGCAACGTGGGCATCCGGGAGCTCACCATCCCGGACGCGTCGGCGAGCCGGGCCCTGCGGGTACCCGAGGACGCCCGGTCCAGCCAGCCGGTGGCGTTCGCCTTCAGCCGCGGGTACCAGGACCGGGCCGCGTGCTTCCGGGCCGACGGCGCGGTCCGGTGCGATCCCGGCCTCGCGCGCCTCGGCGAGGAGGCGCGCGGCGTGGAGCGGCTGTTCCGCACGACGGCCGCGGCGACGTACACGCTCAGCGCGACCGCCTTGGCCCTGCCCGGCGGGGCCTGGCCGGTGCGGCAGCCCGCGATCGACGTGACCGCGTCGTCGTGGCTGAGCGGCGATCCCGCCGTCGGTGCCGGCGCCGCCGTGGACGGCGACCGGCGCACGGCCTGGCTCGCGGACATCGGCGACGGCCAGCCGGCGCTGCGCCTGCGCTGGTCGGGCGAGCGCGACCTGGACGAGATCCGGATCCGCACGGCGAACGCCCCGGCCGCGTCCACGCCGACGCTGCTGGAGCTGCGCACGCCGAAGGAGACCCGGCTGGTCCGGCTCGGCGAGGGCGGCCGAGCCCAGTTCCCCACGCTGCGCACCGACCGGGTCGAGGTCGTGATCATGGACGTCGGCGCCCGGGCGCTGGACCTGCGCGGCGACGGCTCGCAGGCGCCGGCCGGCATCGCCGAGCTGGAGATACCGGACCTCGCCGACCTGCTCCGGCCGATCCCGGAGAACGCGCCGTTCACCGTCCCGTGCGGGCAGGGCCCGGTCCTGGAGCTGGCCGGCCAGCGCATCGCCACGTCGGTCCAGGGCCCGCTCGCCAGCGTGACCGCCCGCCGCCCGCTGCGGCTCGAGCTCTGCGGCCTGGTCGGCGAGGAGGGCATCGCGCTGCCGGCCGGTGAGCACCACCTGACCACCCAGCCGTCCGCGCACTTCGTCGTACAGGACGTGACGTTGCGGCCGGCCGGCTGGTCCACCGGCTCGTCAACCGGCACCTCAACCAGCACCTCAACCGGCGCCCGGCCGCCGGCCGGCTCGTCGACCGGTGCCCGGCCGTCGGAGGTGGCGCGCTGGGACGCCACGGCGCGCACCGTCCGGGTCGAGTCCGGAGCCGAGGCGTTGCTCGTCATCGCCGAGAACGCCAACGCCGGCTGGGTGGCCACACTGGATGGAAAAGAGCTGCCGGCGACCCGGGTGGACGGCTGGCAGCAGGCGTTCGTCGTGCCGGCGGGGGCGGGCGGCCAGATCGAGCTGCGCTTCGCACCCGACCGGGAGTACCGGATGGGCCTGGCCGCCGGCGCACTGGCCGCGCTGTTGGTGGTGGTCCTGGCCCTGCTACCGGTCCGCCGCCGGAAGCCCTCGGTCCCGGAGCCCTCAGTCCCGGAGCCCTCAGTCCCGGAATCCGCGGTCCCGGAGCCCTCAGTCGCGGAGCCCCCAGTCGAGCCCCCAGTCGAGCCCCCAGTCGCGGAGCCCCCGGTCGCGGAATCCCCGGTCGCGGAATCCCCGGTCCCGGAGCCGAGTCGTGCCGCCAGCTATGCCCTGAGCCTGCTCCTGGTCGCCATGGCCGCGCTGCTCGGCGGCTTCCTGCCGGTAGCGCTCGTGGTGGCCGCCCTGCTCGTGCGCCAACTCGTGCCGCGCGCTCTGCCTGCGGTCGCGTTCGGCGGTGCGATCCTCGCGACGCTGGTCGCGGTCAGCGGGCGGCTGTCCGGTCACGGCCAGGCCTGGGCGTACGGCCGCTGGGCCCAGGCAGCGATGCTGATCGCCATCGCGACGGCGATAGCCGCGGCCATCCACCTCCCCGGCGACGCCCCTGAACAAGAAGAGGCCCCTTCTTAACACCTATCGGTAAACGGCTCGGGATGTTGATCGAGGACCTATCGTCGTACTTTCGCGCTGATCGAGGACTTATCGTCGCGAGATGATCTCCAAACCACGACGATTGGCCCTCGATCGGCGCACGATCGCTGCGGTAAGCCCTCGATCGCTACGGAGGAGCCCGAGCGCGGAGCGTTCGGTCGCGACAGTGGCGCAGCTACGGCGTGCGGGCGGCGGTGATCCCGGAGCGAAGAGACGTCTGCTCGGTTCGCGACCAGACTCTGTCTCTACGGACGCCGCGACGTCTCTACGGACGTCGCGCCTTTCGACACAAAAGGGGCGAGTTCTGCATTCGACCCACGCTCCGAAGTGGATCTAGTCGAGTTGAGGTCGTTATGACGCCTTAACTCGACTAGATCTACTTCACGTGGCCACCCCTGGCCGGATGGATGTTGCGAGTGTGGTTACCGCTGGGTAGATTCAAGTGACTCATCACACTGTCGAAAGGGCGAACCCGTGCGGACTTTTCTCGGCGTTGCCGTTGGCGCCGCAGCCGGAGCGTTCCTCGCGGTGATCGCGGCCTTCACGCTGATCCAGCTCAACGCACCGGACAAAGACGCGGAGCAGCAGATCAAGACCGGCAGCGTGCAGGAAGAAGTCGTCCAGTACGGTCAGCGCTGAGCCCGCACGCGCGCCGGCGTCCCCGCCGTGATCTCCGCGGCGAACGCCTCGACGCTGCGCTCCCAGTCATAGCCGCTGGCGTGCGCACGCCCCGCCTCCGCCATCGCCGCACGCAGCGCCGGATCGCTCAGCAGCCGCTCGACGTGTGCCACGAACTCGTCGAAGTTGTCGTCGGCGAGCAGGCCCGTGCGGCCGTCCAGGATCGACTCGCCGACCCCGCCGGCCGACCGGTACGCCACGGTCGGCACGCCGCGCTGCGCGGCCTCCATGACCACGATGCCCCAGCCCTCCTTGACGGAAGGGCACAGGTGCACCCAGGAGCGGGCCAGGATCTCGTGCTTCTCCCGCTCGTCGACCCAGCCGCGCAGGCGCACCCGGTCTTCGACGCCGCGCTCGGCGATGTGCGCGCCCAGCGGCTCCAGCCATGGCCCGCGCCCGACGATTTCCAGGCGAAGCGTCGGCCAGCGGTCGCGCAGCCGCGCGACCAGGTCGATCGCGTGCTCGAGCCGCTTGTGCGGCACCAGCCGGCTGACCGCCACCAGCAGCGGCTCGGGATCCTGCCCGACGGCCGTCGGGAGCGCCGGCTCCAGGCCGTTGGGCACCACGGTCACCCGCTGCGGGTCGACCCCGTAGGTCGCCAGCTCGGCCCGGGTGTGCTCGGACACCGTGATGTACCGGCACCGGCGGTAGACCTTCGGCGCCAGCCGCGACTCGATCCACCAGCCGATGCCGCCGAGCACCCGGCCGAACGAGCTGTACCACTGCTGCCGGTGCAGGTGGTGCAGCAGCACGACGACCTTCGCCCGGGTCAGCAGGCGGCTGAAGAACGGCAGGCCGTTCTGCACGTCGATGACCACGTCGGCGCGGCTGGTGAGGACCGCCAGCATCCCATACAGATAGACCGTGTATTTGTTGCCTTTATGGATGAAGCGGACGCCACCGCGCTCCGCGCGGTCGGGGACATCGGTGTGCTTCGGGCACACGATCGTCACCTCGTGTCCGCGCGCCACCAGGCCCTCGGCGACCCGCTCGACGTACCGTTCCGACCCGCCGCCCTCGGGGTGCCGGGTGTCCCGCCACATAACCACGAGAACCGTGCCCACTACCGCCTCCCGGTGATCAGATGACAACCCGACAAGCCACGCTGACGCGCTCCGTGGCGCTCTTCCGCGCGTTCCTGGTCGAGCAGACCGACCCGGACCGCTTCTACTCCGCACTCGCCGGCGACTCGGTGCGCCAACTCGCGAGCTACACGCCGCTCGACGGCCGTTCCGTGCTCGACGTGGGTGGCGGACCCGGGTACTTCGCCGACGCCTTCCGGGGCGCCGGCGCGGCGTACTTCGGTCTCGATCCCGACGTGGGTGAGCTGTCCGCCCGCGGTGCGCCCGCGCCCGGCATGTTGCGGGCCAGCGGCACCGCGCTGCCGGTGCGCACCGGGGCGGTCGACGTCTGCTATTCGTCCAATGTGCTCGAACACGTCGCGGTACCGACCCGCATGCTCGACGAGATGGTGCGCGTGACGCGCCCCGGTGGGCTGGTCTTCGTCTCGTTCACGCCGTGGTGGTCGCCCTGGGGCGGCCACGAGACCGCCCCCTGGCACTACCTCGGTGGCGAGCGGGCGGTCCGGCGGTATGTCCGCCGCACCGGCCATGCTCCCAAGAACCGCTACGGACAAAGCCTGTTTCCCCTCTCCATCGGAGCGGTACTCCGCTGGTCGCGGGCGTGCGAAGAGGTCGAGGTCGTCGACGCCTTGCCGCGTTACCACCCCTGGTGGGCACAGTGGATCGTGCGCATACCGGGGCTGCGTGAGGTCGCCTCCTGGAACCTCGCGCTGGTGATGCGCAAACGGTGATGTATCGAGTTTTCCGGGGTCGCCCCGGCTCCACATAGGAGCCGGGGCGCCGGGCTTTACGTGGTTACTTTGTGTTCGCCGCGCCGGTGGGCGGAGCCACCGGCCGCCGCCGGCACCGGGGCCGGCCCGTTCCGCCGGCCGGTGAACGCCAGCAGGGCGCCGATCAGCAGGAGAACCACGCCGGCGATCGTCAGGGCCAGCGGGCCGGTGGAGTAGACCATGCGCAGCTGGCCGCGGGCGTCTTCCGCGTCGGCGACCTGGTTGCGCACGGTGTCCTGAGTGAACGCGATCGTGCCGGCGAGGAGCACCTGCCCGTCGCTGCCGTCCGGTCCGCGCAGCACCTGCCGGACCTTCTCCTCACCCTTGACGATGAGGCCGCTGTACGGCTCGACCCAGACCGTGCGGGTGTTCTCGTAGAACCGTCCCGCGGTCACGGTCGTCCCCGGCGTCCCGTTGACCAGGTCGCCGGGCACCTCCCGGTCCTCGATCTTCGTGGCGGGGATCTGCTGCACGAAGCGATACACCGGAAGCCCGTTGACCATGTCCTCGCCGTCGAACGTCATCGGCGGCGTCGAGTCCTTCAGGTTGATGTCGAAGTACGGGTAGTCCTTCTTCGCCGTGTTGAACGGGAACTTGTACGCCAGACCCGAGTGCTTGATCGCGTCGTCGTTGAGGTTCTCGTCGGCGCACGGCTCGACGGTCTCGGCACTGCGCCGGTCGACGCAGACCCGCTCGTCGAACGCGGAGACCAGCACCTGGTCGTCGTCTTCCAGGACCAACCCGACGCGCCAGGTGGCCACGTCTCCGTCCACCTTGACCTCAGGGGCGTTCAGCACGCCCTGGATATTCCGGGTCGCGGTGACGGTCGCGTCGGTGCGCGTCTTGAGTAGGCCTGGGTAGAAAACAGTCATCCCGCTGCCCTGGGAAACCGTGGTCGAGTTCGGATCAAGCGGCGCGACACCCAGTTCGTGGTGCACGTAGAAGCGCAACAAGCCGGCCAAGACCAGGGCAAACGCCCCCAAGGCGAACAGGAGCGCTGTGACGGCACGCCGCATGCAACCTCCCGGTAATGAGTCGAATCACAGTTGTGACGACGTTACCGCCTGGTAGCTTCCTGGGAAAGTGGGGAAAACCCATGTTTCCATTTCGGTGCCGTCGTGGCAGGCTTCCGCCATGTCCGCGGCACCCTCCGTAGCGGCGTCAGAGGCTCCTCCAGCTGAGGACGCACCCGGCTGGCTCGCCCGCTGGGCCAGCGCCGATCCCGTCCGCGCCGTCGCACTCGGCCTCATCGCGGCCCAGCTGATCTGGCGCGCCCAGGTCGCGTCCCGCGGCTATCTCGCCGTCGACGACTGGGCCATGGTGTCCCGCGTCGGCTCCTCGGACCCGGTCACCGTCGACCTGTTCACCGGGCTGTTCAACAACCACCTGATGCCCGGCGGCCTGCTGGTCACCTGGGCCGTCACCCAGATCTTCGGCCTCGCCTACTGGCCGTACGTGGTGCTCATGATCACCGCGCAGGCCGTGCTGGGTGTGGCCTTCTACCGGCTGCTGCGCCAGTTGCTGCCGGCCCGCTGGGGCCTGCTCATCCCGCTGGCCGTCTTCCTGTTCAGCCCGCTCACCCTGGAGGCCACGTCGTGGTGGGCGGTCGGCATCAACCTGCTGCCCATGCAGCTCGCCATGGTGTGGGCGGTGGGCGCTCAGGTCAAGTACGTACGCACGCTTCGGAAACGGCATCTGGTCTCGCTCGCCGCCGGCGTCCTCTTCGGGCTGTTGTTCTTCGAGAAGGCGCTGCTCATCGTGGCACTCGTCTTCCTGGCCACCGCCTGCCTCTTCGTGCGCGGCGGGCCGTTGCGCACCGTCGTGCGCACCGTCCGGCGATATTGGCTGTCGTGGCTGGTGCTGACCGTCATCTCCGTCGGATACCTCGCGCTCTACCTGACCCGCTCCCAGTCCTCGCTCCGGGAGCCGACCTCGTCCGGCGAGGTGGTCACGTTCGTGCGCGAGATGATCGCCGCGACGTTGCTGCCCGGCCTGCTCGGCGGACCGTGGCGGTGGCTCGACGCCGAGGACGGCACGCCGGTCGTCTCGACCATCGGCATCGCACAGTGGCTTTCGGTGGCCGTCTTTCTCGCCCTGATCGTGGTCACCGTCCGGCTCCGCCGGTCCGCCGGTCGCGCCTGGACGCTGCTCGGGCTCTATCTCGCGATCGTCGTCGTGCTACTCGCCGCGACGCGGCTCGGCTCGATGTTCAGCGGCGTCGCCGGCCTGGTACCCCGGTACGTCGGCGAAGTCGTGCTGATCGCCGCCCTGTGCATCGGCGTCGCACTGTTCGGAGTGGACGGTGTGGACCGGCCCGCGCGCTGGCCCGCTTTCCTGAAAGAACACCAGCCGGTGACCGCCCCCATCGCCGTGGTGTTCGCCGCCCTCGTCGCGGTGGGCACGGTGTGGAGCACCACCGGCTTTAGCGACAGCTGGGCCGACAAGCGTGGCCGCGACTACCTGCGCAACGCCGAGGCAGCGCTGGCGACGGCCCCGCCCGGCACCGTCTTCCTGGACACCACCGTGCCACCGGGCGTCCTCGGCCCGCTGTCGGCGCCGTACAACGTCCAGTCCCGCTTCTTCCAACTCGCCGACCCGGAGCCGACGTTCGTCACGTCGGCCGAGAACCCGTCCGTGTTCAATGGGGACGGGCGCATCCGGCCGGCGCGCGTCGAGGGTGTCGCCAACCGACCCGGCCCCGAAGGCCAGTGCGGCTACCGCGTCACCGGCGGCAGCGCCGCTGTCCCGATCCCGTTGACCAACGCGCAGTTCGAGTGGACCTGGGTGATCCGGATCGGATACCTGAGCAACGGCGACACGGTCGGCACGGTGCGGTTCGGTGGCGAGCAACGGCAGTTCGACGTACACCGCGGACTGCACCAGATCTTCCTGGTCATGGACGGCGGCGGCAACACGGTGGAACTCACCGTCGCCGACCCCGCCATAACCCTGTGCACCAACGAAGTAACCGTCGGCACCCCCGCCCCTTCGTGATCGAGGCGTCTCTGTAGTCGTCATGACGACTTCAGGGACGCCTTGATCATGGCTAGGCTCAGCAGGATGAGCGGGAAGGATGGGTTGGCGCCGCACCATCGCGTCGGACCCGACACGCGCGTCGAGGGCTCGTACATCGTCGTGGTGGCCGACGACGCCGATCCACGGGCCGTCGCCGAACGAGCGGGTGTCACGCCACGCCACGTGCTTCCCCGGATGCCCGCGTTCACGGCTGATCTGACCGACGCGCAACTCGACGCCGTCCGTCGCGATCCCCACGTATCGGAAGTGGTGGACAACGCCCGGGGCGGCGCGCCAGAAGGCACCGACTGGGCCGATTGGCACGCGCAATACGATGATCCACAGTCGACCCTCCCACGGCGGTTGATCGCGGTGCAGAGCCAGATCCGCGCGTTCCTCGACGAGCGACCACCAGGTCCACTGCGGATGGTCAGCATGTGCGCCGGTCAGGGCCGCGACATCCTTGGCGTGCTGGCTGACCACCCGCGCCGGCACGACGTCACCGGCCGGCTGGTCGAGCTGAACCCCGACCTCGCGGCCGACGCCACGACATCGGCGCGCGCCGCGGGCCTCGCCGGCATCGAGGTACGCGTCGGCGACGCGGCCCAGTCGGACAGCTACGCTGGCGCGGCACCGGCCGATCTCGTGCTGGCGTGCGGCATCTTCGGCAACATCACCAACGCCGCCATCAAGCGCACGGTCGGCTTCCTGCCGCAGCTGTGCGCGGCGGGCGCCACGGTGATCTGGACCCGCCACCGCGACGAGCCCGACCTCGTCCCGACCGTCTGCGACTGGTTCACGGCGAGCGGCTTCGCACTGCGCTGGCTCTCCGACAAGTCCGAGCCGTACGGCGTCGGCGTCCACACCCTGACCGTCGAGCCGACACCACTGACGCCCGGCGAACGGATCTTCCGCTTCATCCGTTAGCCGGCCGCCTCCTTACCGCTGAGATCGACGCGATATGTCCGCCTCATGCGTGCGGAGGCTGCGACACCAGCCGCGGGGGGATATCGGCGTCGTGGGATGCGGTGACGTAGCCATCGCACGGCTGAGCCGGGGTGCCGCGCCCGGATCTCGCCGCTGAGCCCGAGTGGATGCCCAGGTCTCATGAGCCGGCCGCAGCCTCGCAAACAGGATGGAACAAGCTCTCTGATCCACATGCCCAAGCCCTTGATCTGTGAAGGCTTTTGTCAAGCGGGTGCGGTGTTGGCTTCGATGAAGCGGTAGAGGTTGCGGATCGACGGTGCCGGGCGATGACCTTCGCCGCGCTTGCTTGATCGTTGTCCCAAAACCTCAACGACACGCCGGGTTTTGTTGAGGTTTTGGGACAATGATCAAGCTCGCCGGATGGCCTATGGTGCGCGCCGCACGACGGGGCGGCGCACGCCGCCCGCGGTGTGGCCCGGCGCCTCCGTCTGGCCCGGCGCCTCCGTCTGGCCCGGCGCCTCCGTCTGGCCCGGCGCTCGCAGTGGTACGCGAAGCGCGGCAGGGCACGCCCACGGCGGACCCCGCCCCGCCGCAAGACGCCAGCGCCCCGCCGCAGGAGGCCAGCACCCCGTATAGCAGGGCCCGGCGCCCGCAGCGGGGCACGGCGCGCAACGGGCGCAGCGGGCGCGGCGGGCGCGGCGCGGCCGCGATCAAGGAGATCCGCGTCGATCAAGGGCTCGGGCACCCAGATCAGAGATCAAAGCATGTGCCTGAGCCCTTGATCGGCGCGGATGGGGCGCGGGGCGCGCGGGGCGCGCGGGGCGCGCGGGGCGCGCGGGGCGCGCGGGGCGCGCGGGGCGCGCGGGGCGCGCGGGGCGCGCGGGGCGCGCGGGGCGCGCGGGGCGCGCGGGGCGCGCGGGGGCTGTTAGCGGGGGAGGTCGGATGCTAGGGTTTCGGCGATTTGGGCGGCGTTGAGAGCCGCGCCCTTGCGGAGGTTGTCGCCGGTGACGAAGAGGTCGAGGGCGCGCGGGTCGTCCATCGAGCGGCGCAGCCGCCCCACCCAGGACGGGTCGGTGCCGACCGCGTCGATCGGCATCGGGAACTCGCCCGCCGCCGGATCGTCGACCAGGATCACGCCGGGCGCGTTGCGCAGCGCCTCGCGGGCGCCTTCGGCGTCGACCTCGGTGCCGAACACGGCGTGGACGGCCACCGAGTGGCCGGTGACGACGGGCACCCGGACGCAGGTGGCCGACACCTTCAGGTCGGGCAATCCGAGGATCTTGCGGGATTCGTTGCGCAGCTTCAGTTCCTCGGACGACCAGCCCGCGTCCTTGAGCGAGCCGGTCCACGGCACCACGTTGAGCGCGACCGGTGCCGGGAACGGGCCGAGGTCGTCGCCGACCGCCTGCCGCACGTTGCCGGGGCGGCCACCGAGCTGCCGGTCGCCGGCGACCTTGGCGAGCTGGTCGTGCAGGATGTCGACGCCGGCCTGGCCGACACCGGAGACGGCCTGGTAGGAGGCCAACACCAGCTCACGCAGCCCGAACTCGCGGTGCAGCGGCGCGACCGCCACGATCATGACGAGCGTGGAGCAGTTGGCGCTCGCGATGATCCCCCGGGGACGGTTGCGCACCTGCTCCGGGTTGATCTCGGGAACCACCAGCGGCACGTCGCGGTCCATGCGGAACGCACCGGAGTTGTCGACGACCACCGCGCCGCGGGACACCGCGATCGGTGCCCACTCGGCGGACACCTCGTCGGGCACGTCGAACATGGCCACATCGACGCCGTCGAACACGTCGGCGGACAGCTCCCGTACCGCCAGCTCCTCGCCGCGACACTTGACGATCTTGCCCGCGGACCGCGCGGACGCCACCACCCGGATCTCGCCCCACATGTTCTTGCGCGAGCTCAGCAGCTCGCACATGACGGTGCCGACGGCGCCGGTGGCGCCGACGACGGCGAGGGTGGGCAACGCCATCGCGCTACCTCCCGGTCCCGGCGTACACCACCGCTTCCTCCGTGCCACCAAGGTCGAACGCGTCGTGGACGGCGCGCACGGCGGCGTCCAGGTCGGTGTCCCGGCAGACCACGGAGACCCGGATCTCCGAGGTGGAGATCATCTCGATGTTGACGCCGGCGTCGCCGAGCGCCGCGAAGAACTTCGCCGCCACCCCGGGGTGCGACCGCATACCGGCACCGATCAGCGAGACCTTGCCGACGTGGTCGTCGTACAGCAGGCCCTTGAACTTCAGCTCCTGCTGGATCTTGCCGAGCGCCGACATCGCGTTCGGACCGTCGGCCTTGGGGAGCGTGAACGAGATGTCGGTGCGGCCGGTCCCCTCGGTGGAGACGTTCTGCACGATCATGTCGAGGTTGATCTCGGCGTTGGCCACGGTGTCGAAGATTCGTGCGGCCGCGCCCGGCTCGTCCGGAACGGCGACGACCGTGATCTTCGCTTCGCTCCGGTCGTGGGCGACCCCAGTGATCAGTGCCTGCTCCACGGGAAGATCCTCCATCGATCCGGTGACCATCGTGCCGGTGTTGTGTGAGTATGACGAGCGGACATGGATTGGCAAGCCGGCCCGCCGCGCGTATTCCACGCTGCGCAAGTGCAGCACCTTAGCGCCGCACGCCGCCAGTTCCAGCATCTCTTCGTACGTGATCTGCTTGATGTGACGTGCGTTGGCAACGATTCGCGGGTCGGCGGTGAAGACGCCGTCGACGTCGGTGTAGATCTCGCAGACGTCCGCGTCCAACGCGGCGGCGAGCGCGACCGCTGTGGTGTCGGACCCGCCACGTCCCAGCGTGGTGATGTCCTTGGTGTCCTGGGAGACGCCCTGGAAGCCGGCGACGATCGCGATCGCGCCCTCGTCGAGCGCGCCGCGCAGCCGGCCCGGCGTCACGTCGATGATCCGGGCCCGCCCGTGCACGGACGTGGTGAGCACGCCGGCCTGCGATCCCGTGTACGACCGTGCCTCGTACCCCAGGTTGTGGATCGCCATGGCGAGCAGCGCCATCGAGATCCGCTCGCCGGCGGTGAGGAGCATGTCGAGCTCGCGCCCGGCGGGCAGCGGGCTGACCTGGTGTGCCAGGTCGAGCAGTTCGTCGGTGGTGTCGCCCATCGCGGAGACCACCACGACGACGTCGTCGCCCGCCTTGCGGGTGGCGACGATTCGCTCGGCGACCCGCTTGATCCGCTCAGCGTCCGCGACCGAGGAACCGCCGTACTTCTGCACCACCAGGGCCACGGCAGTCCACCCCTTCCCACTGACATGTTCGACCCACACGCGCCAACGCCGCCGGACGGACCGGCGGCGCCGACGAAAGACCTCATCAGGGTACCGGCGCCGCGTGACCACGCGAACACGCGATCCCAGCATCCGGCCGCCACCCGCACGGCGTGTCAGCACCTCACCGCATCATCCAGCCCGAGAATGTGAATGTGAGTGTGCGCTCCGCCATCGTCTCCGCGGCCACCGGCATCGCCGTACTCGCCGGGTTGGTCGGGTTGGGCGCCTGCGGTTCGGGCGACCCGGCGCCACCGGCCGAGGAAAGCCCCTCGGCGGCGCCGACCGGGCCCACCGACGCGCGCGTCCAACTGGCCGGACTGGCCGCGGCGGCCAAGGACCGCAAGCTGACGGCGACGTACACCCTGGTGAGCCCGGGACGGACGGACCGCACCGTGACGGTCATCACCGCTACGGACGGTAGCTGGCTGATCGAGATCCCGCAGGCCGCGCTCGGCGGCACGGTCGACGTGTCGATGGCCCAGACCGGTGAGGGCATCTTCCAGTGCGGCAGCCGCGGCGGCCAGCCGGTGTGCGTACGGGTCGCGAAGCCGAACGGACGGGTGGCCGCGGCGGTCGACCCGCGCGTGCAGCACCCGTTCACCGACTCGCGCGAGGTCCTTATCGACCGGGACGCGGCCCTGGCGGTCTCGGTCACCCGGCCGCTCGACGGCGCCCGGGGCACCTGCTTCGCGGTGGAGTCCACCACCACGTCCCTGAAGGCGCCGCTGGACGTGGGCATCTACTGCTACGAGGCGGACGGCACGCTGACGGCGGCCAAGCTCAGCTTCGGCACCCTCACGCTGGCCGGCGATCCGGCGCCCGGGCCCGGCACGATCGCGCTGCCGGGGCCGGTGCTCGACGAGGAGCCGCTGCGGATGGCGGCGCCGCCGGCGCCGACCGTGTCGGTCGCTCCGTCGGCCACGACCTCCCCAAACGGGTGAAATGACCCTTACGGTTTGTCGGGTACCAGACACGCCGAGTGATCGTGGGTTGGAGACGGAACGCCCATTGGGGCACACTCGGCGCCATGTCCGAGCTACACCCCTTGCTCGCGACTCGATGGAGTCCGCGTGCGTTCGACCCGGTCGCCGAGTTGTCCGACCATGACATCGCCTCCCTTCTGGAGGCGGCTCGGTGGGCCCCCTCGGCAGCGAACAGCCAGCCCTGGCGCTTCCTGGTGGCCCGCCGCGACACCGAGGCGCACAAACGGATCTTCGCGAACCTCGCTTCCGCGAGCCAGCGCTGGGCCGGTCGGGGGTCCGCCTTGATCGTCGCGGCTCACCCGGTCGAGGCTGGGCTGCCCCACGCGGCGTACGACCTGGGGCAGGCTGTGGCGCATCTCTCAGTTCAGGCGACCGCGCTCCGGCTGCACGTCCACCAGATCACCACGTTCGATCGCGCCAGTCTGCGCGCCGACCTCGAGTTGCCCGAAGACCTGCATCCGAAGGTCGTGCTGGTGGTCGGCCGCCTCGGTGACCCAGGGTCACTTCCATCTGACCTAAAGTCGTTGGAGCTGGCTCTTCGGCGTCGCCGGTCGCGCGCGGACTTGGTGATCAGCGCCGTCGTCACCTAGAGTGTCGATTGTCATGTGGCAGGCGCTCCTTCTTCGCCGCCGCGACGAGGCCCTCTAAGGCCGGCACCTCGTCGCGGAGTCTGGCGCGCGCGCCGGTCTTGCCCGTTCGAGACCCCAGTCACATGACTTCCGAGGAGTTTTCCGTGTCAGAAGTAGCCGGCGCTGACCCCATTGCTCGTCAGCAGCCCAGCCGCATGCCGTACCAGCGGTACCAGCCCTACCATCAGCAGTTCGCCATCGACCTGCCGGACCGGCAGTGGCCCACCCGCCGCATCGAGGTCGCGCCCCGCTGGTGCGCCGTCGACCTGCGGGACGGCAACCAGGCCCTGATCGACCCCATGTCGCCCGAGCGCAAGCGGCGCATGTTCCACACCCTGGTCCAGATGGGCTACAAGGAGATCGAGGTCGGCTTCCCGTCCGCGAGTCAGACCGACTTCGACTTCGTCCGGCAGCTCATCGAGCAGGACCTGATCCCGGACGACGTGACGATCCAGGTGCTGGTGCAGTGCCGGGAGCACCTAATCGACCGCACGTTCGAGTCGCTGCGCGGCGCCCGCCGCGCGATCGTGCACTTCTACAACTCGACGTCGGTGCTCCAGCGCCGCGTCGTCTTCGGTCTGGACCGCGCCGGCATCACCGACATCGCCACGTCCGCGGCGCGGCTGTGCCAGAAGTACGCCGAGATCCACACGCCGGACACCGACATCTTCTACGAGTACTCCCCGGAGTCGTACACCGGCACCGAGCTGGACTACGCGCTGGAGATCTGTAGCGCGGTGATCGACGTGGTCGACCCGACGCCGGACCGGCCGCTGATCGTCAACCTGCCGGCCACCGTCGAGATGGCCACCCCCAACGTGTACGCGGACTCGATCGAGTGGATGCACCGACACCTGCCGCGCCGCTCCTCCGTCGTGCTGTCCCTGCACCCGCACAACGACCGCGGCACCGGGGTCGCCGCCGCCGAGCTGGGCCTGCTGGCCGGCGCCGACCGGGTCGAGGGCTGCCTGTTCGGCAACGGCGAGCGCACCGGCAACGTCGACCTGGTGACGCTGGGCCTGAACCTGTTCTCGCAGGGCGTCGACCCGCAGATCGACTTCAGCGACATCGACGAGATCAAGCGCACCGTCGAGTACTGCAACCAGCTGCCCGTGCACGAGCGCCACCCGTACGCGGGCGACCTGGTCTACACGGCCTTCTCCGGCTCGCACCAGGACGCGATCAAGAAGGGCTTCGACGCGCTGGCCATCGACGCGTCGGGCGCCGGGGTGCCGATCGACCAGTACGACTGGGCCGTGCCCTACCTGCCGATCGACCCGAAGGACCTGGGCCGCAGCTACGAGGCGGTGATCCGGGTCAACTCGCAGTCCGGCAAGGGCGGCGTGGCGTACATCATGAAGGAAGAGCACCACCTCGACATGCCGCGCCGGCTGCAGATCGAGTTCTCCGGCGTCGTGCAGCAGCACACCGACGACGAGGGCGGCGAGGTCGACCCGCAGCGGATGTGGGACATCTTCGCGTCCGAGTACCTCGGCGACGGGCGGGTCGCGCTGAACGACTACCGGGTTTCCACCGTCGAGGGCAAGGTGGAGATCACCGCCGACATCCGCTTCGACGGCGCGCAGCGCTCGGTCTCCGCGGTCGGCAACGGCCCCATCGACGCGTACGTGAACGCGATGCAGTCGCTGGGGATCCAGGTGCGGCTGCTCGACTACAACGAGCACGCGATGTCCTCCGGCGGCGACGCCCAGGCCGCGGCGTACATCGAGTGCGACGTGGACGGTCGCACAGTGTGGGGCGTCGGCCTCGACCCGAACATCGTGACCGCCTCGATCAAGGCCATCACCAGCGCCGTCAACCGCTAGCTCTCTCCATGATCAAGGCGTCCTTCAAGTAGTTCTAACTACTTGAAGGACGCCTTGATCATGGGCGTGGCGCGCTGGCCCCGCGTTGCGCCGAGGCCGCAAGCTTGTCATGTGCGCCCCCTCCTCGCCCTCTGCGCCGTAACCCTCGCGCTCACCGCCTGCGTACCCTCCACAACCGACCCGTTGACGCCGACCCCATCCGGCACCACCGACTCCGCTCGCCTGCTCGGCCAACTGACCGAAGCCAAGGCCGCGTCGATGCGCGGCTACAGCCGCGAGCGCTTTCCACACTGGCGGGACACCGGCCGGAACTGCGACGTGCGCGACACCGTGCTCCAGCGCGACGGCAACGAGGTACGCCTGAGCGGGTGCAACGTGGTCGGCGGCCGCTGGTTCAGCCCGTACGACAAGAAGACCCTCGCCGATCCGTCCGACGTGGACATCGATCACATGGTGCCGCTGGCGAACGCCTGGCGGTCCGGCGCGAACGAGTGGAAAGACCAGCAGCGCGGCGACTTCGCCAACGACCTCACCCGGCCGCAGCTCATCGCGGCGTCCGCATCGTCCAACCGGTCCAAGGGCGACCAGGACCCGTCACAGTGGAAGCCCACCAACCGCGACTACTGGTGCACCTATGCCCGGGACTGGATCGCGGTCAAGCACTTCTGGCGACTCACCGTGACTACGGCGGAGAAGTCGGCGCTGACCGACATGTTGGGCACCTGCCCGGGCGGCAAGCCATAGACTCAGACTCATGGCTGACCAGACGAGCGACATCACCCCGGGCCCCGGTGGTGTGATGACCGATGAGGTCGGGGTCGTCACCGGCGAGCTGACGCTCCGCACCGAGCTGTCCGGCGACCAGGTCACGCTCCGCGTGCAGTACAAGGACGCCGACGAGTGGTACGTGGTGACCGGCGGGCGCACGACGCTCAAGGACCCCGCCGACCTGGCCGCCGTCCACGCGATCGCCGCCGCTCTCCTGAACCGCCCCGAAGGCTGACGCCTCCCATGATCAAGGCGTCCTTCAAGTAGTTCTAACTACTTGAAGGACGCCTTGATCATGGGTTAGACGTAGGAGCCCGGTTCGCTGGGGGCGGATACGACGTCGGGGGCCTCGCCCTCGCCCGCCGGGCGGACCAGCTCGACGCGCACCTCGTGCGGCCTCAACTCGCCGGACGCGATCTGCTCGGCCCAGTGGCAGGCCACCTTGGTGCCGCCAACGTCGCGCAGCGCCGGCCGCTCGTCGACGCAGCGGGTCGGCTGCGCCCACGGGCACCGGGTGTGGAAGCGGCAGCCGGCGGGCGGGTTGGCCGGGGACGGCAGGTCGCCGGCCAGCAGGATCCGCTCTCGCCGATCCTCGATCTCCGGGTCCGGCACGGGCACGGCCGACATCAGCGCCCGCGTGTACGGGTGCAGCGGCTCCCGGTACAGCCGGTCGCTGGGTGCCTCCTCGACCAGCGCGCCGAGATACATCACGCCGACCACGTCGGAGATGTGCCGCACCACCGCCAGGTCGTGGGCGATCACCAGGTAGGTCAGCCCGAGCTCGTCCTGCAGCTCGTCGAGCAGGTTGATGACCTGGGCCTGGATCGACACGTCGAGCGCGGACACCGGCTCGTCCGCGACGATCAGCTCCGGTCCCAGGACGAGGGCGCGGGCGATGCCGATGCGCTGCCGCTGCCCGCCGGAGAACTCGTGCGGGTATCGGGACAACGCCCACTGGGGCAGGCCGACCGCGTCGAGCGTCTTGCTGATGATCCGCCGCCGCTCATTCCGGTCCGCGCCGATGCCGTGCGCCTGGAGGCCCTCGACCAGGATGGATTCGACGTTCTGCCGCGGGTCCAGGCTGGACATCGGGTCCTGGAAGATCATCTGCATGCGCCGGCGCATGCCGCGCATCTTGGCGGGTGGCAGCTTGGTCAGCTCCATGCCGTCGAATCGCACCTCGCCGGCGGTCGGCTCGGTGAGCCGCAGGATGGCCCGGCCCAGCGTCGACTTGCCGCACCCGGACTCGCCCACCAGCCCGTACGTCTGGCCGCGCGGCACCGCCAGGTCGACGCCGTCGACGGCCTTGACGTGCCCGACCACCCGGTCGAAGAACACGCCCTTGGTGATCGGAAAGTGAACCTTGAGGTCCCGTACCTCCACCAGCGACTCGGTCATACCTTCTCCTCCGCGGTCACTGGGTTCACGCACCGATAGGAGTGCCCGGTATGCGTCGGGACCATCGGCGGCGGCTCGCCGATCGACGCGTCGGTCCGCCGGTCACAGCGGGGCGCGAACGCGCACCCCTCCGACCACGGCAGCACGTCGCGCACCGAGCCGGGGATCGGCGTGAGCTTCTCGCCACGACCCGCGTCGAGACGCGGGATGGACCGGAGCAGACCCACCGTGTACGGGTGCCGGGGCGCCGCGAAAAGTTCCCGGCGGCGCGCCGACTCCACCACCCGACCGGCGTAGAGCACGTTGATCGTGTCGCACATGCCGGCGACCACCCCGAGGTCGTGCGTGATCATGATCAGGGCGGTGTCGGATTCCCGTACCAGTTCCTTCAGCAGCTCGAGGATCTGGGCCTGGATCGTGACGTCGAGCGCCGTGGTGGGCTCGTCGGCGATCAACAGCCGGGGCTGGCAGGCCACCGCGATCGCGATCAGCGCGCGCTGGCGCATGCCGCCGGAGAGCTGGTGCGGGTACTCCTTCAGGCGCCGCCCCGGGTCCGGAATGCCGACCCGGTCGAGCAGCTCCGCGGCCTCCTTGCGCGCCGCGTCGCGGCTCATCCCCCGGTGCCGGGTCAACACCTCGGTGACCTGGATGCCGACCGGCACCACCGGGTTCAGCGAGGAGAGCGGGTCCTGGAAGATCATCGCGACGTCTTTGCCGCGGATGTCCCGCATGGACCGCTGGTCCAGCGCGAGCAACTCGGTGCCGTCGAAGTTCGCGGAGCCGCCGACCTGCGCGCCACGTTTGGGCAGCAGTCCCATCAGGGCCAGCGACGTGACGCTCTTCCCGCAGCCGGACTCGCCCACCAGACCGACGACCTCGCCCGCGTCCACCGTGAACGAGACCCCGTCGACCGCGCGCACGGTGCGCTGGCCGCGCCGCGAAAACGTGACGGACAGATCCTCGACATCAAGCAGAGCCATGCGTCACTTCCGCAACTTCGGATCAAGGGCTTCCCGCATCGCCTCGCCGAGCAGGGTGAAGCCGAACGCGGTGATGATGATGGCGACCGCTGGGTAGATCGCCAGCGCTGGCCGGACGCCGAGGTAGCGCTGCGCCTCGGCCAGCATGAGGCCCCACTCCGGCTGCCCGAGCACCTGGGTGCCGAGCCCGAGGAAGGAGAGCGCCGCGACCTCGATGATCGCGGTGGCCAGCGTCAGGGTGGCCTGGACGATCACCGGCGCCAGGGAATTCGGGATGACGTGGCTGATGGCGATCTTCCAGCGGCGTACCCCCAGCGACGTCGCCGCCAGCACGTAATCCCGGTTGGCCTGCGCGATCATCGAGCCGCGCAGCAGCCGGGCGAAGACCGGCACCGACACCGCGCCGACCGCGATCATCACGGTGACCGGGCTCGGGCCGAGGATCGCCGCGAAGCTCACCGCCAGCAGCAGGCCGGGCACCGACAGGAGCATGTCGATGATCCGCATGATCACGTTGTCGACCCAGCGTCCCCACCGGCCGCCGAGCCCGACGGCCGCGCCGGAGAGCCCGCCCAGCAGTACGCCGATCGTCAACCCGATGACGGTGGAGACCACGCCGACGATGAGGGTTTGCCGCGAGCCCGCGAGCAGCCGGCTGAATTCGTCGCGCCCCTGGTGGTCGTACCCGAGCCAGTGATCGCTGGACGATCCGGGGATGATCCCCTGGCCGGACCGGACGACGCCCTCCTGGACGCCGATGGGTGCGGCCGGGTCGTACGGGGCCAGGAACGGCCCGACGATGGCGATCAACACGAACAGCCCCAGGATGACCGCGCCCACGATGGCGGCCGGGTTGCGGCGCAGCCGGCGGAACGCGTCGCGCCACAGGCTGACACCCTGCTCGTCGTCGCGGACGGCGGCCAGCTCGGACAACCGGTCCAGCTGTTCCTTCTTGTGCCCCGGTGCCAGCGTCATCGCACCCTCACCCTCGGGTCGATCAGGCTGTATGAGATGTCGACGGCCAGGTTCACCAGCGTGAAGATCACCGCAATGAGCAGGATAAAGCCCTGCAGCACCGGATAGTCCCGGTTGCTGATCGCCTCGTAGAGGAACAGGCCGATCCCGCTGAACCCGAACACCGTCTCGGTCAGCACCGCGCCGGACAGCAGCAGGCCGGTGAGCAGGCCGATCGACGTCGCGACCGGCAGCATCGCGTTGCGCAGCACGTGCCGGCGGCGCACCACCCGCTCGGTCAGGCCCTTCGCCTCGGCGGTGCGCACGAAGTCCTCGCCGAGCACCTCCAGGACGCTGGCCCGAGTGATCCGCACGATGATCGCGAACGGGATGCTGGCCAGCGCCAGGCCGGGCAGGATCAGGTGCCATATCGCGTCGGCGGCGGCGTCCCACTCCCGGGTCAATATGCCGTCGAGCACGAAGAGGTTCGTGATGTGGGTGGCGTCGATGCTCGAGTCTTGCCGGCCGATGGCCGGGAACCAGCCGAGCCCTTCCGCGAAGATCGCCTTCAGCACGTACGCCAGGAAGAAGATCGGGATGCAGGTGCCGAGCAGCGATCCGCCCACCGAGGCGTGGTCGAGGATCGAGCCGTTGCGGCGCGCCGCCAGATAGCCGAGCGGGATACCGATGCCGATGGCGATCACCATCGCGGTGATGGTCAACTCGACCGTGCCCGGGAAGCGCTGGAGGAACTCGGTCGTCACCTCGCGCTTCGTGGAGATCGAGGTGCCCAGGTCGAGCTGGAGGAGCCGCTTCATGAAGCGCCCGTACTGGATCAGCAGCGGCTCGTCGAGGCCGAGGTTCCGCCGGATCTGGGCGCGCATCTCGGGCGTGCCGCGCTCGCCCAGGATGGCCGTCTCGGGGCCACCCGGCAGCCGGTGCAGCCAGATGAACAACAGGATGGATAGCCCGAACAGCGTGGGGAGCAGCAGTAGCAGGCGACGGACGATGAATCGGAACACGGGCGCCTCGGCGGATGTCGTGGAGGGCCGCGTGGGCGGGCGCCCAGATCGTGGACGCCCGCCCGCGCGTTCCTATCTATCTATATGTTTCAGGACTTGAACTCGGCCTTGGAGTACCGCTCGTCGGTCAACGGGCTGGCCACCACGCCGGTCACATCCTTACCGAGGACAAGAGCCGGAGGAGAGTGCGAGATCGGCACACCGGGCAGGTAGTTCATGATGTCCGCGTTCAGCTCCTTGTAGAGAGCCGTCCGGGCCGCCATGTCGGGCGTGCTGTCCGCCTGCTTGAACTTGTCGAACAGGGCCTGGTTGGTGAAGCCCCACTCGTCCTTGGGCCGGTCGAAGAAGGTGCCGATGAAGTTGTAGCCGTCGCCGTAGTCACCGGTCCAGCCGAGCATGTGCAGGTCGTGCGCGCTGCCGGAGGTCGCGGCGTTCAGGTAGTCGGGGCTCCACTTCAGACCCTGGGTCTGCAGCTTGATGCCGACCGCCTGCAGGTCCGCCGCCATCAGCTCGAAGAGGTCCTTCGGGCTCGGCATGTACGGCCGGGTGACCTCGGTCGGGTAGAAGAACCGGAGCGTCAGGTTCGTCGCGCCCGCCTCGGCGAGCAGCGACTTGGCCTTCTCGACGTTGTAGTCGTACTTGGTGACCGCGTCGTTGTAGCCCTCCACAGTGGGCGGCATGAACTGGGTGGCCACCTCGGCGCCCGGCGGGAGCTTGGAGTCGACGATGGCCTTGCGGTTCAGCGCGTACGCGATCGCCTGCCGGACCCTGAGGTCGGCCAGCTTCGGGTTCCCCTTCTGGTTCATCGCCAGGTAGAGGATGTTGAACGCCGGCCGGGTCAGCACGTTGAAGCCCTCGCCCTTGAGCGGCTCGACGTCGGCCGGGCCCACCAGGTCGTACCCCTGGATGTCGCCCGAACGCAGCGCCTGCTTGCGGGCGTTCTCGTCGGAGATCGTGCGGAACACGAGGGTCTTCAGCTTGGCCTTGTCGCCGTAGTAGTCGTCGTTCCGCTCGATGGTGAGCGTCTTGTCCGCGACGTTCCACGACTTGAACTTGAACGGGCCGGTGCCGGTCGGGTGCTCCATCGCGTACGGCGGGTACTTGATGTCGTCCGCGCTGCCCGTGACGTTGCTGGCCTGGTACTGCTCCAGCGCCTTCGGGCTGTGGATGGAGAACGACGGCAGCATCAGCCCGGCCGGGATCTTGCTGGAAACCCGGGTGAAGGCCAGGTCGACGGTGGTCGCGTCCTTCGCGGTGCAGGACTTGAACAGGCTCGGCGGCAGCTCGGCGTCGTCGTTCTTGGCGAAACCACCCATGACGTCCTGCCAGTAGGCGGTGACGTCGGGGCTCTGCATCAGCCCGGTCGAGTTGTACCACCGGTTGAAGTTCACACAGACCGCTTCGGCGTTGAAATCCGTGCCGTCGTGGAACTTCACGCCCGAGCGCAGCTTGAACGTCCAGATCGTGCCGGTGGCGTCCGGGGTCCAGCTCTCCGCCAAGCCGGGCGAGACCTTCGTGCCGCCCTCCTCGGGACGGACCAGGGTCTCGAAGATCTGCCGAGCCACGCGCAGCGACTCACCGTCGCTGGCGAGGCTGGGGTCGAGCACCTTGGGGTCGCCGGCGACGCCGAAGACCAGAGTGTCTCGGGTCTCGCTGGAGCCCTCGTCGCCACGCTCACTTTCGGCGCAGCCGGCTATCGCGAGAGTGGCGACCGCAACGGCCGCGATCGCGACCTTCGGCCTTGCTGCACGCATGGTGCTTCACCTCGTCCTGTGGGTACGGACACTGTGGTGACCGCGGGTCACCGATGGGCGAGACCTTAGCTGGCGCTCACACCCACCGGAAACTAGGCCGTGAGTGGTTGGTATCGGATCGTGTCTTTGCCGCCACCGTCCACGCATAGGCTGACACGCCAACGACGCCAAATGGGCCGTTTATCCCTAATTTGTCGATGCCAAGTTGTTACGTGTCGAGTTCGTTTCGTGTCGTCGGATGTCAGACTTTGGTCAGACCGCTCGCCGACCTTCAAAGGCCCTGCCCAGCGTGATTTCGTCGGCGTACTCCAGGTCGCCGCCCACCGGCAGACCGCTCGCGAGCCGGGTGACCGACAGGCCCATCGGCTTCACCAGCAGCGCGATGTACGTCGCGGTCGCCTCGCCCTCGGTGTTGGGGTCCGTGGCGAGGATGAGCTCCTTCACCGTGCCCTCGCTCAGACGCACCATCAGCTCCCGGACGCGCAGGTTGTCGGGGCCCACGCCCTCCAGCGGGTTGATCGCCCCGCCCAGCACGTGATAGCGCCCCCGGAACTCGCCGGTGCGCTCGATCGCCACCACGTCCTTCGGCTCCTCGACCACGCACAGCACGTCGTTACCGCGGCGCGGGTCGCGGCAGATCCGGCACTGCTCCGACTCCGCCACGTTGTAGCAGGTGGTGCAGAACCGGACCAGTTCCTTGACCTTGCGCAACGCGGTGGCCAGCCGGGCCACGTCGGCCGGGTCGGCGGACAGGACGTGGAACGCGATCCGCTGCGCGCTCTTCGGGCCCACGCCCGGCAGGCGACCCAACTCGTCGATCAGGTCTTGGATCGCACCTTCATACATCGGGTGCGCCGCTTAGAAACCGGGCAGGCCGAGGCCGCCCATGCCACCGGCGACCGGGCCCATCTTCTCCTCGGTCAGCTTCCGCACCGCCTCGTTGGCGTTGTGCACGGCCGCCACCACCAGGTCTTCGAGAGTCTCGACATCGTCGGGGTCGACCGCCTTCGGATCGATCTTCACCGACTTCAGCTCCCCCGCACCGGAGATCGTCACGGTCACCAGGCCGCCGCCGGCCGTGCCGGTCACCTCCGTCTCAGCCAGCTCCGCCTGGGCCTCGGCGAGCTGCTGCTGCATCTTCTGCGCCTGCTTCATGAGCTGCTGCAGATTGGGCTGTCCACCGGGGCGCATCGCCGTCTCCTCCGTATCGAGATCCGGTGCCCAGCCTAGTCTCGGCCCCCGGCCTTCCTTGTTCAGACCTCGCCTATGTTCAGACCTCGCCGATCTTCTCCGCACCGAACGCCTGCTGCAGCAACTGCACGGCCTGCTGCTCGCTGCTCTGCCGCGCGGTGCGCTCGTCGACCACCTCGTCGGTCGGCTCGTCACCCGGATCGAACCCCTCGTACACAGGGGTGGCGGCGGTCGCGGCGCGCTTGCCGCTGGGTCCGTCGTAATCCGGGTCGTAGGGCGGCTCGCCGGCCCAGTCGCTGTCGGCGGTCTTCCGCTCGGCGGTGTTTCGCTCGGCGGTGTTTCGCCCAGCTTCGGTTCGCCCAGCTGGGGTCCGCCCGGCTGTGTTTCGCTCAACCGTCTTCCGCTCGACTGTCGGCCTTGCGGGCGGTGTCTTCGCCGGCGGGGCCGGCGGCGCCGGTGCGGCGGGCGCGACGCCACCGGGACGGGCCGGCTCCGGCCAGTCGTCCTCCCGGGCGCTGGCGGGCTTCGGCGGCGCCGCCTGCGGGGCGGGAGCGGCAGCCGGCTTTCGCGGAGCCGGCGCCGGCGCGGCCGGCGCTCTGGTCGCCGCTTCCGGCGCACGCTGGTCGCCGGCCACCTCGCAGCGGAACTCCCACCGGACGCCGAAGACCTCATAAGCCGCGTCGGCCAGCACCTGCGCCTCTTTGGACACCATCGACGCATGCACCGGGTACTGGAACGTCAGGATCACCGTGTCGCCGTCCAGATCCCGGACGGTCGCGTTGCGGACCAGCGCCGCGATCCGCTTGTTCTGGTTGTTGACCATCTCCAGCACCTCGCCCCACGACCGCCGGAGCGCGGCGGCGTCGAGCTGGCCGGGCGGGCTGCTGCCCGGCCGCTCCGGCTCCGGCGTCGCCGGATCCGGCATCACCGCCTCCGGGGGCAGGGCGCGCCTCGGCGGCGCCTGCTGGACCTGTGTGGCCGGCTGCGGCGCCGTCTGGCCCGGCGCTCCCCCTGGTGGCGCGGTCGATCCCGGCGCTTCGGCTCGTGGTGCGGCCGGTCCTGCCGGTTCGGCTCTCGGTGCTTCCGCTCGGGGCGCGGCCGCTCCCGGCGTTTCCGTTCTGGGCGCTTCCGCTCTGGGCGTTTCCGCTCGTGGGGCGGTGGGTGCCGTCGAGCGCGGCGCCGCGATTGGCGCCGGCGCGGTGGGCGGGCCGGTCACGGGCGACTCGGCCGCCGCCGGCCTCGCGGCCGCTGGCGGCCGCGGGGGTGCCGACAGCGCGGGTACGTCACCGTCGCCGGCCGCCGCGAGCCGGCGCTCCATGCGCTCCAGCCGGGACAGCAGCGAGTTGGCACCATCGTCGGCGCCCGGCAGCAGCATGCGTGCGGTGACCAGCTCGAGCAGCAGGCGCGGCGCCGTGGTGCCACGCATCTCGACCAAACCGTTGTGGACGATGTCGGCGCATCGGGACAGCGTGGCCGGTCCGAGCCGCTGCGCCTGTGCGGTCATCCGCTCCACCTGGTCGCTCGGGCCGTCGATCAGCCCCTTGGCCGCCGCGTCGGGCACCTGCTGCAGCACGATCAGGTCGCGCAGCCGCTCCAGCAGGTCGGACGCGAACCGGCGCGAATCGTGGCCGGCCTCCGCCACCCGGTCGATCGTCGCGTAGGCCGCCGCGCCGTCGTTAGCGGCCAGTGCGTCGCACATCTCGTCGATCAGCGCCACGTCGGTCACGCCGAGCAGCGCCACCGCCCGCCCATACGTCACGCCCTCCGGGCCAGCGCCCGCGATCAGCTGGTCGAGCACCGACAGCGTGTCCCGGGCGCTGCCGCCGCCGGCCCGGACCACCAGCGGGAACACCGCCGACTCGACCTTGACCCCCTCGACCGAGCAGAGCTGCTCCAGATACGGCCGGAGGATGCCCGGCGGAATCAGCCGGAAGGGGTAATGGTGGGTGCGCGACTTGATCGTGCCGAGCACCTTCTCCGGCTCGGTGGTCGCGAAGATGAACTTGACGTAGTCGGGCGGCTCCTCGACCAGCTTGAGCAGCGCGTTGAAGCCCGCCGACGAGACCATGTGCGCCTCGTCGATGACGTAGATCTTGTAGCGGCTGCTGGCAGGCGCGAAGAACGCGCGCTCGCGCAGCTCACGGGCGTCGTCGACGCCACCGTGACTGGCCGCGTCGATCTCGATGACGTCGATCGAGCCGGCGCCGTCGGTGGCCAGCGACTTACAGGAATCACACTGGCCGCACGGCTCGGGCGTCGGACCCTGCGCGCAGTTGAGCGAGCGGGCCAGGATGCGAGCGCTGCTCGTCTTGCCGCAGCCGCGCGGCCCGGAGAACAGGTAGGCATGGTGCAACCGCCCGCTGCGCAGCGCCTGCGACAGCGGCTCGGTGACGTGCTCCTGCCCGATGACCTCGGCAAACGTGCGCGGCCGATACTTGCGGTAGAGCGCCAGTGCCACTCTCGCCGCCTCCTCTCGACGCGCGCCATTCTCCCCGGGCTACCAGCCAGGTTGCCACCGGGGTACGACACTCGCAGGCGTGACCGCGACGCGGGCCGTGAACATGAAAAGGCCTCCCGTGCACCCGTCAGAGCTCGCTTATCCTTGCTGCCTTCCGGCCCTGGGGAGGTTCACGAGGTGTACGCCGCACGAGAGGCTTGAGCACACTGTACCTGGGGCGCCTCGCGCGCGACCGGGCAGGGCGAACCTGTATCGTGTCCCGCGGAGGATTCGCCTAGAGGCCTAGGGCGCACGCTTGGAAAGCGTGTTGGGGGCAACCCCTCACGAGTTCGAATCTCGTATCCTCCGCGCCTACGAACCGGCCCGGCTCCCCCGTGGAGCCGGGCCGTCGCTTTGCACCACGTCATCGTACACATGTGCTATCCACAGCCTGTGGACACAGTCTGTGGATACAACAAACGCCCGGGGTCATCCCCGGGCGTTTGATCACGGCGAGCGGTGGCGGCGGGATTTGAACCCGCGGAGGGCGTAAACCCTCACACGCTTTCGAGGCGTGCTCCTTAGGCCACTCGGACACACCACCGTCGAGTAGGGTACCCGACCGCTGGGGGCGCGGTCGTGGCGGTATGCCGCCTGGCAGGATCGACGTCATGAGCACGCACATCGGCGCCCAGCCGGGCGAGATCGCCGAACGGGTCCTGTTGCCAGGCGACCCCCTCCGGGCGAAGTGGATCGCGGAGACCTACCTCGAAGACGCCAAGTGCTACTCGACGGTCCGGAACATGTTCGGGTTCACCGGCACCTACCAGGGCGTGCGCGTCTCGGTGCAGGGCACCGGCATGGGCATGCCGTCGGCGTCGATCTACACCCACGAGCTGATCAACGAGTACGGCGTGAACACGCTGATCCGGGTCGGCTCCTGCGGCGCGCTGCCGGAGTCGATCAAGCTGCGAGACGTGATCGCGGCCATCGGCTCGTCGACCGACTCGAACATGAACCGCATGCGCTTCGACGGCCTCATCGACTACGCGCCGGTGGCCGACTTCGGGCTGCTCCGCAAGGCGGTCGATGTGGCCGAGGCGCGCGGCATCCCGATGCACGTCGGGCCGATCCTGGCGGCCGACGCGTTCTACACGGACCGGCCGGACCTCTACGACGCGCTCGCCGACTATGGCGTGCTGGCGGTGGAGATGGAGTCCGCGGCGCTGTACACGATCGCGGCGCGCTTCAAGGCACGCGCCCTGACCGTGCTGACGGTGAGCGACCACATCAAGACCGGCGAGAAGACCACCTCGCAGGAGCGCGAGCAGACCTTCGGCCAGATGGTCGAAGTAGCCTTGGACACCGTCATCGCCTAACCATGATCAAGGCGTCCTTCAAGTGGCTCTAACGACTTGAAGGACGCCTTGATCATGGGGGTTATCCACAGGCGGAGGAGTTATCCACAGGGCGGTGGATAAGTTCCACACGGGGTGCCGGCTCTCCGCCACCATGCGGCGACATGGATCTGTACGACCAGGCGCGGCGCCTCCCATGGCAACTCACACCGACCGCCTCCCTCGTCACCTACCAAGATCTGCGCGAAGCTGGCGCGACCGAAAACGCTATCCGCTGGCGCGTGGACGGACATGGCTTGTCCCGCCTGCAGCGCGGCATCTATCTCCAGGGCGGCGCGCCGCCGGCGCTGCTCGATCGCATATATGCCGCGCTGCTGGCCGCCCCACCCCACGCAGTCCTGGGCTGCCATACCGCTGCCCAGTTGTACGGCTTCGGTGTCACGCCGACAGACACGGTTCACCTGCTCATCCCGGCGGGGGCGGCGTTTCCCCAACGCTCGGGGATCACCGTCCACCGGGTGGTCCTGCCCATCGGCGAACCGGTCGAGGTGTTCGGGTTGCCGTGCGCGCCACCCGAGCGGTGCGCCGTCGACCTGGCCCGCCTGCTGCCTCGCCTCGACGCCCTTCCCGCTCTGGACGCGGCGCTATTCAGCGAGGCATGCCCGCACGAGGCGTTGTTGGCCGAGGTGGCCAGGCACGACGGACTACGCGGCATCCGCCAGGCGCGCGAGCTCGTCCCGCTGGCCGACGCGCGGGCCGAATGCCGGCAGGAAAGTCAGATGCGCCTGGTGCTGCATGACGCGGGAATTCGCGGGTTGATCCCGCAGGTGCCGGTGCTGGACGACCAGGGAGTCGAGCGGCACCGCATCGACCTCGCCGACGAGCGGACGCGGGTGGGCATCGAGTACGACGGCGCGTCACACCTGGACCGACGGCGGATGCGCCGGGACCGCCTCCGCCACAACTGGCTGGAGAGCCGCGGCTGGGCGATGCGCTACTTCACCGATCATGACCTCTACACCCAACCCGACGTGTTAGTCCAGGTAGTGCGAGACGCCCTGCGCCCCCGCACCCCTCTACGCGATCGAGGGCTTACCGTCGCCCACACCCGTCGATCGAGGGCTCATCGTGGCGGATCAGAGATCAACTCGCCACGGTAAGCCCTCGATCGCGCGGAAAGCACCACGGTAAGCCCTCGATCAACGCGCGCGACGTCCATGATCAAGGCGTCCCTCAAGTCGTTAGAGCTACTTGAGGGACGCCTTGATCATGGGGTTAGGGGGTGGATAGGGCTTCGGTGGGGGACAGGCGGGCGGCGCGGACCGCCGGGTAGAGCCCGGCCACCGCGCCGATCACCATCGTCGCGGCCAGGCCGCCCACGGTCGCGAGCGGCGGCACCACCGCTGGCCAGCCACGCAGGAACGCGTACACCGACGTGACGACGATCCCCAGCAGCACGCCACCGGCCCCGCCGAGCGCCGACAGCAGCAGCGACTCGGCTAGGAACTGGGTCCGGATCTGGCCCCGGGTCGCGCCGAGCGACCGCCGTAGCCCGATCTCGGCGCGCCGTTCCAGCACCGAGATCACCATCGTGTTGGCGACGCCGACGCCACCGACCAGCAGGGCCACTCCGCCGAGGCCGAGCAGCAGGCCGGCGAAGGCGGTGTCGGTGGCCTGCTGGGCGGCGAGCGCGTCGGAGGGGCGGGACACCTCGACCTCGTTGGGCGCCTCGGGGTTGGCGGTCGAGGCGAGCACCGCCTGGACCGACTCCACGGCGGTCTCCAGCGTCCGGGTGTAGACGGTCGTCGGGTACCCGTCGAAGCCCAGCAGCGACTCCGCGACCGGCCAGCCGATAAGCGCCGCGGTGTCCAACTCTGACGCGAGCGCCACCGGGTGCAGCACGCCGACCACCGTGAACCACTGCTCCCCGAGCCACACCCGCACCTCGGGGCCGGCGGCGCCGACGCCGAGCCGGTCGGCGGCGGTCGAGCCAAGCACCACGGCGGGATACGCCGCGGTGGCCTCGTTCAGCCACGCACCGCTGGCGACGGTGGCGCCGACGGTGCCGGGCAGGTCGACCCGGGCCGCGCGGACCCCGATGCCGCCGGACTGGCCGGTCGGGATCTGGTCGTTGCGGTAGATCCGCGCGTCGACGTTGCCGGTGGCGCTGACCGACTCGACCGGGGCGATCCGGTCGATCATCCCGATCGCCTCGGTGGGCAGGTGAGACTCCTCGCCGAAGAGATCCTGGCCGGGCCCGACGGTGAGCAGGTTGGTGCCGAGGCGGTCGAGCGTGCGGTCCAGTTCGGCGCGCGACGAGGTGGAGATGCCGACCACCGCGATCATGGCGGCGATGCCGATGGCGATGCCCAGCGCCGACAGGAACACCCGGGTGGGCCGGGACCGCAGCCCGGCGGCGCCCACCCTGAGCACGTCACCCAACGAAAGGCGCCGGGGAGAAAGGGTCATGACAGCACCTGCCCGTCCCGCATCCGCACCTCGCGGGGCAGCGACGCGGCGATGTCCCGGTCGTGCGTGATCACGACGACCGTGGTGCCGCTCGCGTGCAGGTCGCGCAGCAGGGCCATCACGGCTGTCCCGGACGCGGAGTCCAGGTTGCCGGTGGGTTCGTCGGCGAGCAGCAGCGGCGGGTCGCCGACGACGGCCCGCGCGATGGCCACCCGCTGGCGTTCGCCGCCGGACAGCTCGTGCGGCTCATGGTTGACCCGGTGGCCGAGGCCCACCCGGTCGAGGGCGGTCAGGGCGCGCCGGCGCCGCTCGGCGCGGCCGACGCCGGCGTAGAGCAGGCCGTCGGCCACATTGTCCAGCGCGGGTACGCCGGACGCGAGGTGGAACTGCTGGAACACGAACCCGATGGTGCGGGCCCGGAGCGCGGAGAGCTGCCGGTCGGTGAGCGCCGCGACGTCGTACCCATCGATGTGGACAGTGCCGGACGACGGCCGGTCGAGCGTGCCGATCAGGTGGAGCATGGTGGATTTTCCGGACCCGGAGGGTCCGACGATGCCGACCAGCTCGCCACGGTCGATCGCCAGCGTGACGCCGCGGAGCGCGGCGACACCGCCCTCGTACACTTTGGACACGTCGGTGAGTTCGGCGATCACTTCGGTACCCCCACCAGCGCGCCTTCCACCACGCCATCGCCGGTGACCTCGACCTTGCCGCCGGCGAACATCCCGGTGTCCACGGCCACGTAGCGCGCGGTGCCGCCCTCGACGACCTGCACGCCGTACCCGCCTTCGGCGAGCGCGACGAGCGCGTTGATCGGCACGGCGAGCACGTTCTCCCGGCGTTCCGCCTGGAGCACCACGTCGACCGGCGCCTCGTCGAGCGTGCCGAGCGCCTTCTGGTCCTTGACCGTCACGGTCACCTCGACCGTGGTCGTCTCCTGATTGTTGGTGGTCGACGTGGTGGCCACCGTGCCGACGCTCGCCACCGTGCCCGCCACCGCCTTGCCGGACGGAAGCTCCACAGTGGCCTCGATGCCCTTCGTGACGAGCTGTTGCTTGTCGACCTCCAGCGCGACCGTGACCACGCGGGTAGTGCCGGTGTAGGCGATCACCGGGCCGCCGGCCTGGTCGCCCACGGCGGCCTGGTGATCGGATACCCGGATCTCCTTGGCCGCGACCACGACCTGACCGACCGCCACCGTGCCGGTCTCGTCCCGGCCGAGATCCTCCTGCCACTCGGAGACCGCGTCCGCGGTGGCCGAGGTGTACTCGTCGTCCACTGTGAACCCGTCATACCCGAGGGCCGACAGGTTCTGCTCGAACATCGCCACGTCGCTCCCGGAAAGGCCGGACGCGAGCGTGCGGTACAGCGGTGCGGAACCATAGATCAGCACGACCGGATCCTCGTCCACTTCGTACAATGGTTTGCCGCGCGTCACGGCCGAGCCGAGCGGCGCCAGCCACGTGAGGATGCCTCCCTGGGCCTTGACGACCGTCGGGTCGCCGTAGCCCAGCGTGCCGTCGACCGTCTCGCTCTGGACCAGGGTGGTCCGTGCCACCGGGGCGGTGGCGGGCGGCAGGCTGCTGCGCACCGGTTCCTGCGCGTCCGCGCCGCCGACCCCGATGGCCGCCGCCGCACCGGCCGCGACCACCAGGGCGCCCGCGCCCACCCCGACGACGGTGCGGGTCCGACGTTTCACGCCCCGGCTCCTTCCCGGAACGAGTTCATCTTGTCCCGGCAGGCGTCCATGGCCTTCTGGAACGCGGGATCGTCCCTGTCGAACTGCTGACCACCGTTACCGAACAGCCCGCCACCGTTGGGATCGGGATCCGGTACGTCGACGCCGTTGTCGCGCATGCACTGCGCCCACTGCCGCAACTGCTCCTGCTGCGCCGGATTCAGCTCCCGGCGCTCCCCGCCGTTCGGCGCCAGGTCCTGGCAGGCCTCCAACGCGCCCCGCATCTTCGTCCGGTCGATGTTTCCGCCGCCGAACTGCCCCGGGTCGAAGCCGCCGTCCGGGCCGGGGTCGGGGAAGTCGGGTACCCCGTTCTCCCGCATGCACTGGGCGAACTTGCGCCCCTGCTCGGGATCGTTCGCTCCGGGGCTGCCGCTCGCGGTCGGGCTGGCTTGGGCGCCTGCGACGGTCGCCACTCCTTCGTCGGCCGCGGCGCCACCGCACCCGGCGGCCAGCGCCGCCGCGAGAAGCAGCCCGGAGCCGACGATCGTCAATCTCCTCATGTCCGGGAAGTCAACCGGGCCGGCGATAACCTGGGCATAACCTCGCACTGGTTAACACCCGCGTTATGGCCGGCTGGGCAACCATGGGGGCATGCGCGTGCTGGTGGTCGAAGACGAGAAGATACTGGCCGACGCCGTCGCGGAGTGGCTGCGCCGCGAGGCGTTCGCGGTGGACGTGGTTTACGACGGCGACGCGGCGCTCGAACGCCTGGGCATCAACGAGTACGACGTGGTCGTACTCGATCGGGATCTGCCCGTGGTGCACGGCGACGAGGTGTGCCGCGCGATCGTCGAGTCGGATGCCTCGGTCCGGGTGCTGATGCTGACCGCGGCCGCCGGCGTCCGCGACCGGGTCGCGGGCCTGCGTCTCGGCGCCGACGACTACCTGCCCAAGCCGTTCGCGTTCGCGGAGCTGTCGGCGCGGGTCCACGCGCTGACCCGGCGGGCGACGCCCGCCGCACCGCCGGTGCTGGAACGCGCGGGCATCCGGCTCGACCCGGCGCGGCGCGAGGTGTTCCGCGACGGGCGGCCGGTGCCGCTCGCGAACAAGGAGTTCGCGGTGCTCACCGAGCTGCTGCGGGCCGGCGGCATGGTGGTCTCGGCCGAGCAGCTGCTGGAGAAGGTCTGGGACGAGCACATCGACCCGTTCACGAACGTCGTCCGGGTCACCGTCATGAAGCTGCGGCGCAAGCTCGGCGAGCCGCAGGTGGTGGAGACCGTGCCGGGAGTGGGGTATCGAGTGCCATGAACCGATGGACCATCCGGGTGCGGCTGACCGTCCTGTACGGCGCGCTGTTCTTCGTCGCCGGCGCGCTGCTGTTGGCGGTGACCTATCTCCTGGTCGACCAACGTCTGGACAACCGGCTCGGCGTCCAGCCCAATACCGCGTTCGACGCCTACCGCACCCAGATGAGGGACCCCCTCCAGGCGCAGCAGGTCGACTGGGCGGCGCTGCGGGACCAGGTCGTCGCCGAACAGAAGCGGTACCGCGAGGAGACGATGAACTCGTTGCTCGCCTACGGCGGCGTGGCGCTGATCGTGGTGGGCACGGGGGCGGGCGCCCTCGGCTGGCTGGTGGCCGGGCAGGCACTGCGACCGCTGCACCGGATCACCGAGACCGCCCGCCGGATCGCCGGCGCCGACGGCGTGGGCCGCGGGCTGCACGAGCGGATCGCGCTCGCCGGACCGGGCGACGAGGTGAAAGAGCTGGCCGACACGTTCGACCACATGCTGGAACGGCTGGATCGGTCGTTCGACGGGCAACGCCGCTTCGTCGCGAACGCCTCACACGAACTGCGCACCCCGTTGGCGCTCAACCGGGCGCTGGTGGAGCTGGCCGTCACCCGCCCGGAGGCCACCGAGGAGACCAAGCGCCTCGGCGACTCCCTACTCACCGTGAACGAGCGGCACGAGCGCCTCATCGACGGGCTACTCACGCTCGCCGACGCCGAGCAGGCGTTGGCCGAGCAGACGCCGGTCGATCTCGCCGACGTGGCCGGCCACGTGCTCGACCAGACCAAGGCGGACGGCCTGACGGTGCTGCGCGACCTGCACCCGGCCGCGATGGTCGGCGACCCGGTGCTGCTGGAGCGGCTGACGCAGAACCTCGTGGAGAACGCCGTCCGCCACAACGAGCCCGGTGGCTGGCTGGCGGTCGCCACCCGGATGGAGGACGGCCGGGCGCTGCTCTCCGTGTCGAACACCGGGCCGGCCGTGCCGGCGTACGAGATCGAGACGCTTTTCCAGCCGTTCCGCCGGCTGGGCCGGGAGCGTACCGACAACGGCCGCGGCTTCGGGCTGGGTCTGTCGATCGTGCGGGCGGTAGCCCGCGCGCACGGCGGCGAGGCCGGGGCGATGCCGCGCGAGGGCGGCGGCCTAGTGGTAATGATCACGCTTCCGGTCCCCTAACAAAGTTTACGACCGGTCGGTCTTTTTTATATGCTGACCGGCGTGACAGTCGACGGCCGGATCGCCCGCGGTGAGCGCACGCGCACGGCGGTGCTCGACGCCGCGGTCGCGCTCGCGACCGAGGTCGGGCTCGAGGGGCTCTCCCTCGGCCAGCTCGCCGAGACCCTCGGCGTCAGCAAATCCGGCCTCTTCGCGCACTGGGGCTCCAAGCAGGAGCTGCAGCTCGCCGCCATCGAGCGCGCCCGCGAGCAGTGGCAGGAGCACGTCATCGACCCGGCCCGCGCCGGGTCGCGCGGCGTCCGGCGGCTGTGGGCGCTGCACGAGTCCCGGCTCGCGTTCTACGCGTCCGGCACGCTGCCCGGTCACTGCTTCTTCGCGAACGCCAAGTTCGAGTACAACGCCCGTTCAGGGCCGGTATACGAGCGCATCGCGCAGACCCACGCCGAGTGGATGGAATACCTCGAACACCTGGCGCGGCGGGCGATCGAGCTCGGCGAGCTGCGGGCCGACACCGATCCAGCCCTGCTGGCGTACGAGGTGGAAGCGGCCGGTGTCTCCGCCGTGATGCAGTTCCGCCTGCTCTCCCCCGAAGTCGTCCACCCGATGGCCGCGCGGGTCGTGCTCGAGCGGCTGCGCGGCCTGTCCACCGATCCCACCCTGCTGCCGGAGGCCTGACGCTCATGACCCACCTGGCTGTCGCCGAACCCACCGTGGAATACGGCCACATCGAGCCCATCTCGGTGTACTTCGACGATCTCGACGCGATGGGCATCCTGCACAACGCCCGCTACGCGGTGCTGCTGGAGCGCGCCGTCACGCCGTACTGGACGGCCCGGGGCCACTACTTCGACCACAACGGCCCGTCGACGCCCGACCTCGTGCACGCGGTGCGCGAGTTCCACATCACCTACCTGCGGCCGATCCGGGGCGCGGGGCAGGTGCTGGTGCACTTCTGGCTCGACCAACTCGGCCAGACCAGCGCGGACTACGGCTTCCGCTTCCTCTCCCCCGACCGCAAGGTCACGTACGCGGAGGGCCGGCGCGCGATCGTGCGCCTCGACCCGGCCACGCTGCGTCCCACCGCATGGACCGACTCCGCCCGCGAAGTCGCGACATCCCTCCTCCGCCACCGCCCCTAGTCTTTCTCTCTGTCGGTGAGCCGGTGGGCCGCGTCAGGGGCGGAAGAAGGAGCGGATCAAGGCCGCGCATTCGGGTTCGAGGACGCCGGAGTAGACCTCGGGGCGGTGGGTGAGGCGCCGGTCGCGCACCACGTCCCACAACGAGCCGACCGCACCGGTCTTCGGCTCCCACGCGCCGAAGACGACCGTGGCGACGCGGGCCAGCACCAGCGCGCCGGCGCACATCGTGCACGGTTCCAGCGTCACGACGAGCGTGCACCCGTCGAGCCGCCAACCACCTAGCGACGCGGCGGCCCGCCGCATCGCCACGATCTCGGCGTGTGCGGTGGGGTCGCCGGTCAGTTCCCGCTCGTTGCGGCCGGTGGCGAGTTCGACACCGTCGGGCCCGTACAGGACCGCCCCGACCGGCACGTCGGCGGTGGCCGGCTGGTCAGACGCCCCGCCGACGGGCAGGTCCGGCGAGGACGCGGACCCAGCGGCCCGCGCGCCCACCGCCGAAGGCGGCGAAGGCGGCGAAGGCGGCGGCGAACCCGAGGCAGGTGGCGACGTGGCGATGGTGAGGGCGCGGCGCATCCAGGTCTCGTGCCGCTGCCGCCGGTCACCAGCCGCGCGCGGAGCCTTCTCCGGGCCCACCCCGGTCACGCCTCGCGGAGCTCTTCGACCTCGTCGCCGCAGCCGAGGATCTGGCACACCTCGGCGGTCACGTCGGCCGGCATCATGCCCTCGTGCCCGCACAGCTCGAGCAGTTGGTGCGACGAGACGCCGACGTCGGCGAGCAGGTCCGCGTCGCCCACCGGCTCGATGTCGGGCGTGGTGGCGGGTGGCTCGACTTCGTCGTCGTCCGCGGGCAGGGGCGGCGGCTCGGTCACGTCGTCGATCTCCAGCGCCGGCGTCTCGATGTCGCCGAGCAGCAGCGCGCCGAGCCGGGACTCTTCCGCGAAAACCGAGTCGGAGCCGAAGATCCGCAGGTCTTCGCCCTGGTCGAGGCGGAGGATCGCCAGGTAGAGATCGTCGGCTTCGACGAAGAGCAGCGTCAGCTCGGCGTCCGGGCTGGCGTCGCGCATCCGGTCCGCGACCTCTTCGATGTCAGCCGCGCCGGTGAGGTCGAGTTCGGCCGCGGTCCAGCCGGCTGGCCCGCGCGCCACGGCGGCAGCGAAGTACGACACGGTCCCCCCAAGGAAGTCGATAGGCGAGACGGTAGCGGGGTCAACAGCGCGACGGGCCGCGCAACGCCCGGGAGGAGTGGGGCGTGTCAGCCCGCCAGGCGACGGCGCGTCGCGATCAGCTCGCGCAGCCGGTCGCCACGCGGCTGCCGGGGGCGCTCGCGATCCCGGACCGATTTCGCGCTGGCGAGCTCCGCGAGAAGCTTGAGCCGACGGCGGCTTCGGTCGGGGTCGAACCGCTGCTCTGTCGAGGCCATGCCGCGAGGGTGCCGAACCGCCACGGCGTTCGTCAAGCCCGGCTGCGTCCCGCAATCGACCCGGCACAAGGCGTTTACCAAAGCGACCAGGACGACCCGATTTACCAGAGCGGCCAATCTCCCGTCAGGCCCCACCGGACGGCGACCGCCACGGCCGCGACCGACCACGCCAATCCCGTGGTGATCGCCACACCGGCGGCCGCGCCGCGGTCACCTTGGCGGATGAGCAGCCCGGCGGCTGCCCACGCGAGCGCGCCGGCCAGGACCGTCCACCAGACATAGCCGCGCAGGTCACGGCCGAGCAGACCGAGGAAGAGGTGCCATGCCGCCCCCACGCCGAGGCCCGCGCTCAACGCGCTGCCGCGCACCCGATGCGGTTCGCGGTAGGTGGGCCTGGGCGGCCCCGACGGGAACAGCCCGGACGGCGTCCGCACCGGCGGCCGCGCCGGGAGGTGGTCGGCCATGTGAGGAGCCTACCCGGGTACGGGTACCCGTCAGCGCGGAACATCTGCCAGTATGTCCGGGTGCTAGGGGGACGGGTACACGGGTCGATGGTCCTGCTGATGTCTGCCACGCTGGTCGTGGCCGGCTGTGCCAAGACGGCCGAGCCGGACAACGGGGCCGCGCAGTGGGAGAACGCGGGTGGCGCCACGCCGACCACGCTCGCGCCCACCACGGCCGCGCCCACCCTCACGCCCACACCGAGCGCCAGCCCGTCGAAGTCGGCGAGCCCGAAGCCGACGCCGACCAAGTCGCCGGTGACCAGCACCAGCGGCAAGTGGAAGTACGTCTTCCCGGTCGCCGCGAGCAAGATCTCCTACCACCCGACCCACTCGGCCTACCCGGCGACCGACATCTTCGCCGACTGTGGCGAGCCGGTGGTGGCGGTGACCGACGGCAAGGTGCTCGAGGTCAGCCGGGTCGACAGGTACAGCAAGAGCGGCCCGCAGGGGCCCAACAACGGCGGGCTCTCCGTGTCGCTGCTCGGTGACGACGGCGTGCGGTACTACGGCTCGCACTTCACCGTCGTGCAAAGCGGCATCGAGGCCGGCGTGCGGGTGCGTGCCGGGCAGCGGCTCGGCACCGTCGGCAAGACCGGCAACGCCAACAACGTGTGTCACGTGCACTTCGGCATCTCGCCGCCGTGCAAGCGCACCGGCGACTGGTGGATCCGGCGGGGAGTGGTCTGGCCGGCGACGTTCCTCGACGCGTGGCGGAAGAAGACCAACAAGTCGCCGGTCGACAAGGTGAAGTCCTACCAGAGCGCCAACGGCTGCCCCAGCGCCCCGTGACCCCGGTCAGCTAGCCGAACTGGGATCCCGGTCGGCTAGCCGAACTGGGCGAAGCGCTCGCGCCGAGCGCCGTTGACCGTGGTGAACGCGCCCCCGGCGCCCAGCTTCCCGAGCTTGGGGTGCGCGGCCAGCGCGAGCACGCCCTCGCTGCCGTTGCCGTCGGCGGCCCAGGACAGCAGCTCGCCCGCCGTCGTGACGGCGGCCAGCTTGACGTGGCGGTTCGAGCCGTCGACGCAGAGGCCCTGGTAACCGATGCGCGCCGACCGGCACACCTTGTCGAAGTGGCCGCCGACGTAGACCACGCCGGACAGCACGACGACCGACTGCACGTCACCGTCGGTGGTGAGGGTCCACCGGGCGGTGCCGTCCAGCGCGTACGCGACGAGCCGCCCGCCGGGACCGCCGTGCGCGGCATAGACGCCGGTGGACGCGGCCGCGAGCCCGTGCGCCACGTCTTCCGCGCGGGTGCGGAAGGCGGTGTCGACCGCGCCGGACGCGGGATGCACCGCCGCGACCCGGCCGGTGCCGCTCGCCGAGTTCACGGCGGCGAACTTGCCACCCACGTACACCCGGTCGGCCGTCGCCACGACCGCCTCGACCGTGCTGTCGGCGGCCGGCCGCCAGGAATCGTCGAGGGCGCCGCTGGCCAGGCTGAACGCGGCCAGCCGGGCCCGGGCCTGCCCGTCCACCGCGCTGATCGTGCCGCCGGCGTAGAGCCGCCCGCTGCCGATCGCGATCGTGTACGGCTGTCCGGAGACGCTGTGCCGGAACGCGTGCACCGCACCGGTCGCCGCGTCGAGGCGCGCCAGGCTGTCCCGGGGGACGCCGTTGACGTACCCGAACGAGCCCCCGATGTAGACGGCGCTGCCGGCGATGGCCAGCGCGCGGACCCGGCCGTCGGCGCGCGGCGCCCAGCCGCGCAGGACGCCGGTGCGGACGTCGAAGGCGGCCAGCCGTTCGCGGCCGACGGTGCGGCCGTTGACGACCGCCGCCGTGAAGTCGCCGCCCACGTAGACAGTCTCCGCCGCGTACGCGACCGCCCAGATCGTGCCGTTGAACATCGGGGTGGTGGCCTGCGGTGCGCTGCTGACGGCCGCGTGGGCGGGCGCTGCGGTAGCCAAAACCGCGCCTACCGCAGCTAATGCGAACAATCCTATACGGATAGCCACGAACTCACGCTAGTGCACACAGTGACTCCAGGGACCCCAGATGTGCGAGAGTCACTCCTTACGAGCGTGAGCGAAAGGTGGGCACCGTGAACATCGCGGTGATCGGGTTGGGTCTCATCGGCGGCTCCGTGCTGCGCGCGCTCGCCGCGGCGGGCCATGCGGTGCTCGGGTACGACGCCGACCCGGCCACCCGAGCCACCGCCCGCACCGCGGCCGCCAAGGCACCCGCATCCGCCCGCTGGCAGGTCACGCCCACCGTGCGCGACGCCGCGGCGGAGGCGGAGCTCGTGGTCGTCGCGGTGCCGCTCCCCGCCGTCGAGGGCGTGCTGATCGAGCTGGGCGGCCATGGGTACCGCGGGCTGGTCACCGACGTCACCTCGGTCAAGGGGCCGGTCCGTGACCTGGTCGAGGCGCGGCTGCCCCGGCTGGCCGGATTCGTCGGCGGCCACCCGATGGCGGGCCGGGAGACGTCCGGCTTCGCCGCCGCCGACGCCGAGCTGTTCGCCGGCTGCGCCTGGGTGCTCTGCCTGGAACCGCAGGAGACTTCGCTGCCCGACTGGCTACGGCTCGCGGGCCTCGTCACCGGCATCGGCGCCCGCGTCGTACCGGCCACCGCCGACGAGCACGACCGGGCGGTGGCGGCGGTCAGCCACGTACCCCATCTGCTGGCCTCCGCCTTGGCCGCGACCGCCGGCGCCGACCCGCTCGCCGGCACGCTCGCGGCCGGCTCGTTCCGCGACGGCACCCGGGTGGCGGCGAGCCGGCCCGGGTTGGTGGCCGCGATGTGCGGCGGCAACGCGGCCGCGGTGCGGCCGGCGCTCGACGCCGCGCTCGCGGCCCTCGACGAGGCCCGCGCCGCCCTGGACGATCCGCACCCGATCGCCGCGCTGGAGCGCTGGCTGACCCCCGGGTACGCCGCGCGGGCGGCCTGGCCGGCACGACCGAGCGAGCCGGTGGAGCTGCCCGCCCGCACCGACGTCCTGCTCCGCCTCGGCCGCGCCGGCGGCTGGATCACCGCGGTGTCCCCCGACGGGCGCACCGTAACCGCCGCCCGCCCCGTCCATCCTTGACCCCTCTCGCCCCGCGCTTTGCCTCAAGAGGGCAGCCCTCTGGGCGGCTCGGCCCCAAGAGGGCAGCCCTCTTGGGGCCAGATTCTGAACAGGGGAGCCCTCTCCCCCTCTGGGCGGGTATAGGGGAGCTCTCTTCAGAATTCATGCCCCACAGGGCTGCCCTCTTGGGACGCAGGACCCCACAGGGCTGCCCTCTGGAAGAGCGGGCGGTCCGTAAGGTGGGGGCATGAGCGGACGGGATCCGATTGGGGATTTGCGGCGGATCGCCTTTCTGCTGGAGCGGGCCAACGAGGCGACCTACCGGGTGCGGGCGTTTCGTTCGGCGGCTAACACGCTCGCCGCGCTGCCCGCCGACGAGGTCGCCGCCCGGGCCGCGGCCGGCACGCTCACCAAGCTGTCCGGCGTCGGTGACGTGACCGCCCGTTGTGTGGCCGAGTCGTTGGCTGGCGAGGAGCCGGTCTACCTGCGCCGGCTGCTCGCCACCGAGGGCGTCGACCTGGACGAGGCCGCGGCAGCCCTCCGCGCGGCGCTGCGGGGCGACTGCCACACCCACTCCGACTGGTCGGACGGCGGCTCACCGATCGAGGAGATGGCGCTCGCGGCAGTGGAGCTGGGCCACGAGTATGTCGTGCTCACCGACCATTCGCCCCGGTTGACGGTGGCGCGCGGCCTGACCGCGGACCGGCTACGCCGGCAGCTCGACCACGTCGCGGCGGTCAACGACGCGCTGCCCGACGGCTTCCGGATCCTGACCGGGATCGAGGTCGACATCCTCGCCGACGGATCGCTCGACCAGGAGGATGACCTGCTGGCCCGGCTCGACGTGGTGGTCGCGTCCGTGCACAGTGGACTGCGCGACGAAAGCGCCAAGATGACCAAGCGGATGCTCACCGCGGTCGCCAACCCGCACGTCGACATCCTCGGGCACTGCACCGGCCGGATGGTGAAGAACCGCCCGGCCGGCGTGACCGGACCGGGTGACCGCGGGCACCGCCGGGAACGCGGAGTCCGGCCGCCCAGCGACTTCGACGCCGAGGCGGTCTTCGCGGCGTGCGCGGAGTCCGGCACCGCTGTCGAGATCAACTCGCGGCCGGAGCGGCAGGACCCGCCGAAGCGCCTGTTGCGGCGGGCCGTGGAGGCCGGCTGCCTCTTCGCCATCAACACCGACGCGCACGCGCCCGGCCAGCTTGACTGGCAGCGCTTCGGCTGCGAGCGCGCCGCGCTGTGCGGCGTGCCGGCCGACCGCCTGGTCAATAGCTGGTCTGCCGAGCAGCTGGTGGCATGGGCTCGGGAGCGCGGCTGAGGCGGCCGCCGAGCAGACCCTGCGAGATCGCGACGCCGAGCAGGACGATCAGGCCGCCGACCGGCTGGTACCACGCCACGTGCTCGTCGAGCGCGATCACCCCGACCACGACGGCGACCAGCGGAATCACGTAGGTGACCATGGACGCGACGGTGGCACCGGCGACCCGGATGTTGCGCATGTTGATGCCGAACGCGATCCCGGTGCCGAGCACGCCGAGCGCCAGCACGCTGCCGATCACGTCGAGCGACAGGCTGGTGGGCGCCGGCGGCGCGCCCGCGAACAGGGGCGCCACGATCGCGAGCAGCACGGTGGCCGCGATGAGCTGCGCGGCCGAGATCGCCACCCCCGATTCGGTGCGGTCCGCGGCGATCCGCTTCAGGTATGGGATCACCAGGCCATAGCAGGCCGCCGCGCCGAAACACATGAGCTGGCCGGTCAACTGCGCGCCGCCGAGGTCCTGCCAGACGCCGAGCACGGTGAGCACGCCGACGAAGCCCAAGGCGACGCCGACCAGCCGGCGCGCCGTCATGCGCTCGGTGCGGAAGATCAGCACCGCGATCGGCAGCACGATCAGCGGTGTCGTGGCGTTCCAGATGCCGGCGAGCACCGAGGAGACCCGCTGCTCGCCGAAGCCGAAGAGCGTGAACGGCACGGCCACACCGAACCCCCCGGCCACCGTCAGGTGCGCCCACAGCCGCGGGTCGCGGGGGAGCCGATCGCGGGTGACCGCGAGCACGACGAGCAGCGTCAGCGCACCCGTGCCGACCCGACCGAGGGTCAGGTAGAGCGGGTGCAGCTCGCGGACCCCGACCTTGATGAACAGGAAGCTCGCGCCCCAGATCAGGGCCAGCAGCAGAAACCCGGGCAGGAACGCGCGCAGGTTGAGCTGGTCGGGCTTGTCAGGTGCTGTAGCCGTGGTCACTCCTGACAGCCTGCCCGAGGGGTACGACAGAAGTCGCGCGCTTTTCGGACGGCGTGGGCGACGTCACGAAAGGGGCGTCACGTAGGGTCGCAGCGTGGGACGAGTAGATGACCTGGCAAGCCGCTATGTCGATGAGTGGGCGGCGCTCAACCCGACCGGCGCGACATATGCCGGCATCGCGGGCTACGACGACAAGCTGGACGACCTGTCTCCCGACGGCTATGCGGCACAGGCCGACCTGACCCGGCGCTCCCTCGCCGAGCTGATCGCGATCGAGCCGGAGAGCGAGCCCGAATGGGTCGCCAAGGCGGCCATGGTCGAGCGGCACACGCTGGAGGTCGAGCGCTACGAGGCGGGCGAGACGACCAGCGAGATCAACGTCATCGCCAGCGGTCTGCACAGCCTGCGCCAGGTCTTCGACCTGATGCCCACCGAGGGCGAGGAGGCGATCGCCAACATCTCGGCCCGGCTCAGCCAGTTCCCGCGCGCGGTCGAGGAGTACAAGCGCACCCTGCGCGAGGCCGCGGACGCCGGCCACGTGAGTCCCAGCACGCAGATGGTCGAAGTGGCCAAGCAGTGCGACGTGTGGACCGACCCGAACCGGGACAACTTCTTCCACGGCCTGGTCGACCGCCTGACGGCGGGCGAGACGCTCACCGCCGACCTGCGCCGCGGCGCGGCGGCGGCCACCGCCGCCACCGCGCAGTTCGGCCAGTTCCTCCGCGAGGAGTTGGCGCCACGGGGGCGGCAGAAGCAGGCGGCCGGCCGCGAGCGGTACCAGCTCGCCTCCCGGTACTTCCTGGGTGCCGCCATCGACCTCGACGAGACGTACGCGTGGGGCTTCGAGGAGCTGGCGCGGCTGGAAGCGGAGATGCGCACCGTGGCGGCGCGCATCGTCGGCCCCGGCGCCAGCGTCGACGATGCGGTCGCCGCGCTCGACGCCGACCCGGCCCGCACCATCCAGGGCAAGGAGGCGTTCCGCGACTGGATGCAGGCCCTCGCCGACAAGGCGGTCGCGGACCTGGCGGACACCCACTTCGACATCCCCGAGCAGGTACGCGGCATCGAGTGCTGCCTCGCGCCGACCAGCGACGGCAGCATCTACTACACCGGTCCCAGCGAGGACTTCACCCGGCCCGGCCGGATGTGGTGGGCGGTGCCGGAGGGCATCAACGAGTTCTCCACCTGGCGCGAGGTGACCACCGTCTACCACGAGGGCGTGCCCGGCCATCACCTGCAGATCGCGCAGACGCTGGTCCGGGCCGACCTGCTCAACCGCTGGCAGCGGGTGCTGAGCTGGTGCTCGGGGCACGGCGAGGGCTGGGCCCTGTACGCCGAGCGGCTGATGGACGACCTCGGCTACCTGGAAGACCCGGGTGACAAGCTGGGCATGCTCGACGGCCAGGCGTTCCGGGCCGCCCGGGTGATCGTCGACATCGGCATGCACCTCGAGCTGGAGATCCCGCGCGGCAACCCGTTCGGCTTCCACCCGGGCGAGCGCTGGACGCCCGAGCTGGGCTGGGAGTTCCTGCGCGCGCACTGCCGGGTGCCCGACGAGAACCTCCGCTTCGAGCTCAACCGCTACCTGGGCTGGCCGGGGCAGGCGCCGGCGTACAAGGTGGGCGAGCGGATCTGGCTTCAGGCCCGGGCGGAGACCGAGGCCCGCAAGGGCGCCGCGTTCGACCTCAAGGACTTCCACCGCGACGCCCTGAACCTGGGCTCGCTCGGCCTGGACCCGTTCCGCGCCGCGATGTCCCGCATCTAGCCCCTTTCATGATCAAGGCGTCCCTCAAGTAGTTATGACGACTTGAGGGACGCCTTGATCATGGGGTGGGGATGGTGTTGTCCAGCTCGCGCGCGGTGAGCTTGTCGCAGTCCACATAGGCCAGCTGAACCTCGACGTCGGTGTAGAACACCGGGATCGGCAGTTCCAGCTTCTCGATGAGCAGCACCGAGGGTTTGTCCGGCGTGCTCTCGTCGGGGACGAGACCGCCCAACTTGCCCTTGAAACTGGTGGCGAAGAAGCGCACGTGCCCCTCGACCGTGAGCGGGTTGCTCTTCAAAGACATCGTCTTGCTGTCCGGAATCGTGGGACGCAACTCGAAGTTGTCGGTCACGGCCTTCGCCATCGAGAACTGCAGCACCCGCATCGCACCGCCGTCCACTGTGGGCAACTCGGTCACGCCGTCGAACCGCAGCCCGTACATGGTGAGCTTGCTACCGGTCTGCCGGGACGGCGTCTCGTTGACCGGTGGCACGTCGTCCGGCGGCGGGATCACCTTCACGTCGGGATTTTCCGGCTCTTCCGTCTCCTCCGGGCCCGGACTGCCGCTCGGATCCGGCGCGCAGGGCTCCGGCGCGGATGAGGTCGCGGAGGGAGTCGCCGACGGCGCCGGCGAGGTGGCAGCCGCCGGCTCCGCCCGCGCCGGGGCCGACGGCGTGGGTGTGAGGGTGGGGGTGGGTGTGAGGGCGGGCGTGGCGCCGGCGCCCAGCAGTTCGCCGATCCCGTCGACGATGTCCGTAATGATGTTGCCGCCGTCTTCCGACGGCGAGGCCGAGGGCGTCGGGGACGATGTCGCGGAAGGGGTCGGTGACGACGAGGCCGACGGGGTCGGGCAGGGCGCGGCGTATGCGGGGCCGGACCACTGACCGGCGGCGACACCGGTCGCCGCCAGGCCCACCAGCAGCAGCGTGATCACGAGGAACGGCGGGCTTCGCTTCGGCGGCCCGTTGAGCAGATCCTCGACGGTGGGGTCGTCGTCCACCGCCTCCTCCCGCGATAGCGGCTCCTCCCGCGGTAGAGCCTCCTCCCGCGATGGCGGCTCTTCCTCCGATGAAGGTGGCGGGTCCGCGGGAGGAGGCGGAGGAGGCGCGGGCGTCCTGGGTACCCACGCGAAGCCCAGCGCGGTGCCGACCATGCCGAGCAGCAGGCCGACGAAGAAGCCGCCCAGGTTGACCGCGACGAGCGAGAACACCGTGGTCAACGCGCCCACGATCGCGTAGAACATCCGCTGCTGCGGGGTGAACCACATCAGCGCGCCGCAGGTGACCAGGATGGTGGGGATCAGCCAGACGAGGAAGCCACTCATGCCCATCTGGAACGTGACGCCGCCGAAGCTCACCCGCGCGGTCCCGAAGATCTCCAGCCCGGCCAGCAGCGTGAACAGGCCGCCCCAGAACGGGCGGGCCCGGCGCCAACGGCGGAATGCCCGCCAGGCGCGGAACACCACATTCACCCGGCCATGCTGCGGCGTCGCGCTCACGTGCTTCCTCCACCCAGGTGGGGACACCTGGCCCACGCGTCGTTACCGGCAAGTAGCAAATAGCGAGGGTGATGTTGCCGCGAAGCGACCTCGGTCACAAGGGGGGACGCAGATCACGATTGGATAACGCGCACCTACACCAAGATCAAGGCGTGCCGCCTGCTGCGAGTAAAGCCGGGGGGACGCCCTGGTCTGGTTTTGCAACACACACAATCATCCCCGCGCCCTCCTTGCTGCCATCACCGCATGAGGGACGCCTTGATCTTGAATGGGTTAGGCCGCCGCGGGGAGGAGGGCGGCGCCCGCCGGGCGCAGCGCCAGCTCGAGTACGTCGGCGACGTCACCGAGCACGTGCACCTTCAACTCGCTGCGCACGCTCTCCGGCAGGTCGTCGAGGTCCGGCTCGTTGCGGGCCGGGATGATCACCTCGGTCAGCCCGGCGCGGTGCGCGGCGAGCAGCTTCTGCTTGACGCCGCCGATCGGCAGCACCCGACCGGAGAGCGTGACCTCACCGGTCATGCCGATCTCCGGGCGCACCGAACGGCCAGAGGCGAGCGACGCCAGCGCCGTCACCATCGTGATACCCGCGCTCGGGCCGTCCTTCGGCACCGCGCCGGCCGGGAAGTGCACGTGGATCCGCCGCTTCGACAGCGCGCCGATGTCGATGCCCAGCTCCGCGCCGTGCGAGCGCAGGTACGACAGGGCGATCTGCGCGGACTCCTTCATCACGTCGCCGAGTTGGCCGGTGAGCACCAGACCGGGCTCCCCTTCCATCGCGGTGGCCTCGATGAAGAGCACCTCGCCGCCGGCGCCGGTCACCGCGAGGCCGGTCGCCACGCCGGGCACCGCCGTACGCTCCGCCGACTCCGGCGTGAACCGCGGCCGACCCAGGTAGGTCGTCAGGTTGCTCGCGTCGACGCGTACCGGATCACCGCCGTTCGCCAGCGTGACCGCCACCTTGCGCAACACGCGCGCGAGCGCCCGCTCCAGCTGGCGTACCCCCGCTTCCCGGGTGTGCTCGGCGGCGATCGCCCGCAGGGCGTCGTCGGCGACGCTGACCTCGTCGGCCGTCAGGCCGGCGCGCTCGACCTGCCGGGGCAGCAGGTGGTCGCGCGCGATCGCGACCTTCTCCTCCTCGGTGTACCCGTCCAGGGTGACCAGCTCCATCCGGTCCAGCAGCGGGCCGGGGATGGCCTCCACCACGTTCGCCGTGGCGAGGAAGAGCACGTCGGACAGGTCCAGGTCGACCTCGAGGTAATGGTCGCGGAACGTGTGGTTCTGCGCCGGGTCGAGCACCTCCAGCAGCGCGGCGGCCGGGTCACCCGCGAAGCCGACGGACAGTTTGTCGACCTCGTCGAGTAGCACGACCGGGTTCATCGAGCCGGCCTCGCGCAGCGCGCGGACGATCCGCCCGGGCAGCGCGCCGACGTAGGTGCGGCGGTGGCCACGGATCTCCGCCTCGTCGCGGATGCCGCCCAGCGACACCCGCACGAACTTGCGGCCCAGCGCCCGCGCGACCGACTCGCCCAGGCTGGTCTTGCCGACGCCGGGCGGGCCGCCGAGGGCCAGCACGGCGCCGGAGCCGCGGCCGCCGACCACGTGCAGGCCGCGCGCCGCGCGGCGGTTGCGCACCGCCAGGTACTCCAGGATGCGCTCCTTCACGTCGTCCAGGCCGGCGTGGTCGGCGTCCAGCACCGTCCGGGCCGCGGTCAGGTCGGTGTTGTCCTCGGTACGCGTGTTCCACGGCATGTCGAGCACCGTGTCCAGCCAGGTGCGGATCCAGCCGACCTCGGGCGACGCGTCGCTGGCGCGCTCGAGCTTGTCGACCTCGCGCAGCGCGGCCTCGCGGACCTTCTCCGGCAGCTCGGCGGCCTCGACCCGGGACCGGTAGTCGGCCGAGCCCTCCGGCTCGTCCTCGCCCAGCTCCTTGCGGATCGCGGCGAGCTGCTGGCGGAGCAGGAACTCGCGCTGCGACTTCTCCAGGCCCTCGCGCACGTCCTCGTTGATCCGGTCCGTGACCTCCTGCTCGGCGACCAGGTCGCGGACCCAGCCAACCAGCAGCTCGAGCCGGGCGGTGACGTCGGGCGCGGCCAGCAGCTCGACCTTCCGCTCGACGGACAGCCACGGGGCGTACCCGGCGGAGTCGGCCAGCTCGGACAGGTCGGTCATCCGCTCGATGGCGTCGACGACCTGCCATGCGCCGCGGTTCTGGAGCAGCGAGGTGACCAGTGCCTTGTACTCGCGGGCCAGCTCGCGCGTCTTGCCGGTGACCGGCGGTTCGGTGAGCTCGGCGGCCTCCACCCAGAGCGCCGCGCCGGGTCCGGGCACGCCGGAGCCGATCCGGGCGCGCGCGAGGCCCCGCACCACGGCGGCCGGCTCGCCGCTCGGGAGGCGGCCCACCTTTTCGATCGTGGCGATGGTGCCCACGGAACCGTATTCGCCGTCTAACCGTGGAACGGCCAGCAGGCGCTTGTTGTTGGAAGTTCGGGCGGCGTCGATCGCCGCCTGCGTCGTCTGGTCCAGGGTGACCGGGATGACCATGCCAGGCAGCAGGACCGCCTCGGTCAGCGGCAGAACCGGGAGAGTCGTCATCGAAGTGCCCCGTCCTGTTGAGTTGAGCTTGTTCGGCTCAAGTAACAAACGGTGCCCTATGTTCCTCCCAGTCACCAGAACGTGATCACCGTCACGGCGACCCCGCCCTCCGCCTTCCCTGCCTTCCCCGCCGATCATGGGCAAAGGCACACGGTTCCTCCCAGTTCCGCGTGACTTTGCCCTTGATCCGCGAGGACCTCCTTGATCACCACCCCGATAGAAGCGTCGGTGGGCTAGCGCACTGACGTGATCGCGGGCGGCAGGTCGGTCGAGAGCCGCGGCGCGTCCGGCATCGCGGCCCGGACGCCAGCACCGGTCGCGGACGTCGCCCCCCACGGCCATTCGTACGTGCCGGCCACGTCGACCAGGACGTGCGTCGAGCCGCGGCTGTTGTAGACGTGGAACGCGTCGGCCGGTCCGATGCCGGTGATGACCGCGTTCGGTACGGTTTGACCGCGAAGGGCGTTCACGTTGCTTATACCCGGCTGGCCAACTCCGGGTTCGCCGGCCGGCCACACCGTGAGGTACGTGCCCTCCGTCGGCGACACCGCCGTCACGTTCATCGCCAACCCCGCGGTGTCCGGGCCGGCCACAGTGGACGGCGTAGTGGCCGTCGCGGTGGCGTTGTTGCCGACCGCCGCCGGGATGCCCAGCCCGCTCCGCGAGTCGACGATGCGGGTCGGCTTGAGCGGCTTGAAGCGCAGCCCGTTCGCCAGTGAGCTGTCGTCGAAGAAACCGACGACGTCGATGATGACGTGGGTGGCGGCACCCGCGCCGTTGTAGACGCTGATCGCCGGAAGGTTGCCGCAGTTGGGGTAACCACACGGAGAAGTGGGGACGATCGCCATGTTGGGCACGGTCACGCCCCGGGAGAAGTTCAGCGTGGACGCGTCCGGCGGATCACCCTGGCCGTCCCAGGCGGTGAGGTAGCCGTAGCCATCCGCGCCCACAGCGGTGATGTTCACCGCGAGCGCGCGGATCCGCGCATTGGCGTTCCCGCCGTAGTCCACCGCGATCCGGTACACCCCGCCTGGGTCCAGCTTGCCCTCGGTGCCCTGGGAGCGGGAGTCGAACAGCCGCTCAGGCCGGGTGCGCACCAGTTGGCCGCCGAGGCCGCGACTGGCCAGGACCGAGTTGTCGCCGGCGTAGAAGCCCACGACATCGGCGATGACGTGAGTGGACCCGCTGTGGTGGTAGAAGTCCACCTTGCCGCCCGCGCCGACCGGAACGGTCACCAGGTTGGCGCCCGTCCACCCTGCCGGGTAGTTCAAGTGGGACGCCGTCGGCCGGGCCTGGCCGCTGGGGTACACGGTCAGGTAGCTGGCGTAGGTGGGCCCGGTGACGGTCACGTTGAGCACGACCGCGGAAATGCCGGACGACGGCACGCCGCCGCGCCCGGTGACCGGGAGGGAAACGACGCCGCGCTGGCCGACGTAGCCCTTGCGGACGCCGGTGCCGTTGCGGGTGTCCATCAGCCGCGCGGGCGACAGCTGGTAGTACGTGCCCGTGGCGCCGACGAAGCCGTCGGCGGTCAGCCGGACGCTGACCCCGGTGTCGACGGTGGGGATCCAGAGCGCTGCCTCGCGGGCGCCGGGTGCCCTCGGGTGTGCCGTGACGGTGATCGCACAGGTCTCACCTGGGTGCAGGGTCTTGCCCTGGCAGCCATCGGTCACGATCGAGAAGTCGTCCGCCGCCGCGCCGCTGACGGAGGCGGCTTGGAAGGCGGACACCGCGGTGCCCGTCGCCCGCACGGCGACCGTCCGCTGCGGCCCGCTCGGGTTCATCTCTGCCCGGCCGAAGGCGACCGTCGTCGGATCCACCACACTCGCGGGATATCCGTAGGTGGAGTTGTAGCGCAGCTGGCCGGTGTTCGGCTGCGCTGCTCCCTCGCACATCGCCGCGTAGGACGCGGCGAAATGGACCACTTTCCGGGTCTCCGGGTCCCGGATCAGCTCACGGAAGAGGATCCAGCCGCCGTCGGCGGCGGGCGCGCAACCCCGGCCCTCGCCCTCGACGCGGACGCTGGCGTCGCCGGCGTCCAGGCCCGCCCAGTACCGCCGGTTCGCGTAGAACTCCTCACCAGCGGGCGGGCTGACCTCGACGCTCCACCGGGCTTGCCCGGTGTCGACGTCCATGCGGAGGCCGTTGCCGGACTCGGTCATCGTGATCGCCGTGTCGGCGCTATCGAAGATTCGGCTGCCGAAATCCAGCACGGACGAGCCGGCGCCGCCGTTGACGGTGACGGCCATGTGGGGTGCGGCGGCGTGGGCCACGGTGGGAACGAGGACCGCTGCCGCGGTCGCGATGCCCGTCAAGGCACCAGCAAGTAGGCGCACGTAGATGACCCCCGTGTGTGGCGTGAGAGGTGATGGCCCGCCTGGGTCCAGCCCCAGCATCAGGTTTCGGTCCGGGCGGCTATCGCGGAGCGTATGCCAGCCTGGCAATCGTGCCGTGCGTCAGGGGATCCCTGAGGCAGCCTCAGGGTTCGATCTAGGTGCGACGTCCGGGCTTCGGCCCTGATGTATGCGACGCCGCCCGCCCATAGCGTCATTGCCATGACGGAGATCCTGGGTTGGATCGGCGAACTGCCGGCGGGCGTGGTGATGCTCGCGTTGGGCATCGTGATGGTGTTCGACGCGATCCCGCTCGTGGGCGTGCTGGTACCAGGCGACGTCATGGTGCTCGCCGCGGTCGGCGCTCGGGGGCCGATGGGCGGCGGCGGGGTGCTCTTCGGGGTGGTGGCCGGTTGCGTTGCCGGGTGGTCGCTGACCTTCCTGGCCGGCCGCCACCTCGGTGACCGGATCCGGCACGGCCGGGTGGGCACCTGGATCGGCGAGGACCGCTGGGCGATGGCCGAGCGAGCGCTGCGCCGCAACGGCGCCGGCATGGTGGTGGCCGCGCCTTTCCTGCCGGTACTGAACGCGTTGATGCCGCTGGCCGCTGGCGGCCTGCGGATGCCGTACCGGATCTTCGCCCGCAACGCCACCCTCGGCGCGACCCTGTGGGCCGGCATGTACGTGCTCCTGGGCCTGATCGGCCAGGCGCTCGGCGGCGCGTTCGCCGAACCGACCGTCACGATGGCCGCCACCATCACGATCGGGCTGGGTATCGGCTGGATAGTCCTCTTTGGAGCGCGTCGCCGCCTGACCGCCCTCGCCTGACAGATCCACTGTGGATTCTCGGTCTGGATCGGGATGGTCTATCCGGTTTCGACCACTAACTGAGCACGCGCGTCATTGGCAGGCTGGACTACGATCCGCCGTAGCCCAGCCTCGAAATCAACTCCGATGCGGGGTTGGGCAGCACGGTCCATACTGGACCGGCTATCCACCTCTCACCCAACGGGGGAATTCGTGCGTCTTCTCGCCGGCGCCTTGACAGGCGTCGCAACCGCAGCCGCGGTTCTCGTGCCAACCGCGGCCAGTGCCGCCGCTGGAGCGACGGCAAACCCCAGCAGCATCGACTTCGGCACCGCCGAGATCAGCCCGAACGGTCCAGAGAGGACCGTGACGGTCACGGCGACCGGTTCCGAGCCGACGACGTTCAGCGCGGCCGAGCTCACCGGTGCCGACCCCGCCAGCTTCTCCGTGGTCAACGATGGCTGCGCCGGCAGCACCCTCACGGCGGACCAGACCTGCGTGGTCACGGTCAAGACCAACCCCAGGCGGAGCGGTGTCCAGCAGGCGTCGCTCAGCATCCCGACCAATGACGGCGGGCCGAGCGTCGGCCTGACGGTCAACGGCTTCGCCGGCGCCAACGGCACCTACTACCAGCTCGCCCCGGCGCGGGTCATGGACACCCGCAGCGGCACCGGCGTCCGGAAGGGTGTGGTCGGCCAGCGCGGCGTCGTCTCGCTTCCAGCGACCGGACGCGGCGGCGTGCCGTCGACCGGCGTGTCCGCGGTCGTGCTCAACGTGACCGTCACCGGGCCCACCGCCGGCAGCTACCTGACCGTCTACCCGAGCGGCCAGGCCCGCCCGACCGCGTCCAACCTGAACTACCCCAAGGGCTGGACCGGCGCCAACCTGGTGACCGTGCCGGTGGGCGCGGGCGGCAAGGTGGACTTCTACAACGACATCGGGTCCACGCACGTCATCGCGGACGTGGTCGGCTTCTACGCCAGTGACAACACGGTTCTGGCCAGCCGCGGCCTCGGCGGTCAGCTGGTGCGCACCGTGCCCGGGCGGATGTTCGACTCCCGGTGGTACGGCAACGACGGCTGGCTGGACCCGGGCTGGATGTACACGCTCCCGGTCGACTTCGGCCCCGAGGACAACGCGCGGATCCGGGCGCTGGCCGTGAACGTCACGGCCGTGAGCCCGGCGGGCTACGGCTACCTCACCGCCTGGAACGGCGAGAACGAACCGCCGAACGCCTCCACGCTGAACTTCTCGCGCGGCATGAACGTGCCCAACATGGCGATCGTGCCCACCGCGCCGTGCCAGTACGAGGGGTGTGAGGGCCTCCCGTCCATCGGCATCTTCAACGGCGGCCAGGCACGCACCCACGTCATCGTCGACATCGTCGGTTTCTTCGACGACAGCTCACTGGCGAACGGGCTGCGCTTCAAGCCGCTCAAGCCGACCCGCATCGTCGACTCGCGAAGCGGGCTGGGCATCCCGGCGGCGGTCGGCAACAACGCCACCGCGACGGCCACCGCGCCGTCCACCGTGGCCGGCCCGGACACCGCCGCGCTGGCGACGAACGTGACCGCGGTGTCGCCGACGGAGGGCACGTACCTCACGGTGTGGCCGGCCGGCGCGGGCATCGACCAGCCGGGCGTCAGCAACCTGAACCCCGTCCGCGGCCAGACCGTGCCGAACGCGGTCATCACCGGCATCGGACCGGCCGACGCGTTCCACGTCTACAACAACCGCGGCTCGACGCACGTCCTGGTCGACGTGGCGGGCACCTTCGAGTGGCCGTGGGGTTCGGAGTTCGGGTCGAGCGCCGGCAACGGCGTCCGGGCCGCGACGCCGGACGCGCCGCGGCTCTCGACGACCCTGCCGCGCGCGACGAAATCCGCGCTCTAGGTCCGTGGTGAAAGGCGCCCCGCACGATGTGCGGGGCGCCTTTGCTTTACCTGTGCCTATGTGGACAGGGCCAGGGAGGTCTCCGGGTCGTAGAGGCGCAGCGTCTCCGGCGTGCTGCGCAGCCAGACGGTCTCGTCGGGCGCGACCCGGAATCCCGCCGGCGCCTGCACCTTGACCTGGTGTTCGCCGAGCCGGACGGTGAGCAGCAGGGTCGCGCCGGTCGGCTCGACGACCTCCACCTCAGCGGTCGCCCACCCCGGCGACGCCTCGGTGGCCACCTCGATGTTCTCTGCCCGCACCCCGACGAGCACCTGCCGGCCGGCCCACTCGCCCACAGTGGACGGTGCCACCAGTTGCTGGTCACCGACCGACAGCACCGGCCCGTCAGCGGCCCGCTCCACGGATGCCGGGAAGAAGTTCATCGGCGGTGCGCCGATGAACCCGCCGACGAACTGCTCGCTCGGCCGGTCGTACACGTCGAGGGGCGCGCCGAGCTGCACGATGCGGCCGCCCCGCATCACCGCGACCCGATCGCCGAGCGACATGGCCTCGGCCTGGTCGTGCGTGACGTACAGCGTGGTCGTGCCGATCTCCCGGACGATCTTCTTCAGCTCGGCCCGGAACTGCAACCGCAGCAGCGCGTCGAGATTGGACAGCGGTTCGTCCATCAGCAGGACGCCGGCGTCGACCACGACCGCGCGGGCCACCGCCACGCGCTGCCGCTGCCCGCCGGAGAGCTGCGCCGGGTACCGGTCGAGGTACTCCTCCAGGTGCAGCAGCTCGGCCGCCCGGCGTACCCGGCGGTCGATCTCGCCGGCGGGCACCTTGCGCATGGCGAGGCCGAAGCCGATGTTCTGCCGCACCTTCATGTGCGGGAAGATCGCGTACGACTGGAAGACCATCGACAGGCCGCGGTGGCGCGCGGGCAGCGACGTGACGTCGCGGCCGCCGATGTGGACGGTGCCGCTGTCCGGCGTCTCCAGGCCGGCGACCATGCGCAGCAGCGTGGTCTTGCCGCAGCCGCTCGGGCCCACCAGCACCAGAAACTCGCCGTCGGCGACCTCCAGCGAGACGTCGTCGGTGGCCCGCGGGCCACCGGACGCATACGTCTTCACAAGGTTCCGGACCACGATGTCGCTCATCTCAGCGTCGTCCCCCACATATTCAGCAAATAGCGTCGCATGATCGCGATGAAGATGATCGCCGGCAGGATCAGCGCGAAGCCGCCCGCGAACCGGAACGCCAGCGGCGAGTCGGACAGCGTGGTCAACACCTGAGCCGGCAGCGTTCGCTGGTTGAGCGTCAGGATCGTGGCGCCGAGCACCTCGTTCCACGACAGCACGAACGTGAACATCGCCGCCGCCGCGATGCCCGGCAGCGCCTGCGGCGCCACCACCCGCAGGAACGCCTTCAGCGGCGACGCGCCGAAGACCATCGCCGCCTCCTCCTGCTCGCGGGAGACGCCGACGAAGATGGCCGCCGTGATCAGCACGGTGGTCGGCAGCGCCAGCGCCGTGTGCAGCAGCGTCACCGCGTACGTGGTGTCGTAGAGCCCCGCGTCCAGGAAGATCCGGGCCAGCGGCACCGACAGCACGACGATCGGCAGCGCCCGGGTCAGCAGCAGGAACATCTGGTACGGGCTGCGGCCGCGAAACGCGTACCGGGCGACCGCGTAACCACCGGGCACCCCGATCAGCAGCGACAGGATGACCGTGCCGAGGCCGACGCTCAGCGAGTTGACGAAGCCGCCGACAATGCCGGTGGTGTCCAGGAAGGACGACATCGTGTCGACCGACAGGTCGGTCGGCAGCAGCGACAGCGGGAACTGGTTGAGCGACGCCCGGCTGGACAGCGCGGCCAGCGCGATCAGGTAGATGGGCACGCCCATGAACAGCGTGATCGCCACGCACGCCAGCTGGATACCGACGGAACGTCTCATCGGGCCCCCGTCTGGTCACGCATCATCCGCAGGTAACCCGCCGCCGCCAGCATGGAGACCACGAGTACGACCAGCGCGATGGCCGCGGACACGTTCGGGTTGAGCTGCACCGAATACCACTGGTAGGTCTCGCCGACCAGCAGCGGGAAATTGCGGCCGGTCAGCGCCTGCGCCACCGCGAACGTCTCCAGCGCCAGGATGGTGCGCAGGATCAGCGCCACCTGCAGGCTCGGGCGCAGCTGCGGCAGGATCACGTGCCGCACCCGCTGCCAGTAGTTGGCGCCGAAGACGGCCGCCGCCTCGTCGTAATCCTTCGGGATGCCCTGCATGCCGGCGACCACGATGACGAACACCAGCGAAGTGCTGCGCCACAGCTCCGCCAGCACGATCGCGATGAACATCGTCACCGGATGCTGGTAGGACAACCACGCATATCCCTCAATGCCGACCATGTCCAGCACCGAGTTCAGGTATCCACGGTCGGTGAGGATGGAGAGCCACACCAAGCCGGCGGCCAGGTCGCTGATCGCGAGCGGGATCACCCAGATGTAGAAATGGAACCCCGCGAACCGTGGCCGCTCCCGCAGCAGCAGCGCCATCACGATCGCGAGCGCGAACTGCACCGGGATCAGCACCACGATCAGCAGCAGCGTGTTGCGGGCGGCCGTCCAGAAGTACGGGTCGTCGAGCATCCGGCGCAGGTACTGCGTCGTCGGCCCGTCCGGGCCGACGAGTGCCTGACCCACGCCGACCACCAGCGGCCACAGGAACAGCAGTGCCATGAAGATCAACGACGGCGTGATGAGGAGCACCGCGGCGGGCACCCGCCGCGGCTTGGCTGTGGCCATCACTGCACCCGGCAGGGGGTACCGGCAGGGTCCGGCCGCCAGCAGGCCACCTTCAGCTCGTCGAGGATGGTGTTGAGCTGTGTCGCCTGCCGGTCCAGCACCTGCTGCACCGGCTTACCGTCCAGGCAGATCTCCTTGAAGGTGTTCTTGAAGATCTGCGTGACCTCACCCTCCTTGGCGCCGAGACCCACCGGCGGCAGGGACGCCACCGCGTTGTCCGCGCCCTGCTGCGCCCGTACCGCGGTGGCCTCCAGCCCGACGGCGGCTGGCAGGTCGGATGGCAGGTCCGCGCCCGTCACCGGGAAGAACGCGTTCTGCCGCAGCACCTCGGTCTGCACGTCGGCACTGGTCAGCGACTTGATGACCTCCTTGGCCTTGTCCACCTCGGGCGCCCCGCGCGGGATCGCCAGGCCACCGACCACCAGCATGTATCCGAGGCCCTTGGCGCCGGTGGGCGCCGGCACCATCACCCAGTCGTCCGGCTTGTCGGCCGGGGCGTTCACCAGCCGCGCGACGTGGTCCCACGCCACCAGCACCTCGCCGCGCTCCAGCGGCTCCTGCATGTTGTCGTAGTTTGTGGAGGCCGGCGCGGCCTGCGCCCACAGCTCCTTCATGTACTGCCAGGCGGTGACCGCCTCCGGGCTGCGGAACGTGGTGATCTGGCCGCCGGTGAAGCTGGGCAGCAGGAATCCCTGGAAGAACCGGTGGTAGAGGCCCTTCGGCCCGGCCGGGAACCCGAAGATCGGCTTGTTGCCGTTGGCCGCCCGGCCGGCGGTCATCCAGGCCAGGAACTGGTCGTAGGTCAACTTCTGCACGTCCGCCCCGCTGGGCAGCCACTGCAGCGCCTTCTTGTGCACCGCCACCACATAGGTGGCCTGCATCCACGGGATGTACTTCGTGGTGCCGCCGCCCAGCTTCGCCAGGTCGGTCAGATCGGTGCTGAACCCGCGATCGCCCAGCTCCCCCAGCACGTCGTCGAGGTCGGTCAGGCGACTGCCGTGCGGGGCGAGGTCGCCGTGCAGGCCGCCGGCGACGCTGATCTGCACCTTGCCCGCGTCGACCTGGGTCTGGAGCGTCGACGAGAAGATGCTCGGCTCGACCGGGTTGTACGCCACCTTCGCGGCGCTCACCTTGTCAGCGAGGATCTTCTCGAAGCGCTGCCGCTCCTCGACCGGCGTGAACTGCGTCGACAAAAAGTTGATCGAGCCACCAGAACTGTCGGCTCCCGTGGTGGACACTCCGCCGCAGGCCGTCAGCGCGGGGGCGGCGGCCACACCTAGGCCGAGCCCGAGCGCCGTGCGGCGGGAAACCCGTAACCCTTCGTATCGCTTCGTCATCGTTACTCCCCTGTACCCGATGCTGAGCGTGCCGTTCGTGTGAGTGAACTATGCCACTTCCGGCTAGTGGTAGCTGGCCATCGCGACCAGTGCGTTATCCACCGATCCGCTATCCACCGTTACTGAAGGCATCCAAGTGCTCGCATCCGCCCGTCCGGGCAAGCCTCGCCGGCGCACGCCGCCCCATCCTCAATCTGGACGGCACCGGGCCCCTCGACATGGTCACGGCGACGAGTTGGGAAGGTGACGAGCTGGCCTCGGGACCCGGGCTCGTCATGGAGATCGGCCTGCGGTACGCGGCTGGGCGGCCCAGGTCCGCCGCGCGGGTACCGGCCGGGCTACAGGCGAAGTCGTGCCGCACCGGCGCGGACTTCGCGGCGTACAGCGCCGGGCACACGATCCTGCACCGTTGAGTTCGTCGGGTACGTTCGATCACACACAACTTCAAGCCCTGGGGAGGCACCATGAGAGCCCGCGCGACAGCGATCCTGTCCACTCTCGCACTGGCCACGACTCTCACACTGGCCACGACGGCGCTCGCCGCCGCGCCGGCCGCCGCGGCAGGCACCGCCGAATACGTCGCCACCGTGCGCGTCGACGGCGGCTCCGGCAGCGAGTACTACCGCATCCACCTGGTGGAAGCCGCCGACATCACCGCCGCGTTCGACAGCCTGTCGGGCGCCAGCAACCAGTTCCCGAACGGCCTGGTCGACCGGTCCGGCCCGGAGTACAACGTCGGGTACAGCTGGCACATCGACCCCAACGACGTGGAGTTCGTCGACATCACCATGGAGCTCTGCGACGGCCTGCCATCCGATGTGGAGGCCGGCACGATCAGCGGCGACCGGTACTGCCCGTGGAGCGGCCGGGTGACCGCCATGAAGGCACTCTGACCACACTTCGGCTTCGGTTTCGGCTTCGGCATCGGTGAGCACGTTCCTGGATCAGCTCCCCACGTTGATCGGCGTGGTGATCGGCACGCTGGGCACCATCCTGGCGACCAGCGTCAGTGAACGTGCGAAGTGGACACGTACGCAGTCGGTGCGCTGGGACGACCGGCGCATCGACGCGTACGCCACGTACGCCCGCACCCTCAAAGAGGTACACCTGCTGGCGATGCGGCTGACCAGCCCCACCCGCTCCAGCGACCGGGACATCGACGTACCGCTGCTCATCCAGGCCGAGGCGGAGTGCTCCAAGGCATGGGAAGGCGTGCTGTTGCTCGGTGATGCCGCCACCGTGACCGCCGGTCGGGAGTGGCGGAACGCCGCGGCCCGAGTCGTGTCGGCGGCACACGGCCGCGCGGGTGACGGGTTCGACCGCGACGCGGCGGTCCAGAGGATCGACGAAGCCCGGGACGCCTTCTACCTGGCCGCACGAGCCAGCCTCGCGGTCGGCGGCGGCGCCGTCTCCCAAGCCTCCTGGCTGCTCGAACGCCAACGCAAGCCCTTGTAGGGTGATCGGATGCGCGAGACGCCCGAAGAACTCGATGAACTCCAGGCCCTCCTCGACGCATCCCTCGCCCGCTCCACCGCGCACCTCCGCTCGATCATCAACACCGAGCGCACCCTGAGCGCGGCGCAGCTCACCCAGGTCCTCACCGGCATGTGCACCCTCGCCCTGTCCACCGTGACGGCGAAGGGCGAGCCGCGGATCAGCGGGGTGGACGGGCACTTCCTACACGGAAAGTGGCACTTCGGCACGGCGCGCGACGCCGCCAAGGCCCGCCATCTCGCCGCCCGGCCCGCCGTCAGCGTCGCACACCTGCGCGGCGAGGATCTCGGCGTGTTCACGCACGGCAAAGTGGAGATCCTCAACCCCCAGGACGGCGAGCCGGCCGCGGACTGGCCGGAACTGCTCGCGTACTTCAAGGACTTCTACGGCGAGGACCTCTTCGACTGGGACAACGAGGTGGTCTACTACCGGCTGCATCCACACTGGATGACCGTGTACGCGCCGGATTTCGCGAAGCTCACCTCATCAGCTTCGCCGCGAAGCGGGTGAAGTGCGGGTCGAACCGCGCGGCGGTGTTGCCGGCTACACCCGCCGAAAGACGTCATCCGTGGTCCGCAACGGCATCGGGGGGCGTTTACGGCAGGGTGAGCTCGTAGAGGTGAGTTCGCCGGAAGAAGCGGAAGCCGAGGTGCTCGCGTATGGCGAGCAGGTGGGGATCGTCCTCGGCGGCGGCGGCGGTTTCGATTTCGTTGACGTACGGGTGGACCTCGCGCAGTCGCTGGAGCAGAGCGGCGTTGACCCAGCGACCCAGCCGCCGTCCGCGATGGTCGGGAAGCACGGTCGGTCCGTACTGGCGAGCGCGGGGTTGGAAGAGCGCGCCGACGACCGCCACGGCGTAGGCCGCCAGGTCGCCGTTCGCGTCCGCGGCGGTTAGCACGGCGTTACCGGGGCGGCTCGGGCTTCGCAGCAGTTGTTCGATGCTGGGGGCGTCGGGCAGGTCGCCGGTCCAGTGGGTCAGGCGGTAGCCGGGATGCTCTGCGTCTACCAGCTCACCCAGCCAGGCCTGGTGGACATCGCAGTAGGTGAGCAGGTCGTGGCGCCTGGATCGGGTGTGCCGGAAGCCGTGCCGCTGGCAGAATGCCTCACCCGGCGAGCCCTCGGGTACGTCGGCGACGAGGCGTGGTTCGGTGACCTGTTCCCGGACGGTGGCTAGCAGCCGGGAGCCGATCCCGCGGCGCCGCCACTGCGGCTCCACGTACAGGCTCAGTTCCGGGGCGCCGGGCTTCGTGGCTCGGACGGGAGGCGGCAGGAGAGCGTGCCCGAGTGGGGTGATCGTCCGCAGGGTGGCCGCCCCGGCCACGGAGCCGCCTGGCGACATAGCTTGCCATCGAGAGCCCCCGGGGTGATCCGACACCGTCACGATGTCGATCACGGGTTTGCTCATGGCCCCCATGGTCGCCCGGGCCGTCTCTGCGGAACAATATGAAAGATCGAATCGACCCATAAGTCAGCGGTTATCGTTCGACGCGATGCGTGGTGCCCACGGTCGACGGTGGCCGGGTCACGGTCGTGACCGGCGGTCACCCCTGGCCTTCCGGATTGCGCCGGTCAGGGACGGCGGTTCGCGCGTCGGGACCGGAGGGAGATGGCCTGGTGGAGCTGCGAGACATCGAGATCTTCCTGACGCTGGCCAAAGAGCTCCATTTCGGGCGTACGGCCGAACGCCTGCGCATCTCGCAGGCGCGGGTCAGTCAGTCGATCAAGCAGCAGGAGCGCCGGATCGGCGGTGCCCTGTTCGAGCGGACCAGCCGCAGCGTGCTACTCACGCCGCTCGGCGAGCGCCTACGCGACCGGCTCGACGCGGGCTACGGCGAGATCATGGCAGGTATCGACGAGGCCGCGGCCGCCGCTCGTGGGCAGGTCGGCACCCTGACCATTGGCACGATGGCCACCGGGCACCATCGGATCGCGGGCGTCCTCGATCTGTTCCGGCAGCGGCATCCGCAGTGTGAGCTGCGCATGCGCGAGATTCTCCCGAGCGACCCGTTCGGTGGGGTGCGCGCCGGCCGGGTCGACATCGGGATGGTCTGGCTACCGGTACGCGAGCCGGACCTGGCCGTTGGGCCGCCGCTGCACACCGAGCATCTGGTGCTGGCCGTCGCCTCCGATCATCCGCTGGCTGGTCGGAAACGGATCGTGATGGAGGATCTCGGCGACTACCCGGTGGTGTATCCGGACGGGCCCATCCCGGAATACATGTGGGAGGCGCACACCCCGTCCGTGACACCGGCCGGGCGTCCCATCCGGCGCGGAATCGCCATTACCACCCTTGAGGAGGCCTTCACGGCGATCGCCGGCGGCAGCGTCGTCTCGCCCGTCGGGGCAGACGCGGCAGCCACCCGGCAGCGCAGCGACATCACCTTCCTGGCCATCACCGACGGACCGATCCTGCGGTACGCGCCGGTGTGGCGCGGAACCGCCGAAACCCCACTGGTCCGCGCCTTCGTCCAAGCCGCCGAGGACACGCAGCAGACCGCGTAACCCTCTCTGCCGCTTCGCGCGGGCAGCCGATGCCGCATCCTCCTGGCGACTCCCGATAACCGACGCGTTATCGGTCGATGCGGAAGTCGTCGTTGATCGACTAGACAAGCCCCCCGCACGCTATGGGCGGCTGGCCTGTCCTACGGCCACGCCGGGACGGGTCTTGACGGTCGAACGCCGCACGCAGGGAGATTGATGATGGGACAAGGCAATGTCGGCTTCTCTAAAACGGGGCTGGACAGGGTGCGGGAGGTGCTGGCGCGGCATGTCGATTCCGGCCGGATTCCCGGACTCGTCGCCCTGGTCAGCCGGGGTGACGACACGCACGTCGAAGCGATCGGGACGATGCACCACGACGGTGGCCCGCCGATGCGCCGGGACACGATCTTCCGGATGGCTTCCACGTCGAAACCGGTCTCGGTGGCGGCGGCGATGGTGCTGCTCGACGAGTGCCGGCTACGCCTGGACGACCCGGTAGAGCCGTGGCTGCCGGAACTGGCCGAACGGCGGGTGCTGACCCGGATCGACGCCCCGCTTGACGACACCGTGCCAGCACGGCGGCCGATCATCGTGCGGGACCTGCTGACCTCCACGTTCGGGCTGGGCATGGACTTTACGGCGCTGGGCACGCCGATCATGAACGCGGTCTTCGAGCAGGGGCTGACCCCGAATCTGCCGGTGCCTGTGCCCGAGCCGGATGAGTGGATGCGCCGCCTGGGCACGCTTCCGCTGATGCACCAGCCCGGAGAGCGCTGGCAGTACCACATCAGCAACGACGTGCTCGGCGTGCTCGTGGCCAGGGTCACCGGCCAGCCGTTCGAAGAGTTCCTGCGCGCACGCGTCTTTGACCCGCTGGGTATGAAGGACACCGGCTTCCACGTGCCCGCCGAGAAGATCGACCGGCTCCCGACGCTCTACGCCCCCGACCCCCAGACCGGAGAGTTCACCGTCTGGGACGAGCCCGCGGGCGGGCGCTGGAGCCAGCCCCCGGCATTTCCCGGCGGCGGCGGTGGGCTCGTCTCCACGGTCGACGACTACCACGCCTACTTCCGGATGCTGCTCAACGGCGGCACCCAGGACGGCGAACGGATCCTGTCCCGGCCGGCGGTCGAGTTGATGACCACCAACCGCCTCACGCCCGAGCAACACACCGCCCGTACGGCCCTGGCCCGGGACAATGTCCACATCTCGTTCGGCCAAGGCCAGCACGGCGGCTGGGGCTTCGGCATGGCGGTACGCACCTACCGCGGCGACTACGCCTCCATCGGCCAATTCGGCTGGGACGGCGGCAGCGGCACCTCCACCTACGCCGACCCGGACAAGCAGCTGATCGGCATCCTGCTCACCCAGGTCGGGGCATCCAACCCGAACTCGGCATGGGCGTTCCTCGACTTCTGGACCACCGTCTACCAGGCGATCGACGACTGACACCAAGCGTCCCGGTTCGCGGGAGCGCCGGGAAACACCGTGTCAGTGGCCGTGTCAGGGCGGCGGCAGGGTCGCGTCAGGCCGGGCGCCGACAGTAGCGGCAAGAGAAACGGCCCAGGCGATCCGCGACGTCATCGACTGGGCGACCCACATCTTTACATCAGTCGATCTAGAAACCCAGATCTCAAGGAGTACACAACCATGTCCATCACCCTCTCCGACCAGGACAAGACCACCTTGCGGACCGCCGCCTACGGCGCCATCACACTGCTGTCCGCGGCTGGCGCGGCCGGTGGCTCGCCACACAAGATCGCCACAAACGGCAGCATCGCGCTGAGTTCGGCCACCGGCCTGGTCGGGCACGTGCTCGCGGAATATCCCAAAGGCAAGGAACTGAACGGCAAGTCGGTGGCCGAGGTCGCCGACCGCGTGTTGCCGACCCTCACCCAGGCCGTCAGCCTGCTCAAGAAGGCGGATCAGGCTGAGGCCGACAACTTCCGCAGCACCGTTCTCGTGGCCATCGACGCAGCCATCCAGAGCCACAAAGGCGAGCCCAGCCCCACCATGGCTGACATGATCCGCAAGATCACCGCAGCCCTCGACGCCGCTTGATGTGACGCGCCGGGGTCCTCACCCGGCCCCCGGCCCGCGAATCCACCGGCCCCGCCTTCCTGACGCCCCCCACGCTCCGTCGCCGATGGCAGCTCACGCCTGCCGTCGGCGGCGCGAGCGTCGCCCGCATGCCTGACAACACATCACTTCTTCCGACAGGATGGTCTCCACCGTGGCAACATTCCTCTCTGGATTGGGCCGCTTCTGCTTCCGGCGACGCGGCCTCGTCGTCCTGCTATGGGTCCTGGCCCTGGGAGCCATGGGCTTCGCGGCCTCCAACGCCCCGCCGCCGCCCGCTGACATCTTCTCGATGCCGGGTACCGAATCGCAGAAGGCGTTCGACGTGCTGCAGGCGAAGTTCCCGGACGCCCGCGCGGACGGCGCCGCAGCCCGCGTCGTCATCCGCGCCCCGGGCACCGAGCAGATCACCTCGCCCGCCCGCAGGACGCAGGTCGAGCAGCTCGTCTCCGACCTGTCCAAGGCGCCCCAGGTCGCCGCCGTGGCCGATCCGTTCCAGGCCAACGCCGTCAGCGGCGACCGGACGACCGCCTACGCTTACGTCACCTACACAGCGACGGCGACCGAACTGACCGACGCGGCGCACGACGGCCTCACCACCGCGATGGCACGGGCCCGCGACGCTGGCCTGGTCGTCGAGGCCGGCGGCGACGCCGTCGAGATCGAGCAGGCGATGAACGGGACGGGCGAGCAGTTGGGCATCCTGCTGTCCGCCGTCGTCCTGCTTGTCACCTTCGGCTCACTGGTCGCCGCCGGCATGCCGCTGCTGACCGCCATCGTCGGCGTCGGCATCGGCATCACCGGGATCACCGCGCTGGGCAGCACGCTCGGCCTGTCGTCCACGACCTCCACGCTCGCATTGATGATCGGCCTTGCCGTCGGTATCGACTACGCCCTGTTCATCGTCTCCCGTTACCGTTCCGAGGTCGGTGAGGGACGCGAGCGCGCGGACGCCGCCGCCCGAGCTGCGGGCACCGCGGGTTCGGCCGTCGTCTTCGCCGGACTCACCGTGATCATCGCTCTGGCGGGGCTTGCGGTGGTCAACGTCCCGCTGCTGACCAAGATGGGCCTGGCGGCGGCCGGCACGGTCGCGGTGGCCGTCCTCGTCGCTCTCACGTTCGTGCCCGCGCTGCTCGGCTACGCGCCCATCAGGGTCCTGGCCCGCTCCGAGCGCCACCGTTTCACCGGCAAGCCCCTGTCGAAGCGCCAGCAGCGTAGGGCCGCCAAGCGTGCGGCTAACGGCAGGCCGAACCTCGGCGCGCGCTGGGCCGGCTTCGTGCTGCGCCATCCGGTTGCCGTCCTGCTGCTGGGCGTGGTGAGCCTGGGCGCAGTCGCGGTGCCGGCGGCGAGCCTTCAGCTGGGCCTGCCGGGGGAGGGCTCGATGGCCCCGGACACGACCCAGCGCAAGGCGTACGACATGCTGTCGGACTCGTTCGGTTCCGGCTTCAACGGGCCGCTGATGGTCACCATCGAGGCGAAGGACGCCAAGACGGCGGCGGAGCAGGTACGTACCGCTCTGGAGGCGGTCGACGGAGTCGCCACCGTCTCTCCCGCCACCACCAACGCGTCGGGCGACACCGCGGTCGTCACCGTCGTCCCCGAGACCGGTCCGGCCGACACCAGGACCGAGGACCTGGTGCGTTCCCTGCGCGCCGCCGCCGGCGCGCTGGAGTCCCGCACCGGCGCGTCGGCGATCCTGGTCGCCGGGCAGACCGCGATGTTCATCGACTTCTCCCAAACCCTGGATGACGCGCTCGTGCCGTACCTGGGTCTGGTCGTGGGACTGGCCTTCCTCCTGCTCATGCTCGTGTTCCGGTCGGTGCTGGTCCCGCTCAAGGCGGCGCTGGGCTTCCTGCTGTCGGTGACCGCGGCCCTCGGCGCCGTGGTGGCGATCTTCCAGTGGGGCTGGCTCGCCGACGTCATTGGCGTCGAACAGCCCGGCCCGATCATCAGCACGCTGCCGATCCTCATGATCGGCGTGGTCTTCGGCCTGGCGATGGATTACGAGGTGTTCCTGGTCTCCCGCATCCGCGAGGCCTACGCCCACGGCGCCGCGGCGGGCGAGGCTGTCGTCACCGGATTCCGGTACGGCGGACGGGTCGTCACCGCCGCCGCGATCATCATGACCAGCGTCTTCTCCGGCTTCATCCTGGAGAACAACGACTTCGTCAAGATGATCGGCTTCGGCCTGGCCGCCGCCGTCCTGTTCGACGCCTTCATCGTTCGCATGGCCCTGGTGCCGGCCCTGCTTGCCCTGCTGGGTAAGTCGGCCTGGTGGCTGCCGGGGTGGCTCGACCGCGTCTTGCCGCGCCTCGATGTCGAGGGCGAGAAGCTCACGGACCGGCCCGCCCTGCCCACGGAGCACCCGGTACGGGAGCCCCACCTCGTACGCTGACCCCGCCAGTGGCTGGCGCCGCGCCGGCCGGACAGCACGCCGATCTACATCATCTGCGACGACTTGTTCCGCGTGCACCCGCCCGCGATCCGGGCCCCGGTGCACGCGGAACAAGGTTGAACTGGTCCTTACCCTGACCAGTGCCACCTGGGCCAACCCGACGGCACGCTGGCACGCTTCCGGGAGGGTGATTGGCGGCGGCGGTGTGGCGGTGGTCGAGCGTCATTCGCGTCGGTGGTAGATGTTGCGGCGTGGCCTGCGCTCGCTGTCCACATAGTGCGGCGGGATGAACTCCGGCAGCCCGTCGGCGGCGATCCGCACCTGCCAGTCGCCGCGGTGAATCAGACGATGGTGAGAACGGCACAACAGCACCCCGTTGTCCAGCGACGTCGACCCACCATCTGCCCAATGAACGATGTGGTGGCAGTCGGTCCACTTCGCCGGCCGGTCACAGCCCGGAAACGCGCAGCCCCGGTCACGCACGATGATCGCCCGGCGCAGCGGCCCGTCGAACAACCGCCGCGAGCGGCCGGCGTCCAACACCTGACTCTGCCCACCCAGCACGAACGGGATCAGGCGGGCGTCGCACGCCCACCGGCGCACCTGCTCGGGGCTGAGCCGCTCCCCGGTATCCAACTGGCCGATACCCACCTGCTGCCGCACTAGATCCCAGTCCACGACGATCGCCACATGCGCATGCTCACCACCTTGTTCGGGCAGGTCACCGGTGTTCATCGCATGCGCGCAGACGTCGGTGAGGGCGTCGGCGCGGCGCTGCGTCGCGGTGCGGTGGTCTTCCGGCAGCGGTTTGCACAGCGGGTCGAGGGCGTTGTTGACAATCGCCGCCGCCTCCGCCGGCAACCACCCCGATACCCGGTAGCGGCCGTCACCGTTGTTGGAAAGGTTGAACGCCTTCGTCTGCTCCGCCCGCCGCTCTTCCCGGCGCAGCGCCTCCTCATCCACGCGATCAGCGATCTCGGGGGCGATGCGGTGCAGGATCGTCGACGACATCTCCCGTAACACCTTCGGGTCGAAGCCCGCCTCCCCCGCCCAACCAACCATGATCTCCTCAGCGAGGTCGGCCAGGCCGGTGTCCAGGTCGTCGGGTAGTTGCCGCAGCTGGTGGCCGATTACCTGCGCCTGCTCGGTGTTGACGGCGCCCTTGGACAGGGCGGCGTCCAGACCGGGGTGCCGGTCCAGGTCGTTGGCCAGGGTGACCCAGCGGGTGCCGGTCTGCGCCGACACGTGATACCGATGCCGCAACCACACCGCCGTCGACGTCACATGCTCACTCGACACAAAAGAGCGCCCGTCGATCTCCCGGATCAGATGCAACCGGACCGCGGCCAGTTGCTGCTCCAACCGGTGCACCTCATCCAACGAGGTCACCAGGTCGTCATCCGACAGCGGCCAGGCGGGGGCGTCGACGATCCCGGCGGCCAGGCCACCGAGCTGCGTCAACGTCTCCAACATGCCTCTATCTTCGAACGCCCGTATGAGGCGGATCAATGCCGATCACGAGCTTCCCGGCGTGTTGCGGCAAAATAGAAAGATCAAGGCGTCCCTCATGCTGTTCGTCCGGGTCGTCCTAGACGGCCGCTGATGTCTGCATCTGTCGAGTGGCCCTTGTCGTTGACGGAGGACGGCCGAGCTCGCGGAGGTGCCAAGAAGGCCACAGGCGATCCTGATCCTCGTGGTCTCGGCTGGACGCCACCAGCCCAGGTACGACGAGGGCGTTCTCCGTGAAGAAGAACGCCCTGGTCAGCTGTGTGGCGCGCCCGAAGGGATTCGAACCCCTAACCTTTTGATCCGTAGTCAAATGCTCTATCCGTTGAGCTACGGGCGCTCGTGCTCGACCAGTGTACATACCGGTCGGAGCGCGGAGACTCCGGGATTCGAACCCGGGAGGGGCGTTAAGACCCCAACCGCATTAGCAGTGCGGCGCCATAGACCAGACTAGGCGAAGTCTCCAGGCGGCCTTCGCAGACCACCGCCGACCGAGGATACCGTGACCGCCCGGCCGGCAGCAAAGAGGTACCCCCGGCCGGGAGGTGCGTCGCCACGATCGGGACTAGGCTCCCACGACATGGAAGAGGATCAGCGGCCTGCCGAAGGAGGGCGGACCGGACGAGACCGCCGGGCGACGCCCAGCCGGTCCCCAGCCACGCCCAGCCGGTCCCCCGCCCCCGGGTCGCGCTCCCCCGCCGCGAACCCAGCCTTCACACCGGCCGAGCCCGCCAAACGTGCCAAGCCTGCGGAACCGGCCGCCGAGGAACCTGCGGCCCGGCCCGCCAAGCGTGGCGGCCAGTCGCCACCGCCCCCGGTGCTCTTCCAGCCGCCGACCACCCCGCCCTCCGAGCCTTCGACACCCATCCGGCGCACCCCGACGAACCCCACGCCCGCCGCACGCGCCCCCACCAGCGGGACCCCCGCCGAACGCACATCCACCGAACGCACCCCCGCCGAACGCGCGCCCACCAGCCGCACCGCCGACGGACGGACGCCGGACGGACGCACGCCCGCTGAGCCCACCGCCGAGACCACATCCGCCGGGCGCAGAGGTCCGCGGCCAGCGAGTTCGACCGCGCGGTCCACCGGTCAGCCGACGCGTCTGGGCACCGCGAGCACGGAACCGGCGAGCACGGGGTCTGCGAGCACGGAACCGGCGAGCGAGTCGACGTCGCCGCCCGCCCGCCGGGCCCGGCGAGGACCCACCACCACACCGGCAACGGAGGTGCCCGGCCAGCCGGCCGAGCGGTCCGAGTCAGCCGAGCGGTCGGAGCCAACCGCCACGGCACCTGCGAAGATCTCGCCGGCGAAGAAGACCACCCCGACCAAGGCCGCACGCGCCAAGAAAGCCGCACCCGCCAAGAAGGCGGCCACGAAGGCAACGCCTGCGAAGGCAACACCCGCGAAGGCAGGACCCGAAACGGCAACACCGGCAACGGCAGGACCGGAGACGGCAGCGCCCGCGACGAAAGCCGCCGCCAAGACAACCGCGAAAGCCGCACCCGCCACGCAAGCGGAGCAAGCCACGCAAGCGGAGCAAGCCACGGAAGCCGAGCCAGCGAAGAAGGAGCCAGCGAAGAAGGCTCCGCCCGCCAAGAAGATCGCAGCCAAGAGGACCACCCCGGCCAAGAAGGCAACCCCAACGCCCACAGCGACACCAAGACCCGCAGCGACGCCGACGCCCACCACGGCAGCCGGGGACGTGGCGACGGACGGGGACGCGCTGGTGGTACCCCCGCTGTTGGATCGGCCCGGCCACGCGCCGGAGCTTCTCGCCCTCACCGCCGTCCGCACCCTCGGACCCCGCGCGCAGGCGTGGGCGGCGCAGACCCGCGCGGCGTACCCGCTCGCGACGCCGGACGGCCTCGCGCGGCTCGCGACGCAGCGGTTTGTGCGCGTGGCGGGCGTGGGCGGCGTGGTGTCCGCGGTGTCGGGGTTGTTCGCACCGCTCGCCGAGCTGGCGGCGACCAGCTGGACCCAGGCGGCGCTGGTGTTGCACCTGGCCGCCGCGTACGGGCACGACCCGACCGCGCGGGAGCGGGCGGTCGACCTGCTGGTGCTGACCCGCGTGCACCCGACGCCGGAGGCGGCGAGCGCGGCGCTGGCCACGGCGGAGGAGTCGGAGCCGGACGACCAGCCCGCGTGGCGGGCGGCGGAGGCGTTGTGGCGGGTGGCCGCGCCGCTGGCGAGCCAGACCAGCGGCTGGCTGGCGCTACGGCTGGTGGCGCGGGCGCTGCCGGGTGCCCGTGCGGTGGTGGCGGGCGCGGGTGGCGTCGCAGTGGCCGAACGCCTAGCAGGCCGCGCCCGAGCGCTCTACCGCACCAACCACCCATGATCACCGACGAACCACCCATGATCAAGGCGTGAGGAGTGGGCGGTTAGAGCCAGCTGACGTGGTCGTGGAGCACGGTGTAGCCGACGAAGGCGACCACGTCGAGCAACGTGTGCGCGATCACCAGCGGCACCACGCGCTTGGTCCGCAGATAGAAGAACGCGAAGATCACGCCCATGACGGCGTTGCCGACGAAGCCACCGAACCCCTGGTAGAGGTGGTAGGAGCCGCGTAGCAGCGCGCTGGCCGCGATGACCGCGCCGATCCGCCAGCCCATCTCGCGCAGCCGGGTCATCAGGTACCCGACCACGATCACCTCTTCGGTGATGGCGTTCTGCGCGGCCGCCAGGATCAGCACCGGCACCGCCCACCACACGTCCTTCAGCGCGGCGGGCACGACCGTGGCGTTGACGCCGAGCGCATGCGCGCCGAAGTACAGGAAGAGGCCTGGCACGCCGATCCCCACCGCGAGCAGCGCGCCCCAGCGGAGGTCGAAGGCGGGCCGGCGGCGGTCGAGGCCGAGCGCACGCCGGCCGTCGCCGTCGCGGTTGAGCAGGTGGATGGCCAGGATGACGGGCACCAGGTCGAAGAAGATGCCCAGTAGCTGGTAGGTCAGGTCGAGCCACGGCCGGTCCGACCGCGACGGGTTGAGCGTGGCGGTCTGCTGGGAGAGCGACTGTTCGGCAGTGAGCCGCCCGATGATCGTGACCAGCGAGTACACCGCCGACGCCCCGAGCGAGACACCCAGTACCAGCAACACCTCGGTGCGCCGGACGGCGCGCGTCACAGAAGGCGAGGCAAGGTCAAGCGTCACCCGACCACTGTGCCCGACGTTGGGGCGAGTTGCCCCTCCCGGACGCCGAAGAAGTCACCACCTTTGCGGCGTACGTCGTCGGTGCCCCAGGCCCGGTCCCTCGGCACCTTGATCATCCGGGGGATGTGCTTGGCGCAGTGGATGTACGCCTCGTGCACGTCGACCCGCACCCAGCGCTCGGGGCGCCGGCCGGGCATCGGGTCGACCGGGAGCCCCGGCATGTCGTCGACGATGGTGGCGGCCCCGTTGACGTGCAGGCCGATGACGTCGCGCACGAAGTCGACGAAGAGCAGGCCGACGTGTCCGTTCTCGACGATGTTGCCGAGGCTGGCCATGACACCGTTGCCGCGGTATTCCGGCCACGCCAACACCCGCGACTCCACAACTCGGACGAATCCGGGCGGACCAGCCCGGAATGTGCAATCGCATTCGCCGCCGCCATCGGCGCTGGCGACGAACATCATTTCCTGGCGGTTGACGAATTCCCGCATCCGCGGGTTGAGGTGATCGAGCATTTGCTGGGCGTAGAACCGGTCGGCTCGTGCCGTCGTGTCACATCGTTGCTGCAGAAGCTGCTCGCCGCTCATCTGGTGCCTCCAACCCTCACGGCGCGTGTCGGAACGGTAGCGAACAGTGGTCACGTTAAGTCGCACAGTCTGTGCGACTTAACATTCCGGTGAGTGACACGCTGAGGCTCTTACGCTCTCCGAGAGAAGGGCTTCAATGGGTAATCTCTCGCGGTTGCTCAAGGAGAGCTGGACCCTTGTCGAAGAGCAGCAGGACAAGGTCGCCGGCTATTTCTACGCACGAATCTTTCTATCCAATCCACATCTACGCAACCTTTTCCCGGTGCAGATGGACGTCCAGCGGGCCCGGCTGTTGGGCGCCATCGTGACCGCGGTGCAGACCTTGGACGACCCGGACCGGTTCGACGACTACCTGCGGTCGCTAGGTCGCGACCACCGCAAGTTTCACGTGCAACCAGAGCACTACGAGGTGGTCGGTGGTGCGCTGCTGGAGGCGCTGAGGACGTTCGCCGGGCAGGCCTGGGGCGTCGAGTACGAGCAGGCGTGGACCGACGCGTACCAGGTGATCGCGAAGAAGATGATCGCGGGCGCGGACGCGGACGCCAACCCGCCCTACTGGCACGCCGAGGTGCTCGCGCACGAGCGGCGCGGCCAGGACATCGCGCTACTCACCCTGCGTCCGCTCCAGCACCCCTTGGAGTACCGGGCGGGACAGTACGTCAGCATCGAGGCGCCCCGCTACCGGCCGCGCCTCTGGCGGACGTACTCGATCGCCAACGCCCCGCGACCGGATGGCACCCTCGATTTCCACGTCCGGGCGCTCGGCGCCGGGTGGGTGTCGAGCGCACTGGTGCGCCGGGTGCAACCCGGCGACCTGCTGCGGATCGCGGCGCCGATGGGCTCGATGACGCTGGACCGCAAGTCGACCCGCGACATCGTGTGCGTCGCCGGCGGCACCGGGCTGGCGCCGATCCGGGCGCTGATCGAGGAGCTGACCCGCTACAACCGCACCCGCTGGGTGCACATCTACTTCGGCGCGAAGACCCGGGCGGACCTGTACTACCTGGACGAGCTGAACCGGATGGCGGCCCGCCACCCGTGGCTGTCGGTGGTGCCGGCGTGCAGCGAGGACCCGAGCTACGCCGGCGAGCGCGGCAGCATCAACGAGGTGCTCGCCCGCTACGGGCCGTGGGCGGACCACGACTTCTTCGTCTCCGGGTCGCCGTCGATGGTCCGGAATACGCTCCGCACGCTGGCCGAGATGCAGGTGCCGGCGGTGCGCATCAAGTACGACGCCTTAAGTCAGTAGCGCCATGGGGTGCCCGCCTCGCGGTACTCCTCGATCGGCACCAGCGGCACCCCCGGCGGCATCCGGTCGACGTACAGCCGGCCCTCCAGGTGGTCGATCTCGTGCGCCACCAGGCGGGCCATGCCCCGCTCGAAGCTCGTGATCACCCGGCTGCCGTCCCAGCGGGCGTGCTCGACGTGCAGGGTGAGCGCCCGGGTCACCAGCCCGCGCACGTCGAAGAACGACAGGCAGCCCTCGTACTGCTCGTCGGTCTCCATCGACGCCTCCACCACCCGCGGGTTGATCAGCACGACCGGCTCGCCCGAGCGGTCCGGCGGGCGCACGACGGCGGCCGCCCACGGGATGCCGATCTGTGGGGCGGCCAGACCGACTCCCTTGGTGAAGGAGTGCAGTTCCTCCACCCGGTCGAGGGTGGCCACCAGCCGCTCGACGATCTCGCGCGCGTCCTGCTCGGCGTGCGGCAGCGTGAACTGGCGCGCCGGCTGGCGCAGGCTGTCGGCGCCGCGCTGCACGATGCCGACCGACCGCATCCGCTCGCTGGCGCGCGGCGTGGCGCCCCGCGCGCTGTCCGCCGGCGGCAAGCTGCCGCGGAACTTCCACTCCAGCCGGTACCGCGCGTTGAGCGGCGGCGACTCGGTGGTCCACTCGAACACCATGCGGCCGTTCTCCGTGCGCTGCACCAGGGGGGTACGCAGCGGCGCCTCCTCCGACGACAGGGACGTCTCCACGCCCCACACCTGCGGGTCGAGCAGCGCGGGAAACTCGAGGCGGACGGCGAGCCGGCGGGTGGGCAGCCGCACCGCGCGCTGGAACCACTGGCCCCACTTCTCGTGGCTCACCGTGTAGGCGTATTCGATCGTGGTGCGCTGCCCCGGGTAGAGCGGAAACCGGCCCTCGGCGTTCTCGAAGAGCAGCCACACCTCCTTGAAGGCGTCCCGGTCGTGTTTCTTGCGAAACTCCATCGCCTCCCGGGCCGGCTCGTCGCCGCACCAGGCCTGCAGGTCCAGCTCGGCGAAGCTGAGCGGATGTTCGCGGTGGTGCCGGTTGGAGCGCTCGGGGTCGTTCGGGTACCGGTCGACCGCCACCCGCACGAGGTACCGGGTGACCGGCTCGGTGCCGGCGTTGTAGAGCGACCGCCGGATGACGCACCGGTAGGACCCCTCGCGGTAGGTCAGCGTGGCGACCTCCTGCTCGACGATGAGACCGGTGCCGGGCGGCAACCACTGCTCCGGTACCGGCGGGTCCCGATGGGTGGGTGCGGACCGCGCGTGCCGGAGCTCGTCGTACTCCTGGTAGCGCTGCCAGATCGCGCCGCCGGCCGCGAGCACCGCCTCCGCGCGCCGGGCGAAGTCCTCCGTCGGCCGGTGCCGGCGCCCTTCGACGTGGCTCACGTATGACGGGTCGAAGCCCATCCGGGCCGCGAGCTGCTTCTTGCTGAGGCTGCGTTCCGTGCGCCATCGGGCAAGCTCCGCCGCGAACGTGTCGGCAGCCCGTTCGATGGGCGATGTCGTCATCACGGGTATCCCTCAGGCCGGGAGTTTCAGTCTGCTTTCCGACTCCGCCCGACCGATGAGAAGTGGCGCGTTCCCGACAAACACCTTGACAGGCCCAACAAGCCGTTACTCGTGCATCACCTTGGGTATAACTCAGAGAGAAGTTGCGGACTGTGACGAAAGATACGGAGGGCAACCTGTGAGACGCGTTAGTTCGTTGCTCTGGTTAGCCTTGCCTTAGTGGGCTATGGTTGGCCGTCGGGCCTTGATCGGAAGGACTTTCTCGGTGGCAACGGTGACGCGGCGGGATCAGGTCGGATACCCGACCGACGCCCATACACGCGTCACGCTCCGCAGCGGTGATAACGCATGGTGATCATGACGCTCCCCCACCGCGTCCGCGACGCCGACCCGCTGGCCCCCGTGACCGCGACGCTTCGGGCGATGTTCGGCACCGACGCCCTGCCCGCGCTCGCCCCCGGCCTGCTCGTCGCCGACGAGGCCGGTTGGCGGCCCGCCACCGAGCTCACGAGCGGCGACCGGCTGGATGAGCTGCTCGACGCGGCCAAGCAACAGTGGGGCGCCGCACCGCACGCCGCCGCCGCGCTGGCGTGGAAGTCCTATACCTACTGGCTCGCGCTGCCCCCTGTGCTCGGCTGGGCGTCCGCGCGCCGGGTGCCCCTGCTCGACCCCGATTCGGTCCTGTTCCGCTTCGACGGTCCGGGACGGCTGCTGACGTTCGGCCTCCGGCGGACGATGCCGGTGGCGGTGCTGCCCACCGATCCGCTCGCGCTGGCCGGTTCGCGGGCGGTGCGGGTGGTGGCCGACGAGGCCGCGCTACTGACGGTGTTCCGCGAGTCGCTGCTCGACGCCCATCTGACCCCGCTGCTCGGCGCCATCCAGACCCGGGTGCGGATCGGCGCGCGCACCCTCCTCGGCTCGGTCAGCTCCTGTGTCGCGCACGCCATCCTGCGCGCCGCCGACGTGCTGCCCGGGTCGTCGGCGGAGCACATCGGCACGCTGCTGGATGCGCTCGGCGTCGAAGACCTGATCGACCTGGTGCCCGATGCCTCCGGCCAGCTCACCGTGCAGCGCAAGACCTGCTGCCTCGCGTTCACCCTGCCCCAGCCGAAGATCTGCACCGGCTGCTGCATCAAGCCCTGAAGTCGGCGAGAGGCCCCTTGTGAGAAGGGGCCCCTCACTGACACCTACGCGTTCTGGAACGTGACGCGGAGCGTGGCCCGCGCCAGGGTGTGGAAGGCCAGGTTGAAGCCGACCACCGCGGGCGAGACGTCCGGCGACACGTCGAGCCGCTCGACGTCGAGCGCGTGCACCGCGAAGACGTACCGGTGCGGCCGGTCGCCGGACGGCGGCGCGGCGCCACCGTACGCCCGGGTGCCGTAGTCGTTGCGCACGTGGAACCCGCCCTCGACCTCCGCGGTGCCGGCGGCGCCGCGCGCCAGCTCGGTCACCGAGACCGGCAGATTCACGAGCACCCAGTGCCAGAACCCGCTGCCCGTCGGCGCGTCGGGGTCGTAGCAGGTCACCACGAAACCGCGGGTCTCCGGCGGGAATCCGGACCAGACCAGATGGGGTGAGACGTTCTGCCCGTTGACGCTCTCGTGCGCGAACGTGACATCCTTCGGCTGGCCATCCTTGAGGTCGTCGCTGGCGAGCGTGAACGACGGCACCGGCGGAAGGAGGTCGTACGGGTCCGGTGCGATAGGACGATCAAGACTCATGCCTCCATCCTCGCACTCTCGCCGCGCTTCCGTTCCGCTCTCGTCGCGGTCTCCACACGGTCATTTGGGGCTATTCGCGGCTTCTTGCGGACTGCGGCCGGTGCCGGCGGTCAGTAACGTGCCTACCTCGTGAAACTCATCTTCAATCGATACACCGCGCTGCTCCTCGGCCTCCTCTTCCTGGGCTTCGGCATCCTGATGTGGGTGCGCCAGCCCGAGCCGCTGAGCGAGGTCTACTGCGACACGAAACGCATGTCACCCGGCGACACGTGCGTGCACAGCGATCTCCGGGACCCCGACGGCAACTACACCAACAGTTACGCGGAGGAGAAGGCCGAGCAGGAGCAGAACGCGCAGCAGAGCAGCACCGTCTTCGGCATCCTGTGCCCGATCCTCGCGGCCGGCACGTTCGCCGGCAGCGGGTACGCCATGGTTCGGGCCCGCCGCAAAACTACTGGCGTCGCGACGGCGGCGTGATGCCGTACGATCCCGCGTGGATCTTTCTCGACGGCCGTGGAGTGACCAGATGAACAAGGCGTTGTCGCGGCTGGGTATGGCGGCCATTGTGGCGTTGGGTGCCGTGGCGTTGGGCGTCGTCCTCCATCCGGTCGCCGCCGCGGCCGCCGGATCTCCGTCCAGGTTGGACTTCGACGGCGACGGCCTCGACGACCTGGTGGCCGGCGCGCACCTGGTCGCGCCGCAAGGCGCGCCAGCCGGGCTCCCGAACGGCGGCGGTCTCGTCGTCGACTACTCCACCCGGTCCACAGTCGACTTCCTCACCAACGCCAGCACCCCGGGCGACATCCGGTTCGCCGGCGCCACGGCCGCGGGCAACTTCAACGGCGACGGGTACGCCGACCTCGCCACCGGCGGGGACGGCAGCATCTCGGTACTCTTCGGCAGCCCCACCGGGCTCCGCACCACCGGCGTACAGGCCGTCACCGGGAGCGGCACGTTCGGAAGCGCACTCGCCGCCGGCGACCTCAACAACGACGGATACGACGACCTCGCGGTCGGCGCGAAGGGCGACCAGCTGGGCGCCGGCGCGGTCACCATTCTCTTCGGCAGCGCGGGCGGCGTCGTCACCACCGGTGCCGTCGTCCTCTCGCAAGACACCCCGGGGGTACCGGAAACCGCCGAAGCCGACGACTGGTTCGGCGCGGCGGTGGCCATCGGCGACGTCACCGGCGACGGATACGGTGACCTGGCGGTGGGCGCACCCGGCGATGACATCCTCTGGCCGCAGCAGGAAGACGGCAGCGTGACCCTCTTCCCCGGATCGCCCTCTGGTCCGGTGGTTGCCACAGCGACGTTCGTGGCCGGCGGGCGCGACACCCAAGCCGGCGTGCTCGGCGAGCAGCTCGCCATCGCCGACCTCAACGGTGACCGGCGCGGCGACGTCATCGTGCCGTCGCCGCGCAGCCAGCAGGGCATCGTGGTCTACCTGCCCGGCACGGCCGCCGGCATCACCCCGGCCGGGCACCGCCTGATCACCGCGGCCGGGCTGGGCTGGCCGACCGACACCCTCGCGTACGGCTTCGCCCACACGGTCGCCTCGGGAGACGTGACCGGCGACGGCCTGGCCGACCTGCTCATCGGCGACGTCGCGCACACCGTCGCCGGCGCCTCACAGGCGGGCGCGGTGTTCCTGGTGCCCGGCACCCGTTCCGGTCCGACCGGCGCCGGTGCGCGGCTCTTCACCCAGGCCACCGGGTACCGGCCTTACCGCGGCAGCACGCCGGACGCGCGCAAGCCCGAGACGTTCGACCACTTCGGGTACGCGATCACCGTGCTCAACCTCGACGGCGCCGGCCCGCTCGACGTCGTCATCGGCACGCGGTATGAAAGCACGGGGTCCAGCACGCTGCCGTCCGGGCTGTTGACCCGACTGGTGACTCAACCGGTCAAACCGATCCGCGGCACGTCCCGCCCGACGGGGCCGGGCACGCTCACGATCGGTCCGTCGTGGGTAGGCCAGGGCAACGGCTTCGACGTGTACGACCTCGGCCGCTCCCTGCTGCGCGCCTAGGCGGCCTGCCTAGTCGATGCTGAACCTGCCTAGTCGATGCTGAAATGGATGCCCTGCCGGCCGCACGCGGCTTGCAGGCCCCTGGCGTGCTCGGTCAGCGGGCCGAGGAATCCCAACGCGGCCACCTCCTGCCCCTCCGGAAGCTGCTCGACCTGCCACACCACGTCCACGAGCTTGGTGCCATGCTCACGGATATCGGCGTGCGTGGAGTCCTCGAACTGCTCACGCAGCTCCCGGTACTCCTCCTCGGTCAACTCGTCGTCGTCGAGCGTCGGGGTGTCATCGTCCGCCGACGCCTGATCCTCGTCGCGGATGGCTTCGCACGCGACGATGCCGGAATCCGGCGTCACCGCGCTGTAGATCGCGATGCCGACGGTGGCCACGCCGACCAGGCCCACCACCGCGGCGCTCGCCAGCAAGGCGATGCCCACCCCACTCATTCGCCGCTTCGGCGCCGCTGCCGCTGGTGGCACCGCCTCTGATGGCACCGCGCCGGCTGGCTGTGGCGGTGGTGCCTCGTGCCTTGTTTCGTGCGGTGCCTCGTGCGGTGGTGGCGTGTCCTGCGGCGGCTGCACCGGCTCGTCGGCAGTCATGCGATTCCGTTCGCTGGGCGGACCTGTCACGTTCAGCTCCAGCATGACCGCCGATGGTCAGCACCGCCACCACCCAAGCGGATCGCCGTCGCTCAGGCCCGTCGACGTCGCCCCTGCGGAGGGTGTGGGATTCGAACCCACGATGAGTGTCACCACCCATAGCGGTTTTCAAGACCGCCGCCATCGGCCACTAGGCGAACCCTCCTTGGTCGCGGACCGTGAAGGCCAGCGCCGTGCCTAGTGTGCCATGATCCCGCTCCCGCGCACCCGCCGAGCCACCGTCCGTCCACCAACCCGCCATGATCAAGGCGTCCCTCAAGTAGTAAGAACGACTTGAGGGACGCCTTGATCATGGGAGGTGGGTGTGGCGGGAGTGAAGGTCATCTTGATTACCGGGGTGATGGCGGCGGGGAAGTCCACCGTCGCGCAAGGGCTGGCGGAGCGGCTGCCGCGGTCGGTGCATGTGCGCGGCGATGTCTTCCGTCGCATGGTGGTGAACGGGCGCGCGGAGATGACGCCGGACCAAGCGGAGGAGTCGCGGCGGCAGCTGCATCTCCGGTACCGGCTGGCCGCGATCACGGCGGACGAGTACGTGGCCGCCGGGTTTACCGCGATCATGCAGGATGTGATCCTCGGCCAGGACCTGACCGTGGTGACGGAGATGATCCGCAGCCGGCCGCTCCTGGTGGTGGTGCTGGCGCCCAGCCCCGAGACGGTCGCGCAGCGGGAGGCCGGCCGCGCCAAGAAGGGCTACGGCGACTGGACGGTCGAGCAGCTCGACGCCGGGCTCAGAGCGGAGACGCCGCGCGTCGGCCTGTGGTTGGACACCACGCGCCAGACGCCGGACGAGACGGTCGACGCGATCCTGCGGCATGCGGACCTATGACGGCGCCGCGAGGGTCCGGCGCCACCGCCGATCAAGGAAGAGTACGCCGATCAAGGGCTCGGGCACCTGGAACAGAGATCGAACCACGTGCCCAAGCCCTGAGACGAAAGAGGTACCCTGGGCCCACTTGATCGCCGGCTCGCGCCCCCAGAATCCGGCTATATCGGTACCAGTCAGGCGCAGACTGACCGCCATGTGACTTAGGCCCGCTGCGGCGGGTCTGGGTTACCACGCCCTCTTTCGCCCACCTGCGGACGGCCCGAAGGGCCAGGGTTTCTTGATCGACGAGAAAGGGGGCGCGGCGCGGAGGGGGACAGGGAGGGGGAGGATGGGGAGTATGCGGGCGATCAGGATTCGTGGGGCCGGTGGGCCGGAGGTGTTGGTTTGGGAGGAGGTGCCGGATCCGGAGGCGCGGCCCGGCGAGGTGTTGATTCAGGTCGCGGCGTCTGCGGTGAACCGTGCTGACCTGCTGCAACGGCAAGGGAGATACGCGCCGCCGCCCGGCTCGTCGCCGTACCCCGGATTGGAGTGCAGCGGCGTGATCACCGCGACCGGGGAAGCGGTCTGTGCGCTCCTGGCCGGCGGCGGCTATGCCGAGCTGGTGGCCGTGCCCGAGGCCCACACGCTGCCCATCCCGAAGGGATGGACGGTCGAGGAGGCCGCGACGCTGCCGGAGGTGGCGTGCACGGTCTGGTCCAACCTCGCCCATCTCGCGGGTCTCCGGAGTGGAGAGACGCTGCTGGTGCACGGTGGTGGCAGTGGCATCGGCACGTTCGCCATTCAGTTTGGCGTCGCGCTCGGGGCCACTGTGGTCACCACCGCGCGGCGGTCGAAGCACGCGGCGCTCAAGGAGCTCGGTGCGCACGAGACGATCGACTACACCGACGAGGATTTCACCAAGGTCCAGGCCGACGTGATCCTCGACATCGTCGGCGCGCCGTACCTGGCCAGGAATATCCAAGCCCTGCGGCCGAATGGCCGCATCGTCCTGATTGGACTCCAGGGCGGTCGCACCGCGGACCTGGACCTGAGCGCGTTGATGGCCAAGCGGGGCGCGATCTTCGGCACGACCTTGCGGTCGCGTCCCAATGAAGAAAAAGCCGCCATCGTACGCGGAGTGCGTGAGCAGGTGTGGCCGCTGGTCGAGTCCGGGGCGATCCGACCGGTGATCGACCGCCGGCTGCCGATGTCGGAAGCGGCGGAGGCGCACCGGATCGTCGAAGCCAGCGAGCATCTCGGCAAGGTTCTACTCACGACCTGAGGGACGGCATAAAGGGAGGCCCCGGCGCAGCAGCAGCGCGCCGGGGCCTCAGCCGACCCTCCCCAGGTCGGGCCTGTGGCTGACTAGAGCGTCAGCGTCCAGGTGTTGATGTATCCGGTGTCCACCGCGACGACGTCCTGCACCCGCAGCAGCCAGGTGCCGTTGGCCGTCTCGCCGGACACGTTGGCGGTGTAGGTCGTGTTGATGTTGTCGGCGCTGTCGCTGGAACGGTTCTTCAGCCGGTAGGCGGTGCCATCCGGCGCGACCAGGTCGATCACCAGGTCACCGCGGTAGGTGTGCACGATGTTGACGGCGACCGTGGAGGAGGTCGACGGCGCACGCCCACAACCGCTGATCGTAATCGGGCTGGTGACCGCCGCGCCATTGTCGGGAATGGACACGTCGCTGCTGTTGGTGCCCGTGCAGCCCGGCGCGCCACCCACGGTCAGGGTGTAGGTCGCGGTCCGGGTGAGGCCGGCGCCGCTGCCGGTGATGGTGATGGGGTACGTGCCGGCGGCCGTGGTCGCGGCCGTGCTGAGCGTCAGCGTCGACGACCCGCCGGAGGTGACCGAGGTCGGGCTGAACGCGGCGGTGACGCCGGTCGGCAGGCCGCTCGCCGCCAGGCTGACGGTCTGGGCGGAGCCGGCCGTGGTCGCGGTGCTGACCGTGGTGGTGGCCGAGCCGCCCGCCGTCACCGTGCCGGAGGTCGGCGAGGCAGACACCGAGAAGTCGTTCGCCGGCGGCGGGCCGGACTCCACATAGAGCAGCCGGTTGGGGGTACCGCTGCCGGGCAGCCCGGTGATGACGTTGGGGGTGGAACTGGCCACCAGCGAGGCCGCCACCTGGGCCGGCGTCCACGTCGGGTTTGCTTCGAGCAGCAACGCGGCCGCGCCGGCCACGTGCGGCGACGCCATCGAGGTGCCGCTGATGGTGTTGGTGGCGGAGGTGTTGGTGTACCACGCGGACGTGATGCTCACGCCGGGCGCGATGATGTCGACGCAGGTGCCGTAGTTGGTGAAGCTCGCGGCGGTGTCGGTGTTCGTGCTGGCCGCGACCGTGATGGCAGCGGGCACCCGGGCCGGCGCGAAGTTACAGGCGTTCTGCGGCACACCGAGCGAGTTGCCGTTGCCCGCCGCGATGGCGTACGTGATACCCGAGGCGATGGAGTTGGCGACGGCGGTTTCCAAGGCAGCGGTCTGGGCGTTGGCGGTGCCGCCGAGGCTCATGTTCGCCACGGCCGGCTTGATGGCGTTGGCGGTGACCCATTCCACGCCGGCGAGCACGCCGGCGAAGGAGCCGCTGCCGGCGCAGTCCAGCACGCGGACGCCGACGAGCTGGACGGCCTTCGCCACGCCGAAGGTGCTGCCGCCGACCGTGCCGGCGACGTGCGTGCCGTGACCGTTGCAGTCGGTCGCGTTGGTGTCGCCGTCCACCGCGTCATAGCCGCTGACCGCCCGACCACCGAAGTTGGTGTGGCCGTTGAGGATGCCGGTGTCCACGATGTACGCGTGCACCGAGCTGGCGGTGGTCGGATAGGTGTACGAGCTGCTGAGCGGCCGGGCCCGCTGGTCGATCCGGTCCAGGCCCCAGGATGGGGGGTTGGTCTGGGTGTCCTGGATCGTGACCGTGTGGTTCTGCTCGACGTACGCGACGTCCGGGTTGGCCGCGAGCTGCTTCGCCCGCGCGGCGGTCGCCTTGACTTCGAAGCCACGCAGGGCGGTCGAGTACGTGCGGGCGACCGCGCCGTCGTACCGCGACGCCAGGTCGCGGGCCTTCGCTCCCACGTTGGCCCGGGACACCGCGGTGTCCTTGAGGACGACGATGTAGCTGCCCGTGATCGCGGTCTCGCCGCCCGCGTTGCGGATGCTGCCCTCCGCCGGCGCGGCGAGCGCCGGTGGTGCGGCCATAGAAACGGCCACCGTCATGCCGACGGTGGCCAGTCCGAGCGTCCTGAGGCGACGCGTGATCGGGGGTCTTGTCATATCCCCTGTTCCTCCCCTTTGAGCGGCACGTGCCCGATCCGACGTTTGTGGCGCCGGATCGGACAGCGTTGCCTGCCGATTGGAGGAGAGGGTATGGGGCTAGATCAATGAGCGGCAGATGCTGAAAGCTCTATATCACTGGCGATACGTAACGCAGGGCTACCGCCGGCCCGAGTCCTGAAGGTAGAGCAGCTCCAGAATGGACCGCGCCGCCTCGAACCAGCGGTCCATCCAGCCGCTCGGGGGCATGCTGTCCCTCGGCGGCAACTCCATGAGCAGGCCGCGCAGCAAGGGGTGGTCGACCAACGAACCACTCGCGGGCGAATCCAGCCAGCGCGCCGGATCGGCGGCGTGCGGCGCGGCGCTGGCCGCGGTGACGCCGAGCGGGGATCCGTTGTGGATCGGGTGGTCGGGTTCCTGCGGCGAATCCATCGGTAGCCCGCCGTCCCGGCGGGCCGGGTGATAGCCGCCGGCGAATCGCTCCTGGATGGCTGTCGAGCCGTTGCCCACGTCCTCGGGCCCTATCGTCATGCCTGGTACAACGAGGATCGTCCACCCTGGCGACGGAAGTGCGGCCGACGGGAACCCGTCAGCCGCACTCCCTCATTCCCGATGATCAGTCGAGGTCGAACTCACCGTCCTTGGTGCCGCCCACGAACGCGTCCCACTCGTCCGTGGTGAAAAGCAGCGCCGGTCCGGTTGGATTCTTGGAGTCCCTTACGGCGATCGCCCCACCCACGAACGCCACCTCGACGCAATTGTCGCAGTTTGGCCCGCTTCGCGAACTTTTACGCCACTTCGCGTGGCTCAAGTCCACGCGGAACCCTTTGGTCTCGACTTCCACAATGGCTCCTTTGCCAGCTTTTCGATCACACTCACTGACTCCTCCGGGCGGAGGGCCGCGGCGCGGATGTGATCGAAGATGAACACATACTTCCGCAATTCCTCACTCTTCTCCAAGAACAGACCTCCCGTGGCGTTTTCCGCATATACGACAGCGGGATCCCCCGCCTCGGGGAAGTCGAGGATCGCGAAGGTGCCGTCCATGCCGGCATGCGCACCGGCCTCGAACGGCAGGACTTGCAGCGTTACATTCGGTTGCTCGGCGGCCTCGGCGAGCCGTTGGAGCTGAGCGCGCATGACGGCGTCACCGCCGACCGGACGGCTCAGCACCGCCTCGTCGAGCACCACCCACAGGTCGATTGGATCGTCCTGAGTCAGTAACGACTGACGGTTCAGACGGACGCGCACGCGCCGGTCCACTTCGTCGGCCGTGATGTCCGGACGGGCTGCCCGGATCATTGCTTTGGCATAGTCTTCGGTTTGCAGCAGGCCGGGCACGACCTGTTGCTCATAAGCGCGCACCGAGTTCGCCGCCTGCTCCAGCCCGACATATGCGCCGGTCAGCACCGCGCTATAGGGGTGCCACCAGCCTTTCTGCCGGGCCTCGCGGGCGATCTGTATCAACTCATCGCACTCCACGCCGACCACGCCGTAGATTTCGAGCATGTCTCGGACGTCGCGAGGCGTGGCACTGGTGTGACCGGTCTCGATTCGAGAGATCTTGGAGGCGGAGCACTCCAGGCGCTCCGCCACCGCCTCGATGGTCACCCCAGCCAGCTCGCGACGACGGCGCAACTCAGCGCCGAGCCGACGGCGGCGGATGGTCGGGCTGCGGCGCTCGGTCACGGTCACCTCGTCCTCCGGGTACGGTCGCGTACGTCTGAAATTTGATACAAGCGTCGCCTCTTACCCGACGTTGCCTGATACTCAGCGTCGCGTAATACTCGGCGTCGCGCGAGCGACTCCGTTGCGGAGCGTCGCTGATCCGTACGGCCGATGCGGACGTGCCGGAGGTGACGATGCCACGAGGAGCCGATCTAGGGTTGTCTCGTTAGGGGCGGCCCGCTCGCGGTAAACGCGGTGAAGTCGTAGGGGCACCGACGCCCGGGCAGAACCGGCTTTAGTCTGCGCTGTTCGGGGCCGGACATCAAGCAGCAATTCAGACGTAAAAACCCTGGAACGCAACCCTAAAGTGCAACTTGCATTGATCACGTTGATGGTGCACCCTGTGCGTAGGGCTTGGATCACTCCCCGTCCTGGTCACGGTCGGTGAGATGAGCCATAGCTACCGAGCGCAACGTCGGCCGTCACCGTATGGAGCGACAACCGATCGGGAGATCCCGGTCACCCTTCGACCATGCGTGTCGGCACGGGTGGACACCGGCCCAGCCACAGCCGGGTCTATCTGAACCACCTCATCGGGCTAACCCCGACCGGTGCCACGCCCCATAAGAGACAATGCGGTCTAGTCACTCGAAAACAAGATTCGGACAGGAGTCGATGTGGTCCCCCGCTCCGGTGACATCCTCCGCGTGACTCGCGAGGCCAGCGTGCAGTTCGCCGAGCCTCTGCTATTCCGGGTGATCCGGGTACACGACTGGCCGACCTACGACGGATGGGTATGGCTGGACGGATACGAGCTCAACGGCGGGGGCGAGGCCGTTGAGCGACGGTCCATTTTCGTCAGGATGAGCGGCCTGCACACCGTGGGCTCCGCACCCGATATCAGGACCCGCAACGCGGGCCGGCGGCCCGGCCCAGTGCGGGCGGTGGGTGTCCCGACCCGGTACCGCTGACGAGGGACGACCCGCGTTCGGCGCCCTACCGGCCACCCCGTCTCGTAGACTGAAGGCCCACCCCATTCGGTCCTACCGCCCGTGATCCGGACCCCCACCTGGGGGGACGGGATGACCAATCCACTCACGCGCACCGCGCTCGGCGGCGTCGTGTTGGTGATCGTCGCGCTGGCCGCGGTGAGCGCCCAACCCATGGTGGCCGCATCGGTCAGCGAGGACGGCGACGCATCCGTTGTCGATAGCGTCGCGTCCGCCGACGGCGGCCCTTCTGGGGCCGCGAGCTGGCAGTTCTATCACCATCGGGACGATCCCGCCTGGCCCAAGGCGCAGCGGCGCAGTGACGGCGGGCCGGCCACGACGCCGCCACCGGCGGGCACCCCATCCGGGTATCCATGGCCGCCGCCCGCCGAGCCTTGGCCGTTCAATCCACACGCGCCCTGGTCGGCCCGGCATCCGCCGGGCGGCCCCCCATCGGTCGGCGTACCGCTGGGCGCACCGAACGGCGACACGCCCAGCTCCCCGAGCGGCAACACGCCCGGTGACGACACGCCGGGCGAAGACCCGCTCGCTGGCGGCCCGGGTGGCGATCCGGTCGCGACGCCCAGCCGGGAGCCGGTGGCCGGCGGGCCGGGCACGCCCCCGCTCGGCCTGGGCGATCCGGTGGACGACCCGTCGCTGGCGCCGTCGCCGACCAGCCCGGGCGCGCCGCCCCAGGCGCTGGATCGCGACGGCAGCGCCAGTCCTGGATACCGGAGATCGCTCCTCTACTCGGGCCTACTCGGCCTCATCCTGGCGATCATCGGCCTGACCATCGTCATGCGCCACCGCCGCCACTGGTAACCGCCTCGCGCCCTCTCCCGCCGCCTCACCGTTGATCGAGGAAGTTTCGTGGCTACGAAGTCCCGACAAATCATGACATGGTAACCACGAAACTTCCTCGATCAACGCGGTCGGGGGTCGAGGGTCCGGGGGTCGGGGGTCGGCTTGATCATGGGGTGAGGGTTGGGAATGTTGGCAGGGTGGGGAGGGTGGGCGGCGTGGTTGGCGAGGGCTTCGCGATCACCAGCACGATCTGCGTGCCCTCGGGCACCGACATGCCCTCCGCCGGGTCGGTCTCGATCACCGTGCCCGCCGGCTCTTCGGACTCCCGCTGCTCCGCCCGATAGGTGAGCCCGCGCTCCTCCAGCCGCTCCTGCGCGTCCGCCTCGGTGAGACCGACCAGCGGCGGCACCGTCACGGATGCCGGTGCGGTCGTCGTCGGACCCGGCTCGGTGGTGACGGGCGCCGCGGTCGTGGTGGGCGCGGCGGCGGTGGTCGGTGCCGCGGTCGCCGACGGCGTGCCGTTGGCCGGCGTCGCGGCGTCGTTCGCCCGCATGATCAGCCAGATGCCGACCGCGAGCGTGCCGAGGAGCAGCAGAGCCACGAAGCCCACCAGCATCGGCATCCACCAGCGGCGTTCGTCGCCGTCCGGCACGGGCTCCCACTCCCGCGGCACCGGGCCACGGATCGTGGTAGGCCGCGGTGGCGGCACCTCCGCCCGCCCGGACCACACCCCGGCGCCGCCGGCCGACATCGGCCGCGTCTCATCCGCCGCCGGCGGCATCGACCTCGTCTCGTCGGACACCGCCGACATGGGCCTGGTCCCGTCGGACGCCGCCGGGATCGGTCTCGTCTCGTCGGACGCCGCTGGCATCGGCCCGGTCTCCTCCGACGCCGCCGGGATCGGTCTCGTCTCGTCCGACGCCGCCGGCATCGGCCCGGTCTCGTCCGACGCCGCTGGGATCGGCCCAGTCTCGTCCGGCGCCGCCGGGATCGGGGTCGTCTGGTCGGAGGTGGGCAGGGGCGCTGTCGTGCCCGGACCCGTGGGCGCCGCCGATGTGCTGTCGTCCGCGTCCTCGCCGGCAAACGGGTCGAACTCCCGCGTCGCGTCCCCGGCCGATGGCTGTCCCGCCGCCTCGCGAGGTTCGTCCTCGTCGTCGGTGAACGGATCGAATTCCTGCGTGGCGTCCCCGGCCGGTGGGCGCGCCGCCTTGCGAGGTTCATCCTCTTTGTCCGTGGACGGGTCGAACTCCCGCGTCTCGTCGCCGGCCGACGGCGCCTTGCGAGGTTCGTCGCGGTCGTCGGGCATGAGATGCGTCCTCTCCGGAAGGCGGCGGCTCGCCCCAACATCTTCAGCGTCAACCTATCGGGCGTACCCACGGATCGCTGGTCGCCACTCGGTGGCACGCCGCCGCTGGTCACCGCGCCAGCACGGTCCGCAGCCGCCGGGATGACGCCGTGCCGGCGCGGTCGGCGACCGCTACGCTGCCCCGCATGGCCGTACGAGGCTGGGCAGGGTCGGTGGCGACCGCGATTGGCGGCGCGGCGTGCGCGAGCGCCGCGCAGCTAGGGCTGGGCTATGGGCTCGGCGTGGTCACGTGGCAGCCGGTGACCGCCGCCCCCGGCGAGGCGATCTGGGTCGCCAGTCTGGCGTGGACCACCTGGATCGCCGCGACGGCGACCGTGCTGGGCGCCGTCTGCGCCGACCGGCTCAGCGCCTGGGGCGACCAGCGGGAGGGTACCGAGAGCACGCTCGCCAGCGTGCTCTGGCGGATCGTGCTGGCGGCCGCTGCGGCGGTCGGTGCCCTGGTCACGGTCGTGCTGGTGGCGATTCCGGCGCGGGCGGCCGAACGGGCCGACACGTTCTCCCCGCAGACCATCGCGGCCGGATACGCCGCGCTCGGCGTACTCCTCGGGTTGCTGGTGGCGGTCTGGGCCGTCGCGGCCCGGGCCGTCGCGACGAACGTGCTGGTCACGACCGGGTGGTTGTGGTTGGTCGCGATCGTGGCGGCGGTCGACGACGTGCTGGCGGGTCACGGGCCCGCGGGCGCCCAGCTCGGCGTGTGGCAAGCCGCGTCGGGCGACGGGTTCTGGCTGCGCAACATCTACCTGCCCGGAGCCGCGCTCACGCTGGGCTCCGCTGCCGTCATCGGTGTGTTCGCGGCCTGGCGGTCGGCCCGGCGTAGCGACAGCCGGGTCGGCACCGCGGTGTCCGGCGGGATCGGACCGCTGCTGGTGGCCGCCGCGTACTTCCTGGCCGCGCCGTCGCTGGTCGGGGTGCGGGCGGAGCAGCTGTCGGCGCACCTCGTGGCGCCGTACGCGGTGATCGCGGGCCTCGCGGGCTCGGTGCTGGTGACGGCGCTCGGCCAGCGGGCCGCCACCCAGCGCGCCGCGGCGTCCGCCGAGCCAGCCGTGCCCTGACTGACCCAAGAGGGCAGCCCTCTCACCGTCTGAACGGGTATAGGGGAGCCCTGTTGGGAATTCACGCCCAACAGGGCTGCCCTCTTGGGACGCAGGGCGGCCCGGCCGGCCGGCGGACAAGAGGAGGGCGCATGGGGGAGCGAAGTGGGGGTCAGTCGACGGGCCAGGTGTGGACGGGCTCGTTGGTGCGCTGGTAGCGGACGTAGCGCTGGAGCATGTCGTGCAGCGCGGCGCTGCGGTCCAGGCCCTGCTGGCGCTCGGCGGTCAGCACCGCCTCGGTCTGCCAGACGGCGCCGTTGCGACCGGTGCGGCACCGCTGCTCGATGATGCCGAGCAGCCGGTCGCGCAGCTCGCGGTCGACTCCGAACCGGTCCAGCCCGGCCTGCGCCTTGGGCAGCAGGACGTCGAGGACCAGCTCGGTCACCCGGGTCTCGCCCCGGCGCGGCCAGTAGATGGTGGCGTCGATGCCGCGCCGGGCGGCGGCGTGGAAGTTCTCCTCGGCCGCGCCGAACGTAAGCTGCGTCCAGATCGGACGGTCCGCTTCGGACAGCTCGCGGGTGAGTCCGAAGTAGAACGCGGCGTTGGCCAGCATGTCGATGACGCTCGGGCCGGACGGCAGCACCCGGTTCTCCACCCGCAGATGCGGGCGGCCGTTCATGATGTCGTAGACCGGGCGGTTCCACCGGTAGACCGTGCCGTTGTGCAGGCGCAGCTCGCCGAGGTACGGCACGCCCCCGTTGTGCAGCACCTCGACCGGATCCTCGTCGTCGCAGATCGGCAGCAGCGGCGAGAAGTACCGGACGTTCTCCTCGAACAGGTCGAAGATCGACGTGATCCACCGCTCACCGAACCACACCCGGGGCCGTACCCCTTGTGCCTTCAGCTCTTCCGGGCGGGTGTCGGTGGCCTGCTCGAAGAGCGCGATGCGGGTCTCGGCCCAGAGCTGCTTGCCGTACAGGAACGGCGAGTTGGCCCCGATCGCGACCTGGACGGCGGCGATGGCCTGCGACGCGTTCCAGTGGCTGGCGAAGTTCTCCGGCGAGACCTGCATGTGGAACTGCACGCTGGTGCACGCCGCTTCCGGCGCGATGGAGTCGGTGGCGGTCTGCAGCCGTTCGACGCCCCGGATGTCGAGCTCGATGTCTTCGCCGCGCGCCGCGACGATCTGCTCGTTGAGCACCCGATACCGCTCGTTGGCGGACAGGTTCTCCAGCACCAGGTGACTGGGGGTCAGGGTGGGCAGAATGCCGATCATGACGATCGTGGAGTCGGCCTTGACCGCGCGGTCCTCCGCGCGGCCCAGGCTGGCCCGGACATCCGCCTCATAGTCGGCGAAACCGTCGCCCTCGATGAGCCGCGGGCGAGCGTTGAGCTCGAGGTTGAACTGGCCCAGCTCGGTCTGAAACGTCGGGTCCGCCAGGTTGGCCAGGATCTCGGCGTTTCGCATCGCGGGCTCGGCGTCCCCGTCGACGAGATTCAGCTCCACCTCGAGGCCGGTCGTGGGCCGCTCGGCGTCGAACCCGAAGTCGTCGAGCATGAGTGCGAAGACGTCGAGACACCGGCGCACCTTCTGCCGGTATCGGGCGCGATCCTCCCGGGAGAACGCACCCGTGGAGACGTCTTTGCCCATCGGTCCCTCCCGGCGCGTGCACGGTCCTACGGCGCCATCCTCAGCCATCCGGCGTGAGTCGGTGCGGTGAACTCTCACGTTAGGAGCACTGTTGGTCTTCCGGTAGGGACAAACCAGACAGATATCACCGCTGGTAAGTAATCTTGTGCGCTCGGTCCATACGCCGCGTCCCGGAACCGCAACCGGTTCCGGGACGCACGCGGATGGGGTCCGCTTACTGGCGGACGGCCTCGCCCTCGATCTCGATCTTGACCTTCTTGCCGACCAGGACGCCGCCGGTCTCCAGCGCGACGTTCCAGCTCAGGCCGAAGTCCTCGCGGTCGATCTCGGTGCTGGCGGTGAACCCGAAGATGTCGGTGCCGAACGGGCTGCGACCGACGCCCTCGAACTCGACCTCCAGCTCGACCGGCCGGGTGACGTCCTTGATGGTGAGGTCGCCGGCGAGCACGAAGGTGTTGCCGCTGTGCGACTTCACACCGGTGCTGCGGAACTCCAGGGTGGGGTACTTCTCGACGTCGAGGAAGTCACCGGTCACCAGGTGCTTGTCGCGGTCAGCCTGGCCGGTGCTGATGCTCGCCGCCTGGATCGTGGCCGTCACCGCGGACTGCAGCGGGTCTTCGGCGACCGTGATGGTGGCCGTGGCGTCGACGAACTCGCCGCGCACCTTGCTCACCATCATGTGGCGCGCGACGAAGCCGACGCGCTTGTGCGCGACATCCAGTTCGTACGTGCCGGGAGCGGGAATGGTGAGGCCGGCGAACTCACGGGTCACGGGCGCCGTCATGGTGTTCTCCTTCAAGTGGTTGACAGCTCTACATCTGCCTTAGCAACTATACGCATAGCAATATTCCCCGTGTCAAGGGATGCTACTCTCGTGTCATGGGTGAGCACCATCTCCTCGACGACCCGCGCCTCACGGCCGTCGGGCTCCTCGTCGAGGTACATACCGGGCTGACCGCCCGGTTCGCGGCGCAGTTCTGCGCGCACGGGATATCCCTGGTCGAGTTCGAGGTGCTGACCCGCCTCGCCCGTTCGCCCGGGCACGCGCTCCGGATGTCTGACCTCTCCGCGCAGACCTCGCTCTCCACCAGCGGCGTCACGCGGGTCGTCGACCGCCTGGAGCGCGACGTCCTGGTGGCCCGGCGGGCCTGCGCGTCCGACCGCCGCAGTTCGTATGCGGTGATCACGCCGGCCGGGCTGGCCAAACTCGACGATATCCTGCCCGGCCACCTGGAGCTGATCGAGCAATGGTTCACCGGGCGGCTCGACGCGGAACAGATGACGGCGCTCCTCGACGCACTGCGCACCATCCGCGACGCCGTGCACCCGGGCGCCACAGCGGGCAGCGCGGGCCCGCCGGGCTGTTCGACAACGGACGGCAGCACGACGGCGGCGACCGGCAGCTCAGCGGCGAAGCAGGCCGTGGCGGAGGTGTGACACACCGGATGACATACGTCCGGTAACCGGCAGAAAGACCGGCAGGAGTACGTTCGCCACCGCCGCAAAACACACCGTAGGGGGATATAACGTCCGCCCGGGATGGCTAGGTTGGCGGCTCGGGAGGGGCGCCACGGGGAGCGCGGCGCGGGCGGGTCAAGAGGGGGCAAGAAGTAGGGGGCGACCCGTCCGCGCCGCCACGCGCTCTTCCGCCACGCGCCTAAAGCGTCGAGCCGATCAGGGCGCGTTCGCGAGGCAGCAACGTGATGCCACCCTCCTTACAGACCGACGCCAGCCAGTCCTGCGCCGTCACCCGCGCGTTCGGTTCGTCGGTGCTCGCCACCAATCCCACCAGGGCCTCGGCCACGTCGCGCAGGTCACGGTTGTTCGCGTACGCCTGCGCCGCCACGGTGAACCACTCCGCCGCCAACTCCCGATCGCCGCGCTCCAGGGCCAGCGTCGCCTCGATGCTGGCGACCTCGCCGTTGTCGCTCGCCGAGTCACCCGCCTGCTTGCGCATCTCCGCCAGCACCTCGCCGGCCTCGTCGTGCCGCCCGGACTGCGCCAGCGCCAGCCCGATCGTGCCCAGCACGCGCCGGCGGTGCCCCGGATCGCCGAGCTCAGCCAGCGCCCGGAGGGCGCCGCGCCCGAGGGCCTCGGCTTCCGCGTACCGGCCATCGAGGCGCGCCACCTCCGCCAGGTTGGCCCGGGCCAAGGCGCGCAGCCGGTGCTCGCCGCACTCCGCCGCCAGCCGGTCCACCGCGGCGAGCCGGCGGCGGGCGGCGCGCAGGTCACCGACCCGGATTTCGTGCCAGGTCAGGTTGTTCTGGGCCACCGTCATGTCCCGGGTGCGGCCGGCGCGGGTGGCCAGGGCCAGCGCCGCCTCACCGTGCCGGCGCGCCTCGTCGTACCCCCCGGTCGCCATCCAGAGCGCGCACAGCAGGCTGCGGGCGGCCAGCTCGCCGGTGACGTGGCCGAGCCGTTCGAACTCCGCCAGCGCGGCCTCCGCCGCCGGCAGCTCGTCCGGGCCGGCGCCGTGCTCGACGGCGAGCTGCGCGACCCCCACCTGCGCCCAGGCCCGCACCATCGGCGCGGCGTCGGCGGTGCGCGGATCGTCGAGCAACCGGCGCAGCCACTGCCGGCCGGGCAGGTCGCGGCCCCGGAACCGCCACCACCGGGGCAGGCTCGCGGCCAGCCGCAGCGCGGTGTGCGGGTCGTCGTTGGCCGAGTACGCCAGCGCCGCCCACAGGTCGCTCGCGATATCGTCGAGCCGGTTCACCGCGGCGGCGAAGTTCGCACCGGCCAGGTCGGGCGCGGTGCGGGCCGCGAACTGGGCGACGACGGCGGCGTGCCGGCGCCGGATCGCGCCCAGCTCGCCGCCGGCCGCGGCGCGCTCGGCGGCGAAGTCCCGGACCACGTCGAGGAGCCGGAAGCGGAACGGGCCGGACGCCCGCATGCTCACCAGACCGAGCGCCACGAGCCGGTCCAGCATCGGCACCGGGTCGACCGGCAACTGGCCGGTGTCGTCCGCCAGCACCGCCTCCGCCAGCTGCACCGACCAGCGGTTCCGGAACGCGGAGAGCCGCCGCACCGCCTGCCGCTCCTCGGGTTCCAGCAGGCGGTAGCTGGCCGCGACGGCGTCCCGCAGGCTCACCGTCACCGCCTCCCGCACCGGGCTCCGCGCCGGCCCCGACAGGTCGAGGACCCGGTCGCCGTACCGGTTGAGGATCTCGTTCAGGTCGAGCACCCGGCCACGCGCGGCCGCCAGCTCCAGGGCGAGTGGCAGCCCTCCCAGCCGGCGGACCAAGCCGACCAGGGCGCCGACCTCGTCGGGCTCCAGCGGCTCCCGCCGTACCTGTCGAAGCCGGGCCAGGAAGAGCGCGACCGCCGGATAGCCGGCGACCGCCGCCAGGTCGGCCTGGACCTCGGCCGGCGGCACCTCCAGCGGCGCCACCGGCCAGACCCTTTCCCCAGGTACCCCGATCGGGTGCCGCCCCGTGGCCAGCACCCGGAGGGTCGGCGCACTGGCGGCGAGCCAGTGCAACGCTTCGGCGACCGCTTCCGGCGCGCGCTCGATCGCGTCGACGACCAGCAGCGCGGCCTCGCCCGCCAGGCGGCCGGTGAGGTCGGCCGCCCGCCCGACGCCGAACACGGACGCGATCGCGGTGAGCACGTCGGCCGGCGTGGACAGCTCGGACACCATGATCCCGGTCACCCCACCGGGATACCGGTTGGCGACCTGGTGCCCGACGGCGAGCGCCAGCCCGGTCTTGCCCACCCCCGCGAGCCCCACCAGCGTCACGATCCGGGCGTCCACGCCGGTGACCAGCGCGGCCACCTCGGCCGTGTCGCGGTCGCGGCCGATCAGCTGGCCGGCCGCCGGCAGACCGATGCCGGCCGGTACGGCGCTGGCGTCGCCGGCCGGTGCCCGGGCCGCGGCCAGGAAGTCGGCCCGCTCCCGCCCGGTGAGCCCGAGCACGTTCGCGAGCAGCTCCACGGTGGTGCGTTGCGGCCGCGAGCGGCCGCGCTCGAGATCCCGGACCGTCCGCACGCCCACCCCGGCCCGGCTGGCCAGCTCGGCCTGGGTGAGGCCAACCGCCCGTCGCCTGCCGCGCAGCGCCGCCGCGAAGGCGTTGGTGCCCTGGTCAGGCCCATGATCCGGGGTCATGGGCCGAAGACTACGGGCCGGTAGCAACCTTGGGGAGCGATCCGTCGCCTGACCGACGGCGAGACCTTCAGATACCCGACAGAACGCCCACTTCTCCCGACGATTCAGACGGTCCCGGGGAGGCTCCGATCAGGAGAGGAGGTCGCGGGCGATGATCATCCGTTGCACCTCGGACGTGCCCTCACCGATCTCGAGGACCTTCGAGTCGCGCCAGAAGCGGGCCACCGGGGTCTCGTTCATGAAGCCGTACCCGCCGTGCACCTGGGTCGCCTCCCGCGCGTTCGTCACCGCGCACTCGCTGGCGTGCAGCTTGGCGATGGCCGCCTGCCGCTTGAAGTCCTGCCCGGCGCGCATCCGGGCCGCCGCGTCGTAGTAGGCCAGCCGCGCGGTGTGCGCCCGGGTCTCCATATCCGCGATCTTGAACTGGATCGCCTGGAAGTCACTGATCGGCCGGCCGAACGCCTGCCGCTGCTTCGCGTAGGCGACGGACTCGTCGACGCAGCCCTGCGCGAGCCCGACCGCCAGCGCGGCGATCGCGATCCGCCCCTCGTCCAGGATGCGCAGGAACTGGGCGAAGCCGCGCCCGCGCTCCCCGAGCAGGTTCGCCGCCGGTACCCGGCAGTCGTCGAACGCCAGCTCGTGGGTGTCGGACGCGCACCAGCCGACCTTCGAGTAGCCGGGCTGCACGACGAACCCCGGCGTCCCCGACGGCACGAGGATGGTCGACAGCTCCTTGGACCCGTCCGGGTTGGTGCCGGTGACCGCGGTGACCGTGACCAGCGCGGTGATGTCGGTGCCCGAGTTGGTGATGAACGCCTTCGCGCCGTTGATCACCCACTCGTCGCCGTCGAGCACGGCCCGGGTCTGGGTGCCCCCGGCGTCCGACCCGAAGCCCGGCTCGGTCAGGCCGAACGCGGCCAGCGCCTCGCCGCTCGTCAACCGGGGCAGCCACTGCGCCTTCTGCGCCGGCGTGCCGAACCGGTAGATCGGCATGGCGCCCAGCGAAACGGCCGCCTCCAGCGTGATGGCCACCGACGAGTCGACCCGGGCCAGCTCCTCCAGGGCCAGGCAGAGCGCGAAGTAGTCGCCACCCATGCCGCCGTGCTCCTCGGGGAACGGCAGCCCGAACAGACCCATCTTGCCCATCTGCCGGACGATCTCGTACGGGAACGTGTGCTGCTCGTAGTGCGCGGCGATGACCGGCGCGATCACCTCACGGGCGAAATCGCGCACGCTCTCCCGTAGCGCCTGCTGCTCTTCGGTTAGCACCTGCCCGCTCCTTCCGAACTCAGACCGGCGTGACGCCGTGCCGGCGCCGTGAGAAGTGCCGTTCCTTGCCGCGCGCGGCGGCGAACCGGCGGACCAGCTCGCCGCGCAGCTCGGCCGGCGGCACGATCGAGTCGACCACCAGCTCGCTGGCGAGGCGCACGACGTCGATGTCGCGCTCGTACTCCTCGCGCCGGGCGGCGACGAACGCCGCCCGCTCGGCCTCGTCGTCGATGGCCGCGATCTTGTTGGCGTAGACGGCGTTGACCGCCGCCTCCGCGCCCATCACCGCGATCTTCGCGGTGGGCAGCGCGATCGTCGCGTCCGGCTCGAAGCCGGGCCCGGCCATCGCGTACAGACCAGCGCCGTACGCCTTGCGGATCACGACACAGATCTTGGGTACCGTCGCCTCGGCGATCGCCGTGATCATCTTGGCGCCGTGCCGGATGATGCCTTCGCGCTCCACCGCCGCGCCGACCATGAACCCGGGCACGTCCGCCAGGAAGAGCAGCGGCACGTTGAACGCGTCGCAGAGCTGGACGAACCGGGTCGCCTTGTCGGCCGAGTCGACGAACAGCACGCCGCCCTTGAACATCGAGTTGTTGGCCACCACGCCGACGACCTCGCCGTCGAGCCGGCCGAACCCGATCGTCACCTCGCGCGCCCACAACGCCTGGATTTCGAGGAAGCTGCCCTCGTCGAGCAGGCCGCGCACGTACCGGCGCATGTCGAACGCCTGCCGCTCGCTCTCCGGTACCAACGCTTCGAGGTCTATGTTGGACGGCGCGGCCGTCGCGGCGGCCGCCGGTGGCGGCTGCGTCCAGTTGTCCGGCAGGTACGACAGGTAGCGCCGCACGGTGTCGAGCGCCTCGGCCTCGGTCTTGCAGAGGAAGTGCCCGACGCCGGACTCTTTACAGTGGACGGACGCGCCGCCCATCTCCTCAAGGGTGGTCTTCTCACCGGTGACCATCTCGACCATGCGGGCGGACCCGAGATACATGCTCGCGTTGCCGTCGACCATGGCGACCACGTCGCAGAACGCCGGGATGTACGCCCCGCCGGCGGCGGACGGTCCGAAGAGGGCACACACCTGCGGGATCGAGCCGGACGCCCGCACCTGGTTCCAGAAGATCTTGCCGGCACCCCGACGGCCGGGGAAGAGGTCGACCTGGTCGGTGATCCGCGCACCCGCCGAGTCGACCAGGTAGACCATCGGCACTCCGGTGGCGTAGGCGCGCTCGATGATCCGGATGATCTTCTCGACGGTGCGGGCCCCCCAGGAGCCGGCCTTGACCGTGGAATCGTTGGCCATCAGGCAGACCCGGCGGCCGGCGACCGTGCCGGCGCCGGTGATCACGCCATCCGCGGGCAACCCGTCGGCCAGGGTGTTGGCGTAGAGTCCATCCTCGACGAACGAGCCCTCGTCGACGAGCAGCGCGATCCGCTCGCGGGCGAAGAGCTTGCCCTTCGCCGCGTTGGCGGCGTGGTATTTCTCCGCGCCACCGGCCCGTGCTCGTTTGCGGAGTTGCTCCAGTGCCTCGTCGTCGAGCGCCACACCGACCCCCCTCGTCACCTGAACGATCGTTAGGTTACCACTTCCTTCCGGATCCAGACATGGGAAGCGGGGCCCCCGCTGGCAGCGGAGGCCCCTCGACCGTTTTCTGTTCGGTTACCTGGGTTAACTAGATGGTGCTCAGGCGGGCAGCTTGGACAGCAGCGAGGTCGGGTCGACGCCGGCCACGTTGACCTGGCTGGTCTTCACGCCGCTGTTGAGGGAGTCGTTCCCCGACAGGCCGCTGGTGGTGCTGCCCAGCGAGGAGCCGGTCTGGGCGCCGAGCCCGGGCAGGCTGCCGACCAGGGGCAGCGACTCCGTACCAGCGGACTTCTTGCCCTTCTTCTTGTCGTCATCGTCGTCGTAGTCGTGGTCGCCGTTGTCGTCATCGTCGTCGTCGTCCTTGACGTCGACGTCGTGCACGGCACCGTTGACGCAAGCGCCGTTGACCGCGATCGGAATCGCCAGGACACCGATGGCGTTGCCGCAGACGTTGATCGGGATCTGGATCGGCACGTACACCTGGGTGCCGTTCAGGACACCGTCGTTGTCGTGCGAGATCTGCGTGGTGTCCTCGGTGCGGGACGACTCTTCCTCGAAGTCGGCGTCCTGGATCGCGCCGTTGATGCAGGCACCGTTGATCGCGATCGGCACCGCCAGCACGCCGATGGCGTTGCCGCAGACGTTGATCGGGATCTGGATCGGCGCGTACACCTGGGTGCCGTTCAGGACACCGTCGTTGTCACCGCTCCACTGCAGGGTGTCTTCCGTGCGCTTCGACTCCGCGCGGACCGACTCCTTCTTACCCTTGCGGCCCTTGCGGTCGTCGTCATCGTCATCCTTGTGGTCCACGTCGTGCACCGCGCCGTTCACGCAGGCACCGTTGACCGCGATCGGCACCGCCAGCACGCCGATGGCGTTGCCACAGACGTTGACCGGCACCTGGATCGGCACGTACACCTGGGTGCCGTTCAGGACACCGTCGTTGTCGTTCGAGATCTGGGCGGTGTCCTCGGTCCGCTTGGACTCCTTGTGGCCCTTGCGGTGATTGTCGTCGTCGTCCTTGTGGTCCACGTCCATGACGGCGCCGTTGGCGCAGACGCCGTTGACCGCGACGGGGATGGCCAGCACGCCGATGGCGTTGCCACAGACGTTGACGGGGACCTGGATCGGCACGTGCACCTGGGTGCCGTTCAGGACACCGTCGTTGCCCGCCGAGATCTGGGCGGTGTCAGCCTGCGCGGCGGTCGGGCCGAGGAGCAGTGCGCCCGCAGCCAGTACGCCGACACTGATGGTCTTGCGAACCCAACTCTTCATGGTGAAGAACTAGCCTTTCGCTAAATGAATGAAACGGGAAGGAACTGTTTATTCGATTGTCAGGGTGCGCGGAATCGCCGCTCTTTGGATAAAGGTCGCGGGCGATATGCGGGCGCAACGGCACCCTGGCGATTAATGCGCCCAGTTTTTTGCGGTGATGGGTGGGAGAGATTCCCCGCTAGTCAGAGCGGTCGCCTGGAATCTTTCCCGGCCGCACGGGTCTCACTGATATCCGAGTAAGGATGTGGACCGCGGCGTGACTTGCTGTGCGCGCCTGGCCGAGACAGGGCCGGCGCGGCCACCCCTAGTCGGGTGAGACGGTCGGGGCCTGGGCCTCGTGCCGCAGAGCCGCGACATCGGTCGTGGCGCGCATCCGGTGGATCGCCACCGTGCTCTCCACGATCGAGGAGGGTGCGACGGCGAACCCGCCGCCCTCCACGTGGCCACCTACTCCGCTGGCAAGGGTGCCCGCACCGACCCCGGATCCGCGCAGTGGCGTGGGGTAGGGCCGGTCGGGCAGGTTTCCGCTGCCCGTGCGCGTCACCGGCGTACCGGCCGCGCTCACCTCCGCGGCGGCTGGCCGCCGCTCGACAGAGGTGGTGCTGGCGCTGCCCGCGGTGTCACCCGCCAGGCGAGGTCCGAAGACCGGCGCCTCCGCCCCGGCCGCGACGGGTGTCACGGGTATCCGGGCGGTGTCGGGCGCGAGCGCGCCGTTCGGGGCCAGCGGCGCCCACTGCGCCACCGGTGGGGAGATCACACCGGTCGTGACCCGCGTCATCGAGCCCAGCGCCGAGGTAACCGGCCGCGCCGCGTCGAGCAGCGCGCCGGAGACCGGACGCAGGGCTCCGCTCAGCGGAGCAACAACCGGGTCGACCGCCTTGGTCACCGGTGTGAGCAGGCTGGACGAGCCGATCAGGCCGTCGGTGAGCCCGAGGAGGCCACCGCCGGGCCGGGTGGCCGCCAGGTCGGCGTCCCGCCCCGCCACAACGGCATCCGCCGTGCGTGGGGTGGTCGCCGAGACGGCCGCGCTGGGCAGTGCCGTGGCGCTGGCGCGGTGGTCCGCCAGCGGCGCGATGCGCGCGCTGCCGGCCGCCGCCGAAGCGATGTCCGTCACCGGGGAGATCACCGTGCCGACCGTGTCCACCGCCGACGACCGCTCGTCCGCCCCGGTGTCGGGGCCGCTGACGAGCGAGACGACGGTCAGTTCGGTGGACGCGTCCTCGGCGGGCGGAGTCGTCTCCGCGGCCTGCGCCGAGGCGGCGGACAAGAACCAAGCCGCCCCGGCGAACCCACCGACGACGAGTACGCGCAGACCGAACCGCAGCGACGGGCGCGATGCCGTGCGCGTCATGCGCTCGACTCCCGACCCCGTCATGGTCCGCCTCTCGTTCGTCGGCTCGTTCCTCGTAGCGGTTCGGGCTTTATGCCCGGTATGACCGCCACTTGTAATTGGTAACGAGACGACCCACGGAGGGTCACGCGATATCGCGGAAAATTGTTTAGCGCATCCGGCTGACGATGCCCGTGTCGTAGTCGCCGGAAATGAACTCGTCGTTCTCCAGCAGCTCGGCGAAGAACGGCAGGTTGCACTTCGGTCCGGCGATCTCGAACCCGCCCACCGCGGCCCGGGCCCGGACGATCGCTTCCTGCCGGTCACGGCCATGGACGATCAGCTTCGCCATCAGCGAGTCGTAGAACGGCGTCACGGTGGTGCCCGCGGCGTAGCCGGAGTCGACCCGCACGCCCTCGCCCGCCGGCTCGACCCATGCGCCGACCGCGCCCGGGCCGGGCAGGAACCGCTTGGGGTCCTCGGCGTTGACCCGGAGCTCGATCGCGTGCCCCCGCGGCGACAGCGCCGCGGGGTCGAACGCGGGCGGCAGCCCGGATGCGACCCGCAGCTGCTCCTCGACCAGGTCCAGGCCGTAGACCAGCTCGGTCACCGGGTGCTCGACCTGGAGCCGGGTGTTCATCTCCAGGAAGAAGAAGTCGCCGCTGTCCGGGTCGAACAGGCACTCCACGGTGCCCGCGTTCCGGTAGCCGACCGCCTCGCCGGCCCGCACCGCGGCCGCCTGCAGCCGCGCCCGCAGCTCGTCGGAGACCGCCGGCGACGGCGACTCCTCCAGCAGCTTCTGGTTGCGCCGCTGCACCGAGCACTCGCGCTCGCCCAACGCCACCACCCGGCCGTCCGCCAAGCCGAGGATCTGCACCTCGATATGGCGTACCCGGGGGAAGAACCGCTCGATCAGCACCGCGCCGTCGCCGAACATGCGGGCGGCGAAGCCGCGCACCTTCTCGTACTCGGTGCGCAGCGCCGCCTCGTCAACGGCGACCGCCATGCCCATGCCGCCGCCACCGGCGGCGGCCTTGACCATCACCGGATAGCCGATGGTCGCGGCGGCGTCGAGCGCCGCGTCGACGCTCTCCGCCGGGTCGGTGGTGCCGGGCGCGACCGGCACACCGGCCGCCGCCATGAGGTTTCGGGCCTGGATCTTGTCGCCCATCGCGGCGATCGCGTCGGCGCCGGGCCCGACCCACACCAGGCCGTTGGCTTCGACGGTACGAGCGAATTCGGCGTTTTCCGACAGGAAGCCATACCCCGGGTGCACCGCCTGCGCCCCGGTCGACTTCGCGGCGGCCAGGATCGCCTCGGCGTTGCGGTAGCTCTGCACCGGGTTCGCCGGTCCGATGTGGACCGCCTCGTCGGCCTCGGCCACGAACGGCAGGCCGGCGTCGACGTCGGAGTGCACGGCGATGGTGCGCACGCCGAGGCGCTTGGCGGTGCGGATGACCCGCCGCGCGATCTCGCCCCGGTTCGCGACGAGCAGTGACTCGATCATCTGTCGCCTCCTCAACCCAACAGAGCGGCGAGCGTCGCCGCGCGGAGCAGGGTGGCCCGCCGGTCGCGGTCGACCTCACCGCCGAGGAACGGCGTCGAGTTCATCAAGCCGAAGGCCGCGTGCGCCAGCACCCGTCCCTCACCGGCGGACAGCTCGGACCGCACGGCCGTGAGGACCTTGACCCACTCCTCCACGTAGAGGCGCTGCAGCCGGCGGATCTGCCGGCGGGGCTCTTCCGGCAACCGGTCGAGCTCGTGCAGGTGCAGGGCGATCACGGCCGGATTCGCCAGCGCGAACTCGACGTGGAAGTCGATGAGCGACTCCAACGCCCCCCGCGGGTGGCCGTCGTGCTGCGAGACCCGGGCGCGGCCGCCCTCGAGGAGGCCCTCACTCACCGGGATCAGCGCGGCGACGAGCATCGCTTCCTTGCCCGCGAAGTGGTGGTAGAGCGCGGGGCCGGTCACACCAGCGGCTGAACCGATGTCGTCCATGGACACGCCGTGGTAGCCGCGGGAGGCGAAGAGGCCTACGGCTATCTCGATAATCTCGTCGCGCCTGGTTCGCCTGCGGGCCGGCACCGGCGTCGTCTGTTGTTGCTCCACCGTCACCCGGTCAGCGTAACCAACTGTCAACTCGTACATAACGGGCACGTCACACCGACCCGCCAGCTACCAGCACATCGTCTACTGAGGACTTGAGCGAAACGCGAGTGATCTCCATCACTTCTCCCCTTCACATGATCAAGGCGTCCCTCATGTCGTTCTAACGACGTGGGGGACGCCTTGATCATGGGCAGCGCACAGTCACGCTGGGATTACCCTGCCGGCTCCGCCACCAGGAAGATGAACGTCCGCTCCGGCGACTCGTGGCCGTCCGGCCCCAGCGCCCGCACCACCAGCGTGTGCTCACCGGCCCGATCGGGGGTGATCACGACGGAGGCCGCACCGGCGCCGTCGGTCGCGGCCAGGGTCTGCTCCGGCCCGCCGTTCAGGCGATACGCGAAGACGGTGAGGGCGGGCAGCTCCGACCGAAAGGTGAAGGTGCTCGGCACGCCCGGCCCGCCATCCGGCCACCACTCGGTGTACAGGTCGGACGAGACCTCCGGCGTCAGGTCTCGGACGTAGATCGAATACCTGGCCGACGCCGACTCGGTGCCGTCGGCGCGCACGCTCACCACCGTCAGCGTGATCGCGCCGGACGTTGTCGGTGTCCAGGTCACGGTCGCCGTGCCGTCGTCGCCAGCCGCGACCCTCGTCGCCGGGCCGCTGCCAAAGGTGTACCGGTACGCGACCCCGTCGGGCACGCGCGGGTGGAACGTGAAGGCACCGGGCACACCTTGGCCGCCGCCCCACTGACCGCTCGGATACACGGTCGAGGTGATCACCGGTGCGGTCGGCACGGTGAAGGTGCGCCGGGTGAATGGCTTGATCCCGCGGACCGTCTGGCTGGCGACCCGGATCGTGTGGTCGCCGCCGGTGGCCAGCACGACGGTGACCGTCGCGGTGCCGTCGGCCCCGGCGGCCACGGTCTGTACGTCGCCATCATCGATCTGGTACTCGTAGCCGACCACGTCATCGAGCATGTTAGGGCCGAACGTGAACCGAGTGGGCTCTCCGATGCCACCGACCTGGATGTCGATCCGCGGCGCGATGTTGGCGACGTTGAACTCGTACTGGGTGACGCCGGACCTGTTACCGGCCGCGTCTTCGGTGCGGACGTAGAGCCGCTTGGTGCCCCAGGTGTCCGGTGTGTACCGGATGGTCGCGGCGCCGCCCGGGCCGTCCGCCGCCACGTCGGTGTAGACCCACTGATCCCAGCTGTACTGGTAGCGGACGACGTCGGGCACCCCGTTGGCCGTGAAGGTGAACGTGCCCTCGATGCCCGCGCCGCCGTGATACTCACCGTCGTTCGGATACTCCGCGGAAGACACCAACGGCGGGTTCTGCGGTCGCTGGTTGTCGACCGTGAAGTAGCAGGTCTGGCTCCAGGCCGAGTAGTCCTGCCGGTCGAAGGCGCGGGCCGCCCAGGCGTAGGTCTCGCCGTCGCGGAACAGGTCCGCCGGGAACCACCCGCTGACCACGCCTGGCCCGATGGAGCTGCCGCGGCGCTCGGTGCGCTCTTCCGGCCGGTCGACTGGCCACGCTGCGAACGTGACCTCGAGCAGGTCGCCATAGGCCGAGCCATTCATGTCGGCATCGGCGAGTCGGGCCGAGACGTAGGCGTCACCCGTCCCCTGCCATGCCCGCGGTGCCTGGGACGCACAGGGCTGGTTGGGGTTGAGGGTCAACTCCGTCGGCACCTCGGGTGGCGTGTTGTAGTCGACGGACATCTTGGCGGCATTGGCGAACCACATGCCGTTCGCCGGGTCGCGCTCGGCGCCGGCCGGCAGCCGGAGGGCCAGGGTCAGCGTCGACTTCCCCGCCGCGACGGCCTGCCGGAAACCCGCCAAGGCGTCGAACTCGACGCGTGGCGCCGGACATGCGACGCGCTCGGTACTGGTGTGAAGCAGCGCGAGCGGCCGTGGCGGCCGCCGCCAGCTCGACCGGTCGGTGACGTTTTCGGTGCGCCACAGCTCGATCGGCGGCCGGCGGGTGCAGTCCGTCGCGGCGGTCTGCTGGACGACGAACTCGGCACTGGAGATGACCGTGCCCCGGAAGCGGCTGATATCAAACGTGAAGTAGGCGCGCGAGGTGTGTTTCCGGCCCTGGTCGTCGTGCCAGCTGCCGACCGGCGCGGCGTCCGGCCCGTCGATGACGATCTGATGTGGATGCCGCGCGTCGGTGGACGCCCACGACGTCCGGGTGAGCGAGACGGAACCGATGGCCTGTGCCGGCTGCCCCGTGACCACTAGCAGACCGGCGACCAGAATTGGCGCTGTCGCGGCGGCGAACAGTCGCATGTGTACCTCCCCGTACCCGCTTGTGCCGAGGATGGTACGAGCCGCTTGCAAACCCCGCTGTCCGCAGTGGACATACAGGACTTACCCCTTGATCACGTGAAAGGGGTCAGGTCGGGGCGCTTGGGGGTGACGGTGTCGCCGGACGAGCGACCGGTGAGCCGCCGCTTGATCCACGGGGCGAGGTAGCGGCCGGCCCATGCCACGTCGGCCCCGCGGGCGGCCAGCCACGGCAGTGGCACGTGCGCCGGCGGCTCCGTGAGCCACGCTTCCTCGGCCGGTAGGCCCAGCGCCGTCAGCACATGCGCGGCGACCCGGCGGTGGCCGGCCGACGAGAGATGCAACCGGTCGATGCTCCACAGGTGCGGGTTGCGAAACGCGTCGTCGCTGATGAGGTCCACCAGCTTCGCGCCGTGCCGCTCGGCGGTGTCGGCGATCGCCTGGTTGAAGGCCGCCGCCCGCGGCGCCATCCACCGCTGTGCCGGCAGCCGGGCGATGTTGAAGCGGAAGAGCAACACATCCGCCCCGGTGCCGCGCAGCTCGCCCACGACCTTGTCGAACCGCTCCTCCAACGCGTCGGCGTCGAAGTTGCGGCGCAGCATGTCGTTACCGCCGGCCGCGAAACTGACCAGGTCGGGCCGCATCGCGAGCGCGGCCGGCACCTGCTCGGACACCACCCGCCCGAAGAGCCGACCGCGGATCGCCAGGTTGGCGTACCGGAAATCGCCGCCGACCCGTGCGGCCAGCGCGGTCGCCACGAGATCTGCCCAGCCCCGGTAAGTGCCGTCCCCGTACGGGTCGTCCATACCCTCCGTGAAGCTGTCGCCGCACGCTACGAAACTCCCCCATCGCACCTCGCCAGTCTGCCATCGGCTCGGCCCAAATTCGGTGCCGCATCGGTGCGAGCTTGCTTACGCTGCGGAGATGCTGCACCGGATGTCCACGCTTCTGTTGCGTACCCTGCGCGAGGAGCCCGCCGAGGCGGAGGTGCCGAGCCATCGCCTCCTGCTGCGGGCCGGATACATCCGCCGCGCTGCCCCGGGCGGCTTCACCTGGCTGCCACTGGGCAAGCTGGTGCTGGACCGGGTGACGGCGGTGGTCCGCGAGGAGATGTCCGCGATCGGCGGCCAGGAGGTGGCGTTCCCGGCGCTGCTGCCGCGGGAGCCATACGAGACGAGTGGGCGCTGGACGGAGTACGGCCCGGACATCTTCACGCTCCAGGACCGGCGCGGCGCCGACCACCTGCTCGCGCCCACCCATGAGGAGATGGCCACGCTGCTGGTGCGTGACCTCCTCAGCTCCTACCGGGACTATCCGGTGGTCCTCTTCCAGGTGCAGACCAAGTTCCGCGACGAGGCGCGGCCGCGGGCGGGGCTGCTGCGCGGGCGCGAGTTCCTGATGAAGGACGCGTACTCGTTCGACCTCGACGACGCCGGGCTGCGGGCGGCGTACGCCCAGCACCGGGGCGCGTACCAGCGGATCTTCGACCGGCTCGGGCTGCGGTACACGATCGTGTCCGCGATGTCGGGCCCGATGGGCGGCTCCGCGTCCGAGGAGTTCCTCGCCGAGACGCCGGTGGGCGAGGACACGTTCGTCGGCTGCGCGGCGTGCGGGTACGCGGCGAACGTCGAGGCGGTGACCACGCCGGCGCCGCCGGCCCGCGACCCCGGCACCCAGCCGGCGCTGACCGTGCACGACACCCCCGGCACGCCGACCATCGAGTCACTCGTCGCGCTGGCGAACACCCGCCGCCTCGGCGGCCGCGGCGACTGGACGGCCGCGGACACGCTGAAGAACGTCGTACTCACCGTCACCCCGCCCGGCGGTACCCCGGAGCTGCTCGCGATCGGGATACCCGGTGACCGCGCCGTCGACCTCAAGCGCGTCGAGGCGGCGCTGCACCCCGCGGCGGTCGCGCTGTTCGACGACTGGGACCGGCGCCCCGACCTGGTGCGTGGCTACCTCGGACCGCAGAAGCTCGCCGTCCGCTACCTCGTCGACCCGCGCGTCGTGCCCGGCACCGCCTGGCTGACCGGCGCCAACGAGCGCGACCGGCACGCGGCCAACGTGGTCTGCGGGCGCGACTTCACCCCGGCCGGCACGATCGAGGCCGCCGAGGTGCGCGCCAGCGACCCGTGCCCCGCCTGCGCGACCGGCCAGCTCACCAGCCGGCGCGGCGTCGAGGTCGGACACATCTTCCAGCTCGGCCGGCGGTACACCGAGGCGTTCGACGTGCACGCGCTCGGCCCGGACGGCAAGCCGGTCCGGCCCACCATGGGCTGCTACGGCATCGGCATCTCGCGGCTCGTCGCGACCATCGCCGAGCAGCACCACGACGAGCACGGCCTGGTGTGGCCGGCGGCGGTCGCGCCCTACGACGTCCACGTCGTGGCCGCGGGCAAGGACCTCGCCGGACCGGCGCTCGAGATCGGCGAGCGGCTCGCCGGCGGCGGTGCGCGGGTGCTGGTCGACGACCGGCCGCAGGTGTCCGCGGGCGTCAAGTTCACCGATGCCGAGCTCATCGGCGTCCCGCGCATCATCGTGGTCGGCCGCCGCCTGTCCGACGGGTACGTCGAACAGCGCGACCGCCCCACCGGCACCCGCACCGACATCCCCGTTCCATGATCAGGGCGTTCCTCAAGTAGTAAGAGCTACTTGAGGGACGCCCTGATCATGGGCGTCGCACAGCCGCCGACAGCCGAACTCGGCGCGCCGGCAACTAGCTAGCAGCAGGTAGCGGGCTTCTTGATCTCGGATGGAAGGTGCTTAGCCGGCCGGCGTTCGGGTACTTCGACGGCATGGCTACCCACGTGCGCGATGTGATGACCAAGCAGGTGGTCTATCTGCCCGGCGAGACCACTGTGGACGAGGCAGCCGAGGCGATGCGCGCCGCCGACATCGGCGACGTGGTGGTCACCGACGGGCCCGCGCTCTCCGGCATCGTCACCGACCGCGACATCGTCGTCCGGGCGGTGGCCGACCGCCGCGACCCGGCCACCACCACGATCGACTCCATCGCCAGCCACGAACTCGTGATGATCGAGCAGGATGCCGGCACCGAGGAGGCGGCGAACCTCATGCGGGAGCGGTCGGTGCGACGGCTGCTGGTGTGCGACGCCGACCGCCAGCTCGTCGGCATCGTCTCCCTCGGCGACCTAGCGACCTAGCGACCTAGCGACCCGTCCATGATCAAGGCGTCCCTCATGTCGTTATAACGACTACAGGGACGCCTTGATCATGACGTTTCACGTGCAACGGTATCGACGGGCTTCGCCAGATCTTCGATGACCTGGGCGCCGGGCAGCGCCGCCAGCGCCCGGCCGGGCAGCGCGATCTTGCTGTGCCGCACGCCCGAGCCCACGATCACGTAGGGCATGGCGACTACCCGCGCGTCGACCAGGATCGGCCAGCCGGCCGGCAGCCCGATCGGCGTGATGCCGCCGTACTCCATCCCGGTCAGCTCCACGGCCTCGGCCATCGGGGCGAAGCTGGCCTTCCGCACGTCGAGCAGCCGACGCACCACGCCGTTGACGTCCGCGCGGGTGGTCGCGAGGATCACGCACGCCGCGTACCGGACGACGCCCTCCCGCTTGCCCGCGACCACGACGCAGTTGGCCGATTCGTCCAGCCGCACCTCGTACGCGTCGCAGAACGCGGCCGTGTCGGCGAGCGTGGCGTCGATCGGCGCCACCAGGACGTCTTCCTCGGGCCAGGTCGTCAGCGCGGCCGCGGTCGGCGCGGCCAGCAGGTCGGGCCGGGTGCGGGCGGGCTCCGTCTTCAGCGTGCCAATCACGCCTGCGAGTCTCCCACGCACCTCTCATGATCGATGCGCTACACGGTGGTACAGGCGCTCGTCACGGTGAGGCTGCTGGTCGTGGGGGTCCACAGCACGCCGTCCAGGGTGAGCCGCAGCGACACGAGCCGCGCCTTGATGTAGTACTCACCCGCGTAGCTGGACGTGCTGATGGTGGCCTCGTGCCGGATCGCGCCAGACTTCTCGACCACGCCGGTATCGACGCTGTCCGCCAGACCACCGCCGCACTTGTAGGTCTCGACCACGACCCGGCTGCGGTAGTGGTAGGTGTCGTGGTCGACGAAGAACGGGACGTTCCAGCCGCCGCGCCCGGTGGTGCTGGTGCTGCCGCCGATGCAGGCCTGCAACCGGACGTCTGGCAGCTCTCCGGTCTTGGCGCTGTTGGTCAGGGGTATCCCCACGCCTTCGCAGACGATGCCCGAGTCGCTGCTCCGATAGCGCGGCTGTGGGGTGCCCTTGATCTGGTTCGACGCGGCCCCGCTCGTCGTGCGCTTGGTGCCCGATGCGGCGGGACGAGGAGACGAGCCGGCACTGGCGCTCGCTGTGCCGGACGGGTGCGCGCTCGGGATCGCGCCGGCCGACCCCGACGCCGCGGGCAACCCACTGCGGCTGGCGCTCGCCGGATCCGGCGTGCGGAAGCCGACGTCGCCCGCCCCCAGCACCCCGCTGCCGCGGTCGCGGTCGTCGAGGACCCACGGCAGGAGCTTGGTGGCGACCAACCCGGCGCCGGCGAGCACGATCAGGGTGGCCAACCCGGCCACGACCGCCAGCACCGTCCGCCGCCGGCCACCTGCCGGCGGCGCGGCCGGTCCGTCCGGTGGTTGGCCAGCCGCCCGGACCGGTGGCGTGGCTGGTCCGCCGGGCGGCGGGCCGGCCGCACGCACGGACTGCATCACCACGGTCGGTGAGTCGGCCTCCGCCGGTACCGGACGGGTGGTCGCCGGCGGCGCCACCGCAGCGGGTACCGGCGGGTCCGCGCCGCCGAAGGCCGGCGCGGCGGCCATCAGGCTGCCCTCGGCGACGACGAGTTCCGGCTGCTCCAGCACCGTCGCGGCGATGCCGAGGACGCGGTGCAGCTGGGTGGCGGCGATCGGCATGCGGCTGGCCCCGCCGACCAGGACCACGCCGGCGAGCTGGCGGAGGTCGACCCCGGCGTCCAGGAGGGCGCTGCGCGCGGCCGCGACCGTGCGGTCCACGATCGGCCGGGCGAGCTCGTCGAGCTGTTCCCGGGTGATCGGGGCGTCCTGTTCGAGCAGCGGCAGGTGCACCAGCGCCGACGAGGTCCGGGAGAGCGCCTCCTTGGCCGTCCGGACGCCGTCCCACAGCTGCCGGTTGTGCCGCCGGTCCGCCGGCGAGCCGGGCTGTTGCAGGCGCTGCCAGGCTTCGGGGTAGCGCCCGCCGTACACGGCACCGAGGTGTGCCACGACCGCGGCGTCGATGTCGAGCCCGCCCTGGTCCACGAGGCCTTCCGAGGCCACCACCGCGAAGCCGCCGGCGGTGCGGCGCACCACGGACGCGTCGAACGTGCCGGCGCCGAAGTCGTACACCAGCAGGTGTCCGTCGAGCGGCAGGTGATCGCCGAGCAGCTTCGCGAAGTGGAACGCGGCCGCCAGCGGCTCGGGGACGAGCTGTGGATGGTGGATGCCGGCCCGGGCCGCGCCGTCGAGGAGGCTGGCGCGGCGGCGCGCGCCCCAGGACGCGGGATACGTCATCACGACGTCGGACGGCCAGCGACCCGCGACGCGCTGGGTTTCCGTGACGACGCGCCGCAGCACGGCGGCGATCGCCTCGGTGACCGGGATCGCGGCGTCGCCGAGCAGCAGCACGCCGTCGTCGATCCGGCGCTTCGGGTAGGGCTCGAAGCGCTCCGGGTAGGACAGTGCCGCGTTGACCGCGTCCCGCCCGACGAGCAACTCGCCGGGGCGGTCCGCGAACACGGCCGACGGCAGGATCGGTGCGCCGTCGAACAACACCGACCGCGCGCGGCCGTCCGGCCACCCGAGCATCGCGACGGTGTTGGAGGTGCCGAAGTCGATACCCACCCGGAAGGTCCCAAGATCGGCATTCAGCTTGGGACTCAACCGCACCCCCATCGACGATCGGATCTGCCGCCACGCACGGCCGCCGAGTCTACGACAGGAGATCGACCGTCAGGGGGGTGATGCGTACCGATCGTCGAGATACGCCCGCCATGTGCGGGTTCCGGTCGGTTGAGCGGTGGTGGTCAGCGCGCCGGCTCGCATGGCGGCCGCGATCTTTCCGGGAAACCGCAGCGCCAGCACCGGCCGCCGGTGGCCGCGGGCGTGCTGCCAGGGGCACACCACATCGACGTAGCTCAGCACCTCGGGACCGCCGTAGTCGTCGATCGTGTGGCTGGGGCCGGCGGCCAGCAGTTCGGCGATCCGGTCGGCGACGTCCCGCGGGTCCACCGGCTGGACCGTGATGCCCCGGTCGCCGAGCAGCACGCCGAGCCGGCCCGCCATCGGCAGCAGCCGTTCGTCGAGCAGTTGGTGGAACTGGGTGGCCCGCAGGATCGACCACGGGACCGGGCCGGACCGGGTGACCTGCTCCGCGGCGAGCTTGTGCCGGTAGTACCCGAGCGGGATCTTGTCGATGCCGACGATCGAGACGTACACGACATGGCGTACCCCCGCGCGGGCGCACGCGTCGACCAGCCGGCGCGTGCCGGCGACGTCGACCTCTCCCGCACGCCGGTACTGGGTGGTCGCGGACGCGAGGTGTACGACGGCGTCGGTGCCCGCGACCGCCTGGTCCACGCCGGTGCCGGTGCCGAAGTCGGCGACCACCCACGCGACATCGCCGGCCGCGCGCGGCCGGCGACTGGTGCCGCGGACCTCATGCCGATCGGCCCGTAGCCGCGGCACGAGCGCGCGTCCGAGCGTGCCGGTCGCTCCGGTGACAAGAACTCGCATGCTGGGAACTTTCATACCTGGTAAGACGAGGCGACGAAGTGGATCGTGACTTGACACCCTTGGCTAACTGCATTAGCTTTTTAGCTATGGCAACTAGCTACCTCCGCCGCCCGGAAGGGCGCATCGCATACGAGCCGCACGGCAGCGAGGGCCCGCTCGTCCTCCTCGTGCACGGCATGGGCGACGTGTCGTCGGCATACCGGTTCACCATCCCGTCGCTGCTCGGCGCCGGCTACCGCGTGGTGACCATGGATCTGCGCGGGCATGGCGACAGCGACGACGGCTTCAGCGCGTATGACGATGTGGCGGCCGCCAGCGACATCCTGGCCCTGATCGACCACCTCGGCGGCGGCCCCGCCCTGGTGGTGGGCAACTCGATGGGCGCCGCGGCCGGCGTGATCGCCGCCGCCGACGCGCCCGCCAAGGTGGCCGGCCTGGCACTGCTCGGCCCGTTCGTGCGCAACCCGCGGACCAACCCCATGATGGCGCTGCTGCAGCGCCTGCTGCTGGTCAAGCCGTGGGGCCCGGCCGCGTGGGTCACCTTTTACGGCACGCTGAACGCGGGCCGCAAGCCCGCCGACCTGGCCGAGCACCAGCAACGCATCCGGGAAAGCCTGCGGCGCGGCGACCACTGGCGCTCCTTCGTCCGCACGACGCGCACCGACCACTCCCCCGCCGAGGCGCGACTCGACCAGGTCCAGGCGCCCACGCTGGTCATCATGGGCGAGAAGGACCCGGACTTCCCGGACCAGGCCGCCGAGGCGCGGTTCGCCGCCGACCGGCTGCGCGGCGAGGTGCTGATGGTGCCCGAGTCGGGCCACTACCCGATGGCCGACTCACCGCACGTGGTCAATCCGGCGCTGATCGCGTTCGCGGAGAAGGCGTTCGGGCGGGCCTAGCGCGGGTATTGATCGATGCGTGCGCCTCGTCACGCTCAACGTCTGGAACCGCGACGGAGACTGGCCCGCCCGCGCCGCCGTGCTCGCCGACGGCTTGCGCCAGCTGCGCCCCGACCTGGTCACGCTCCAGGAGTCGGTGGTGCTGGACGGATATGACCAGGTCGCCGAGCTGCTCGATCCGGGCTACACGATCTTCCATCAGGTCGGTCGCACCCCGGACGGGGTCGGCGCCTCGATCGCCAGCCGGTGGCCCATCGTCCGGGTACACGAACGGGCGCTGCACGTGACGCCCCGCGTGGATCCCATCTGGATCGGCAGCGTGGCGGTGGCGGAGATCGACGCGCCGGAGCCGGTCGGACCGTTGCTCCTGGTCCATCACAAGCCGTCGTACCAGTACGGCTTCGAGTACGAACGCGAGTTGCAGGCCGTGGCCGCCGCCCGGTACATCGAGAGCGTGCGCGAGGAGCACCACCGCCACGTGCTGGTGGCCGGCGACTTCGACGCCGAGCCGCACGCCGCCAGCATCCGTTTCTGGACCGGCCGGCAGTCGCTCGACGGCACCAGCGTCTGTTACCGGGACGCGTGGGAGAGCACCCACCCGGACGAGCCCGGATACACGTTCGACCCCCGCAACCCCCTGGTCAATACCGGTGAGATGACCATGGAGCTGGGCCGCCGCATCGACTACATCCTCGTCCGCAGCGGCCCACACCGGCCCACGCTCACGATCGACCATTGCGACCGGATCTTCGCCGAACCCGTCGACGGCGTCTGGGCCAGCGACCACTTCGGCCTGGTGGCCGACCTCACGGCTTCGTGAATATGAGGCAGTAGTCGCCGGTGAGTTCCTCCGGCTGCTCGTCCCAGCACAGGAACACCTCATGGCTGAGCGGGATGTGCGCCGCCACCACGCGGGCCATGTCCCAGGCCAGCGGCGTGAACGCGTCGCCGACCTTGATGTTCGCCACGTTGATCACCAGGTGTCCGCCGGGTCGCAGCAGGTCGACCACCTGCCGGAACACGTCGCCGATCTCGGCGAGGTACTTCCCGTAGTGGGCGTCGAGCGTCTCGTACGCGGTGAGTGGGTTCTCCGGGTCGGCGCTCGCCATGTACGGCGGGGACGTCAGGCACAGGTCGAACGGGCCGGTCACCACCGCGGCCAGGTGGCGGGTGTCGCCGTTGACCACCTGCGCGTCGCCGGTCAGCCGCGCTCTGATCAGCCGCACCCGCTCGTCGAGCAGCTCGACGCCGACCGCGCGGCGCGCCATCCGCTCCGCCACCACCAGCGTGGTGCCGAAGCCCGCGAACGGGTCGAGCACTCGATCGCCGGGTGCCGTGTACTCCGCCAGGATTTCCGCGACCAGTTCCTCGGGGAAGTGCACGTCCTCGTCCGCACCGGCCGGTCGCTGGGCGGCGATACTCGCCGCCGACATCGGCATCCACGCTCTCATGCGTACGTCTTTACTCCGCGAAGCCCACTACCCACCATGATCAAGGCGTCCTTCACGTCGTAAGAGCACCATGAAGGACGCCTTGATCATGGCTGCGTGCCGTTGCGGGATCACGCAACCAATGTCGTGGGTGGCCTTCCGGTGCGCCGGCCCGACGCGGATGCTGATGGCCGTTGGAGCGGGTGGAGACGGAGGGGAATGACAGTGAAACGAACGTTGCGGGGGATGGTGTTGTGGGGTGTCGCCGTGCTCGCGGTGCTGACCCCCGGCCCTGCGGTGGCCACGGCGAGCGCGGCATCCGCGTTCACGCCGATGCCGTGTTTCTCGGGGAGCATCAACGCGACCCCGCCGAACGACTACTTCCTGCAGGTGACGGGGCACCTCGACTGTGCCAGCTCGGACGCGGCCACCTTCGGCATCGCCCACTACTACGGCCGCGCCGGCGATCCCAGTTACATCTCCGACGCGATCTTCAACAGCACCCTGCGGCGGTATGCGACCAGCGCACCGACCACGTTCTCGGTCGGCAACGACTTTGATTCCGAGGACTTCGGTCTCTGTGTCGTCACCGATTACGAGGTGCGCGTCGCGTGCCTCCGGATCACCCGCGACAAGAACACTTCGCTGTATGCCGTGACACCGTTGCCGACGAACGATCCGCTGGTCAACCGGCCGGTCAAGGGCATTCTCCATGACTTCACCCGCACCGGTCCGTCCTGCGGTGGCTGCTGGTAGGGCGCTCGAACAAGCTGGCCACGGCGGGAGGTTGTCGCGAGGTGCGTGCTCCGCCGCAGGTCAGAGGCGGTATTTGTGGAGCCAAGGGGACTTGAACCCCTAACCCCTGCCTTGCAAAGGCAGTGCTCTGCCAATTGAGCTATGGCCCCGGCTGTGCGGGCCAGCTACCGGAGGTCGGGAGCAGTGGTCGCCTCGTGCCAGAGAGCCCGTTCGTCGTTGGACTCCTTGACCTTCTTGACGACCAGCGCCGCAACGCCGACCACACCGACGACGATGAGGAGCTTCTTCCACATGGGCGATCACCTTCATGGGTTGGTGGTAGCCAGAACGATGCGATCGTAACCGGTGGACCTGGAAACGATGTGGATGGGTGGGGCTAGATGGAATCGAACCATCGACCTCAGAGTTATCAGCTCTGCGCTCTAACCGACTGAGCTATAGCCCCGCTGCGCCGAGCAAGGTTACCGCACTGGGCAAGCAAGTCCCAACTCCGGGGGCGGCGTGGCGCACCCTCATGATCAAGGTGTCCCTCAGGTGCCTGAGGGACACCTTGATCATGGGTTTAGTCGCGCTCGGCCAGGGTCAGCTCGATGCCACCGACCAGGTCGGCACACACGTTGTAGATGAAGGCGCCCAGCGTCGCCAGGGCGGTGAAGAGCACCACGTTGACCGCGCCGATCAGCGCCGCCGTGCCGATGACGCCCTTGGCGGTGATCCGGAAGCTGGTGCCGCCCTCGCCGCCGGTGGCGCCGACCAGGTCGGTCAGGCTGCTGTTGACGCTCTCGAAGACCCCCATCGCGTCCAGCGCCAGGTAGAGCACCGAGGTCGCCACGATGACCACGATGAACAGGACCAGGGACACCGCGAAGGAGAACTTCATCACCGACCACGGGTCGATGCGCTTGACGTTCAGCTTGGCGCGGCGCGGGCCACGGGACGCGGCCGACGTCACGGTGGTGCGCGCGGCCCGCACCGCCTCGCCGACCCGGGCGGCACCCACCGCGCCGGCGGCGCGCACGGAGGCGCCCGCTCCGCCGGGACGGGCGGGGGCGGCCTGGCCAGCGGCGCCCGGCGCGGGCCGGGCAGTGCTGGGCGACGCCGAGCCGCTGGCACCGGACGGCGGGGCGCTCACCGGCGCCTTCGCCGTCGCCGTGACAGCTGTCTTCGCCGTACCCGAAGCGCCGCCGCGCCCCTCGGCGGGCGCCTGGTCCGGCGGGGGCGGCATGCCGGGCGCCCGGGTGAACTTGGGCGTCGCGGAGCCGCTCGCCGCGGGAGTGGGCGGCGTCTTCTTGCCAGCCGGGGCCGCCGACGAGGTGCCGCTGGCGGGTGCCGAGGCGGACGATGAGTCGGCGGGGACTGTGGCCCGGCCTACCACCGCGCGGCCGGTCGCCGGTGTGCCGCCATCGGCGGCCTCCTCCTCGACCGGGTTCGTCGAGGTCCCCGCACCCCCCGACTTCGCCGCCTGTGTCTCCGTCATCAACTAGTCCTGTTCCTCTGGCTCGTCGGCATTCCGAGCAATGGCCACGATGGTGACACCGTCTGGAAGGTCCATCAACTTGACCCCCATTGTGTTCCGATCGCGGGTGCGACGTACAGGCTTCACCGGAGTCCGGATCACTCCGCCAGTACTTGTGATAGCAAACAACTCATCGTCCGGGCTGATCACGACCGCGCCAACCAACCCGCCACGACGCTCTGTGATCTTCGCGGTCAGCACGCCCTTACCGCCGCGTCCCTGGACCGGGTACTCCTCGATGGGCGTGCGCTTGGCGTACCCACCATTGGTGGCCACCAAAACATCCATACCCTCCCGAACTACCTCCATCGCCAGCAGCTCGTCCTGCTCGCCGAAGCGCATGCCGATGACGCCGGACGTGGCCCGGCCCATCGGACGCAGCGCGTCGTCGGTGGCGTTGAACCGGATGGCTTGCGCCTTCTTCGACACCAGCAGCAGGTCGTCCTGCCCGCCGGCGAGCGCGGCGCCGACCAATTCATCCTCGTCACGCAGGTTGATGGCGATGATGCCGCCGCTGCGATTGGAGTCGAACTCCTCCAGCCGGGTCTTCTTCACGAGGCCATTCTTAGTGGCGAGCACAAGGTACGGCGCGACCTGGTAGTTCGGGATCACGATGACCTGGGCGATGTGCTCCTCCGGCTGGAACGCCAGCAGGTTCGCCACGTGCTGCCCCTTGGCCGTGCGGCTCGCCTCCGGCAGCTCGTACGCCTTCGCACGGTAGACCCGGCCCTTGTTCGTGAAGAACAAGATCCAGTCGTGCGTGGAGCAGACGAAGAAGTGGCTGACGATGTCGTCCTGCCGCAGGCTCGCGCCGCTGACCCCCTTGCCGCCGCGCCGCTGCGAGCGGTAGAGGTCGACCTTGGTGCGCTTGGCGTATCCGGTGCGGGTGATCGTGACGACCACGTCCTCGCGCGCGATGAGGTCTTCCATCGAGACCTCGCCGTCGAACGGCACGATCTTGGTGCGGCGCTCGTCGCCCCACTTGGCCACGATCTCCGCGAGCTCGTCGGAGACGATCTTCCGCTGTCGCTCGGGCTTGGCCAGGATGTCCTTGAGGTCGGCGATCTCAATCTCGATCTTGGCCAGCTCGTCGACGATCTTCTGGCGCTCCAGGGCGGCCAGACGGCGCAGCTGCATGTCCAGGATCGCGGTGGCCTGCACCTCGTCGATGTCGAGGAGCTGGATCAGGCCGTTGCGGGCCTCCTCCACCGTCGGCGAGCGCCGGATCAGGGCGATCACGTCGTCGAGCGCGTCGAGCGCCTTCACCAGACCGCGCAGGATGTGGGCGCGCTCCTCGGCCTTGCGCAGGCGGAACGCGGTGCGCCGGTAGATGACCTGGATCTGGTGCTCGACGTAGTACCGGATGAACTGGGCCAGGTTGAGCGTGCGCGGCACGCCGTCGACCAGCGCCAGCATGTTGGCGCCGAACGTCTCCTGCAGCTGGGTGTGCTTGTACAGGTTGTTGAGCACGACCTTGGCGACCGCGTCGCGCTTGAGCACGATCACGATCCGCATACCCGTGCGGCCGGAGGACTCGTCGCGGATGTCCGCGATGCCGGCCAGCTTGCCGTCCTTGATCAGCTCGGCGATGCGCTCGGCCAGGTTGTCCGGGTTCACCTGGTACGGCAGCTCGGTGACCACCAGGCAGGTGCGGCCCTTCTTGTCCTCCTCGACCTCGACCACCGCCCGCATGCGGATCGAGCCGCGCCCGGTGCGGTAGGCGTCCTGGATCGCGGCCATGCCGACGATCAGGCCATAGGTCGGGAAGTCCGGGCCCTTGACGATCTGGATCAGCTCGTCGAGCGTCTCCGCCTCGTCCGCCTCCGGGTGCTCCAGACACCACTGCACCGCGGCCGCGATCTCGCGCAGGTTGTGCGGCGGGATCTTGGTGGCCATGCCGACCGCGATCCCCTCGGAGCCGTTGATCAGCAGGTTCGGGATGCGCGACGGCAGGATCGTGGGCTCCTTGGCCCGGCCGTCGTAGTTGTCCTGCAGGTCGACGGTGTCCTCGTCGATGTCCCGCAGCATCTCCATCGCCAGCGGGTCCAGCTTGCACTCGGTGTAGCGCATGGCGGCGGCCGGGTCGTTGCCGGGGGAGCCGAAGTTGCCGTTGCCGTCGACCAGCGGATAGCGCAGCGACCAGGGCTGCGCCATCCGCACCAGCGCGTCGTAGATCGCCGAGTCGCCGTGCGGGTGGAACTGGCCCATCACGTCGCCGACCACCCGGGAGCACTTCACGTAGCCCCGGTCCGGCCGGTAGCCGGAGTCGTACATCGCGTACAGGATCTTGCGGTGCACGGGCTTGAGACCGTCGCGCACGTCCGGAAGCGCCCGCCCCACGATCACGCTCATCGCGTAGTCGAGGTAGGAACGCTGCATCTCCACCTCGAGCCCCACCGGTTCGACGCGAAGGCGCTGGCCGCTGTCTTCCGGCTCGCTATCGAATGGAGTGTCCGTCACAATAAACCTCGTATCAGATCAAAAGCCGCATTCAGCCTGTGGATAACGGCTGTGGAAACCGCAAAACCTGTGGAAAACCCTGTGCAGGGTCCCGGTCCTAGATGTCCAGGAAGCGCACGTCCTTGGCGTTGCGCTGGATGAACGACCGGCGGGCCTCAACGTCTTCACCCATCAGGACGCTGAAGAGCTCGTCCGCGGTTGCGGCGTCGTCGAGCGTCACCTGGCGCAGCGTGCGGGTGGCCGGGTCCATGGTCGTGTCCCACAGCTCGGGGTAGTTCATCTCACCCAGGCCCTTGAAGCGCTGGATGTCGTCGGGCTTGGCGTTGGGCTTCTTCTCCTGGCGGATCCGGATCAGCCCGTCGCGCTCCCGGTCGGAGTACGCGTACTGTGCGTCGTCGCCCTTCTTGTTCCACTTGATCTTGTAGAGCGGCGGCGCGGCCAGGTAGACGTGGCCCAGCTCGACGAGCGGCCGCATGAAGCGGAACAGCAGGGTCAGCAGCAGCGTCTGGATGTGCTGGCCGTCGACGTCGGCGTCGGCCATCAGGATGATCTTGTGGTATCGCAGCTTCTCGATGTCGAAGTCGTCGTACACACCGGTGCCCAGCGCAGTGATCAGCGCCTGGACCTCGTTGTTCTTCAGGACCCGGTCGATCCGGGCCTTCTCCACGTTGAGGATCTTGCCGCGGATCGGCAGGATCGCCTGGGTGCGGGGGTCGCGGCCCTGCTTGGCCGAGCCGCCCGCCGAGTCGCCCTCGACGATGAACATCTCGGTCTCGCGCGGGTCGGTGGACTGGCAGTCGGCGAGCTTGCCCGGCATCGAGCCGGACTCCAGCAACGACTTGCGCCGGGCCAGCTTGCGCGCCTGCTGCGCCGCGATCCGGGCCCGGGAGGCAGCGGTCGCCTTGAGGATGATGGTCTTCGCCTCGGCCGGGTTGCGCTCGAGCCAGTCGGTCAGCCACTCGTTGCAGACCCGCTGCACGAAGCTCTTGACCGGGGTGTTGCCCAGCTTGGTCTTGGTCTGGCCCTCGAACTGCGGGTTGGCCAGCTTGACCGAGATGATGGCGGCCAGCCCTTCCCGGATGTCCTCACCGGAGAGCTTCTCGTCGCCCTTGAGCATCTTCTTGTCCACACCGTACTTGTTGACCACGCTGGTCAGCGCCGCCCGGAAGCCCTCTTCGTGCGTGCCGCCCTCGTGGGTGTTGATCGTGTTGGCGAACGTGTAGACCGACTCGCCGTACGACTCGTTCCACTGCATGGCGATCTCGGCCGCCATGCCTTCCTCCTCGGCACCGAACTCGATCACCGTCTTGTGGATCGCGCTCTTGGTCTGGTTGAGGTGCCGCACGAAGTCGGCGATGCCTCCCTTGTACAGGAAGGTCACCTCGCGGTGCTTGCCCTCTTCGTCGGTGCTGCGCTCGTCGCGCAGGTGGATCGTCAGGCCGCGGTTGAGGAACGCCATCTCCTGGAGCCGCCGGTAGATCGTCTCGAAGGAGAACTCGGTGGTCTCGAAGACCTTGTCGTCCGGCCAGAACGCCACCGACGAGCCGCTGCGGTTGGTGGCCTCGCCCTTCTCCAGCGGCGTCGGCTTGGAGTCGTGGTACTGCTGGCGATAGGTGAAGCCGTTCTTCCAGATCTCCAGCTCCATCTTCGAGGACAGCGCGTTGACGACCGACACGCCGACGCCGTGCAGGCCGCCGGACACCGCGTAGGCCTTGCCGTCGAACTTGCCGCCCGCGTGCAGCACGGTCAGCGCCACCTCGACGCCCGGCTTCTTCAGCTTCGGGTGCAGGTCGACCGGGAAGCCGCGGCCGTTGTCGACGACCCGCACGCCGCCGTCGGCGAGCAGGACCACGTCGATCGTGTCGCAGTGGCCGGCCAGCGCCTCGTCGACCGCGTTGTCCACGACCTCCCAGACGAGGTGATGCAGGCCGCGTTCGCCGGTGGAGCCGATGTACATGCCGGGACGCTTACGGACTGCCTCCAGGCCCTCCAAAACGGTGATCTGGTCGGCGCCGTATTCCTGCTTCTTCTGCGCTGCCACCCTTGGCCACTTTCTCGCGCCGCCCAGCACCGGGGTAGGTGCGAGGGACGCGGGGTAGGCGGGCAGTCACGGCGTCGGGCAGGCGCCACCGGACGGCGGGCACACCCGTCACCGCGGTCGCCCGCGGATCACGTTCACCGGACGCCGGCCGGGCCGGCGTCCGCATCCCCTCAATCTTACTGTGCGGAAGCCGCCGGAGAGGTGCACGGCACCCCTCGCACGGGCCTGAGACCTTCGTAGCGGGCCGAACCACGCCGGGCGCATGTCCCCCTACGGACGGTCGGGTCTGATCGGGTTCGCGGCGGCGCTATCCGGGGGACGCCCGAATCGACCCCCGGGGATGGCGCCGAAGGGGCGCCGTGTCGTAATTTTGCCCGGCGCCGTTTGACGGACCGGGCGCCCAGACCACAATAAGGGCGCGGTTGTGCTGCGCTGAGGGCTGCATTTACGGCTGTGCTGCATAAACGGCTGTGCTGCATAAACGGAAGGGTGACCCCTGATGGGGCTGGACAACGTCGCGGTGCAATGGCCGCGTACCGGCCGCTTCTACGAGCCGGTCGCCCCGGCCGCGTTCGTGGACTTCGCCGAGCTGGCCGACGACCCGGACGTCTCGTCGCCGACGGCGGCACTGGCCGGGCATATCGCCAAAACCGGCACCGTGCGGGCGACCGCGTACACCGAGCTGGTCGACCTACTGCTCGGGCTCGATGGTGTGCTGTACGCCACAGAGGCGGCCGCCGAAGACGAGGATCCGGTGATCGACCCGGACGGCTGCGCCTGGATCGCCGGCGGCCTCGAGAAATTCGTGGCGAACCACCGCGAGTACGGCGAAGCGGTGACCTTCGACACCGTCGCCGACGTGTTGCGCGCGGCGCTCGCCGGCGGCCGCCTGGCCGATCAGCAGCTGCGCTGGCTGGAGAGCCGCCTCGACGCGCTGCGGGACGAGTCCGGCGGCGCGCCGCAGTGGAGCTTCTCCCGTTCCGAGCTCGGCGTGCTGTCGCGCTTCTACCGCCGCTGCGCCGACCGCGGATTCGCCGTCTACGCCGACTTCTAACCCGTCGTAGCCCGAGCGCTACTCAGAGGTCCGGCGGCATCCTCCGTACGGCCCATCATTACGCTACGCAGCGTGAACCGGCTCACGAACTGCGGATAAACGCCCCTAGAAGCGGACAGACTTGCCCGTCCGCCGAAGGTCGGCGACTACGTAGTGTTATGGAGGAGCCGCGCCTCGTGGGCTCGACCTTTGCCGCCTTGCGCCAGCGCGACTACCGCGTCTGGACCGGGGCCGGCTTCGTTTCCGTCACCGGTACCTGGATGCAGGTGCTCGGCGTCAACTGGTACGTCCTGCAGCAGACCCGGTCGGCCACCCAGATGGGCTTCGCGGTGCTGCTCCAGGCGCTGCCGGTACTCCTGCTGAGTTCGTGGGGTGGCGCGCTCGCCGACCGGTTGCCGGCCCGCCGGCTGCTGGTCGCCACCCAGATCGCGCACGCCGCGCTGGCCGCGGCGCTGGCGGCGATCGCCTTGACCTCCGGTGAGCTGGCCCTGGTCTACCTGATCTCGCTGATCGGCGGCGTGGTGTCGGCGGTCGAAGGACCGATCATGGGCCGGTTCAACACGCTGCTGGTCGACCGGGAGCTGCTCGGCAACGCGCTCGCGCTCGGCTCGCTGGTCAGCTCGGCCGGCCGCATCCTCGGCATGAGCGCCGGTGGCGTACTGGTCTCTGTCGCCGGGCCGGCGCCGCTCTTCGCGATCAACGCGGTCAGCTTCCTCGCCGTCGTGGGCGCGCTGCTCGCGGTACACGCGCGGCGCGCCGCGACGGCCGACCAGCCGGCGAACGGCGGCGGTGTGCGCGCCGGCTTCGCGTACCTCCTGCGCCAGCCCGTCGTCCTCACCGCGCTCGCGCTGTCGTTCGTGCTGGGCAGCCTGGGCCGGAACTACCAGGTGACGATGGCCGCGATGAGCGACGGGCCGCTGGGCGGCGGCGCCGCCAGCTACGGCCTGCTGTCGACGGTGTTCGCGGTCGGCACGGTGATCGGCGGGTTCGCCGCCGCCCGGCGCGGCCGGCTCGGGTACCGGACGCTCGTCGGCGCCGGCCTGGTCGCGAGCCTGCTGCAGATGATCGCCGGCCTCGCGCCCGGCGTGGCGAGCTTCGCCACGCTGATCCTGCCGATCGCGGCCGCCGCCGTGCTGATCGACACGACGGTGTCGGCCCGGGTGCAGCTCGACACCAGCGAGCACATGCGCGGCCGGGTGCTGGCCGCGCTGGCGGTGACCAGCTCGGTCGCCACGGCGGGCGGGGCGCCGCTGCTGGGGTGGCTGGCCGAGCACGCCGGCGCCCGGCAGACGCTGATGCTCGCGGGCGCGGCGGCCGCGCTCGCCACGGTGGCGGCCGGCGTCGCGCTCGCCCGCCTGCACGGCCGCGACGTGCGCCCGATCGAGGTGCGCATCACGCTGCGCGAGTCGGTGGGCATGAACGCCGCCCGGCTGCGCGCCACCGCGGCCCTCAGCCGTATGTGTCCCGCGGGCCACGACCCCGCACCCGCCGGGGTCCGCGGTTCCACGATGGCGCCGCGGGGCCGTGGATGTGCAGCTTGCGCACCACGTTATGGCCGATTTCGCGGGCGATCCGCTGCAACAGCGACGCGGCGAGCAGCCGGAGCTGCGTCGCCCACGCGGTAGATTCCGCCTCGACGGTCAGCTCGCCGTCTTCGAGCTTGACCGGCCGGCAGTGCGCGGCCACGTCCGGCCCGACGACCCGTTCCCACGCGCCGAACACGGTCGCCTCCGCCGTCGGCCGCTGCCAGCCGCGCGCCTTGACCAGCCGCGCCAGGACGTCGCCGAACACCTGCGGGTCGCGCGGGTCGGGCCCCGGACCGGAATAGCCGCGCAACCGCCGGGGGGCGCCCGCTCCGCCGGCGTCGTCAGAAGCGTGGGTACGCCGGCGCGCGGCGGCCGCCTGCCGCCTGGCTTTGGCCGCGTCGAGTACCGCACGGGCGAGTTCCGGGCCGTTCGTTTCCGGGCTTTCGTCAGTCGACACGCCGGACCTCCCCTTCGGACACCGCGTAGCGGTTGCCGCGCAACGACTCCGGCACGTCTTCCGGAACCGCGCAGGTGACCAGGAGCTGGCTCGCGTGGCCGACCAACTCCGCCAGCCGGGCCCGGCGCCCGGTGTCCAGCTCGGCGAACACGTCGTCGAGCACCAGCACCGGCTCGATGCCGTCCGCCCGGAGCAGATCGTAGGCGGCCAGCCGCAACGCCAACGCGTACGACCAGGATTCGCCGTGGCTGGCGTATCCCTTCGCCGGCAGCTCACCGAGGGTGAGCGTAAGGTCGTCGCGGTGCGGGCCGACCAGCGTGACCCCGCGATCTACTTCGGACTGTCGAGAGTCGACCAGCGCGGCCGCCAGCGCCGCTTCCAGCGCCGGCCGGTCCTGACTGTCCACTTGCACGGATGGCCGGTACGCCATGGCGGCCGCGCCCTTGCCCGCCGCGACCGCGTCGTACGCCTTGGTGACGTGCGGGGCCAGCGCGGCCACCAGCTCCAGCCGGCCGGCGAGCAGTTCGGCGCCGTGCTGGACGAGATGGGCGTCCCACACATCCAGGGTGGACAGATCGCCGCCCTTGGTGCCGCCGGTCTTGCGGGCCAGGTACGACGTGCGCAGCAACGCGTTGCGCTGCTTGACCACCCGCTCGTAGTCGGCGCGCACCCCGGCGTAGCGGGGCAGCCGGGCGACCAGCAGGTCGTCGAGGTATCGCCGGCGCTCGGCCGGATCGCCGCGCACCAGCTCCAAGTCTTCCGGCGCGAACAGCACGAGCCGCAGCGCGCCGAGCACGTCGCGGGCGCGCCGGACCGGCGACCGGCCGAGCCGGGCGCGGTTGGCCCGCCCCGGCACGATCTCCAGCTCGACGAGGAGTTCACGTCCATCGTGGACGATCGCGCAGCGGATGACCGCGCTCTCGGCGCCGGCCCGCACCAGCGGGGCGTCGGTCGCCACCCGGTGACTGTCCAGAGTGGCCACATAACCCAGCGCCTCGACCAGGTTGGTCTTGCCCACCCCGTTCGCGCCGACGAGCACCGAACCGCCCGGCTCGAAGTCGACCTCCACCCGCTCGTACGAGCGGAAGTTGACGAGCTCGAGCCGGCGGACGTACATGCGTTACGCGGGCTTGCGCACGGCGTGACCGCCGAACTGGTTGCGCAGCGCGGCCACGGCCTTCATCGCCGGCGAATCCTCCTGGCGCGAGGCGAACCGCGCGAACAGCGACGCCGCGATGACGTTCATCGGCACGGCGAGCCGGATCGCCTCCTCGACCGTCCAGCGGCCCTCGCCGGTGTCCTCGGTGTAGCCACTCAGGGCCGCCAGCTCCGGATCGGCGTCGAGCGCGCGGTCCAGCAGGTCGAGCAGCCAGGACTCGACCACGGAGCCCTCCCGCCAGGACTTGATCACACCCGGGACGTCGGTGATGATCTCCGACTTGGTGAGCAGCTCGTAGCCCTCGGCGTAGGCGTGCATGAGCCCGTACTCGATGCCGTTGTGCACCATCTTGGCGTAGTGGCCGGCGCCCACCGGGCCGGCGTGCACGAAGCCGAACTGGCCCTCCGGCTTGAGCGCGTCGAAGATCGGCGACAGGCGCTCGACCTGCTCCCGCTCGCCGCCCACCATCAAGGCGTACCCGTTCTCCAGGCCCCAGACGCCGCCGGAGACCCCGACGTCCATGTACCCGATGCCCAGCTTGCCCAGCCGCTCCGCGCGCGGCGCGTCCGCGCTGAAACGCGAGTTGCCGCCGTCGATGATCAGGTCACCGGCGGCGAGCAGGCTCGCGACCTCCTCGATCGTGGCGTCGGTCACCGCGGCCGGCACCATGATCCAAACCGTGCGCGGTGCCGCGAGCCGGTCCACCATCTCGGCCAGGCTCGCGACGTCGCTCACCTCGGGATTCCGGTCGTAACCGATCACCTCGTGGCCGGCCGCGCGGATCCGCCCGCGCATGTTGCCGCCCATCCGGCCAAGGCCCACCAGCCCTAGCTGCATCTCGCTGCCCCCTTGCTGTCGGGTGAGTCCGCTGACGCCCCCGTCAGCGGGTTACCCGGATCGGCATGATCAGATACCGATAACCCGGAATGATCTCTCCATCTTCACCCGCTGGCGAGATTACAGCGGGCTTGAACGCGTCGACGAAGGACAGCACGGCCGTCTGAGCGCCGAGCGCCGCCAGGCCGTCGAGCAGGTACTGCGGATTGAACCCGATGGTGAGCGGCTCGCCGGTGAAGGTGGCCTCCATCGCCTCGCTGGCCCGCGCCTCCTCGGTGCCGCCGGCCTCGACCACCAGGCCCTCGTCGCTGAAGCTCATCAGGACCGGCGTGGTGCGGTCCGCGACCAGCGCGACCCGGCGGACCACCTCGCCCAGGGCCGAGACCGTCACCCGGGCCTCGGCGTTGTGTGACGCCGGGAACAGCGACCGCACCGGCGGGTAGTTGGCGCCGTCGAGCAGGCGGCTCGTGGTGCGGCGGGTGCCGCCGGCGAACCCGATCATCCCCTCGCCGGCGCCGCCGTGCGCGAGCGCCAGCGTGACGTCGCCGCCCAGCGGGCCGAGGGTCTTCGCGGTGTCGGCGAGCGTGCGGGCCGGCACCAGCGCGTTGATGCTCACCTCCGGGTCGTCGGGGCGCCACTGTAGCTCGCGCATGGCCAACCGGTACCGGTCGGTGGCGAGCATGGCGATCGAGCTGCCGTTCAACTCGACGCGCACGCCGGTCATCATCGGCAGGGTCTCGTCCCGGCCGGCGGCGACCGCCACCTGTGCGACCGCGGCGGCGAACCCGGCCGCGTCGACCGTGCCGGCACTCGCCGGCATCTCCGGCAGGGTCGGGTAGTCCTCCACCGGCATGGTGGGCAGCGTGAAGCGGGCGCTGCCGCAGACCAGCTCCAGGTGGGCGCCGACCGCGGCGATGTCGACCGGCTTGGCCGGCAGCGCCTTGGTGATCTCGGCGAGCAGCCGGCCGGAGACCAGCGCGGCGCCGTCCGCGTCACCCTGCACCTCGACGCTGACCTGACTGGACACCTCGTAGTCGAAGCCGGAGACCTCCAACTGGCCGTTGGTGACCCGCAGCATCACGCCCGCGAGGACCGGCACTGACGGCCGGTTGGGCAGGCTTTTCGCCGTCCAGGCCACGGCGTCGGCGAGCGCATCGCGCTCGACTCGGAACTTCATGCCTGTGCCTCCGCGTCGACGTGGGTGTGGCGGAACCCCGGGGTGGGTAGAACCGCCCTACCGACGATAAGGGCGGCCCGGCGGATCGCGTGCGCCGACCCCCAGGGTTTTTGCGCGTCAGATCTCGGCCAGCGGCCGGCGCGGCCCGGCCGGTGATCCACAACGTGATGATTGTTTTTTGATCCTCTTAGAAGAACTAAGACTCATCGTCTTCATCGGTGCTGTGTGTTCTGTGGAGAACTCGTGTCCGTACTGGTCAGCGCGTTATCCACGGGTGGGCTCGGTGTGGAGAACCCGGGGGTAAACCCCGGTCGTGGTCCACAGGCTGGCGGTATGCCAAGAGTTATCCACGGCTATCCACTGGTTGTCCACCGGCTGTCCCCCGGGTTTCTCCCAGGCTGTGGGGATGCCTCGACAGATCGCAACGGCCATCATCCCCAGAACCTTCAACAGCTCGTACACAGGTCGGCCATCATCTGTGGGTTGGCGCGTAACCGCCAGGACACGTCCACAGCGCAGTCCACAGGAGTTGTCCACAGGTTGTGGGTAACTTGGTCAGACGCCACTACTGGTGGTCGGCGTTGTCCACACGCGTGTGGATGGTGGCCCGGTTGTCCACACTGTCCACAGACGGTGAAGAACTAAGAATTCTGCTTGATCCGGTTGGTCAGCTCGGCGATCTGGTTGTAGAGCGACCGGCGCTCGGCCATCTGCTGACGGATCTTGCGGTCGGCATGCATGACCGTGGTGTGGTCGCGGCCACCGAATGCCTGGCCGATGCGGGGCAGCGACAGATCGGTCAGCTCGCGGCACAGGTACATGGCGACCTGGCGGGCGTTGACCAGGACCCGGGAGCGGGAGTGGCCGCGTAGGTCTTCGAGGCTGACGCCGAAGTAGTCGGCGGTGGAGACCATGATCTGGTCGGCGGTGATCTCGGGGCCGGAGCCGTCCGGGATGAAGTCGCGCAGCACCTCTTCGGCCAGGGCCAGCTCGACCGGCGAGCGGGTGAGCGAGGCGAACGCGGTCACCCGAATGAGTGCACCCTCCAGCTCCCGGATCGAGGCGGAGATCCGGGACGCGATGAACTCCAGCACCTCGGGCGGGGCGGACAGCCGCTCCTGGGCCGCCTTCTTCTGCAGGATCGCGATCCGGGTCTCCAGGTCGGGCGGCTGGATGTCCGCCAGCAGCCCCCACTCGAACCGGGTGCGCAGCCGATCTTCGAGCGTGGCCAGCTGCTTGGGAGACCGGTCCGAGGTGATGACGATCTGCTTGTTCGCGTTGTGCAGCGTATTGAAGGTGTGGAAGAACTCCTCCTGGGTCCGTTCCCGGTTCTCCAGGAACTGGATGTCGTCGATCAGGAGGATGTCCACATCCCGGTAGCGGCGCTGGAACGCGCTCGTCTTGTCGTCGCGCAGCGAGTTGATGAAGTCGTTCGTGAACTCTTCGGTCGACACGTACCGTACGGAGCGCGCGTTGCCCAGCGTGGTGGCGTAGTGGCCGATCGCGTGCAGCAGGTGGGTCTTGCCCAGCCCGGAGCTGCCGTAGATGAACAGTGGGTTGTACGCCTTGGCGGGCGACTCCGCCACGGCCACCGACGCGGCGTGCGCGAAGCGGTTGGACGAGCCGATGACGAACGTCTCGAACATGTACTTGGGGTTGAGCCGGTTGCCGCTGCCGCCGTCGGCGCCGGTGCGCTGGCTGACGACCGCCGGTCCGGGCGGATGATCGCGCTCCGCCGGCGCGGCGGCGCGGCCCGGGCCGCTGTCCGGACGCAGCTCCCGGGTGATGTCGTCGGCACGGTCCGGATCCGGGTACCGGTCGCGCTGGATCGGGGCGGCTCCGCTCGCCACGCCGGCACGGTCACCACGTCCCGATTCGTCGTGCAGCGCCGCGTCCCGGTACGTCCCGATCTGCGCCCGGCCGGTCGGCGGCCGCTCCGGTGTCCACTCCTGCGCTCGTTCTTGCGCGCGCTCCTGCGTTCGTTCCGGCCGCGGGTTGACGGGCACCGGCGGCGGGGTGAAGAGCGTGTCCTGATCATGCTTTCGGCTGTCATCACGCGGCCGGCTGTCATCACGCGGCCGGCTTTCGTCGTGCTGCCGGCTGTCGTGGCGTACCGGGACGGCGGCGGCCGCGGAGACCGGCGGCGGCGCGGGCTGGCCAGTCTGCGCCAAGCCGGTGGGCGCGTCGTCCTCGACCGGCGCCTCGGTCGGGCTGCCATAGAGCGTGCCGGCCGCGCGGCTCGGCCCGTCCTCCGGCGGCCGGATGGTGACCGCGACCTGGAGCGGCCGACCCAGCCGGCGGGACAGCGCCTCGGTGATCGCCGGCCGCAGCCTGGTCTCGATCACCTCGCGGGTGAAGCTGTCGGGCACGGAGAGCAGCGCGATGTCTTCGACGATGGCGCCGAGTCTGGTCAGTCGGAGGTACGCGCGCTGCTGGGCCGAGACGATCTCGTCTGCAAGATCGTCGGTTGCTGCCGACCAGACCTTGTCCAGGTCGCTATCGGCCACCGTCGCGCCACCCCCCTTCGCCTCCGAGTCCCCCCGGCCGTCGCCCACCTGGGCGTTGTCCACAAGTTGTCCACAGCCTGTGTACCGACCGTTTGTGGCTTGCTGGCCTCAAGCGCACCCGATGTCGCTCGGCCTGCGATGACGCTACTGCGGCTCCACCGTGCCGAACGACTGACTACCTCGCCCGGTTTTGCACCGATATGTGGCGGCAGTATGCGCGCTGACACCGACCGGCAATCGGGCACGCTAACAGCGTTGTCCACAACCCTTCAACCGTTGTCCACACCCATCGTTCTCGGGCTGTGAAATCGTGCATTGGGCCCAACGCCCAGCGTTACCCATCGCGTACGGCGCGTTCGCTCTGGCCCTGTTTGACGATCATTGGTGCCGTGCGTAAGCTTGAGCGGCTGCTCCGTCGCACGACGGAGCATGCTGCCTGCGCTCGGCCAGTCTGCTCGGCCGGGTCCGCGAACGCAAACGAAGACGGAGAGCACGACGTGAGCAAGCGCACCTACCAGCCGAACAACCGCCGGCGCGCCAAGACCCACGGCTTCCGGCTGCGCATGCGCACCCGCGCCGGCCGCGCCATCCTCGCTTCCCGCCGCTCCAAGGGTCGCACCCGCCTGTCGGCCTGAGCCGCACGGGCGGTCGGGGGTGATGCAGCCGTGCTGGCCACGGCGCACCGGCTCAAGCGCAGCAGTGACTTCGCTGCCACCATCCGCGGTGGACGGCGAGCCGGCCGAGGTGCCGTCGTCGTCCACCTGAGCTTGACCGACCCCGCAACCCTGACCGATCCCGCAGGGCCGGCCGATCTTGAGACCTTGCCGGCGCGCACCGGAGAATCTCCGGCACGCGCCGGCTTTGTCGTGTCCAAGGCCGTGGGTAACGCTGTGATCCGAAACACCGTCAAGCGGCGGCTGCGGCACCTCGTCCGCGAACGGTTGGCCAGCCTGCCGGCCGGCGCCACGTTGGTGGTACGCGCGTTGCCGGGAGCCGCCGCGCTGCCGTCCACGCGTCTCGGTGCCGATCTGGACGCGGCGCTCGCGGCGGCTGTTTCGCCACGACGGCGGAGGCAGCCGTGAGTAAGCGGTCGGGTGCGGCCCGAATGCTGGCAGCAGCTGTCATCGCGTACCGTCGTTGGATAAGCCCGGCACTGCCGGCCCGCTGTCGGTTCCATCCGTCGTGCAGCGCGTACGCCTTGGAGGCGATCACGACGCACGGCGCCCTCCGGGGCACCGGTCTCGCGGTCTGGCGGCTGCTGCGCTGTCACCCCTTCCACCCCGGCGGGTACGACCCGGTGCCCGCACCGGACAGACGCCGACCTGCCGACGTGACTGGAGCTCCGAATTGAGTCTCGACTGGATCTACTGGGCGATCTCGTGGATCCTGCTCTCCTGGCACTCGATCTGGGATGCTATCGGCATCTCAGATGGCACGGTGCTGGGCACCAACTGGGCATGGATCCTCTCCATCTTCTTCCTGGTGGTCACCGTTCGGGTGATCCTTTTCCCGGTCTTCGTCAAGCAAATCAAGTCGCAGCGCGCCATGCAGGCGCTCCAGCCCCAGGTCAAGGCGCTGCAGGAGAAGCACAAAGGTGACCGGGAGTCGCTCCAGAAAGAGATGATGGAGCTCTACCGGAAGGAGAAGGCCAATCCGCTCATGGGCTGCCTGCCCATGTTCCTGCAGATTCCGGTCTTCCTCGGCCTCTTCCACGTGCTCCGCCGGCTCGACACGCACCAGACGCTGAACACCACGATCTACGGCTGGACCCAGGCGCAGTGGGACAGCGCGGTTCACGCGAAGCTGCTCAGCGCACCGATCGCCGCGTCGTTCGGTTCGCCGGCCTCCGACCTGGCCGGCGCGAGCACCACGACCGTGAAGATCATTGCCGGTCTGCTGGTGCTGATCATGATTGCCACCACATACCTCACCAGCCGCCAGATGATCCTGAAGACCGGCTGGGCCGAAGATCCGCAGCAGCGGATGATCCAGCGCCTGATGCTGTACGGCATCCCCGCGTCGCTGCTCATCTCCGGCGCGATCTTCCCGATCGGTGTGATCATCTACTGGGTCACCAACAACCTGTTCACGCTGGGCCAGCAGCAGTGGGTGCTGCGCAAGTACCCGCCGCCGGCGATGAACGGGAAGAACGCCGCCACCGGCGCGACCCGCAAGACCACGACCACGACCACGACGCCCGCCAAGCCGGCCAAGTCGGGGCTGCTCGGTCGCGGCAAGGCCAGTGAGAAGGACACGCCGGTGAGCAAGCCGGCCGTCGACGGCAAGGCGCTTGCCCCGCGGCCTGGTGCCAAGCCGGTGAACCCCAAGAAGGGACGTCCGCCCGCCAAACGTCAGGGTTGACGCGACCGGTGCCCGCCGGCTTCCTGGCTGGCGGGCACCGCGGCGCTCCCCCGACCGGACGCCCGCAGCAAAACGTGCCCGTGGATGTCGGCGCCAGCCCGGCGGCCACGGGAAACCAAGGGCCCCAGCCGGCCCGCAGAACAAGTACGGAGATGAGACCGTGACGGACACTAGCGTTCCCGAGACGCAGCAGCCCCTCGATGAGGAGCTGGACGCCACCGCGGCAGCGACTGAGGAGAAGGACGACGACGCCGCCGAGAAGGCGGACGCCGACCAGACCGCGAACGGTACGGCGAGCGAGTCGGAGCTGTTCCGGCAGAGCGAGATCGCCGCCGACTACGTGGAAGGCCTCCTCGACATCCTCGACTACGACGGCGACATCGACGAGCTGGTCTCCGCCGGCCGGCCGGTCGTCGAGGTGGTCGGCGGTCGCCTCCAGGCGCTGGTCGGGCAGCGCGGCGCCACCCTGGAGGCGCTGCAGGAACTCACCCGACTCGCGGTGTTCCGGCAGACCGGTACGCCGAGCCGGCTGTTGCTCGACGTGGGAGGCTACCGCGCCACCCGCCGCAAGGAGCTCGCCGCGGTCGCCAAGAACGCGGTCGAGAAGGTCAAGGAGTACGGCGAGCCGGTCCGCCTGGAGGCGATGTCCGCCTTCGAGCGCAAGTGCGTGCACGACGTCGTCAACGCGATCGCCGGCGTGGAGAGCGAGTCGGAGGGCGTCGAGCCGAGCCGCCGGATCGTCGTACGCCCCGTCGACTGACGTGCCGGACAACTTCCCCATCGGCCCGGGCGGACAGCCGCCCGGGCCGATGCCTGTCTCGCCCTCTCTCCCCGCCCAGTTGCGGCCGGCCGCCGAGGCGCTCTTCGGTGACCGGCTCGACCTCGCGACGGCGTACGCGGAACTGCTCGCCACCGACGGAGTGGTCCGCGGCTTGATCGGCCCTCGCGAGACGCCGCGGCTCTGGGACCGGCACCTGCTCAACTGCGCGGCTGTGAGTGAGCTCATACCGGCCGGCGCGACGGTCGTCGACGTCGGCTCCGGAGCGGGTCTACCTGGGATCGTGCTCGCGGTGGCGCGGCCCGATCTGAGGGTGACGCTGATCGAGCCGCTCGCGCGCCGGACGACGTTCCTGACCGAGGCGGTGGCCGCCTTCGGCCTGGACGGCATCGTGACGGTGGTCCGGGCTCGGGCCGAGGAATGCTACGACCAACCGCTCGCCGACGTCGTCACCGCACGGGCGGTCGCGCCGCTGGACCGGCTCGCGGGCTGGTGCCTGCCGTTGGCCGCGGTGGGCGGGCGGCTGCTGGCGCTCAAGGGCGCCTCCGCCGCCGAAGAGGTGGCCGAGCACGGCGCCGCGGTCGAGCGCCTGGGCGGGGCCGCACCCGCGGTGCGGCACTGCGGTGTCGGCCTCATCGACCCACCGACCACCGTGGTGGAGGTCGTCCGGGCGCGGGTGGTCGGTCCTGCTCGCACGAAGAAGAAGTCGTCCCGCCGGTCTACATGGGACAGATTTCGCTAAGTGCGAGTTTTCGTCGTTGTGCGTACCGCCGTCGGGTGCGGATGACGCTCATGTGTCGGACAACCAATGGCCTCTTTCGGCTATCGGCCGTAGGCTGGCCGCGCGTCGATAGTGTTTGGACGAGTGGCGTCTGGCGCGTTCAAATGTGTCGGCGCGAGCGATGTGTTTGCCGATCCGTCCGATGCGGGCAGGGATGACACGGTGCATGACTACTGGTACGACGACTCTCGGATGAGGCAGTCCGGTGGCTACGGCCACGGGGGCGCTGTTTCACGTGAAACTGATTACGAGGGCTGGCCGATGGGGCGGGGAGCGCCGTCCTTCGGCTCCGGTGCCGGGGCGACCGGGGTTCCGACGCCGCCCCCCTCACAGGGTTCGCCGCCCGTGCCGCCTCCGGTGTCTTCCCAGCCGCCTGCGCCGGGCTCGCCGCCGGTGCCCCCGCCACCGCCTCCTCCGGATTCGTCGTCCGATGGCGAGGCTCGGCGGCCGGCGCCGGCGCCTCGGCAGCAGCCCTCGGTCGGCACGGCGCGGGTCCAACCGCCGCCCGTGCCGCCGCCGGCGCACTCACCCGCGCCGCCGCCTGTGGTGCCACCTGTAGTGCCGCCCCCGCTGCCGCCGGTGCCAGAGAACTCTCCGAGTCCCGACACACCAGGGCCGTTCACGGAAGAAGCAGCGGCCGACGCGTACGTTTCACGTGAAACCCCATCGCGTGAAGAGGATGATCCACCGTTGGCTATGGAGGCAATGCGCGCCGTGCAGATCTTGAACCCAAGTGGTGAGGTGACCATGCCTCGCCCTGCCCGGTCCAGGATCATGTGCGTAGCGAACCAGAAGGGCGGTGTGGGTAAGACCACGACCACCGTGAACTTGGCGGTGGCGCTGGCCCTGCACGGCAATCGGGTGCTGGTGGTCGACCTGGATCCGCAAGGCAACGCCTCGACCGGGCTCAACGTGCCGCACCACGCCGGAGTGCCGGACGTCTACGACTGCTTGATCGACAACGTGCCGCTCGCCGAGGTCGCCCAGGCGGTGGAGGGCATCCCCAACCTGTGGTGCGTACCGGCCACCATCGACCTCGCTGGGGCCGAGATCGAGCTGGTCTCGGTCGTCGCCCGTGAGTCCCGGCTGTCTCGGGCCATCACGGCGCACCCGGAGACCTTCGACTACGTCTTCATCGACTGCCCGCCGTCCCTGGGCCTGCTGACCGTGAACGCGTTGGTCGCGGCCCAGGAGGTGCTCATCCCGATCCAGTGCGAGTACTACGCGCTGGAAGGGCTGAACCAGCTGATCAACAACATCAACCTGGTGCGACAGCATCTGAACCCGACGCTCGACGTGTCCACGATCTTGCTGACCATGTACGACCGCCGTACGCGTCTCGCCGACGCGGTCGAGCAGGACGTGCGTAACCACTTCGGCGAGAAGGTGCTCCAGGCGGTCATCCCCCGCAACGTCCGGGTGTCCGAGGCCCCCAGCTACGGCCAGTCGGTCATGACCTACGATCCCGGTTCGCGGGGCGCCACGAGCTACTTCGAGGCAGCCCAGGAGATCGCGGAGCGTGGGGTCAAAATGGGAGGCGTCGCATGAAGGGCCGTGCACGTGGCGGGCTCGGAAGAGGACTCGGGGCACTGATTCCGACCGGGGCATCGCCGGCGGGTGTCGCTACGGCGGAGCCGCCGGCGGATCGGGCTGATACGCAGGACGCCGCCACATCGGCGGCCCTGCCCGCAGCCCCTGCTCCCCCGATCCCGGACGCCAACGAACTGGCGCCGGTGCCGGGAGCGCGGTTCGCCGAGATCGCCCTCGACGCGATCGTGCCGAACCCGAAGCAGCCGCGACACGTCTTCGACGAGGAAGCCCTCGACGAGCTCAAGATCTCCATCCAGGAGGTCGGCCTCCTCCAGCCGATCGTGGTGCGGGAGCTGGAGGACGGCAAGTACGAGCTCGTCATGGGCGAGCGGCGGTGGCGGGCCGCCCAGGCGGTCGGCCGCGAGAGCCTGCCAGCGATCGTCCGGGACACCAAGGACGACGCGATGCTCCGCGACGCCTTGCTGGAGAACATCCACCGGGTCAACCTCAACCCGCTCGAAGAGGCGGCGGCCTACCAGCAGCTGCTTGAGGAGTTCGGTGCGACCCACGAGGAGCTGGCCAGGCGGATCGGCCGCAGCCGGCCGCAGATCTCGAACACCATCCGGCTCCTGAACCTGCCCGGCCAGGTCCAGCGGCGTGTGGCCGCTGGCGTGCTGTCGGCGGGACATGCCCGAGCGCTGCTCGGCCTCGAAGAGGCCCAGGCGCAGGAAGACCTGGCGACCCGGATCGTCGCCGAAGGGCTGTCCGTGCGGGCGACCGAGGAGATCGTGGCGCTCGCGGTCTCCGACGGATCGGCGAAAAAGGCCACACCGGCGCGGCGGCGGGCCAAGCCGCACGCACCCGCGCTGACCGATCTGGCGGACCGGCTCTCGGACCGCTTCGACACCCGGGTCAAGGTCGACATCGGCCGCAACAAGGGCAAGATCACGATCGAGTTCGCCACTGTGGACGACCTCGAGCGCATCGTCGGCATCATCGGCGTGGAGCGGAACGAGCCGCCGGAGTAAGAGCCAGCGAGTCACCGTTAGACGGCCGTGGTCCTCAAGGATCCACGGCCGCTCTCGTTTCACGTGAAACGGGGGCGGTGCGTGCGTTCTGCCTCGCGCCGATCGCCCCCCTCGGTAGGCACCCCGGGAGTCGGCTGATCCCTGAACTTACGCCGTTTCATGGGTCAAGGACCGAGGCGCTCGGTCGACGAGCGGCGCTGCCCCGGCCGGTGGATGCGGGCGGCGCTCGACGTAGCTGAATGGTCGAGCGCCGCAGTCGTTCTCATACGGGCGCGATTACGGCCGCGCTGGCTGTCGCTGCGCTTCCGCACCGAGCAGCCGCCGTAGGCGTGGCCGCCGCAGGAGACGTATGGCGCCCCGGCCACGCGGCATCTCGCCGGCTACGCGGCATGAGGAGACGAGGGCGCTGCGGCGGGACGGCTGCTGATCCTCGGCGCATCCTCCAGGACCGCAGCCGCGTGGGCTTCGACCATCGACAGCACCCCCGCTCCGTTTGTTGGCCTACGGCGATCCGGGCTGGCCCCCGATCGCCAGCTGGGTGGGTCGCTGGGGCTGTGGAAGTCTAGGTACGCCGTCGGCCTACCAAGAGCCCCGTATCGGCGGTGTGCTGGCATCTGGGGCCGGGCGTTGATCGGGACGTGCGGGCTCGGCTCGGACACCGTTGGCGTCTTCCGTGCACACCTCGGCTCACGGGTCCCGGCTGGTGTACCGACGACGCCGGATCCCGGTGCGCAGCATCTGCGGCAGGGGCTCGGCGCGATGAGGGTGTGCGCGATGAGGGTGTGCGCGTTGCTGGCGGTGCGCGGCGGTGCTGATGCGGCGGATCTGGATCCGCGGGTGGGCCTGGCGGTGCTGGGTGTGGTGCTCACTTGCCGATCCCGGCGCACCGATACGACGGCGCCGGGCGCTCTACTGCGTCGCCACCGAATGGGCCATCGTTGAGGCGCTCCGGTCCCGGCGATGGGTGACCAAGCCTTAAGCCTCTCGTTGCGTGCGCCATCCTGGGCGGCTCAAGGTGGACTGTCGTGGTCGCGGCATGGTTCATCTGGATCGCGTGGCTGGCACTCTCCCCCGGCACTGGAGAACGGACGGCAGAGCGTCGTTTGAGGAGGCGCTGAAGGGCCCGCCGGTGCTCGCGTTTCACGTGAAACGAGGCGCCTTGCATAATCCACAGGCGTTATCCACAGCCAGGCCCCGAATCGAGAAAAACCGCCGGTAGGAGTACATGGCAGCCTGTGGACAACTCGACTCCGCTCCGCCCGAAACGGGGAACGACAGCGGTCTCGAAACCCGTTAGGGTCAGCTCGTGCCCGACACCCACACCTCTCTTCCCGACTTCACGAGATGGCCCTCCTTCCCGTTCGAGGGCGATCTTCGGGTGAAGCGACTCGACGATCCGGTCGAGAAAGAGCCCCCGCGCAAAGGCGAGGATTCGGTCGACTGCTCCGCTTGTCACGCGCCGGACGACGCGTACATCTGGGTGAGTGAGCGGTGGCGGGTCCGCGCGATGGATCGGCCGACCGGCCTGCCGATGGTGCTCATTCTCGAGTCCCGGTCGCACCTCGACCTGGGCGACCTCCCCAACCTGCTGGCCGCCGAACTCGGCGTCATGACCGTGCGGCTGGAGCGGGCGATCCGCTCGCTCGACGGCGTCGCGCGGGTGCACGTCAACCGCTGGGGCGACGGCTCCGCACACCTGCACATGTGGTTCCTCGCCAGGCCGCACGGGCGGCTGCAGCTCCGCGGCACGTTCCTCTCGCTGTGGGACGACATCCTGCCGCCGATCCCGGAGCCACAGTGGCGGGAGAATCTCGCGCTCGTCGCCGCCTGGCTCGCCGAGTTCGGTGGCAAGCCCCTCGCCGCACCGCCCCGGATCGAGTGGCACGCGCCGTCGACCCTGGCCGAGGCGGCCGACCGCGAGGCGTCCAGCGCCAGGAGGCACCTCGACGCCGCCACCGCGGAGTCGACCGCCGAGGCAACGGTCACCGGCCCGGTTGTCGAGCTAGCCAACGTCGAGCCCGCTGCACAGGCCGACACCGGCCCTAGCGAGCCGTCCGCCGGCAGTAGCGACCGCCCGACGACCACGAACACGTCGGACCGGTCCGCCGGCGCGGGGTCCGCTGCAGGGTCCGGGTCGGCTGTGGGGTCGGGCACAGAGTCGGGGTCGGCTGCGGAGTCGGCCAGCGCCGGCTCCGGCGGGCGCACGGCTGGTGCCGGCCCAGCCATTCCAGCGGCACGCAGCGGCGACAAGCCTGACGCCGCCGTTGACGCCGAACGCGCGCCGGAGCCGGCCGCCGGCACAGCGAGGTCAGCGTGAAGTAGCACCGCACTCATCGCAGGGCCGCACCGCACCGCGCCACCACGCACTACGCATGCATCGCAGGCACCGCGACTCGGGTTCACAGCGCCGCGCTGCACCGCCCGCCGCCCGCGTGGCACGCACCCAAGAGGGGAGCCCTCTACCCGTCCAGGCGGGTAGAGGGCTCCCCTCTTCAGTGCCCATTCCCCAGAGGGCAGCCCTCTGGGGAATGGGCACTGAAGAGGGCAGCCCTCTGAGGGTGAGCGCGCAGAGGGCAGCCCGCTGAGGGTGAGCGCGCAGAGGGCAGCCCTCTGGGCGGTGCGGACGGAGCATGCGGTGCGGGCAATGACCGCGGCCACGCGGGCACCAGCACGAGGACGAGCACGTCGGCACGGATTCGCGCACGCGCACGCGCACGCGCAGGCACCGGATACGCGCGCGCGGACGCGGGCACGGATTCGCACACGCGCACGTGCACGCGGGCACGGATACGCGCACGCGGGCACGGCACACCGCACGCGGGGACAGGCGCGGGCAGCGGGGACAGGCACGCGCACGGGGAACGGGCATGCGCACGCGGACCGACGCCGTGTGCGATGTCTGCGGTGTCTGCGGCGGGCGCGGGTGGTGCGCTAGCTCCCCTCGCCGATGACAGGACGGTTCCCGCTCATGCGCCTGAGACTTCCGCGAACCTGGCGAGCCGGCGTGGCACGAATTGCCCGCCCGGATGCCGCCGGGCGGCAGCGATCAAGGGAACGCGCACCGATCAAGGGCTCGGGCACGCAGATCAGAGATCCAACCATGTGCCCAAGACCTAGATCGAGAAGCTCCTCCCGGCGCGCGTGTGGATCACCGTGGGGCGAGGGGGAGTTAGGAGGGGCGGTGGGCGGAGCGGGCGACGAGGGATGCGAGCAGCTTGCCGAAGTCGAGACCGGCGGCCTGGACGGCGAGCGGCAGCAGCGACGTCTCGGTCATGCCGGGCGAGACGTTCACCTCAAGCACATGTGGACGGCCCGAGTCGTCGACGATCAGGTCGACGCGGGAGAGGTCGCGTAGTCCGAGCGCGGTGTGTGCGGCAAGCGCGGTCCGCGCCACCTCAGCGGCCACCGGAGGCTCCAGCCGGGCAGGGGTGTGCCAGGTGGTCAGGCCGGCGGTGTAGCGGGCCGCGTAGTCGTACACGCCGTTGCGCGGCACGATTTCAACGGCCGGTAGCGCCTCCGGTCCCTCCCCGAGGTCCACCACGGACACCGCGACGTCCATGCCGGCGACGTAGCGCTCGACGAGCGCCGTCGAGTCGTACGCGAAGCAGCCGACCATCGCGGCCGGCAGCGCGCCGGCGTCGCGGACCACGGCGGCGCCGAGCCCGGAGCCGCCCTGCGCCGGCTTGACCATCAGCGGGAGGCCGAGCCGGTCGGCGATGCGGTCGAGCACGGCGACCGCGCCGAGTTCGGAGAACCGGTCGTGTGGCAGCGCCACCCAGTCCGGGGTGGGGATGCCGTGCTCGCGCAGCACCGCCTTCGCGGACGGCTTGTCCCACGCGAGCCGGGCCGCGCGGGCGTCGCAGCCGACGTACGGCACCTCGCAGAGGTCGAGGACGCCGCGCAGCGAGCCGTCTTCACCGGTGGCGCCGTGCAGCGCGATCACCACCGCGTCGGGTGGGTCGGACCGCAGCGCGGGCAACAGCGACACGTCGGCGTCGCGCAGCTCGGCTTCGATGCCGGCGCCGCGCAGCGCGTCGAGCACCCGGCGACCCGATTTCAGGGAGACATCCCGCTCGTACGAGAGGCCGCCGGCGAGGACGAGTACGCGGAGATCCGTGGTCGGAGCCGTGAAGGACATGCCCCGCATCATGCCAAGTCGGGACCCGGGGCATCGGCCCCGGCCTGCCCCCGGCGGCGGCTGGGCGCTCCGCCCACCGCGCCGAAGACCTGGCGCATCGCCGCTTCCTGCTCCATGACGCCGGCGAGCCGGCGCACGCCCTCCCGGATGCGCTCCGGCGGCGGGAAGGAGAAGTTGAGGCGCATGTTGCCGGTGCCGGTGCCGTCGGCGTAGAAGCCGGTGCCGGGCACGTAGGCGACGCGGGCGGTGATGGCGCGCGGCATCATCGCTTTGGAGTCGAGGCCGTCGGGCAGGGTCGCCCAGACGAACAGGCCGCCCTTCGGCGTGGTCCAGGTGGTGCCGGCCGGCATGTAGTCGCTCAGCGCGGCGAGCAGCGCGTCCCGCCGCTCCCGGTAGACCTCACGGTAAGTCTTGAGCTGCTCGCGCCACGGCATGGTCGTTAGGTATGCCGTGACGGCCGCCTGGGCGTAGGCGCTCGGGCAGAGGATCTGGGCCTCGGACGCGATCACGAGCTTCTCGCGGACGGCGTGCGGCGCGAGGATCCAGCCCACGCGCAGCCCGGGCGCGAACGTCTTGGAGAACGTGCTGAGGTAGAACACCCCGTCGCGGCGGCGGGCCCGCAGCGGCGCGGGGGCCTCGCCGTCGAAACCCAGCTGACCGTACGGGTCGTCCTCGACCACCAGGAGCCCGGCGCGTTCGCAGATGTCCAGCACCCGCTCCCGGCGCTCCTCGGTGAGGGTGACGCCGGCCGGGTTCTGGTAGGTCGGGATGGTGTAGAGGAACTTGGCGCGCCGGCCGGACCGCGCGATCTCGGCGATGGCCTGCTCCAGCGCCTCGGGCACGAGACCGTCGGCGTCCATCGGCACGTGCACGACCTGGGCCTGCGCCGCCTGGAAGACGCCGAGGGCGCCCACGTAGGTCGGGCCCTCGGCGAGCACCACGTCGCCGGGGTCGAGGAAGAGCCGGGCCACCAGGTCGAGCGCCTGCTGGCCACCGACCGTCACGACGACGTCTTCGGGGGAGGCGCCGCAGCCGACGTCGATGCCGGAGAGCGCCATCACCTCACAGATGCGCTCCCGCAGGTCGATCGTGCCCTGCCCGATGCCGTACTGCAGGGTGGTGGTGCCCTGCTCGGCACCGAGCCGGCCGAGCATCTCGCCGACCGCGTCGAGAGGGAGGGCTGCGATGTACGGCGCGCCACCGGCGAGCGATACCACCTCTGGCCGGTTGGCCACGGCGAAGAGGGCGCGGATCTCCGACGCCGTCATGCCGCGGACCCGCCGTGCGTAGCGGTCGGTATAGTCGTCGAGCGTCGTGCCGGTCATGACATCACCTCGCCTCAGAGGGGGACGTGCCGGCGTCAGCGACGGCACAGCACTGGCCGATCGATCCTAGTCCGTCAGTGCGATCTTCGGTGAGTAATACCCCCTGATGGGATCCGCATAGCCGACCCACGGGTGACCAAATAGCCGGACCTCTCCCCTACTACCCGGTTCGCGCGTACGATGCGTCGTTGGGGGCAGGTCCGCATCGCCCAGGCCGTGAGCGGCGGTGGACACGGGCGCGTGGCTGCATTCGATACTCACAATGAGGATCCGCTGATGTCGCGACGCCTGGTCAGTTTGACGCTTGACACGCTCGAAGACCTCCCGCGCCCGTGCCGCAACTGCGTGTTCTGGGAGCTCGACCCGGTGGCCGCCGAGCGGGCGTGCGCGGCCGGCGATCCGGGACTGGAGAAAGAGGCGTGGGTCTCCCAGACGCTGCTGGAGTGGGGGTCCTGCGGCAAGCTCGTCTACGTCGACGGCATGCCGGCCGGCTTCGTGATGTACGCGCCGCCGGCGTACGTGCCGCGCTCGATGGCGTTTCCCACCTCACCGGTCTCCGCGGACGCCGCGCTGCTCATGACCGCTCATGTGGTGACCGCGTTCGCGGGTGGCGGGCTCGGCCGGATGCTGGTGCAGGGCGTCGCGCGTGACCTGACCAAGCGGGGGATCAAGGCGATCGAGGCGTTCGGTGACGCGAAGTTCGGCGACGCCGTCGCCGAGGGCGAGGCCGGCTGTGTGGCGCCCGCCGACTACTTCCTCTCCGTGGGCTTCAAGACGGTCCGGCAGCACCCGCGCTACCCGCGGCTGCGGTTGGAGCTGCGCACCGCGCTCTCCTGGAAGTCCGACGTGGAGTACGCGTTGGAGAAGCTGCTGGGTTCGATGAGTCCGGAGAGCCTGTTGCGGCCGGTCCGCCCGGCCACCCGGGCCACCACCAACTAAGACGACGACGACTAAGCGGTCGCCGCCCGCAGCTCGCGTACGTCGAACGTGCCGGTCGGGATGTCTCGCTCGACCGGGTAGTACATCCGTTGGACGGCAGCGATGATGGCCTCCACCACGACGTCCCGGAAGCGCGGGTCGATCAGCCGCTCGCGGTCGGTCGGTGAGGTCAGGTAGCCGACGTCCACCCGCACCGCGGGCATCCGGGTCAGGCGCAGCAGATCCCAGGTCTTCGCATGGGTCTGGCAGTTGCGCAGGCCGGTGCGCACGACGATCTCCCGCTGCACCAGCCCGGCGAGCCGCTCCCCCACCGTCGACGTGGCGCCGTTGCCGGTGCCGTAGTGGAAGCTGGCGACGCCGTCCGCCTCCGGGTTGGCGTGGCCGTCGATGTGCAGCGAGATGAAGAGGTCGCCGCCGAGGTCGTTGGCGAGCTGGGCGCGGGCCATGTCGGACAGCTCCGCGGCCCGCGTCGGCCCGCGAGTCAGGTGGACCCGCATGCCGGCGGCGGCGAGCCGCCCCTCCAGCCGCGTCGCCAGGTCGAACGCCAGCTCGGCCTCCGTCCACCGCAGCGGCCCATCGGGTACGACGACACCGTCGTCGGGACCGCCGTGTCCAGGGTCGATGACGATGGTCTTGCCGATGAGGTTGGGCCCCGAGCGGCGGAGCGCTTCGGCTTCGCGCAGCCACTGGGGCCGGCCGCCGACCACCTTGCGGCCGAGGCGGCGCAGCGCGTGCGTGGTCTGCGGCCCGCAGGCCCCGTCCGGCGAGAGGCCAACCTCGCGCTGGAACTGGGCGACCGACCGGGCGGTGCGGGGGCCATATACACCGTCGGCGCGCCCCACGTCGTACCCCATCTCCAGGAGTCGTTCCTGAAGCGTCCGGACGTCTTCGCCGACGAGTGGCTCGGGGATCGCCTGGTAGAGCGCGCGGGCGCCGAGCCGCCAGCGGGCGGCGTCGAGGGCGCGCCAGGTCTCCGCGCCGACCGCGCCGTCGACGCTGAGCCCGCGGCTCTGCTGGAAGGTGCGGACCGCGCGCTCGGTCACGTCGTCGTACTCGTGACCGAGCGCACCGTCCAAAAGGTCGAGGCCGGCGAGGATCTGGTTGATCTCGGTGACCGCGGCGCCGCGATCACCCCGGCGGATCACCCGCACTACGACCTCCGTGGAGTTCAGAGTGCCGACTCGATGAGCTTGACCAGATCACCCTTGGGCCGTGCACCGGCGACGGACTGCACCGGCTGACCACCCTTGAAGACGGTCAGCGTGGGCACCGACATCACCCGGTACGCCCGCGCGGTTTCCGGATTTTCGTCGATGTTCAGCTTGACGATACGCACCTTGTCGCCCATTTCGCCGGCAATCTCCTCGAGGAGCGGCGAGACCTTGCGGCACGGTGCGCACCACTCCGCCCAGAAGTCCACCAGAACTGGCGTGTCGGACTGCAGCACGTCGCTGGCGAAGCTCGCGTCGGTGACTGCCTTGGTTGCTCCCACGGGGTGATCCTCCTGCTATTTCGGGGCGTGGTGTTCAGACTTCCAGAGCGGCGACAAAGCGCTCGGCGTCGAGCGCGGCGGCACAACCGGTGCCGGCGGCGGTGATCGCCTGGCGATAGGTGTGGTCGACCAGGTCACCAGCGGCGAACACGCCGGGCACACTGGTCTGCGTGGTCGGCGCGGCGACCTTGACGTAGCCGTTGTCGTCGAGGTCGACCTGGCCGTGGAAGAGGTCGCTGCGCGGCACGTGGCCGATCGCCACGAAGACGCCGGTCACGTCGAGCACCTTGGCCTCGCCGGTGTGCGTGTTGCGCACCCGGACCCCGCTGACCTTGCCGTCGTCGCCGAGGATCTCCTCGACGAGGGTGTTCCACTCGACCTTGATCTTCGGGTTGGACAGCGCCCGGTCGGCCATGATCTTGCTGGCTCGGAACTCGTCGCGGCGGTGGATGATCGTGACGGTCTCGGCGAACTTGGTGAGGAACGTCGCCTCCTCCATCGCGGAGTCGCCGCCGCCGACCACCACGATGTGCTGGCCACGGAAGAAGAACCCGTCACAGGTGGCGCAGGAGGACACGCCGTGGCCGAGCAACTCCTGCTCGCCCGGCACGCCGAGCGGACGCCACGCCGAGCCAGTGGCCAGAATGACGGCCTTCGCCCGGTATGCCGTTTCCCCCACATAGACGGCGTGGGTGGCGTCGGAGCCGGGCACGCCGGTGTCGACCAGCTCGACCCGACTGGCGTCGTCGGTGATGAACTCGGCGCCGAACCGCTCGGCCTGCTTGCGCATCGAGTCCATCAGCTCCGGGCCCATGATCCCGTCGGGGAACCCGGGGAAGTTCTCCACCTCGGTGGTGGTCATCAGCGCGCCGCCAGACTGGACGCCCTCGATCACGAGCGGCTTCAGGTTGGCCCGCGCCGCGTACACCGCAGCGGTGTATCCGGCCGGACCGGAGCCGACGATTATCAGGTTGCGGACCTCGTCCACTTCCACTCCCAAGACTGTGTGGGCACCAGCACTGGGTGGTTTCCAGCGAAGGGTGCGCAGAGCAGAACCCATCGTACGGAGCGGAGATTCCCGCACCCGATACCAGAGTGGGTCACCTCACCCCGCGGTCAGGGTATCCGCGCGTTCGCCCGCGTGTCGGGGCCGGTCAGGCCGCAATCCGGTCCGGAAGCCCAGATCCAGCGTTCCCCATTCTCATCCGCGAAAAACACCACGACCGCCGGTTCGGTCTCGAATGTGGCGAAGTCGACCGTCTGCACCGTCGCCGTCCCCCGGTCGTGCGCCGCCGCGATCGCGTTCAGGCAGGCGCCCAGCGCGTCGCCGGCGACCAGCCGGCGTAGCACCGCGGGCACGGGCAGCTCGGTGGCCTCCTGCGCGGAAAACGCCCCAGCCTTGTCCGCCGGCGCCGGCACCGCCTCGTTGGCCAGCGTCGCGCCCTGATAGTCGTGGCCGCTCGCGATCAGCTGCTGCGTCGCGTCCTGCATAACCTGCGGCGCGTCCGCGCGGGTCTCGTCGCGCGCGGACGTCGGCGCATCGGCGTTGCTCGAGCCAGCGGACGTCTCGTGCGCGTCCTCGGTGTTGATGAGGCTGATCCCGAGACCGGCCGCCACCAGTACACCGGCCGCCGCCACAGCCGGTCCGGCCCACGACCGCCACCCGCGGGCACGCCGGGGGGTGCGCGTCGCTGGCCGCTCGCCGGGAATGACCGTAAGCGTGGGCCGCGTCTCGTCACCGGACCGGGCCGCACCGGACAGTGCCACGTCGGAGCGTGCGGCGTGGGACCGGACAGCGTCGGACAGGGCGGCGGCGACCCGGTCGGCGACCTCGACCGGCATCGGCTCGGCCGTGGCTCCCCAATCGGCCAGCTGGCTGTGGACGGTCGCGGTCGCCGTCGAGAGGTCGGCGTGCGCCCGGGCCCACGCCGGGTCGTCGGCCACCAGCCGGGTGACGGTGGCGTGCTCAGGGGTGCCGTCCAGCACGCCGCCGACATAGTCGGCCAGCAGGTCGATGTCGACCTCGCTGAACTCGCGCCGGGTCACGTGCGCCCCTCCAGGTTCTGCTCCGCCAGTTTCGCGGCATGGCTATCCGTCGTACCCGATCGGACGCGGTCGCCGGCCGTGGGGTTCCGCAGATGGCCGAGCATCACAGCCAGCCGGGCCCGGCCTCGCGCGCACCGGCTCTTCACGGTGCCCTCGGCGACCCCGAGGATGGCCGCGACCTCCGCGACCGGGTAGCCCTGCACGTCGACCAGGATCAGCGCGGCACGCTGCTCGGCCGGCAGCTGGCTCAGCGCGTGCCGGACGTCCAGCGCGGTGTCGTGGTCCGGGACCGGCGCAGCGGGCTCCACGCTGCCGGTGGACCGGTCCGGGTCCGGCCGGCTGCCGTCGGGCAGCGGCACGGTGGGGTGCGCCTGCCGCCGGCGGATGCGGTCGAGGCAGGCGTTGACGACGATGCGGTGCAGCCAGGTGGTGACCGCCGACTCGCCGCGGAACCGGTGCGCCGCGCGGTGCGCGGACAGCAGGGCGTCCTGGAGGGCGTCGGCGGCCTCTTCCCGATCAGCGAGCGTGCGGAGGGCCACCGCCCATAGCCGGTCGCGGTGGCGGTGGAACAACTCGGCGAAGGCGCCGTCGTCACCCTCGACGTGGGCGCGCAGCAACTCCGCGTCGCTCCGCGAGCTGTGCGTCACGCCTGCACCCTAGCTCAGGCCGGCTACCTCGATCTCCTGCACACCGATCTTGTACGGGTAGCGGCCGTCGTTGGTGTCCGGGATCTCGGTCATGAAGAACAGCAGGTACTGGTACTTCTGATCGGGCTCGAACGCGTTGAACGTCATGATCGTGCCGTTGTACTGCTCGAACTGCTGCTCGCCCACCGGCTGGAAGGTCTTCACGATCGTGTCGTCGCCGGCCGAGGTGGCGCCCGGGTCCCCGGTGCCCATCAGCATCTTGGCCGAGACCCCGGGGTCCGACAGGGTGACCTTGATCGACTGGACGGTGCGGGGCTGCCCCAGGTTGATCAGGATGCCCATGCCGTCCTTGAGGTTGCCGAAGTCGGCGCTGTTGTAGCCGCTGGTCTCCCATCCGGTGTTCGGATCGCCGTCCAGAATCTTCTCCACACCGCTGACGCCTTGCCGGTCGCCCTTCGGCGGGTCGACCACGCGCACCTGGTCAGCGGTGAGCGGGAACTTCTGCGGCTGGCCGCCGCCGGGCGGGTTGGGGTCGCCGCCGCCCGCCGGCGCGTTCGTCGCGCCGCCGCCTGGGGCGACGCCGCTGCCGCTCGGATCCTTGTCACCGCCCCCCAGGGCGTTAAGGCCGAGGAGCAGCCCGATGACCGCGATGACCAGCAGACCGGCAACCCCGGCGGCGATCTTGCGAGTGGCGGGCCGCGACGTGACGGGCACACCCCGCTCGACGGCCGCGCCGGCGCCACCACCGCCGGCGAGCAGCCGGAGCGGCCCGGCCTCCTCGAAGTACGGCTCGTCGCCCGCATTGTCGAGCCGGCCCAGCTCGGCGGCGAGCACGTCCGCCGCGGGCACGGCGAGCCGCTTGTCGAGCAGGTCCATGGTGAGGTCGTCAAGGTATGCCGGCACACCGGCCCGGGCCTGGCGCGGCGCGGCGATGGCGCCGCCGCCGTCGCGGACCGCGTCGGGCAACGTCGACTGGCCGAGCTCGGCCTGCGGCCAGTGGCCGGTCAGCGCGAAGTAGAGAATGCCACCGATGGCCCGGATGTCGGTCTCCGGCGTGTCGGCGTTGTCGGCCCGCGCGTCGGCGAGCACCACCCGCCCGTCGTCGCCGATCAGCGCCGTACCCGGGTGGATGTTGCCGTGCACCATGTCGGTGGCGTGGATCGCGGCGACCGCCTCGGAGATCGCGTGCGCGACCGTGGTGGCGCGCGCCGGATCCAGCGGCCCGCCGCTGGCGACCATCTCGCGGAGAGACCGCCCGTCGACCCACTCGCGGACCACGTAGGCCCGGTCGGCCTCGTCGATCGCGTCATAGACGCCGACCAGGCTCGGGTGGATCACCCGGCTCGCGTCCACCGCGGCCTTCAGCATCTCGGTGGCGGAATCGCCGCCCGGATAGCGCAGCACCACCGCCACCGGCCGCCGGAGTATCACGTCGATGCCGCGCCAGACCTGCCGTCCGGCGCTGTCGTCGTTGATGTGCTCGACCAGCTCGTACCGCTCAGCCAGAACTTCACCGACGGTAGGCGGACCGAAGGTCATAACCGAGGGGGCGCTTTCGCTGGCCTCCTGACCTTCGCCGACCTGGGTCACCCCGTCCTCCCTCTCGGTGAATGTTCGCGCATTCGGACCCGTGCTGCTGTGGTCTGGCGTGCCGCGCTGGCCGTCTGGCAGCGGGCGTCATTGTCTAGCGTAGGCGCTACCTACACCCGTCCAGAGCGACCATACCCGCGTGGCGCCACCTCCCGACATGTCATCCTCTCAGTTCTTGCCCGCGGGCGGGATGGTTGATGACCGTTATGCGTGAAGAGTGTTATAGGTACGCTTTAGCCATGCCTGACCTCGCGGCGCAGGGCCGGACGATGTGGCGGCTTCGCTGACCGGTTATCCACAGGAAGCTGTGGATAACCCTGTGGACAAGTCGGCGCGTCGGCCACAGCTAGCGGCCGAGCTTCCGGCGGACCATGCCGAACACCTCGGTGATCTCGTGGACCTTGAGCCCGAGGGCGATGCCGACGTAGGTGCCGACGATCGCGAGGCCGCCGACCACGAGCTGGAGGATCGCCTGACCGTGATCGGGCGTCCAGCGGCCGGGCATCAGGTACACCAGGACCAGCCCCACCACGGTGGCGCCGACGGCCGCGAGCCCCACCTTGACGAAGCTCGCCAGGATCGCGCCGAAGCCGATGCCGCCGATCCGGCGCTGGAGCAGGATGGCCGAGGTCAGCGCGGCCGCGACGTACGACACGGCGTTCGCGAACATCAGGCCGGGCGCCGCGAACGCCGCGGTGAACAGCGCGTAGATGCCCAGCTGCAGCGTGATCCGGAGCATCACCACGGGGATGTTGACCAGCGCGGACGTCTTGGTCTCCTGGCGGGCGTTGAAGCCGACCGTGTAGAGCTGGCTGATCGAGAACGGCACCAGCGCCACCGCCGCGACCACCAGCACCAGGGCGGTGTCGGTGGCGTTCGCCGCGGTGTAGGCCCCGCGCTGGAAGAGCATCACCGAGATCGGCGCGGCGAGCACCGCGTAGCAGATCGCGACCGGGGTGAGCACCGCCGTGATCATGCGGGTGCCGCGCGCGAGGTCGGCGGCCATGTCCTTGTGCCGGTGGTCGGCGGCGGCCGCACTCATGCGGGGCGCCAGCGCGGTAATGATGGAGACCGCGATGATCCCGTGCGCCATCATCATCAGCAGGAAGACGTTGTTGTAGATCATGGGGCCGGCCGCGCCCTCGCCGCTGGCGACGTTGAGCAGCTTGAACGCGATGAACTGGCCGATCTGGACGGCCACCACGTAGCACAGCGCCCACCCGGCGATCGGGCCCAACTCCCGCAGGCCGAGCGCCCGGAAGTCGAACCGCCAGCGCCAGCGGAACCCGACCTTACGCAGCGCCGGCAGCAGGCCAGCAGCTTGCACGAGTACACCGAGGAGCGTGCCGCCGCCGATGAGCGTGATCTGGCCGACGGTCATCTGCCCCGGCCGGATGGGCTCGGCGCCGTAGATGGCCATGTACAGGCCGCCGGTGCCGATCACCACGATGTTGTTGAGGATCGGTGTGAACATCGGCGTGGCGAAATGCCCGCGCGTGTTGAGCACCGCGTTGAGGATGCCCGACAGGCCGATGAAGAAGATCATCGGCAACATCAGGTAGGACAGTTTGGTGACCAGGTTTTCGAAGTCGGCGCCGGACTTGTCGCTGGTGTACAGGCCGGTCAGCACCGACGCGGACAGCGTGGCGAGCAGCGCCGCGGCGCCGAGCGCCACCACCGCGAGCGTGACCAGCCGTTGGGCGTAGGCCTCGCCGCGGTCCGGGTCGGCCTTGCGCCGGCGCACCAGCACCGGGATCAGGATGCTGGAGAGGATGCCGCCGAGCAGCAGTTCGTAGACCTGGCTGGGCACCAGCTGTGCGGTCGTATACGCGTCGCCGACCGCGCCGCCACCGAGCGCCGCCGCGAGGATCAGGGTGCGCAGGAAACCGGTACCCCGACTGACCAGGCTGCCGATCGCCATGATCGCGCTGTTGGCCGCGGCGCTGCTCTCCCCCGGGGCTGGTTCGACGCCGGCCGGCGCGACCGCCGTGCCCGACGTGGTGATCAGAACGGCACCGTCCGCCGGCGGGTCTCCGCCGTGCCCGGCGTTGGCACTCCGGTACAGACCGCCGCTCATCTCACCCCACCGTGCTCCGTCACCGCCGCACCCAAGGGTACGGCCAGGGTCGCTATGACCCATGCCGCCTCCTCCGGCACCACCGGCTCGGTGAGCGCGTCGAGCACGGTGGGATGGTCGCAACCGGCGGGGTCCAGGGCGGCCAGCAGCGCGGGCCGGTTCGCCGTCCGCGCCGCGCTGGCCACCTGCTCCGTGTACCAGGGCTCGGCGCGCAGCCGTGCGATCCGTCGCTCGGCCAGCCGCACCAACTCGGCCAGATCGGCGAAGGGGAAGAGCTCGCTGCCCGGCGTACGCAGGGTGCGCAGGTCGCGCTCGGTCACCCGCAGGTACTCGGTCACCCGCGCCTCGCTCAACACCGGCCGGGGCTGCCCGGCGTCCGCGAACAGCGGCTCCTGCTCCAGCGGCGGCGCCGGTACGGTCAACGACCGGAGCGCCGCGGACAGCAGGTCGCGGACGGCCGCCGGGTCGTCCTCGGCCGTGATGGGTGCGAACCGGGCGAGCAGCGCGACCGGCAGGCCGGGGTGCGGCAGCGACGGGTCGTCCAGCGCCGTGACCCGGCCGACGAGGTCGACCTCCGCCCAGGTCAGGCCGTGCGGTAGCCAGTCGGGGCCGTCCCAGCCGAGCGGCACCGGCTCGATCGTGATCGGCGTGCGCAGCCCCAAGCCATAGGTGCCGTCGTGCCGGTCGATCTCCAGCACCAGCCCGTAGCCCTGCGCCACCGGAAACGTGACGCGCAGCTCGGCCGGCTGCGGGTCGTCGGCGTGACCGCCCCCGAAGTACTCGTCCCAGAACGCCGGGTCGAGGCTGAGGGTCCGCAGAACGTCGGGTACCGGCACGAGGAACCATCCTGCCGCACCGATAGGCTGGCTGTCCCATGTCCGAGACCTCCAACGCCGCCACCGACCGGCAGCTCACCGCCGCACAGCGCAACGCCGTCACCGAATTGCTGCGGGTCTCTCCCGTCGCCGACGAGCTGGGGCGCCGCTTCGCCAAATCCGGGTACGAGCTGCATCTGGTCGGCGGTTCCGTGCGCGACGCGCTGCTCGGCCGCCTCGGTGACGACCTCGACTTCTGCACCGACGCGCGGCCCGACGACACCCTGCGGGTGCTGAAGGGCTGGGCGGAGGCGACCTGGGAGACCGGCCGGGAGTTCGGCACGATCGGCGCGCAGCGCCACGGGCTGCGGCTGGAGATCACCACCTACCGCGCCGAGGCCTACGACGGTGTGAGCCGCAACCCCGTCGTCCAGTACGGCGACAGCCTGCTCGACGACCTGCGGCGGCGCGACTTCACGGTGAACGCGATGGCGGTGAGCCTGCCGGACCACACGTTCACCGACCCGTACGGCGGCCTGGCCGACCTCGCCGCCCGCCGGCTGCGCACCCCCGGCACGCCGCAGGAGTCCTTCGGCGACGACCCGTTGCGGATGCTGCGCGCCGCCCGGTTCGCCGCGCAGCTGCGCTTCGCCGTCGACGCCACGGTGCTGGCGGCCATGGCCGCGATGGCGGCGGACCTCGGCCGCATCACGGCCGAGCGGATCCGTGACGAGTTCACCAAGCTGTTGTGCGGCGCCGACCCGGTGACCGGCCTGCGGCTGCTCGTCGACACCGGCCTCGCCGCTTGTTTTCTTCCGGAACTGCCCGCGCTGCAGCTCGCCATCGACGAGCACGCACAACATAAAGACGTGTACGAGCACACGCTCACCGTGGTCAGCAACGCGGTGCGGCTCGAAGGCGACGAAGGCCCCGACTTCGTGCTGCGGATGGCCGCGCTGATGCACGACATCGGCAAGCCCGCCACCAAGGAGGTCGGGCCGGGCAACCGGGTCAGCTTCCACCACCACGAGGTGGTCGGCGCGCGCATGACCAAGCAGCGCATGAAGGAGATGCGGTACCCCAAGGACGTGATCGCGGACGTGACCAAGCTGGTCGCGCTGCACCTGCGCTTCTACGGGTATGGCCGGGGCGAGTGGACCGACTCCGCCGTGCGCCGCTACGTCACCGACGCCGGCGAGCTGCTGTCCCGGTTGCACAAGCTGACCCGGTCCGACTGCACGACCCGCAACCGGCGCAAGGCGGCCCAACTCGCCGCCGACTACGACGCGCTGGAGGAGCGGATCGACCGCATCGCCGCGGCGGAAGACCTGGCCCGGGTGCGCCCGGACCTCGACGGCAACGCGATCATGGAGCTGCTGGGCGTGCCGCCCGGGCCGATCGTCGGCCGCGCCTGGCGCCACCTCAAGGAGGCGCGGCTGGAGCGCGGCCCGCTCGACCGCGACGAGGCCGAGGCCGAACTCCTCCGCTGGGCCCGCGCCGAGGGCCTTATCAGCTAACTCCACGCTTGCTGGAGGGCGACCCGGGCCTCAAGCTCGAGCAGGTAGCGCTTGCGGGGCAGGCCGCCGCCGAAACCGACCAGCTTCCCACCGGCGCCGACGATGCGGTGGCAGGGCACGATCACCGGGATCGGGTTGCGGTTGCAAGCCACCCCGACCGCACGGGCGCTCCCCGGATCGCCGACCGCGGCCGCGATCTCGCCGTAGGTGCGCATCTCCCCGTAAGGAATGCGGGTCATCTGGTGCCAGACCGCTCGCTCGAACTCGCTGCCCCGACGCACCGACAGCGGCAGCGTGAACTCGGTCAGCTCCCCAGCGAAATATGCCCGAATCTGGTCCACGGCCGCACGCAGTTGCGGGTCGTCTGTGGCGTGCGGCGCGTCGACGCCACCAAACCGGACCCCGCAAACGCCGCTGTCATCGACGGCGACACCTAGCTCGTCGATCGGCGATTCAATCACCACCCACCGCATGACTTCATCCTCCCCTCCGGGTGTGTCACTTTCGCTTGGGGTGCTGCAGCGGGATCTTGCGCCCGAATAATCCGGACATAGCGGGGCGCAAGATCCCGCTGCAGCACCCCAAGCGGTTCTGTCGGAGGGGCGGGGCATGGTGCCGGCATGAGCGGGGTTATTTATGTAGATCAAGATGGCCGTCGCCATGAGGATCTTCGCAGGCGCATCCTCACTGGCGACTTGGAGCGGATCCGTCGCGGACGGTATGTCACCCGTGGAAGCGAGACCGACCTCGTTTGCCGCGTCGAGGCTGCGGTGTCGCGCCTGGACGGCGATCCGGTCGCGAGCCATGACACTGCTGCGGCGCTTTGGGGCCTGCCTCTTCTTGGCCGGCCGGACAAGCGGATCCATCTGACGAGACCGCGCCGCACGAAGGGCACCAGCCGGAGGTATCCCGACCTCGTCCTGCACCACGCGGCGCTGCCTGTCGAGCACGTCGCGGTTCACCAAGGCGTGCCCGTGACGACGCCGGCGAGAACAGTTGCGGACCTGGCCCGCACCGGCTCGTTCCGAGCTGGCGTGGTCGTGGCGGACGCGGCTCTCCGGATGCGGCTGTGCGGGCGGGAAGAGATCCAGTGCGTGTCGCTGGACTGCGCCGGTTGGCCCGGAGTGCGGCAGGTGCGCGCGGTGGCCGACTTCGCCAACCCCGCAAGCGCGAGCCCGCTCGAATCGATCTCTCGCGTCGCGTTCGCCGAGTTCAGATTGCCTACGCCGCAGTTGCAGGCACCGGTCGGGCCGTTCGACATCGCCGACTTCATGTGGGCGGCCTATCGGGTGATCGGCGAGGCGGATGGCCTGGTCAAGTACACCGATGCCGACGTGCTGCGGAAGGAGAAGTTGCGGCAGGAGCGCTTCGCGCAGATGGGGTACGAGGTAGTGCGCTGGACCTGGCGCGAGGCGTACCACCGGCCGGACACCATCGCCTTTCGCGCGCTGGAGGTGCTCCAACGCCGTGGCTATCGCGGCTAGCCATGATCAAGGCGTCCTTCACGTAGTCATGACTACGTGAAGGACGCCTTGATCATGGAGGGTGGGGTTAGCGCTCGATGTCGCCTCGGATGAAGGCTTCGACGGCGGCGTGCGCCTCGTGGTCGGCGTACTGCACCGGCGGCGACTTCATGAAGTAGGAGGACGCGGAGAGCACCGGCCCGCCGATGCCGCGGTCCTTGGCGATCTTCGCGGCGCGGACGGCGTCGATGATGACACCGGCCGAGTTCGGTGAGTCCCACACCTCGAGCTTCAGCTCGGCGTTGAGCGGCGTATCGCCGAAGGAGCGACCCTCCAGCCGGATGTAGGCCCACTTGCGGTCGTCGAGCCACGGCACGTGGTCAGAAGGCCCGATGTGCACGTCGGACTTCGCCATCTCGTGGGGCACCTGGGACGTCACCGACTGGGTCTTGGAGATCTTCTTCGAGACCAGGCGGCTGCGCTCCAGCATGTTCATGAAGTCCATGTTGCCGCCGAAGTTCAGCTGGTACGTGCGCAACAGTTCGACGCCGCGGTCTTCGAAGAGCTTGGCGAGCGCCCGGTGCACGATGGTCGCACCGACCTGGCTCTTGATGTCGTCGCCGACGATCGGCAGCCCGGCGTCTTCGAACTTCTTGGCCCAGACCGGATCCGAGGCGATGAAGACGGGCAGCGCGTTGACGAACGCGCAGCCGGCGTCGATGGCCGCCTGGGCGTAGAACTTGTCCGCTTCCTCGGAACCGACCGGAAGGTACGACACGACGACGTCGACCTGGGCGTCGCGCAGCGCCCGCGCCACGTCGACCGGCGTCTCGTCGGACTCTTCGACGATCTCGCGGTAATACTGTCCCAGCCCGTCAAAGGTCGGCCCGCGCAGCACCTGGATGCCGGTGGGCGGCACGTCGCACAGCTTGATCGTGTTGTTCTCGCTGGCGGTGATCGCTTCGGCGAGGTCTCGGCCCACCTTCTTGGCGTCCACGTCGAACGCCGCGACGAACTCCACGTCGGACACGTGGTAGTCGCCGAAGGTGACGTGCATGAGACCCGGGACGCGGTCGTTGGGGTCGGCCTTCCGGTAGTACTCCACGCCCTGGATCAGGGACGAGGCGCAGTTACCGACGCCGACGATGGCCACGCGGACGGAGCCCATCGCGTTTGCCTCCTTCTTGTTCATCACGGCCGCTCCGGTTCTTGTCTGGTAGACCCAGGCGGAGGCGGGCTGGCTTGATCAGATGGGCTCCCGATGTCGGGGGCCCGGCCGGAGCGCTCGTTGGCGATGAGCTCCTCCAGCCAGCGGACCTCGCGCTCGCAGGCGTCGAGACCATGGCGCTGCAATTCCAGCGTGTAGGCGTCAAGGCGTTCGGCGGCACGCGCGAGCACGTCGCGCAGGCCCTCCCGGCGCTCTTCGATCTTGCGCCGGCGCCCCTCGAGGATGCGGAGCCGGGTGGCCCGGTCGGTGCGGGCGAAGAAGGCGAAGTGGACGCCGAACCCCGCGTCGTCGTAGGTCTCCGGCCCGACCTGGGCGAGGAGGTCGGCGAACCGTTCCTTGCCCTCGGCGGTGATCTTGTAGACCACGCGGCCGCGCCGGCTGGTCAGCGGCGGGATCACGTCCGCGGACGCGGACGTCTCACCCGCCTCGGCGATCCAACCCGCGGTCTGCAGCCGGCGCAGCGTCGGGTAAAGCGTGCCGTAGCTGATCGCCGCACGGATGGCACCCAGCTTCGTCGCGAGCTCCTTGCGCAGCTCGTAACCGTGCATCGGGGATTCCTGCAGGAGACCGAGGATGGCCAACTCGAGCATCACCCTCACCTCCCGCACCTCGCCGATGTATCGCGCCGATACATCGTTACGTTAGCTCGCGTCGACATGACGGGCAACCACCGTTTTATGCGCGTTCAACTACGGAAAGTAACGACTGTCGCCTCTTCGGGCGGAACCGCGTACCCTCGTCGCATGCGCACGCAGCGGCAGGTCGTCGACTACTCGCTCCAGAAGCGAGCGCTGCTGCGTGAGGTCTTCTCGGGCCGGCTCGGCGTCCATGAGGTGTGCGATGCCTCGCCCTACCTGAAGAATGCCGCTCGGTTCCACGGCGAGCCGACCGACCGGCGGTGCCCCATCTGCCGCCGGGAGAATCTCACGCTCGTCCATTACATCTACGGCGACGAGCTGAAGCAGTCGGCCGGCCAGGCGCGCACCCTCACGGAACTGCCCGTGTTGGCGATGACGTTCCGTGAGTTCCAGGTCTTCGTGGTCGAGGTGTGCCGCAGCTGCGACTGGAACCACCTGACCGAGCAGTATCTGTTGGGCCGGGATGGCCTGGCCGATGACGACGCACCGGCGGCTGCTGCCGCCATGGCCGGTGGCACCGCGTCCCCGTCCAAACGAAGGCGAGGGGCTCAACGGTGACGACGGCTCGCCTCACAGACCTCCGGGAATTCGCCAGGTGGCTGGGCGGCTGGTCAGTCGTTAATCCGATAAGTCCGAATATGTCGGGCTGCGCGCGGGTCGTTTCGGCCCGCGCGAGACGTGTCCAAGCTCACCGCAAACCGGTGGCGGCGCGGTCGCGCGCCATCGCTAACGGCAGGGTGTGACGAATGAACTCGTACGACGACCCTAGTTCCGCGCGTGGACGGGCCCAGATGCCGGGCCCGTCCGACGACCACGGACCCGATGCGGGCGACCCGCAGCGGCGCGCCAGCGCCGGCCGCGCGTCAGTCGGCCGGGGGTCGGTAGGCGGCGGCCAAGGCCCGTGGCCGGGCAACAGCAACGGGTACGGCGGTGCCAGCGCTTCGGCGTCCGCACGGCCGGTCTCCCCGGCTGGCCGCGCGTCCGTGGGTTCCGCATCGGTGGGTTCCGCCTCGGTCGGCTCCGCGTCGGTGAGTCCCGGCGCCGCCGGGCGGGCCAGCGTCGGTCGCGCCAGCGCCTCCGCGGCGGTGCGGCCGGTCTCGCCGGCCGGCCAGGTGTCGGGGCGCGCGACGGTTCGCCCCATCTCGCCCGCGGGCACCGGCTTCCCCGAGCCCGACATGCTGGAAGGCCCGGGCGGACCGAAGGGGCCAGGCCGGCGTGGCCGAGGCGTCAAGAACCTCGACCCGGCCGCGGCGAAGAAGGCCAAGCGGCGCAAGCGGGTCAACATCATCATCGCCGGGTTCGCGGTGCTGGTCATGCTCGCCGGCGGCGGCGTCGTCGCGCTCACGTGGTTCTACGACGACGTCCCGGAGTACAGCACCAGCGAGGTCGAGGCCACCAGCATCGTCTACGCGGGCGGCAAGACCATGGCCACCCTTGGCGACGTGAACCGCACCGTGGTGCCGTTCCAAAAGATCTCGCCGCTGGTCCGCGACGCGGTGAAGGCCGCCGAGGACAAGAACTTCGAGGACCACGAGGGCATCGACCTCAAGGGCATCGCCCGCGCGGCGTGGAACAACTTCACCGGCGGCACCACGCAGGGCGCGTCCACGATCACCCAGCAGTACGCGCGGCACGCGGCCGAGCTGACCGGCATCAACTACAACCGGAAGATCCGCGAGGCGGTGCTCGCCCGCCGGCTGGAGCAGACGTACACCAAGGACCAGATCCTTGGCTTCTACCTGAACGCGATCTACTTCGGCCGGGGCTGCCACGGCATCGAGGCGGCGGCCAAGTGCTACTTCGGCAAGTCGGCGCTCGCCCAGCCGGGCCAGCCGGGCGCGCTCACCGCGTCCGAGGCCGCCGTGCTCGCCGCCGTGATCAAGCAGCCGGAGCCCGACCCGTCGACCGGCCACCAGGGCTACGACCCGCAGAACAACCTTAAGGACGCCCAGGACCGCTGGACCTACACGCTCAACAACATGGTCGAGAAGGGTTGGCTGAGCCAGGCGGACCGGGCGGCGGCGAAGTACCCCACGGTCAAGAAGTACGACCCGAAGGCCTGCACGATCGGCTGCGGCCGCGACAAGCCGGTCGGCAACGTGCTCAACTACGTCCGGGACGAGCTCGAGGCGATGGGCGTCTCGGAAGCCGCGTGGAAACAGGGCGGCTACCGGGTCACCACGACGATCAACGACAAGGCGCAGGCGGCCGCCGAGGCCGCGGCCCGGCGCGCGTCCAAGGAGTCGCCGCTGAACGGCCGGCCGAACTACTACCAGGCCGCGCTGGTCGCCATCGACCCCAACAACGGCCAGGTGCTCGCCTACTACGGCGGCGACAACGGCACGGGCACCGACTACGCCGGCCTCAACAGCGACGGCAAGACGGGCCCGCACCCGCCCGGCTCGACCTTCAAGATCTACACGCTCGCGGCGGCGCTCCGGGAGGGCATCCGGATCGACTCCCGGTGGGACGCGCGGAAGGACGAGGACCCGGACTACAGGAGCGCCGACGGGACCCCCCGAAAGATCCGGAACGCGGGCCGGGATGTCGGCAAAATCGCCTGCGGCAGCAGTTGCACGCTGGAAGAGTCGACCATCCAGTCGTTCAACACGCCGTTCTACTGGATCGCCAAGGGCATCGGCTGGGAGAAGGTGGCCAAGGCGGCGTACGACGCGGGCATCCGGACCATGTCCGATACCAAGCCGGGTAAGGGCGAGGCGCACAAGCTCACCAACGAGGACCTCGGCGAGGGGAACTTCAACGATCCCGTCATCGGCTTCGGTCAATACCCGGTGACCGTGCTCGACCACGCCAACGGCATGGCGACCTTCGCCGCCCGGGGCATGTACAACAAGGCACACTTCATCAAGAAGGTGGAGAAGCGCAACCCGCAGACCGGCAAGTTCGAGGCGGTCCCGGGCACGGGCGAGAAGCTGAAGCCGGTGCGGAAGTTCGAGGAAGACCAGATGGACGACCTCAACTCGGTGCTCCAGAAGATCCCGCCGAAGATCGAGAATCGCCTGACGGACGGCCGGCCGGCTACTGGCAAGACCGGCACCTGGGAACTCAACCAGACCAGCAAAGGCGCAAGCGGCGACGCCTGGATGATCGGCGCTACGCCGCAGGTGGCGGCAGCCGTCTGGGTCGGCTCGAACGGTGACCGGAAGTCGATCCAGGAGAAGGACGGCAAGGCGATGGGCGGCAGCGGCACGCCGGCGGCCATCTGGGAAGAGTTCATGGAAAAGGTCCATGAGGCGCTGAAGTACGAGGTCAAGGAGTTCCCCGACCGGAAGAACACCGGCGAGGAGGACAGCCCGTACCCGAACGGCCAGAAGGTGCAGGAGCCGCCGGACCAGGACGAACAGTGCCGGCTGTTCCCGTTCCTCTGCCAGGACAACAACAACGGCCAGAACAACGGCGGGCAGAACGACGGCGGCCAGAACAACGGCGGTCAGAACAACGGCGGTCAGAACAACGGCGGCATCGTCCTGCCCACCGGTTCGCCCGACGTGGGCGGCCGAGATGACGATTAGCCGGCATGTGACGTAGGCCGGCAGGACATCAAGGCCCGGCGGTGCGACGCACCGCCGGGCCTTCGCCTTCGCCGTTCGATGAGGCAAGATGCCTTTCCATGAGCGTGAAGTCGGCGGACGGCATCGACGGCCCTGAGAAGGTGGACAGCCCGGCGCAGTCGGACCCCTTCGTGCGCGGCCTCGCCGAGGCGATCGGCGGGCCCATCGGCGAGCACGCCACCGGCCGCGACCGGCCCGCGGGCCAGTGGAGTGGCCGCTTCTGGGTCGCCTCCCGCATCGTGCTGGCGCTTACCTGCCTCACCCTGGCCCTGCACTGGGTGCAGAAGTCGCCGTGCCGGGACGGCGCCTGGGCCGACCACATCCAGTACACCCGGTTCTGCTACACCGACGTGCTGGCGCTCTACTACGCCGAGGGGCTCAACGAGGGCAAGGTGCCCTACCGCGACCACCCGGTCGAATACCCGGTGGTGACCGGGTACTTCATGGGTGCGCTCGGCCTGCCGGTACACGCGCTGGGTGAGAACCGGCCGGAGCTCAACCAGGCGCTCTGGTTCTACGACCTGAACGCGCTGGTGCTCAGCGCCCTCGGCGTGGCGTCGGTGGCGGTGCTCCTGGCCCTGCGCCGCCGGCGACCGTGGGACGCGGCGATGTTCGCCCTCTCCCCCGCGCTGTTCGTCACCGCCACGGTCAACTGGGATCTGCTGGCGATCGGGTTCGCGGCGTTCGGCCTGTACGCCTGGGTGAAACGGCGACCGGTCGCCGCCGGCATCCTGCTCGGGCTCGCCGGCGCCGCGAAGATGTGGCCGCTGTTCATCCTCGGCCCGCTGCTCATCCTGGGCCTGCGCACGGCGAAGGTGCGCGAGGTGCTCACCACGATCGGGATGGCCGTGCTGACGGTCGTCGCGGTGAACCTGCCGGTGGCGCTTCCCTATCGGGAGAACTGGGACCGGTTCTTCGAGCTCAACACCGAGCGCCCGGTCGACTGGGGCACGTTCTGGTACATCGGGCGCTATCTGGACGGCAAGTGGAACTCCGGCAACCCGGGCGACCAAGGGCCGTTCCAGTGGCTGAGTAACCACGTCGATCCGCAGCTCAACTACCTGACGTACGGGCTGTTCGGCCTGGCGTGCCTGGCGATCGCCGCCCTGGCCCTGTTCGCGCCGCGCCGGCCGCGGCTGGCGCAGCTGGCGTTCCTGGTGGTGGCGGCGTTCCTCATCTTCAGCAAGGTGTGGTCGCAGCAGTACGTGCTGTGGCTGCTGCCCCTCGCGGTGCTGGCCCGGCCGCGGTGGGGTGCGTTCCTGGCCTGGCAGATCGCCGAGGTCCTCTACTTCGTCGCCTTCTACGGCGAGCTGCTGGGCGCGTCCGGAAAGCAGGTCTTCCCCGAGGGCGTGTTCGTGCTCGCCGCCACCCTGCGCCTCACGACCGTCGCCGTCCTCTGTGGACTGATTGTGCGCGAGATCCTGCGGCCGGAGCTGGACCCGGTGCGGCGCACCTACACCGACGATCCCGACGGCGGGGTGCTCGACGGCGAACCGGACGCGCCCTGGCTGGTCCGCTGGCGCGCCCGCCGCGACACCCCCGCCCCTGCCCTCGCCCCGTGACCCCCGCCGATCTTGCACTTGTCAGCTGCCATATCGGGTATTCGGGCATGACAAGTGCAAGATCGGCGCGGAATTAGAGGCGGAAGATGATGATGTCCGCCGCGTCCTCGCGGGTGATGCCCAGCTGGTCGACGGACAGGTCGGCGGCGGCCTGCCACGGCGTGTTCACAATGTCCTTGCGCAGCAGTACCACCGTCTTGACGCCCATCTCCCGTAGGTAGTCGATGCTCGCCTGGTCGGGGAACGTCTTGGTGATCTCGCGGACCTCGGCCTGGCGGGTCGGCGTGAAGCCGCTGCCGCCGTTGACGATCGGCTGGAACCGGCTGGTCGACCAGAGCATGACGTTCTGGTCGATTTTCAGATCGCTGGGCAGCACTAGCATCGGCCCCGGATCGGTGCGCATCACGGCCGGCTGGGCCGGCACGATCGGGTGCGGCGTGACATTCAGGCCTTCGACGAGCACCAGCACCAGCGGCACGAACGTCGCCAGGCGCAGCCAGCCCGGCGGCCGCGGCGGCACCCGGGCCGCCGACACCTCGGTGACCCGCCGGACGAACGCGCTGACCGCGCCGGCGGCCAGAATGCCGAGTAGCAGCGTGGTCCAGATCATGAGCCGCCCCGGCGTGCGCAGGCCGTCCCACCCTGGCAGGGTTTCGAAGAGCGGCAAGTAGGTGTAGGTGCCGTCGAAGAATCGCGTGCCCATCGCCAGCACGCCGGTGACCAGCACGCCCAGCAGGAGCAGGATCCGGTGCCGCACCTTCCAGATCGAGAAGAACAGCCCCGCGAGCGCCAGCCCGTAAAGCGCGTAGCCGGGCAGCAGCGTCATCTCCGCCGGCCACCGCACGCCCGCTCGGGCAGTCTCGTGCAGGTCACCCCAGATCCGTGACTCGGCCGGCGCGATGAGGAACGAGATCGGCGGCGGGGAGAAGGCGCGCAGGTCGTTGACCGTGCGAGTCGCCTCCGGGTGCAGGTGCGCCACGTCGAAGTAGGTCAGTGACAGCAACGCGCCCATCGATGCGAAGATGACGCCGCCGACGAGGTTGGTGAGGGTCAGGCGCAGCCCCAACCCGGGGCGGCGGCGGATCTTGCGCCACAACAGACCGGCGTACGCCGCGACGCCGATCAGCGCGATGACGTACGCGAAGACCAGGCCGATGCCGAAGCCGAGCGTGATCTGCCACGCGGCGACCAACCAGCCGGCCAGCGCCCAGGTCGCGGATCGGCGCTCCGGCCGGTAGCCATGGCGCAGCGACCAGCCATGCCCGCGCGCGAGCATCGCGAGCGCGAGCGGCATGCCGCCGTTCGAGACGATGTGCAGGTGACCCGCCTGCGAGAGCATCCAGGGTGCGTAGGTGTAGGCCGCCGCGGCCACCACCGCGCCGGTGCGGCCGGCACCGAGCTGGCGCACGAGCGCGTACGCCCCGAGGGTCGCCAGCGCGTGCGCCAGCACGAACATGATGTTGTACCGGAGGATGGCGGCGGTCGGTCCCTCACCGAGCATGCCAGCCGGGGCGTACCCCAGCAGCGTGTCGGAGAACGCGAAGCTGAGCCGTTCGGGATAGAACGCGTTGGCGTTCCACAGCTGCGCCGGATCGGTCAGCAGGATGTGCCCTGACCAGGCCATCTGCCAGGCTTGGAGGGTCGGATCCCAGATGTCCTGCGGGAGGGTGTGCTGCGGATAGCGCAGCGTCGGCCAGGTCATGATGACGGCGAGCAGCAGGGCACCGAGGCAGGCCAGCGTGTACTCGTGGCTCACGGCCCGGCTGACCGCGCCACGGAACCGCTGCCACCGGCCGGGCGCGTGCTCCGGCTCGGGGGCGAAGGCCGCGAACGGGTCGCCGGCCGGCTTGTCCGCGACCTTGTCGCCCGGCTTCTCGTCGCCGGGCTTTTGGGCGCTCGGCTTTTCGGCGCCTGGCTTGTCGACGCCCGGCTTCTTGTCATCCGGCTGGTCCGCCGGCTTCGCCGTTTCGTCCGCCGGCTTCGCGGGCTTGGCCTCGGACTTATCATCGGGCTTGGCAGCCGGCTTGCCGTCGTCGGGCTTGTCGCCGTCGGGCTTGCCGTCGTCGGGCCTGTCGCTGTCGGGCTTGTCGCTGTCGGGCTTGCCGCTGTCGGGCTTGTCGTCCGGCGTCGCGAGGGCGGTGGCGCCCTTCGCCGCAGTGTCCTTGGGCGCAGTGTCCTTGGGCGCAGTGTCCTTGGCCGGGACGTCTGTGGTCGCGGACTCCTTGGCCGGGGCGTCCTTGGCAGCCGCGGCCTCGCCCATGCTGCCCTTGCCTGGGGCGTCCTTGCCAGCGGGGCTCGTCGCCGCGGTGGCCTTGTCCGGGGCGGCCTCTGACTGCTCCGTACTCATCGGCGAGACCTTATCCACCCACGCGGTCACGCAGGAAGGCGATGTCGGCGGTCTGAGCCTCCGCCCCATTGGGTGTCTCGACCACGACCGGCGCGCCCGCGGCCCGCACCACCGCGACGATCAGCTCAGGGTCGATCGTGCCGCTGGCGAAGTTCTCGTGATTGTCCCGTCCGGAGTCGAACGGGTCCTTGGAGTTGTTGGCGTGGATGAGATCGATCCGGCCGGTGATCGCCTTGATCCGGTCAACCGCGCCGAGCAGCTCCTCGCCGGCCGCGTTGGCGTGGCAGGTGTCCAGGCAGAACCCGGCGCCGAACTCGCCCACCGCGTCCCACAGCCGAGCCAGCGCGTCGAACCGCCGCGCACAGGCGTTGTCACCGCCGGCGGTGTTTTCGATCAGGATCGGCACCGGAAAGCCGCCCGACTTCGCCCCGAACTCGAAGGCCTTGCGCCAGTTGGCGAACCCGACCGCCAGGTCTTCACCGGCACCGACATGTCCGCCGTGGACGATCAGGCCGCGCGCGCCGATGTCGGCGGCGCCCTGCGCGTGGGTCAGCAGCAGTTTGCGGCTCGGGATCCGGATCCGGTTATTGAGGGAGGCGAGGTTGATCCGGTACGGCGCGTGGATGAAGACGTCGAGCTCCGCCGCGCGCAGGGCGTCGGCGTCGGCGCGCGGGGTCGGGTCCTTCCACGCCTGCGGGTCGGTGAGGAAGAACTGCACGGTTTCGGCGCCGCGGGCAGCTGCCTCACCCAGCGGGTCGGCCGAGTCGACGTGGGCTCCGATACGCATGGCGGGAAGCCTACGCGAGCGCGAGGAGAGAGGGAGCGCTAGCGACCGAGCCCCGCAGTCGCGAAGCGAGGGTCTGCGCTGTGAGCGCGAGGAGAGAGGGAGCGCTAGCGACCGAGCCCCGCAATCGCGAAGCGAGGGTCTGCGCTGTGAGCGCGAGGAGAGAGGGAGCGCTAGCGACCGAGCCCCGCAGTCGCGAAGCAAAGGCCCGGTGTCTCGGGCGTACTTCGCAAATCACCCGTCACCGCTGCGCCGATCACGTCGTTACCTCCAGTGGACCCAACGCAATCTGGGGAGATGCTGAATGCCGCCGGCTCGACAGCCCGCCCGACATCGCGCCGCCGCAGCAACGGTGGCCGCGTTCTTCGTCGCCGCTCCGTTCTTCGCGGCTGGCGCGGCGCACGCGGCACCGACACCCACGGCCATGCCGCGGGAGAGCGGCAAAGAGGTCGTGTTCAGCGGCAAGAAGGGTCTCCTCGGCGTCGCCTGCGAGGCCAATCCGAGTACGAGCGCGGTCACGGTGCCGGCGGAGAGCACGCTGCAGGTGATCAACCGCACGGGGTACCGCGCGAAGCTGATCCTCGACGGCGCCGCACAGGGCGAGATCGCGGATGGTGGCACGGCGCCGGTGGTCTTCCACCGTGGACCGGTGACGCTGGGCCTGAAGCCCAGTTGCATGATCGGCCAGGAGTCGGCGGTCCGGGTCGAGGTCACGGCGGCACCGGGCGCGACGTCGTCGGGCACCGGCACCACGCCGGGTGCCAAGTCACCGGCGCGGCCCGGCACGAGCGCGGCGGACGACCGAGATCGGCCGCGTCCGCACGCGTCCTCGTCGACGGCGCCGGCGAGCAGCCCGTCCCCTGTCCCGTCGGAGGGCGCCGAAGGGGCGCTCACCAGCGAGGACAGTGGGCAGTTGACGGACAGCACGGCTACCGTTGACGCAGCGAGCGGCATCGGCATGGACGGCGCCGCCGCGGAGGCGCTGGCGTCGGTCGAGCCGGTACGGGAAAGCGGTCCAATCGGACTTCTCGCACTTATCGCCACAGTCTGCGCGGTTGGTGCCAGTGCGGGAGCAATTAGGGCTATTATCGCTCAACGTGCAAGCCGGACTGGTGTCGCGTAAGATGTAACTCAACACAGGCTCCGCGGGGCGCCTTCTATCCAACCTCGTCGGTGTGGTCGTTCCTCCCCAGGTCCCACCCAAAGAAGCGGATAGGGCGCCCCGCGGCCCCCTTTGAAGGGGTGCTGTCTACCGGTTCCGCGCGCCGCACCGGCGCCCGGTATCCTGGTTCAGTTCGTCTAAGACTGCCGCCGTGGGCCATCCCACGGCGTCACTTATGCGAACAGACGCACGACCTCCTGTCACGGATGGACCGTGGCCGCTAGCCCAGAGGAGGTGAGCACGTCTTGCGTCATTACGAGATTATGGTGATCCTCGACCCCAGCCTCGAGGAGCGCACCGTCGCCCCATCGCTCGACACGTACCTCAACGTGATCCGCACTGCGGGTGGCTCGGTGGAGAAACTCGACGTATGGGGCCGCCGGCGCCTGTCGTTCGAGATCAACAAGAAGGCCGAGGGCATCTACGCGGTCATCGACCTCCAGGCATCCCCGGAGGCAGTGGCTGAGTTGGACCGCCAGCTTCGGCTGAACGAGTCCATTCTGCGTACCAAGGTCATCCGTCCGGACGTCCGCTAGCGCGGCGCCGGCCCACCCGGATCCGCCTCGTCGCGATGTGTCAGAGGGCTCTGGCAGCCTGACGACCACAGCGATGAGAGCGCGAGGAGTTGGTCATGGCAGGAGATACCACCATCACGGTCATCGGCAACCTGACCGATGATCCCGAGTTGCGCTTCACCCCGTCGGGTGCGGCGGTCGCGAAGTTCCGCGTCGCCTCCACCCCGCGGTTCATGGACAAACAGTCCGGCGAGTGGAAGGACGGCGAGCCGCTCTTCCTTTCCTGCACGGTCTGGCGGCAGGTGGCGGAGAACGTCGCCGAGTCGCTGCAGCGGGGCGCCCGCGTGATCGTCTCGGGCCGGCTGCGTCAGCGGTCCTACGAGACCCGCGAGGGTGAGAAGCGCACGGTCATCGAGCTCGAGGTCGACGAGATCGGCCCCTCGCTGCGGTATGCCACGGCGAAGGTGCAGAAGATGTCGCGCTCGGGCGGCGGTGGCTTCGGCGCCTCCGGTGGTGGCGGTGGTGGCGGTGGCCAGGGCGGCGGAGGCAACTTCGACGACCCATGGGCCACGGCGGCCCCGGCCTCTGCGAACTCCTCCGGTTCCGGTTCCGGTGGTGGCGGAAGCTTCGACGACGAGCCCCCGTTCTAACAGGATCATCAGGAGCAAGAGCAATGGCGAAGGCTGCGGCACTGCGCAAGCCGAAGAAGAAGGTGAATCCGCTCGACAAGGAGGGGATCACCTACATCGACTACAAAGACACCGCGCTGCTGCGCAAGTTCATCTCCGACCGCGGCAAGATCCGCGCTCGGCGGGTGACCGGCGTGACGTCCCAGCAGCAGCGCCAGATCGCCCGTGCGGTCAAGAACGCCCGTGAGATGGCGCTCCTGCCGTACACGGCCACGGCGCGCTGAGGGGAGGCACCGCTATGAAGGTCATCCTGACCCAGGAGGTGTCCGGCCTCGGCACTCCCGGCGACATCATCGAGGTGAAGGACGGCTACGGCCGTAACTACCTGCTCCCGCAGGGCTTCGCCATCGCATGGTCGAAGGGCGCGGAAAAGCAGGTCACCGTGATCAGGCGGGCCCGTTCGGCCCGTGAGATTCGCGACCTGGGCCACGCCAACGAGGTGAAGGCGCAGATCGAGGGCCTCAAGGTCAGCCTGTCGGCCCGCGCCGGTGACGGCGGGCGGCTGTTCGGCTCGATCACGCCGGCCGAGGTCGTCGACGCCGTCAAGGCGGCGGGCGGTCCGGCTCTCGACCGGCGCCGGCTCGAACTGCCCGGCACCATCAAGTCGCTCGGCGCTCACCCGGTGCGGGTCAAGCTGCACCCGGATGTCACCGCCCGGTTCGACGTCAACGTGGTCAAGGCCAAGTAACACCCGCGACACCACAACGGTGGGGGCGCCTCGGCGCCCCCACCGTTTTTGCGTGCCCAGCCTCCCCACGCCGCCCCGCCTCGGTCCCCCCGCCCTCACCCCGCCCTCACCCCAAGAGGGCAGCCCTCTCACCGTCTGGGCGGGTATAGGGGAGCTCTCTCCACAATTCACGCCCCAGGGGGCTGCCCTCTTGGGAGGAGGACGAGGACGAGGGTGGGGGGTGGGGGAAGGCCCGTCAGCCGATGGGTTGGCCGCTGATCGCGGACAGCAGCACAGTGGACAGTCCGCCGCCCACGACGGCCGCTGCCAACCCGACGCTGACCGACCGCCAACTCGTGCTCACCCAGCGGATCAAGACGGCCACCACGACGCTGAACGCCAACGCGGCGGCGAGCCGGCCGCCGCTGCCGATGAGTGAATCCAGCGCCTGCGCCCGGTTGGCGCTGCCGATCGTGAAGGTGTAGACGGCGAAGAGCAGCACCGGCACCGTGAACCACGCGAGCGTCGCCATGATGGCTGCCGGCACGCTGCCGCGCCGCCCGCCATCCGCCAGCTCGTTCTCTTGCAGGAGGTCGTCTTCGGCCACCTCGACGAGGCTCGGCCGGCTACGGTACGACGACGGCGCCGGACGCTGGCGGTCGAACCGGCCCCGGTCGCCGGGCGGCGCGGAACGCGGACTCGGCACCCGCGCGCGGGGGTCGTCGTCTTCGTCGCGGTAGGCGACGGCCGGCGATCGGGGGGCGGACGACGGGATACCGACCCACCGCGGGTCGTCACCCGCCAGGCGCACGCTGGTCTCGTCGTCCATCTCGCCCGCGGTCCAGCGGGTCTCGAACTGCGTCTCGTCGGCCGCCCACTGCGGCTCCACCGGGGCCTCGTCAGCCGCCCACCGCGGCTCGATCTGGTCCTGCCAGGACCGCCGGCCACGCGGTGGCGAGTCGTCGTCGGCCCCCGGGCGCGGGCGATCCGTGCGCCCGCGGCCAACCGCCCACGACGGCCGGTCGTAACCGTCCGGCACCGCCGACGAGGGCACGGCGGACGCGGGGAACGACGACGTCGGTATCGCGGACGACGGAATCCCGGACGCCGGGGGCAGGGCGCGCGGTGGCGTCCAGTCGTCGGCGCGCTCCCGGGACCGCGGGCCGGCGCGGTCGTCGTCACCGGCCCGGCGACCGCGCGGCTCGGCCCACGCGTCGCGCGCTGGGCGCCGCTCGGCGGTGCTGTCCGTCGCGCGCGACCAATCCTCCGGGTACGCCTCGCGGCTCCACTCGCCGGTATACGCCTCGCGGGTCCACTCCGCGGTGTTCACCTCGGGCCGCGGGTCAGGGTTTTCGCCGTCGCGCCACCGCTCGCGGGCGTCGCCGCGGCGGCCATACGGTCGGTCGTCGGCCGGAGCCTCCTCACGCCGCCGGCGTCCACGGTAGACGCTGCGGAACTCACTGAGTGTGGCGTAGCCGATGCGGGGTGGGTCTAGCTCGGGATCGTCGTCGGCGCGATGCGCGCCGCCCCGGCGATCACCTCGGTAGCGGGCGATCTCGCCGGTGGAGCTTCGGTCGTCGGGGCGCACAACATCGTCCGGTCGCCGCTCGCGCGGCACCCGCGTGTCGTACCCCCAGTCCCGGTAGTCCACTGCGAAAGCGTGACCTTTCTGGTACCTGACCGCAACTGGCCTTCTGGGCATATTCGTCGCAGGCAATGATAAGCCGCGATCGCCGCCAGCGTCAGGCCCGATTTTCTTTCTCCACACGGTGGGGATCGAGTACTGGCACGTCACACCATACTCGGCCAGCCATCCCCAATAGTTATCCACAACCTGTGCACAGGCTGCGCACACTCACCCGGGTGACTGTCCACAGGTTGTCCCGAGGCTCGTCCACCGCTCGATTTGAGCCGCTGACCAGCGATTTCGTATCGTGATCGCTTGGCCCGCGAAATGTCGTACCCCTGAGGTTTGCTTCGGGGGACAGCCGACGGGCGGAGGGGGGCTTCGTGTCGGTCACCGACGACGTACGGTCAGACGGGGGCCTTGCCTCCGGTCCGCCACCAGACAACTCCGGTGGGTATAACGGGCAGTTTGACAAGTCACCACCGCAAGACATCGCCGCCGAGCAGTGCGTGCTCGGCGGAATGTTGCTTTCCAAAGACGCCATCGCAGATGTGGTCGAAATCCTGAAGTCGAACGACTTCTATCGACCGGTCCACGCGACGATCTTCGACACGATCCTCGATCTTTACGGTCGCGGCGAGCCGGCCGACGCGATCACCGTGGCGGCCGCTCTCGCCAACTCCGGTGACCTCTCCCGGGTCGGCGGCGCGCCCTACCTACACACCGTGATGTCGAGCGTGCCGACCGCGGCCAACGCGGCCTACTACGCGCGCATCGTCGGCGAGCGGGCCGTGCTGCGGCGGCTCGTGGAAGCGGGCACCCGCATTGTCCAACTCGGATACGGCAACGGCGCCGGCCGCGACGTCGACGACGTCGTCGACCTCGCCCAGCAGGCCGTCTACGAGGTGACCGAGCGGCGGGTCAGCGAAGACTTCGCGGTGCTCGCCGATATGCTGCAGCCCACGCTCGACGAGATCGAGGCGGTCGGCGCCCAGGGCGGCGTCATGACCGGCGTGCCGACCGGCTTCACCGACCTCGACCGCCTCCTCAACGGCCTCCACGCCGGCCAACTCGTGATTGTTGCGGGACGACCCGGTTTAGGTAAATCGACAGCATCTATGGACTTTGCCCGAAATGCCTCTGTTCGGCACAACATGGCCAGTGCGATCTTCTCGCTGGAAATGAGCAAGATCGAGATCGTCATGCGTCTGCTCTCGGCCGAGGCCCGGGTGCCGCTGCACATCCTGCGCTCCGGGCAGCTGTCCGACGACGACTGGACCAAGCTGGCCCGGTGCATGGGCGAGATCAGCGAGGCGCCGCTCTACGTCGACGACACGCCGAACATGAACCTGATGGAGATCCGGGCCAAGGCACGCCGCCTCAAGCAGCGTCACGATCTCAAGCTGATCGTGGTCGACTATCTCCAGCTCATGAGTTCGCCGAAGCGGGTCGAGAGCCGGCAGCAGGAGGTCGCGGAGCTGTCCCGAGGCTTGAAGCTGCTCGCCAAAGAGGTCGAGTGCCCAGTGATCGCGGTGAGTCAGCTCAACCGAGGCCCCGAGCAACGCACCGACAAGCGCCCCCAATTGTCCGATTTGCGCGAGTCAGGCTCAATTGAGCAAGATGCCGACGTTGTCATACTCCTGCACCGCGACGATTACTACGACAAAGAGTCGCCGCGTGCGGGTGAAGCGGATTTCATTGTCGCCAAGCATCGAAATGGACCCACCGATACGGTCACCGTGGCCGCGCAGCTGCACCTGTCCCGCTTCGTCGACATGGCCGTCGTCTAGCCCTCATGATCAAGGCGCCCCGCACGTCGCTATGACGACGTAAGGGACGCCTTGATCGTGGGAGGCTTCGGTCAGTCGAAGAGCTCGCCGAGGAAGCCCTTGCGACGCTTGTGCTTGTAGTGGCCGTGGTAGCCATAGTGGCCACCGCCGTAAGCGGGCTGCTGAGGCGGGTACCCGTGCGTGGCGGGCGGCGGGGGCGGCGGGGCGTAACCGGGCTGCGGTGCGGGCGGCGGCGCGTAGCCGGGCTGCTGGGCGGGGGGCCGCTGCGCGCCGGCTTGTTGCTGCTGCCAGTTGGCCTCGGCGTCGAAGAGCTTTTCAAGCTCACCGCGGTCGAGGAAGATCCCCCGACACTCGGTGCACTGGTCGATCGTGACACCGCTGCGCTCGTACTGGCGCATCTCGCCACGACACTTCGGACAGGTCATCATGCTTCGACGGTACCGGTTGCGGTCATCCTGCTTCCTGAGTCTTCGCTGAAAGCCGCCGCGGTTCGCGACCACATGAGGAATGCGAGCGGGTACAGCAGGTACCCGAATCGCGTCGAGGGCATGAGCAGGATGGCGGCGAGCATGCCGTACCCGCAGATTATGGCCGCCTGCGCGGCCGTGCGTGGTGGGCGGCGGGCGAGCCGGACGGCGATCGCGAGGCCCGCCGCGAGCAGCAATCCGCCGGCGATGATCCGCCCGCCGGGCAGGTTGGCGGCGATCAGATAGCCGGGGAACGGCGACTGTGCGGGACTCTCGACGACCCCTTCGCCGAGCGGGAACCGCAGCACGTTGTCGACGAGCGCGGTGTGGTCGCGGATGGCGGCGGGGACCAGCGCGAGCAGCGGCAGGCCGACCGCGCCGGCGGCGAACCGCGCGAGGGCGCCGCGGTTCAGCGCGTGCACGAGCAGGACCAGCAGGACCGGCCACGCGAAGAGCTTGAGGGCGGCGGCCAGGCCCACCGCGATGCCCGCCGCGCCGTAGCGCCGCGTCGCGCACAGGCTCAAGGCTAAAAGGCAGAGCGCGAGTACGGGGATGTCGTCGCCGCCGGTCGCGAGGGTGAGCGCACACACGGGCAGCACGGTGGCGAACTGGACCGCACGCACGAGACGCGCGTCCTTGGCCAGCTGGGTCGCGGCGAGCGCCAGCGCGCCGATCGTGACCAGGGCGAACCAGATCCGGGCGTCGGTCCACCAATGATCGCCGGTGAGCGCGCGCGGCAGGCCGAAGAGCGCCATGCCCGGCTGGTAGGGCAGGTAGCCGAGCAGTTGGTCGCCGGACGGGAGGGTGGCGATCTCGTCACTGCGCAGGTAGGGCGTGCCGTGGTCGAGCAGGCGCTGCCCGCCGTGCTCGACGACGATGACCTCTTCCTGCGCCCGGTCGGTGCGGCCGCCGGCTCGCTGGATCGCCTGGATGACCATGGGGAGCAGAGCGGTCGCGGCCCAGGCGCCGAGCGTGATGGTCATTCGGGTGCGTGGGTCGGCGCCCCGCCGGGTGACCAGTTGAATGACGACGGCGAGCGCGGCGACGGCGTACCCGAAAACGGCGACGGCGCCCCACGCGCGGTGCGGAACGAGCGTCGACGTGGCCGCGGTGACGCCCGCGAAGATCGCGGACAGTCCGTAAAGAGCCAGGTCGCCGAGTCTCTCGTCCTTTCGGATCACGCGGGCAAGTGTGGCATGCGCTCCCCACGGTTTCGGGCCGCGGCCCGGCGGCCCGGCGACAGGCGCACGACCGTGCCCTCGTCGTGTAGCGGCGGTGCGAGCGTGCCCGGCCGGCCGCCGGATCCCCGGTGCAGCGCGGCGAGCAACCGCGCCGACGGCATGGGGCGGGCGAAGAGGTGGCCCTGACCAGCCGTGCAACCGAGCTCCCACAGCGCGCGGCGCTGCGGTTCGCTCTCGACACCCTCCGCCACCACGATGAGATCGAGGCTGCGGCCCAGGTCCAGTGTGGAGCGGATGACCGCGGCGGCCTCCGCGGAGGTGTCCATCGCGGTCACGAACCCGCGGTCGATCTTCAGCTCGTGGACGGGAATCCGGGACAGGACGGACAGCGAGGAGTATCCGGTGCCGAAGTCGTCGAGCGCCAGCCGCACCCCCGCGTCCCGCAGCTGGCTCAGCACCTGGTCGACCACCTCGAGCTGGCTGATCGTCAGCGTCTCGGTCAGCTCCAGGAACAGCCGGTCCGGCGGCAGGTCATGCGCGCGGAGGCGGGCCACCACGGCGCTGGGGAAGCGCGGGTCCAGGAGGCTGCGCGGCGACACGTTGACCGCCACCGGCAGGTCGAACCCGGCGTCTCGCCAGGCGCCGGCCGCGACCAGTGACTGGTCGAGCACCGCGTCGGCGAACGCCGGCAGCAGCCCGGAGCGTTCCACCGTCTCGAGGAACCGCAACGGGTCGAGGTCGCCCCGATCGGGGTGCCGCCAGCGGGCCAGCGCCTCGGCTCCGATCACCTCGCCGGAGCCGAGGTCGACGATCGGCTGGAAGTTGACGGTGAACTCGTGCTGGGTGAGCGCGCGCGGCAGGTCGCCGCCCAGCGCGAGCCGCCCGACGTCGGCGGTGTCCCGGGCCCGCGCGTACGTCGCGAGCCGCTGGCCGTTGCGCTTCGCTTGATACATCGCGACGTCCGCCCGGCGCAGCAGCTCCGTCATGCCGCCGCCCTGCGCGACCGCGATGCCGCCGCTCGCCTCCACACTGATCCGCATGCCGTCGACCTGCAACGGCACGTGCAACGCCGCGAGTAGGCCCTCCGCCCGGTGCGCGGCGATCGCCGGCGCTGGCAGGCCCGCGATCAACACCGCGAACTCGTCGCCGCCCAGCCGCGCCACCAGGTCGTCCGGGCGCGCTTCCTGCCGCAGCCGCTCGGCCACCTCGATCAGCACCCGGTCGCCGGCCACGTGCCCGAGCGTGTCGTTGACCTCTTTGAAATGGTTGAGGTCGATCAGGAGCAGGGCGGTGACGCCGTCCGCGTGGCGGTTGCCGAGCATCTCGGTGCCGCGCTCCAGCAGTTGGCGGCGGTTGGCCAGGCCGGTGAGCGTGTCGTGGGCGGCGGCGTAGGCGTGCTCCTCGGCGACCCGGGTCAACTCTTCGTAGGCCGACGCGTTGCGTACCGCCGTGCACAGGGCCGAGGCGAAGGTGCGCAGGGTGTACTGCTCGCGTTCGGACAGTTTTACCGTGCCGCGGAAGCGCAGCCGCAAGACACCGACGTCCGCGTTGCCGTCGTGCCCCTCCAGCGGAGTGGTGATGACCTCACCGGTCGTCGCGGGGGCGTCGGCGGCTGGCCCGTCGTAGGTCAAGCCGTCGCCGTTGCCGCGAACGAGGCGGGGGCTGGTGTGCAGCTCGACCTCGACCGCGTCGACGGAGAAGAGCTCGGAGGCGCGGATGACGGCGCCGGAGAGCACGGCGTCGAGGTTGACGTCGTTGAGTGCGTCGGTGGTCTGCGCCAGGCGCTGCCAGGCTTGTCGCTCCTCCCGGCCGCGCACCCGGGCCGAGTGCCACAGGTGCAGGCTGATGACCAGGAGCGGGACCGCGACCAGGAACTCACTGTTGAACTGGAGGATCGCGATCGTCAGCGCCCCGACGAGGAAGCGTGCGACTGCGCTGCCGAACCGGAGATCCCAGTTGGCACGGAACCGCTGCCGCATGGTCGTCTGGGAGGCGAGCGCGAGGACGGGGATGATCAGCGCCTCGTCAACGATCATTCCGGCCACGGCGCCGACGGCCAGGCTTCCGATCATCTCCACGGGCTGCGCAGCTGGCTGCGTCCAGCCGAAGGCCAGCACCGAGACGCCGATCGCGGTGGCGACCAGCATCTCCTTGCCGATGTTGAACGCCAAGCGCAGCGTCGGGGGCCGTCGCCGGAGCAGCGCGATCGCCACACCGAGACCCGAGCAGAGGATGACCCACGGAACTGGGGCGACGGTGAAGGCGATGATCATCCCGGCTTCGGTCCAGTTGACGCCGTGGTTGTTGGCGCGGACGCGGATCCGGACCTCGGCCGTGAAGCCTGTCGCGATCAGTAACAGGACCGCAGCGAGCGTAAGAGGAGTTACGGTGGGGTAACTACGAGTGATGAGTGCCGCTATGGCCAGGCCGCTCACCAACATCGCGGCAACGACGACGAGACCGACGAGCAGCAATAGCCGCCGATCGGTCTCGGTGTCATGTCGCCTTGTCGGAGGCACACCGCTCCTCAGTGGTCGTTGGACGACGCGAGGTGTGCCTGCAAGCCTATGGTCGGTCGCCATTGAGCGACACCCCTCAGGTCCAGCTGCTGCCGCGCATGGCTGCCTCCCTCTCATGAGTGCTAAACAACTTCGCGTCTTATGTGGTGTTCGTGCTTACTTGTGCCCCGTGCGAAGAAGCGTAAGCTACGAGATGACAGGTTTGCACGGATAAATGTCTTAATGAGCACTATCAGCAAGTATCGCCCGAATTATCACACTGCGTCCGTGTTTGGAAACCGAGCGCTATGGTTGCGTGCCCACTTATGTGACTGGCGATTCGTATGGTCCCCAGCGTTACTCTTCTTTGGCCATGAAGGGAAGACTTGATCTTGTTGATCACCTGATCACGCTGGGTGTCGCTGCCGCTGGGTACGTCGATGGTGACCTTCTGGTTCGTGCGGGTGGGCCACCTCTCATGTCTGGGTCGGCCGGTCGTCGGTGCGACGTCGGTCGATATTTGTTCTGATATGTGAACCGATGTCACTGCAACGTCATTTCTTTGCAACGTGATCTGCCGACATGTCGCATCGATCGGTACGCTCGGGTTGCGGGTTGAGTATCGCGATCAATTGATCCCCGGGTGTCTACGGGGGTGTTCGAAGTACTTCTCCGCAGACCGTTGGAGGTGCGCGCCAACGGCGCGCTCCTCCCGCTCGGCACCCACAAACAGCAGATCGTCTTCGCGATGTTGGCCGTTCATTCAGGGCGAGTTGTCACATTGGACGAACTCATTGACGAGCTGTGACCGGCGTCGCCGCCGGCCTCGGCGGGTGGCCGGGGTGTCGAGTACCCCGTCCTCCTGCACGCGGCCAACTGATGCGGGCGCTGTCCGATGCGGGCGACCTGGCCGGCGGACTCGACGCGTACGCCCAGCGCGAACGGCGGAGGGCGAGGCCGTCGAGCTGTCGAGGAAGATCGCTGGAGCAGCGCGGTTGATGGCGATCCGCACACCGCGGGCGAGGCGGTCTGCTCGGCCTGGATAGCAATGAGCGCTCGCGCCAGGCGTCTGATCCGCGACTCGTCTGCGCTGTCCGAACCGGCTGCCAAGAACCGGTCCGTCGTACGAGCCTTGCGCCTTTCTGTATCTCCCCGCGGGCGCCTGTAAAGAGGATGTTCCGTCCGCTCGTGGTCTCTCCCACGACATCGTGGAAACGAGTACCAACGGCTCATGGCGGCGTGGTTTCGAGGATCATGCGGCGTTGCAGTGATGCATGACTACTTCGCGTCAAAACTGCTTGAAGGTTCGCTTCAAGGATGCGATCGATCACCTCGAGCAAGCCATCAGCACCCGTGATCGCATCGGTGAGACGGTTTGGTGCTGCGATTATTCGAGGAAACAGCAAGATGGGATGTGCCGGAGCGACACGAGGCGGAGCGTCGCCTCGCACGACACACAGTGGCCTGATCAGGCGCCAAGCGGAGCAACTCGCAGGCTGCGGCGTGCGACCTCGAACTCTTCGAAGAGCGCGGTTCTCGTCAGGGCGCGAAGCAGCGCCTTGTCCAGGTGGCTGATGGCGTCGAGTGGACTCGTCAGGGGTTCGACGGTGCTTTGCTGAATGGTCGCGTGGAGGCACACCTGGTTCTCGGCTCGAAGAAGCACGACCAGATCTGAGACGGTCGCGACATGTGTAATCACGATCTCCGCGCGATATTTCACCCCTAGAAGTCGCCAGGAGTCGTAGATCTTGACGATCTACGGTCGTCCCAGCAACGACAAGTAGTCAAGATCTATTCGAGCAAAGACCGATCGCGATTATCATCGCGTTCTTTATTGATTGTCGTCTTACGGTGATTCCTGCCCCGCCGGAAGGAGGCGAAGGAGCGGCGTGCGGGGGCGCCGCTTTTTCGCCGCCAACCCGGGCCGGAGTGGGTGCACGTCGAGGGCGTCGAACAGCTGGCGGGCGCCGGGTGCTCGTGCGCGCCGCCGCGCTCCGGGAACATAGGCTCGCGTCGTGACGGAACATCTCACCCACGTGGACGAGGCCGGCGCGGCGCGCATGGTGGACGTGTCGGCGAAGGCGGTGTCGGTGCGGCGCGCGGTCGCCGCCGGCCGGCTGCACACCACCCCGGAGGTGGTGGACCTGCTCCGCCGCGACGGCCTGCCGAAGGGTGACGCGCTGGCCGTGGCGCGGGTCGCCGGCATCATGGGCGCCAAGCGCACCCCCGACCTCATCCCCCTCTGCCACCCGATCGCGCTGCACGGCGTCACCGTCGACTTCACGCTCACGGACGCGACCGTCGAGATCACCGCGAGTGCCAAGACCGCCGACCGCACGGGCGTCGAGATGGAAGCCCTGACAGCCGTGGCCGCCGCCGGGCTCGCGCTGATCGACATGGTCAAGGCCGTCGACCCGGCCGCGTCAATCGAAGGGGTACGGGTGCTGCGCAAGGAAGGCGGCAAGACCGGTGACTGGGTACGTCCGGAGGACCGTCCGTGATCCGGGCCCGCGTGATCGTGGCGTCGAACCGGGCGGCCAGCGGCGTGTACGCGGACACCAGCGGCCCGTTCCTGGTCGCCGGCCTGCGTGAGCTGGGGTGCGAGGTCGAGGAGCCGGTCGTCGTCCCTGATGGGGAGCCGGTGGGGGAGGCTCTCCGAGCGGCGGTGGCCGACGGGGTCGATGTCGTCCTCACCAGCGGAGGCACCGGGGTCACGCCCACCGACAGGACACCGGACATCACCAAAGACGTGCTGGACTACGAGGTGCCGGGGATCGCGGAGGCGATCCGGGCGTACGGGCGGGAGAAGGTGCCGACCGCGGCGCTGTCCCGGGGGTTGGCTGGCGTCGCCGGCCGGACCTTGGTGGTCAACCTGCCGGGCTCGAAGGGTGGCGCCCGCGACGGCCTGGCCGTGCTCGGCCCCATCCTGACGCATGCCGTCGACCAACTCCGCGGCGGCGACCACCCCGCCACACATACTTTATCCGGGCGCCCCTAACGTCGTTAGAGCGACTGGGGGCACGCCTTGATCATGAGAGAGGGGCGATAGGCTCGGCGGGTGACCGCTGAGATGGCGCCAGTCGGCTGGGCTGAGGCGCGCTCCCTGGTGTACGCGGCCGGTTTGGCCGCCGCGGCGTCCCCGGTCGAGGTGCCGCTGGCCGAGGCCGACGGCCACACGCTGGCCGAGCCGCTGACCACGCTGACCGACCTGCCCGCCTTCCCGACCTCCAGCGTGGACGGTTGGGCGGTACGTGGGCAAGGGCCGTGGCGGGTGGTCGGGCGGGTGCTCGCCGGCGGCGCGCCGGCGCCGCTTCCCGACGACGGCACGGCGGTCGAGATCGCCACCGGCGCGATGCTGCCGGAGGGTGCCACCGCCGTGCTGCGGGTGGAGGAGTCCTCGCGCACCGCGGACGGCCTGGTGACGGGTACGCCGCGGGCGCAGCCGGAGTGGCGGGCGCCCGGCGAGGAGGCGCGACGCGGCGAGGTGCTGCTGCCGGCCGGTGCGCCGGTGAACCCGGGTGTGATCGGTCTGGCCGCCTCGTGCGGCTACGACGCCTTGCCCACCCGGCGGCCGCCGCGCGCCGCGCTGCTGGTGTTCGGCGACGAGCTGCTGACCAGTGGCCTGCCGGGGGCGGGCCGGGTGCGCGATGCGCTCGGTGTGCCGGTGCCGGCCTGGCTCCGGCGGTACGGCGCCGAGCCGGGTCACGTGCTCGGGCCGGTCGAGGACACCCTGCCCGCGCATGTGGCCGCGATCCGTAAGGCGCTCGAGGGCGCCGACCTGGTGTGCACGACGGGCGGCACGATGCGCGGTCCGGTGGACCATCTGCATCCGGCGCTGCACGAGCTGGGCGGGGAGTACGTGGTGAACACCGTCGCGGTGCGCCCCGGCTTCCCAATGCTGCTGGCCCGGGTGCCGGGCCCGGACGGGCGGCCCCGCTTCCTGGCCGGCCTGCCGGGCAACCCGCAGTCGGCGATCGTCGCGCTGGTGTCGCTGGTCGCACCGCTGCTCGCCGGGCTGCACGGCCGGCCGGAGCCGGTGCTGCCGCGCATCACTCTGGCCGAGGCGATCCCCGGTCGTGGCGCGCACACGCACCTGGCGCTGGTGCGGGTCGATCCGGTCGAGCGCACCGCCCACCCGGTGCGGCACGTCGGCTCGGCGATGCTGCGCGGGTTGGCCCAGGCGGACGGGTTCGCGGTGATCCGGCCGGAGACGACCGGCGAGCCGGGCGCGGTCGTACCGCTGGTGCCGCTGCCACTGCTGGACGGAGAACGACCATGATCCAGGTAACTACTGAGCCCCTCGATCTCGCCGCACACGAGGCCGCCGTGGCCGGCGCGCGGGCCGGCGCGGTCGTGTCGTTCCAGGGCGTGGTCCGCGACCACGACCATGGTCGATCGGTGACGAAGCTGGAGTACGAGGGCCACCCGACCGCCGCGGCGGTGCTCCGCGAGGTGGCCGAGGAGATCGCCGCCGACCCGGAGGTGTACGCGGTCGCGGTCTCGCACCGGGTCGGCCCGCTGGAGGTGGGCGACGTGGCACTGGTCGCGGCGGTCAGCACCGCCCACCGCGCGGCGGCGTTCGCGGCTTGCGCGAAGCTGGTAGACGAGGCGAAGGCCCGCCTCCCGATCTGGAAGCACCAGATCTTCGCCGACGGCACCGATGAGTGGGTCAACTGCCCCTAACCCGCGCCGATCTTGCACTTGTCAGCTTCCATTTCGGACATCTGGACCTGACAAGTGCAAGATCGGCGGGTTAGACGAGGGTGTGAGCTCGGGTCACTGCGGGAGACGCGGGGTAGAAAGCGGGTTCGGCGCCGGGGCGCCATGGGAGGGCGGCGACTAGCACGATGATGGCCAGTGCGAGGGAGTTTTCCATCAGCGCGCCCCAGAGGCCGTCGGCGTAGTGCGAGACCTGAGGCAGGCGGTGCTCGTACGGCCAGATGGGTGATCTGACGAACAGCACGTAGAGCCCGACGGCGGCGGCCGCGTGGCGCAGACCGGTCAGCGCGGGGAACCAGATCGGCGTGCGCAGGCCGCTGGTGCCGCTGAGCACCTGACTGGCGCCCCGGCGGCGCAGGGCGGCGTCGACGAGCACCACGATCGCCGGGATCACGAAGACCAGGTGGTGCGACCAGGAGATCGGGCTGATCACGTTGGCGGTGAGCCCGATCAGGGTGAACGCGGTCAGCTCGTCGCCGTCGGCGTGCGCGTGCGAGGCCCGGGAGAGGCCCACCGCCAGCATCAGCATGGCGAACGACAACCACAGCAGGCTGGGCGTCTCCGGCGAGTCGTAGAGCCGGGCGAGCACGCCGGCGAGCGACTGGTTGGGCGTGGCGTCCGCGACGCCGACCCGGTCGGTCTGCCAGAGCACCCCGGTGAAGTAGGTCATCGACTCCTGGCCGGCGACCAGGAAGGTGGCCACCGTGACGGCGAAGGCGGTGCCCACGGCGGTGAGCGCCACCCGCCACTGCCGGGTGAGCAGGAAGTAGACGACGAACAGGGCGGGCGTGAGCTTCACCGCGCTGGCGAGCCCGATGCCGGCACCGGCCCAGGCGCCGCTGAAGAAGAAGCGGGCCAGCGGGCCGTGCCCGGCGAGGCGGGGGTTCGCACGGCCGCGGGTCAGCCAGCGCAGGCCGACCAGATCCGCCATGATCAGGGCGAAGAGCAGGAGGTTGACCTGGCCGAACCCGAAGGTCTCGCGCACCGGCTCGATGGCGACCGCGAGCGCGGTGGCCAGGCCGACGGCGAACCAGCGCGGCCAGCCGCAGCGCTGGGCGATCGGCCCGACGAGCGCGGCGAGCACGACGGCGAGCGCGGCGAGGCTGGCGAGGATGTTGATCCAGCCCGCGGCCTTCGCCGACACGAGGATCATGGGCAGCATCGCCAGGCCGGCGAACGGTGGGTAGGTGTAACCCAGGGTGGTGTCCGGCTGGATGAACTCATAGAGATCTTGACCGCCCGCCCACCAGACCACCGCGCCGTGGTAGATCTTCATGTCGAAGAAGTCGTACGGGCGCCCAAACTCCTTGATCGCGAGCCAGGCGGCGTAGAACGCTACGGCGACGATGCCGATCCGCACGACCGTCCAACGGTCGATACCACGAGCTATCCGGTGGACTGTGGCGAGGCGGCCGAGCCGTCTTGCGACGGTCGCCAGCATGGCGTGGCCACCCCCGAATCGATGTCGTACTTCCCGCCTAGGTCCGCCTAGAAGCCTAGAGGGGCCTGTCACCCCAATACCTCCTGCGTTACCCGACCGTGTCCGATCCCACACTGGTTCGCGACATTTCCGTCTGGTTAAACGCACAGTGCGTAGTTGAGGTGATTCGTACGAGTTATCCAGGGAGATGGCGGCCTATTGCGGCCGATTTGGCCGCAATACGAGCCTCTCGGCGAGCGGTCCGCAGGCCACGCCGGGTGCCGCGCCCGACGGCCCGCAGGCCGTGGCCGGTCCGGTACCCCAGACCGGGCCGCCCTTCAGTATCCACCGCGGCCAATAGCAGCCCGCCGAGCAAGCCGAGGTTCTTCAGGAAGTGGACCTGCTGATGGGTGCGCTCCGCCGGGTCGTCGATCGTCCAGAACGGGTGACCGGCCACCGTGGTCGGCACCATCGAGCCGGCGAGCGCCGCCGCGGCCGGCCGGCTGGCGTGCCCGGTGGCGAGCAGCAGACCACCGACGAACTGGAGGGCGCCGTTGAGGCGTACCAGGGTCCGGGCGTCGGTCTTCCCGAACTGCGGCACCCGGTCGGTCACCAGCTGGGCCCGCGGCACGAGCGGGTCCGGGCGGAGCACGGCACGCGCGCCGCTGGCCACGAAGATGGCGCCGAGCATCGCGTGGGCGGCGCCGCGTACGGGTCTCATACGCCGTTGATACCCCGGGCGGGGAGGGCTTACCCCACTGTTCGTAGATAACGGCCGAAGTGCGGGACGGTGAAGGCCACCGTGCCGCGCTCGCCGGAGTAGATCAGGCCCTTCTTGATGAGCGCGTCCCGGGCGGGGGAGAGGCTGGCCGGCTTCCGCCCCAGCGAATTGGCGATCTCAGCTGTCGGGACGGCGGCATCGTGCTCCTCCTCCAGGGACAGCGCCGCCATCGCCCGCATGTACTCCCGCTCGGCCGGAGTGGCCCGCTCGTACCGGGAGCCGAAGAACCCGACCGCCAGCTCCGCCTCCGCTTCGGGCGCCGCCACCCGCACGTCGGCGGGCGTGATCGGGCTGCGCGGGGCGTGATCCCAGGTCGCCTTGCCGTACGCCTGCACGAAGTACGGGTATCCGCCGGACTTCTCGTAGAGCAGGTCGAGCGCCTTCTCCTCGTACTCGACCTCCTCGCGCGCCGCCGGCGCGCACAGCGCCTGGTCGGCGGAGATCCGATCCAGCCGATCGATGCGCTGGTAGCGGTAGAGCCGTTCGGAGTAGGACTTGGCGGCCGACAGCACGGCCGGCAGGTGCGGCAGGCCGGCGCCGACCACGATCAACGGGGCGCCGAGCTGGGACAGCTCGTGGCAGGCGGCGCACAGCGCCGAGACGTCCGCCGGGCCGAGGTCCTGCATCTCGTCGATGAACAGCGCGATGCCGGTGCCCACGTCGGTGGCGACGCCGGCGGCGTCGGTGAACAGCTCGACCAGGTCGATCTCGATGTCGCCGGAGTCGGCACGCCCGGCGCGGGCCGGCACGTCGATGCCGGGCTGCCAGCGGTCCCGGAGCTTGGCGTTCGCGGCGTTGCCGCGCAGCGCGAACGCCTTCAGCACGCCGAGCACCTCGTCGATGCGGTCGGGCGCCCGATGGTGCGGCGCCAGCTCGCGGATCGCCATGTGCAGCGCGGCGCTGACCGGCCGGCGCAGCGACTGGTCGGGCCGCGCCTCGATCTTGCCGGTGCCCCAGAGCCGCCCGATGGCCTGCGAGCGCAGCGTGTTGAGCAGCACGGTCTTGCCGACGCCGCGCAGCCCGGTGAGCATGAGGCTGCGCTCGGGGCGGCCGCGGGACACCCGTTCCAGCACCACGTCGAAGACGTCGAGCTCCCGGTCGCGCCCGGCGAGCTCGGGTGGACGCTGACCGGCGCCGGGCGCGTAGGGGTTGCGGACCGGATCCACGTATCGCACCGTATCGGGTTGTCTAACGCCAAGGCTAGAAACCGGTATACGCGTGTCGAGACTCCGGTGTTTCTACCGTGAGTGCTAGACGGCCTTAGAAAGGGCTATCGCTGCTTCAGGCACAGCACGAAGTCGAGCGTGTCGAGCTGGCTGTCGTAGTAGTAGTGGAAGTCGTACTCCGGCAGCGACTTGCACTTGCCCTCGTAGTCGATGGTGCCGTCGAACCGGGCGATCACCTCGAGGGTCTTGGCGCCGCAGCCCACCACCTTCAACGACGGGTCGCGCTCGTTGCCCTGGTTGACGACGCACTGGCCCTTCTTGACGAACCGGGCGTCGACGCCCGCGTCGGGGCCGGCCGGCGACGCGGTCTCGGTGGGCGTGGGCGGGTCCACCGGCGCGGATGCCAGCGGCGTGGTGTCCGCCTGGGGGTCGGCCTCACCCAGGCCGCCGAGCTTCACCAGCGCCGCGACGCCGCCGGCGACCACGAGCAGCGCGAGCACGACCACGAGCGCGATCAACGGCCCGTTGCCGCGCCGGCGGGGCGGGGCGGGCGGCGGGCCCGGCTGGGACCAGACCGGCGCGGCGGTCGCCGCCGCGGCGTACCCAGGCTCGTAGGGCTGCGTCGGCGGGCGCCCCGCGCCGTAACCGCTCGGCGAACCGGGCGCCGCCGGCGTGCCGTAGCCGCCCGGCGGACCGGGCGGTGCCGGCGTGCCGTAGCCGCCCGGCGGACCGGGCGGTGCCGGCGTGCCGTAGCCGGCTGGCGAACCGGGTGCTGCCTGCTCGCCGTAGCCGCTCGGCGAACCCGGACCACCCGGCGGGACGGACGTCGGCGCGCCGCCCCACGGCTCCTGGCCGCCGCCCCAGGGATCGGCCGGCTGCCCGTACGGTCCCTGCGGTTGCTGCGGTTGCTGCCCGTAGGCACCCTGCGGCTGGCCGGACCACGGCTCCGGCGGCGAACTCGGGTACGAGCCGTAGTTGGACATTGACCGTTCCCTCCCGAACGCGGTGCTGCTCACGACACCGTAGCCCGCCACCCTGGAGGGCTTACCTCCCCGGACTGCGCCAATGTGTCACAGGAGGCGGAGCTGGCGATCCTTGGGGCGGCGGGTGGTGGCGTCGCCGAGCCGTTCGAACAGACCGGCGTCGATCGCGTCGAGGAACGGCGTCGGTCGCGCGTCGCGTTCGGTGCCGAACCGGGTACGCCGAGCGGCGTGGCTGACATACAGCCGGTCCTGGGCCCGGGTCACGCCCACGAAGAACAGCCGCCGCTCCTCGGCCAGATCGTCGTCGGACGGCGGCCGGCCGGGCAGTCGCAGCGGGAGCAGCCCGTCTTCGCAGCCGATCAGGAACACCACCGGGAACTCCAGACCCTTCGCGGCGTGCAGGGTGAGCAGGGTGACCGCCTCGGCGCGCGGGTCGAGCGCGTCCACCTCCGCGCCCATCGCGATCTGGGTCAGGAACAGCGGCAGGTCGTCCCCGCACCGCTGGGCCAGCGGCATCAACAGCTCCACCGCCGACCAGAGGTCTTCCGGGCCGATGGTCGGGGCCTCGTCGAGCGTGGGCGCCGCGAACCGGTCCGCCAGCACCTGACCCGCGAGGCGTACCCGAGCGGCGAGCGCCCCGCTGAGCCCGCTCGCGTGCCGCAGTTCGCGGGCGATGGCCGCCACGCCGGGGCGGTCGCGCAGGCGGTTGTGCGACCGCTTCTGCACCGGGATGCCGGCGCGGGCCAGGGCGTCGACGATCAGCGCGGCCTGCGCGTCGGTGCGGTAGAGCACCGCGATGTCCGAGAACGAGATGGTCGACGAGCGCCCGTCGATCTTGCCGGAGTCGAGCGAGCGGTGCGAGACGCCGCCGACCAGATCGTCGACGGTCCGCCGCACGAAGTCGGCCTCCTCGGGGGCGGACCCGGCCGCGTACCGGCCGACCAGCGGCGCCTCCGGATCCAGCCGGGCCGGATCCAGGCGCCGGCCCGGCACCAGCGTGGACGGCGCGATCGCCTGCACCGCCGCCGCCACGATCGGCGCCGCCGACCGGTAGTTGCGGGTCAGGCGGACCAGGCGGGCGTCGGTGAAATCCTGGGCGAACCGCAGGAAGTAGGTCACGTCGGCGCCGCGGAACGAGTAGATCGCCTGGTCGGGGTCGCCGATCGCGCACAGGTTGCCGTCCGCCGGGCTGAGCAGGCGCAACAGCTCGTACTGGGTGGCGTCGACGTCCTGGTACTCGTCGACGAAGATCCACCGCCACCGCGCCCGGTAGCGCTCCACCAGGTCAGGGTCGTCGCGCAGCAGGGTCACCGGCAGCGTGACCAGCTCGTCCAGGTCGACCAGGTTGGTGGCGCGCAGCAGCTTCACGTACGCGGCGTCGTCGTCGCCCGCCTCCGCCCGCGCCTCGGTGCGCTGCGTGTCGTCGGCGATCCCGAAGTCTGCCGGCAGGCCCGCGGCCGCGTGTTGCTCCCGCAGGAACGCCAGGCCGAGCGAGTGGAACGTGGCCACCGTGACGTCCTCGGCGACCGGCCCGAGCAGCCCGTCCAGCCGCGCCCGCAGTTCCTCGGCGGCCCGCCGGGTGAACGTGATCGCCAGACACTGCTCGGGGTAGACGTTCAGCTCCGCGCACAGGTACGCGATGCGGTGCGTCAGCGTGCGGGTCTTGCCGGTGCCCGGCCCCGCCACGATCAGGAGCGGCCCGCCCGGCGCCGACGCGGCCACCCGCTGCATCGCGTCCAGCCGGTCCAGGAGGCCGGTGCCCACCTCCTCCATGCCGGAGAGCATCGGCTCGAACGGCTCGTGCGGGGAGGGCGGCGCCGCGCTGGGCCGCGGCGGAACCTCGGGCGCCGCCTTCGGCGCCGGCGCCTTCGCCTTCCGCTTCGCCGCCGGCTCCGTGGGGCGTCGCTGCGCCGGCACGGGTACGTCGAACAGGGCGTCGACCTGGTGACCGGCCCCCGGGCGGCGCAACTCGTCGGGCTCGAAGAGCTTGATGATCCCGTACTCGCCGTCGTACCCGGGAATCCGCCGCACCTGCCCGCGGCGCAGCCGACCGATGGCCTCGGCCAGCAACTCGCCGCCGGCCTGGCCGATGTCGGCCAGCGGCGCCCTCGTCAAGATCTCCAGCTCCGGGCCGAGCGCCGCGACCAGCGTGTTCACCTGGCCCTCGACGGTCTTGGACCGGGGGCCCACGGCGTTGATCTCGCCGAGGATCTCCGGCAGTTGCACGAGATGGGTCACCTGCTTGGCGCCGGGGCGCGGCTCGGTGCGGTCGGCGAGATCCTCCACCCGGCTCAGCACGCCGACGGTGAGCGGCTTGCCGCACTCGGGGCAGCGGCCGCCCGCCTCGCGGGTCTGCTCCGGCTGCCAGTTCACGCCGCAGGCGCGGTGCCCGTCCGCGTGGTACTTGCCCTCCTCCGGGAAGAACTCGATCGTGCCGTCCAGGCCGTCGCCGGTGCGCAGCGCCTCGCGGATCGCGTAGTAGTCCAGCGGCGCGGTCAGCACCGTCGCCTCCCGGGCCAGGGCCGGCGGCGAATGGGCGTCCGAGTTGGAGACCAGCTGGTAACGGTCCAGGCTGGACACCCGCCAGTTCATCTCCGGGTCCGAGGACAGCCCGGTCTCCACCGCGAAGATGTGGTCGGCCAGGTCGGCGTAACAGTCGGCGATCGCGTCGAACCCCGACTTCGAGCCCAGCGCGGAGAACCACGGCGTCCAGATGTGCGCCGGCACCAGGAACCCGTCCGGGCTGGCCTCCAGCGTGATCTCCAGCAGATCCCGCGAGTCCAGCCCGAGGATCGGCCGGCCGTCGGAGCCCAGGTTGCCGATCCGGCCCAGCGCCGCGTTGAAGCGCCCCACCGCGTCCAGATCCGGCAGGTAGATGAGGTGGTGCACCTTACGGGTGCGGTCGCCGCGCTTGTAGATCGTGGAAATCTCCACCGAAAGCATGAACCGCACCGGGTGGGTCTCCGCGACGCTCGCGAGCCGGGGCGGCAGTCTGCGGGCGACGTCGCGCTCCGCCTCCGGGCTCAGCCGGAACAGGCCCGGCTCGGCCGGATGCAGCGCCTCGCGCAGGTGATCGTGCCACGCCGGGTGCGTGAAGTCGCCGGTGCCCAGCAGGCTGATCCCTTTGCGCCGCGCCCACCAGGCGAGGTTCGGCAGGTTGAGATCACGGCTGCAGGCCCGCGAGTACTTGGAGTGGATGTGCAGGTCCGCGACGTATTCGTCAGCGGATCCGGACGGACCGTTCTGAGGCGCGACGCTGAACGGAGGCACGCCGCATAGTGCCACGCCCGATGCCGCTCCCGCGCGTTGCCACGCGCGCGAGTGACCCCCTTCTCATGATCAAGGCGTCCCTCAAGTCGTTCTAGCAACGTGAGGGACGCCTTGATCATGGGCGGGTCAGCTCGACGAGGGTGACTTGGGGCGGGGCCCCGATGCGCACCGGCGGGCCCCAGAAGCCGGCGCCGTTGGTCACGTACACCGGGGTGCCGTCGACATTGCCCAGACCGGAGATGACCGGCTGCTCCAGCGCCACCAGCAGATTGAACGGCACCATCTGGCCGCCGTGGGTGTGCCCGGACAACTGCAGGTCGACGCCGTGCCGCGCGGCCTCGTGCGCCTGCACCGGCTGGTGCGCCAGCAGCACCACCGGCCGGCCGGCGTCCCGCCCGGCCAACGCCCGGTCGAAGTCCGGCCCGTCGTCGTAGCTCTCGCCGGCGATGTCGTTGACGCCGGCCAGGTCGAGCCCTTCGATCGAGAGCCGCTCGTTGCGCAGCGGGCGCAGGCCCAGCCGGGTTACCTCCTCGATCCACTCCTCGTGGCCGGAGAAGTACTCGTGGTTGCCGGTGACGAAGAAGTTGCCGTGCCGGGAGCGCAGGTCGCGCAGCGGCGCGGCCGCGGCGCCGAGCTCCTCGACCGAGCCGTCGACCAGGTCGCCGACCACCGCCACGACGTCCGCGTCCATCTCGTTGATCATGCGGACGATCCGCTCGGTGTGGCTCCGACCGCGTAGCGGGCCCAGGTGGATGTCGGAGACCAGCGCGATCCGAGTGCCGTCCATGGTGCCGGGAAGCTTCGCCAGCGGGATCCGGACCCGGTCTAGCTGCGGCGGGCCGAGCGCGCTCCGGATGCCGTAGCCCGACACACCGGCCGCGGTCAGGCCGGCGAAGATCGCCGCGCCGCGGGCGAGCAGCAGGCGCCGGCTGTGGTCCGGGACGGCGGTCTCTTGGCTCGGCGGCGCGACGTCCGTCGCCGCGGCGTCGACCGGTTCCGCGGCGCCGATGGGCGCCGCGGGGGCGTCGGCCGGTTCCGTGGCGCCGATGGGCGGCTCTGCGGCGGCGTCGGCCGGTTTTGCGGCGCCGATGGGCGGCTCTGCGGCGGCGTCGGCTGGCTTCGCCGCGCTGGCTGGCTTTGCGGCGTTGGCTGGCTTTGTGGCGCTGGCCGGCGCTGCGGCGGCGTGGACGAGGGCGGGCGTCGCGGCCGTGCTCCGGCGGCGGCGTAGCCACAGCTTCGCGGCCAGCATGGGTAGCTCCAGCAGGACCAGCGCGACCAGCAGGTAGAACATGACCGCCAGCCACAGGTAACCCGGCCAGGCCAGCAACCAAAATCCGAGGCGGGTGCCGACCATTGTCGCCACCAGCAGCACGGCGAGGAACGCGGCCCCGATGCTGCCCGCCAGGCGCCAAGGGCCGCGTCGGGTCGTGTCGCGTACCAGGCGTTTCCACAGGTAGAGGTGGATCAGGACAAGGATGCCCAACGCGAACAGCACGAAGGCCGGCAACTCTCACCCCCCTGCGAACGGCGGCAACACGTCCACGGTTACCCCGTCGGGTAGCACCTTGTCACGATCGTGGCGGGCGACGCCGTCGACGAGGAAGCTCGCGGCCTTCAGTATCGCGGCCAGCCGCTGGCCGTGCCGGCTCGCCAGCTCCGCGAGCAGATCGTCGAGTGAGCCGCCAGCCGGTGCCGTCTCCTGCTCGACGCCGGCGGCGGCCCGCGCACCCGCGAAGTATCGCACCGTGATCACGCACCCACCTCCCGCTCATGGTCAGCGTGGGTATCGCCAAGCACGGCGCGCGGATCAAGGGAAAGCGTGCCGATCAAGGGCGGAAACGCGCCATCGGAGATCAAACCACGTGCCTTTGTCCTTGATCGACGAAAAAGGGGGGTGTGGCGGAGTGGGGAAGGCGGCACGGCTAGCCGCCGATTGCGGACATGGGGCGCGAGGGCTGGAGGAACTGCGGGTTGTCGATGCCGTGGCCAGGCAGTTTGCTCAGCATGGCGGCGCGCCAGCGGTGGGCGATCTCGTCGTCATCGGCGCCGCCCCGCAACGCGCCGCGCAGGTCGGACTCCTCCCGCGCGAAGAGGCAGTTGCGCACCTGCCCGTCAGCGGTCAGCCGGGTGCGGTCGCAGTCGCCGCAGAATGGCCGGGTGACGCTGCCGATCACGCCGACCCGCGCGGGCCGGCCGCCGGGGCCGGTGTGGCCGTCGACCAGCCAGGTCTCGGCGGGCGCGCCGCCGCGCTCGACCGGATCCGGCAGCAACGTGAACGACGCGTGCAGCGCGGACAGGATCTCCGCCGCGGTGATCATCGACTCACGTTGCCAGGCATGTTGTGCGTCGAGCGGCATCTGCTCGATGAACCGCAGCTCGTAGCCGTGCTCCAGGGCGAACCGCAGCAGCGCCGGCGCCTCGTCGTCGTTGATGCCGCGCATCAGCACCGTATTGATCTTCACGGGCGTCAGGCCGGCGTCGACCGCGGCGGCCAGCCCGGCCAGCACGTCGGGCAGCCGGCGGCGGTGGGTCAGCTGCGCGAACCGCTCGGCGTCGAGGGTGTCCAGCGAGATGTTGACCCGGTCGAGCCCGGCGTCGCGCAGCGCGGGCGCCACCCGCGCCATCCCGATGCCGTTCGTCGTCAGGGACAGCCGCGGCCGCGGGGAGAGCGCGGCGCAGGCGGCGACGATCTTCACCAGGCCGGGGCGGATCAGCGGCTCGCCGCCGGTGAAACGGACCTCGTGGACGCCGAGCCGCTCCACCGCCACCCGCACCAGGCGCACCACCTCGTCGTCGGTGAGCACGTCGGCGGTGGGCAGCCAGTCGAGGCCCTCCGGGGGCATGCAATACGAGCAGCGCAGGTTGCACCGATCGGTCAGCGAGACCCGCAGGTCGGTCGCCACCCGCCCGTACCGGTCAACGAGCCCCACGGATGTCACCCCTCGACGGTACCCGCTCATGCTCCCAACAGGGCACCCGCCGCCTGGCGGACCGCGTCCCGATAGCCGGCACCGAACAGCGCCGTGTGCACCAGCAGCAGATGCAGTTGGTGCAGCGGGACCCGGGCCGGCCAGCCGTCGGCGAGCGGCCACGCCTCGCGGTACGCGGCCAGGATCCGGGACAGGTGCGGCGCGCCGCCGAACAGCGCGAGCTGCGCCAGGTCCGTCTCCCGATGCCCGCCGTGGGCCGCCGGGTCGACCAGCCAGGCCCGCCCGTCGGCCGCCCACAACACGTTCCCCGGCCACAGGTCACCGTGGACGCGGGCGGGCGGCTCGGCGCCGCCGTACCCCTCGATCCCGGAGATCACCCGCTCCACGAGCGTGACCTCGCGCGCGGACAGCGCGCCGTTGTCGACGGACATCCGCAGGTAGGGCGCGAGCCGGCGCTCCGCGAACCAGCCCGGCCACGGGCCGGGCGACGGGGTGTTGTCGGCCGGGAGCGCGCCGATGAAGCCGGGCCACGCCGCGCCGAAAGCGTCCGCGCCGGCCCGGTGCATGGCCGCGAGGTCGCGGCCGAACCGCTCGGCCGCCGTCGCCGACGGCTCGCCTGGCTCGATCCACTCCAGCGCCAGCAGGTCGGGCAGGGCGGCGATCACCTCGGGCACCGGCGCGGCGCCCGCGTCCCGCAGCCACCGCAGGCCAGCGGCCTCCGCGTCGAAAAATCCATCGGGTACGCCGTGCGGGCCCCGCCACGATTTGGCGAACAGCGAGCTGCCGTCATCGAGGGTGAGCCGGGAGGCGGTGCAGATGCTGCCCCCGGAGACCGGGGTCTCCCGGATGCGTTGATGGGTCAGGAAGGTGGCGAGATGGTGGGGATGAGCCCGCAGGTACGCCAGATCCATCCCCGCAACGTAATCAACCGCGTGCGCCGTGGCGCTAACCGGGGTAAGCATGACTTCATGGCGGTGACGATCAGGTCGTATCGGCCCCACGACCACAGCGCGGGGCGGCGGCTCTGGGCGGAGTTGACCGAGCAGCACCGGGCGCTCTACGACGACCCGGGGTTCGGCGGCGTCGACCCGGGCGCGGCGTTCGAGGAGTACCTGACCCGGCTCGACCTGTCCGGCATGTGGGTCGCCGACCATCCCGAGGACGGCGTGGTGGGGCTGATCGGGCTGATCATGCAGGGCCAGTCCGGCGAGGTGGAGCCGGTGGTCGTGACCGCCGACCGGCGCGGCCAGGGCATCGGCCGGGCGCTGCTGGAGCACGTGGCGGAGCAGGCGCGCCGGCGGGGCCTGGCCTACCTGACGATCGCGCCGGAGTCGCGCAACGTCGACGCGATCCGCAGCCTGCACGCGGCCGGCTTCGACGTGCTCTCCGCCCTGCGGCTCACCCTCGATCTGGGTCAGCAAGACCAGCGCTGGACCGGCGGCCTAGACATCCACAATCTCCGATTTAGGTCGTGACCTGGCCAACTACTGAACGTGGCTGTGGATAAGCCGCGTGTCGTCCACAGCGAATTTTCGCGGGCTTCCGATCACTATGCGTGGCGGCCAGGCTGCCTCGCATGACTGCCAAGTTGTCGCTCCGCTCACCCACCGACATGATCGCCGCCGTGCCCTACCTGATCGGCTTCCACCCCACCGATAGCGCGGTCGTGCTGGGCATGAAGGGCAAGAAGCTCAGTTTCGCCGCGCGCCACGACCTCGACGTGCCCGCCGCGGCTTTCGACCACCTGGCCGAGGTGGTCGCCGGGCAGGGCCTGGACTGCGCGGCCGTCCTCGGATATGGCCCGGCGCACCGGGTCGACGGCGTCGTCAAGGAGGTCCGCGACGCGCTGGAGAGCCGCGGCCTGGAGGTCGTCGAGGCGCTGCGGATCGCCGAGGGGCGCTTCTGGTCGTATGTGTGCGCGAACCTGGAGTGCTGCCCGCCCGAAGGGGTCAGCTACGACGCGGAGAGCACCCAGGTCGCCGCGCACGCCACGCTGGCCGGCATGGTCGCGCTGCCGGACCGCGGGGCCGTGGTCCGGCAGATCGAGCCGGTCGGCTTCCTGGCGCGAGAGGCGATGCGCCAGGCCACCGAGCGTGCCTACGGGCGATTGGGTCACCTGCTGGACGCGGCGCCCGCCAGTGACCTGCTCGGCCGGCGGGCGATCCGCAAGGCCGGCGCGGCGGCGGTGACCGAGGCGATGCGCCGCTACCGGGAGGGCGGCCAGCTCACCGACGACGAGGTGGCGTGGCTGACCGCGCTGCTGGTCCACCTCCCGGTCCGCGACTTCGCGTGGGAGCGCATCGGCGACGAGGGCTGGCACGTCCAGTTGTGGACCGACGTGGTACGCCGGGCCGAGGAGGAGGTCCTGCCGGCGCCGGCCAGCCTGCTCGCGTTCGCCGCCTGGCGCGCCGGACAGGGCACGCTCGCCGGCGCGGCCGTCGAGCGGGCGCTGGCCGCCAACTCGGCGTACACGCTGGCGCTGCTCATGCAGGAGGTGCTGACCCGCGGCATCGCGCCGTCCGCGCTGGCGGACTTCCCGGCGTCCACCGACGCGCGGGCCGGTGGCCCAGCCGTCCGAGCGCGCCGCCGACCCAAGCGCCGCCGTTTCAGGAACTCCTCCTCATGATCAGGGCGTCCTTGTCGTCCTCATAGCGACGTGAAGGACGCCCTGATCATGACGAGGGCGTGATGCGGTGCGCGCCGGTGTAGACGTTCATCGTCGGGCCGCGCAGGAAGCCGACCAGGGTCATGCCGGCCTCGGCGGCGAGGTCGGCGGCGAGCGTGCTGGGCGCGGACACGGCGGCCAGCACCGGCACGCCGGCCATCCACGCCTTCTGCGCCAGCTCGAAGCTCGCCCGCCCGGAGACGAGCAGCACGTGGCCACGCAGCGGCAACCGCCGCTCGCGGGTCGCCCAGCCGATGACCTTGTCCACCGCGTTGTGGCGGCCCACGTCTTCGCGCACGATCACGAGCTCGCCGGCGGCGGTGAAGAGACCGGCGGCGTGCAGGCCGCCGGTGCGGTCGAAGACCCGCTGGGCGTCGCGCAGCCGGTCGGGCAGCGCGGCCAGCAGGTCGGCAGGCACGGTGACCGGGTCGTCGGCCACGTCGAACCGCGAGCGGGTGCGCACCGCGTCGACGCTCGCCTTCCCGCAGACGCCGCACGAACTGGTGGTGTAGAAGTTGCGCGTCGGGTCGGTCTGCGGCGGCGGCACGTGCGCGGCGAGCACGACGTCGACGACGTTGTAGGTGTTCGGTGTCTCCGCGCCGGCGCAGAGCTGAGCGGTCACCACGTCCTCGTCGGCGCCGATGAGGCCCTCGGTCAACAGGAAGCCGATGGCCAGGTCGAGGTCGTCGCCCGGGGTGCGCATCGTGACCGCGAGCGGCCGCCGCCGGCCCGGACCGGCCGGCCCGACCCGGATCTCCAGCGGTTCCTCAGCGACCAGCGTGTCCATCCGGCGGGCCGGTGCCGAACCCGCCGTGTCGACCCGCACCACCGGGCGCCGATCCGTCGCGCGTGCCATCCCGCCATTGTGCCGCCCCAACCCGCCCTCACCCATGATCAAGGCGTCCCTCACTCGCGGGTCGAGGCGGCACGATCCAGCCCATAGGCAAGATCAACACAACTCTTCAAGAGTTGGGGTGTCCTCGGCTCGGGATACCCCAACTCTTGAAGAGTTGTGTCGATCTCCGTCCCGGTTCTCGATTGCGCCGAACGGCCGACGCCTCCGCGTGTCCAATATTTCCTCGTTACCCCAGAGGCCCGATTTCCCCTCGCCCCCGCGCCCATCGCGACGCACCCGTCAGCGCCACCCGCTCCGGCGCTCCGGCCCCCAGGCCCGCTTCGGCCCACCAGGCCCGCTTCGGCCCGCTCCGCCCCGCTCTAGCCCCGCTTCGGCTCGCCGGGCGTGCTTCGGCCCGCCCCGCTCCGCCCCGCTCCGCCCCGCTCCGCCCCGCTCCGCCCCGCTCCGCCCCGCTCCGGCTCGCCTGGCCCGCTCCAGCCCCGTTCCGGCCCACCGGGTCCTTCTCGTGTGTTGATCGAGGACTTGTCGTCGTGATCGCCTCGCGATCGAGGGCGCATCGTCGTGGTTTAGAGATCGACTCACCACGATACGCCCTCGATCAACGGGAAATCGCGACGGTTAGGCCTCGATCAACGGGAGAGGTCGGGGGAGAGGTCGGGGGGCGGCGCCACCTCGTAGCGGGGGTTTCTCATTGTGGGTGCCGCCGCAGCCAGTCGTAGTCGGTCCTGCCGAGCAGGAAGAGCTCGCCGCATGCGTCGTGCGCGAAGCTCGGTGCGCCTTGATAGGACATGGTCGGTCTCCCTTCTCGGAAATTTGTCCACTGTGGACAAACGTAAGGCCGATGGTGGCCCTGGATCGAGGATTGGCGAACGGGTTCCGGCCTTCCGAGCCGGGGCGGCGACCGGAGTCGCCGGGCGCCGCGCGAACACGGGTGCGGTTTCGAACCGCAGCCTCATGAGGGCTGCCGACGTTACCGTCGCCCACGTGCCGGAAGGTGTACTGATCACGGTACGGGGTCGCGTACGGGGCAGCGAGTGATTTATCCGGCGACTACCGTGGTCTCGTGGCTGCCTATCGCGATGCCGTCGAGGCGAAGGACACCGCTGCCATCATCCTGGCCGGCGGGGCGGGCCGCCGCATGGGCGGTGTCGACAAGCCAGCGGTGCGGGTGGGTGCCCGCTCGATGCTCGACAGCGTGCTCGACGCGTGCCGCCACACCGCGCCCCGGGTGGTCGTAGGACCGGTTCGCGATGTGCCGCCCGGCGTCCTCGTCGCCACCGAGGAGCCACCCGGCGGCGGGCCGGTCGCGGCCATCGCGGCCGGGCTCGCCAAGCTCGACCCGCTGTTGCAGCCGTCGAGGGTGGCGGTGCTCGCCGCCGATCTGCCGCTGCTCGAGCAGGGCGCGGTCGGCACGTTGGAGATTCCGCTGCTGCTGCCCGACCCGGATGGCGCCATGGTCGATGGCGTGGTCTTCGTGGATGACAGCGGTCGGCGCCAGCTGCTCTGCGGGCTGTGGCTGCTGGTCCCACTGCGCGCCGCGCTCGACGATCTGGCCCGGGAGCGCGCCGACGGCCTGACCGGCGCGTCGATGCGTGCGCTGGTCGACAAGCTGTCGGTGGCGGAGATGAAGTGGGGAAATCCCGGGCCACCGCCGTGGTATGACTGCGACACCGACGAAGATCTGCGGCAGGCGCGGAAGTGGATGCGGCGGCGGAACCGGAGGGAACGATGACGCTCGACGAGTGGACGGCGGCGGCGTGCGCCGAGTTGGGCCTGGACCCGGCCGAGGTCGACGTGTCGCTGGTGCTCGACCTGGCGCGCGACGCGGCGCATCACGTGCTGCGACCCGGGGCGCCGGTCACCACCTACCTTTTGGGGATCGCGGTGGGTCGCGGCGCCGACCCGGCCGAGGTGGCGGCCCGCCTCTCCACCCTCGCTCAGCGCTCATGATCAAGGCGTCCCTCAAGTCGTTCTAACGACTACAGCTAACGACTACAGGGACGCCCTGATCATGAAGGGGTGGGCTCCAGGCGGATGATGATCTGCTTCGAGGTCGGGGTGTTGGAGCCGGCGGCCACCGAGTCGACCGGGACCAGCACGTTGGCCTCCGGGAAGTAGGTCGCGGCGCAGCCGCGCGCCGAGGGATACGACACCACGCGGAACCCGGGCGCCCGCCGCTCGACGCCGTCGGACCACTCGGAGACCAGGTCGACCGTCGCGCCGTCGGTGATGCCGAGCGCCGCCAGGTCGTCCGGGTTGACGAAGACCACCCGGCGGCCGGCGTGCACGCCCCGATATCGGTCGTCCAGCCCGTAGATCGTGGTGTTGTACTGATCGTGGCTGCGCACCGTCTGCAGCAGCAGCCGTCCGGCGGGCACCTGGATCGGGGCGAGCGGGCTGGCGGTGAACAGCGCCTTGCCGGACGGCGTCGGAAACTCCCGCCGGTCGCGCGGCGGGTGCGGCAGCGTGAACCCACCTCGATCGGCGACCCGCGCCTCGAAGTCGGCGAAACCGGGCACCACCGCCGCGATGACCTCGCGGACCGCGCGGTAGTCCGCCTCATACGCCGACCACGGGATCGGCGAGTCGGGCAGCAGGGCGCGGGCCAGCCGGCACACGATCGATACCTCGGACAGCAGCGCCGGGGACGCCGGCGCCAGGCGGCCGTGCGACGCGTGCACCGCCGACATCGAGTCCTCCACCGTTACGAACTGGTCGCCGGCGAGCTGGCGGTCGCGTTCGGTGCGGCCGAGACAGGGCAGGATCAGCGCGGTCTCGCCGGGCACCACGTGTGAGCGGTTGAGCTTGGTGGAGACGTGCACGGTGAGCGCGCAGGACCGCAGCGCCGCGTGGGTCAGCTCGGTGTCCGGCGTGGCTGCCGCGAAGTTGCCGCCCAGCGCCATGAAGACGCGCACCCGGCCGTCTCGCATCGCGCGCAGGGCCTCGACCGTGTCGTATCCGCGCTGGAGCGGCAGGGGGACGCCGAGCCGGCCCGACAACGCCGGCACCCAGGCCGGCGGCTCGTGCCAGATGCCCATCGTGCGATCACCCTGCACATTGGAGTGTCCACGGACCGGGCAGAGCCCGGCGCCGGGCCGGCCGATCATGCCGCGGAGCAGCTGCACGTTGACGATCTCGCGGATCGTGGCGACCGACTCGCGCTGCTGGGTGAGGCCCATGGCCCAGCACACGATCGTCGCGCCGGAGTCGGCGAACATCCGCGCCGCGGCCACGATCTCGTCGCGGGTCAGGCCGGTCGCCGCCGCCACCTCGGCCCAGTCGACGGTGCCCACGACCGCGCGGTAGTCGTCGTATCCGCTGGTGTGCGCGTCGACGAAGGACTGGTCGACCGCGCCCCACTCGACCAGCAGCGCGCCGATCGCCCGGAAGAGCGCGTGGTCGCCGCCCACCCGGATCTGGAGGTATCGGTCCGCCAGCGCGGTGCCCTGGCCGATGAGGCCGCGCGCCTTCTGCGGGTTGCGGAACCGGATGAGCCCGGCCTCCGGCAGCGGGTTGACCGCCACGATCCGCGCGCCGCGCCGCTTGGCCTCCTCCAGCGCGGAGAGCATCCGCGGGTGGTTGGTGCCCGGGTTCTGCCCCACCACCACGATCAGCTCGGCGCGGTGGATGTCGTCGAGCGTGACCGAGCCCTTGCCGACGCCGATGGTGCCGGCCAGCGCCACACCGGACGACTCGTGGCACATGTTGGAGCAGTCCGGCAGGTTGTTGGTGCCGTGCGCACGCGCGAGCAACTGGTACAGGAACGCGGCCTCGTTGGACGTGCGGCCGGAGGTGTAGAAGACCGCCTCGTCGGGCGCCACGTCGCGCAGGTGCCGCGCGGTGAGCGCGAACGCGTCGTCCCAGGAGATCGGCGTGTAGTGGTCGGCGCCCGGGCGCCGGACCATCGGCTCGGTCAGCCGGCCCTGCTGCCCCAGCCAGTAGTCGGTGCGCTCGGCCAGCGCGGAGATCGGGTGCGCGGCGAAGAACTCCGGCGTGATCCGGCGCAGCGTGGCCTCTTCGGCGACCGCCTTGGCGCCGTTCTCGCAGAACTCGGTGTGTGATCGGGCGCCCGGCGGCGGCTCGGGCCATGCGCACCCCGGGCAGTCGAAGCCGTCCGGCTGGTTGATGCGGAGCAGCGTCAGCGCGGTGCGGCGTACCCCCATTTGCGCGAGCCCCGCGCCCAGCGCGTGGGTGACGCCCGGCAGGCCGGCCGCGGAACGGGTTGGAGGGGTGATGCGGACGCCGCGCTCGTCGATGTCGTCGCGCGGCGGTTCCTTCGCCATTCCGACAGAATATCCCCGCCGCCGCCTAGGTAGGGTGAGGCTGACGGACGGAGGCGATCATGACGGGTGGGCACCTTGACGGCGGCGACGAGCACATCTTGCTCGACGAGCCGAGCACCGCTGACCTGCGGGCGAAGGTGACCGACGCGTGGCGGGAGTTCGCCGCCGCGCTGGTCGAGCGGCTGCCCGAGCTGCCGGAGGGCGCCCGCGTCGATGTGACCCTCGACCCGACCGCGTCCGGCACCGGCGACGCGGTCTACTGGGTCAGCGTCGAGATCGCCGAAGACGGCTGGGCCGAGGCGCTGGCCGTGGGCAACGCCGCCCTGCCGGCCGGCTTCCGGATGGACCGGTCCGCAGTGGCTGACCTGGTCGCGCTCGGCTGGTCGCCACCCGGCGTGGTGTCCGGCTCTGGCGGCCACTTCGGCGCGCGGGTCAAGGTCGCCGAGGCGGGCCGGCTCGGCACCATCATCACCCGCACGCTCCGCGATGTGTACGGTGCGCCGCACCCCGCGTTTCTCGTCTACGCGGTGCATGACGCCGACGCCGAGCCGATCGCCGTCCCCCCGCTCGGCGCCGCCCGGCCGGAGACGCCCCTCGACGTCGAGGCGATCAACGCGATCGAGCTGCCGGCCGGCGCCGAAGGCGACGAGACGATGGCGCTCGAGGAGCAGGTGCGCACCGTGGTCGGGGCGATGATGAAGAGCAACCCCGAGCAGCTCCAGGTGGACTCGGACGGCGACATCGGCATCCGGGCGGGGTCCGCGATGGTGTTCGTCCGGGTGCGCGACAACCCGCCGCTGGTCGACGTCTTCTCGCCCGTGCTGACCGAAGTGGAGCCGACCGAGCAGCTGTACGTCAAGCTCTCCGAGCTGACGAACCGCATGCCGATCGGCCGGCTCTACTGCACCAACGACACGGTGTGGGCGTCGATCCCGGTGTTCGGGCGCAACTTCCAGTCCACCCACCTGATGCTCGCGGTCCAGGTGATGACCGGTCTCGCGGACGAGCTCGACGACCGGCTGCACGGCGAGTTCGGTGGGCGGCGCTTCTTCGGCGAGGGCGACAAGCCGCGCGACCCCGGCGAACACCGCACCGGCATGTACATCTAGATCAAGGCGTCCTTCACGTAGTGGGAACTACGTGAAGGACGCCTTGATCATGAAGCGTCGGTGCCGGTCCGGTGATCGAAGGGATGGTCGCTGCCGTCCGGAGTCGTCGTGTCGCCGGTTTCCCGGCGGTCGGGTGGGCACCGGGGGAGGTGCGCGACCGCCCAGCCCAGGCGCTGGCAGCCGGACTCCTCGAACGGCGCGAACGGTGCCGCACCCATTACGCCTCCCACTTCAGCCAGGCCTGCGTGTCCATCGTGGACAGCGCGGTGGCGAGCATGCCGGTTTCCGACACCGTCCACAGCGTCTCGCCGACGACCAGTGACCGGCGGATGTAGCCGCCGCCGTTCGGGTCGATGGCGTGCGCCACTCGACCGACCTCGGTGAGGCCGGTGTCGCCGACCCGGAGCACCAGCGCACTGGTTTCGGTGGTGCCCGTGGTGTGCGACATGAGCGGCACGACGAGCAGCCGGTCCTTCGGCCAGTACAGGAACGCGTGCGGGTCGTACTCCGCCTCGGAGCTGCTGTTCTTGATGTGATGTTGGGCGAGCCGGGTGGGACGGTCCAGGTTGGACACGTCGAAGAGGGACACCTGGGTGCCTTGGGTGCGGCCCTCGGTGGACGCCTCCTGGCCGATCCCGATGACCCGGCCCGGCTCGGCCGGGTGCAGGTACGCCGAGTATCCGGTGATCTTCAGCTCGCCGGCGACCCGGGGCTTGGCCGGGTTCGAGAGGTCCACCGTGTAGAGCGGATCGGTCTGCCGGAACGTGACCACGTATCCGGTCGTGCCGGCGAAGCGCACCGCGTAGATGCGCTCCCCCTTGCCGAGCCCGGTGATCTTGCTCGTCTCCGCCATCGAGTCGACCTTCAGGACGTAGACGGTCGAGCTGGACTTCGGCTTGTCGCCCCAGGTGCGGCCGCTGGTCGTGGCCACCCGCAGGTGACCGTCCCATTCGGACATCGCGTACTGGTTGACCAGCCAGCCGCGCACCGAGCCCGCGCCGGCGTACCGGGGCGCGCCGGCGCCGGACACGTCGAACCGGTAGATCTCGGTGACCTCGTCCTCCGGCTTGGGCGCCGCGTTCTGGGACTCCAACCACGGCATTACCCGCCACCGCTGGTCGTTGGCGACGTACAGGTTGGTGCCGTTGCTGTAGACGGTGTCGCCGTCGGCGACCACGCCGACCGGGTCGCCGGTGCTCAGACCGCGGGTGCCGGCCAGGTCGAAGCTGAGGAGCGTCACCATGGAGGTGCCGGAGTACGTCGCCGGCCGCGACATGCTGGCGCAGTCGACCTGACCCTTTCGCGTCGTCTCGCCGGTGGTCACGGTGTACCGAGGGAACCAGTCCGCCGCGGTGGCCTTGTCGATAACGGCCCGGTTCGCGGCGATGCGCTGCGCGTCGGACGCCTTCTCGGGCTGCGGGAACTGGAGGCGGGGCGCGGAGCGCGTCACGATCCGAGCGGTGGCGCCGACCTGGCGGGCGTCGACCAGGCTGCCGTCGATCTGGTACTTGCTCAGCACGCGCGGCGCGCCGGCGAGGTCGACCAGCAGCAGTTCGGCCGTGGCGTAGCCGGTGGGTGCGATCCGGCCCGCGAAGTCGACCGCGCCGCCCCAGTTCTCGGATCCGAGCACCAGCGCCCGGTCGCCGTGCAGCAACAGGTTCATCGTGCTCCAGCGCCGGGGATCGTCCCGCCCGGCGGCGAGGTCGAGCCGGCTGGTGACCCGCCGGCTCGCCGGGTCGACCACGTGCAGCACGCCCTGGTGGATGGTGACGATCCGCCGGCCGTCGGTCTTGACCAGGTCCGGCTCGTCCACACCGGCTTCGTGGGTGTTGGTGCCCGAGTGGGGCTGCGGAGCCTGGGCGCCAGCCGCGCTGTCCATCGCCGTGGCGGCCTCCGCGCGGCCGCCCGCGAAGGCGCGCTGGTAGTCAGCGCCGAGGCCCCACGGACTGACGACCTGTTTCGCGGACGCCTTCAGCTTGTCGAGCGCCTCCGCGCACGAGTCGAACGACACGAGCCGCATCGCGCCGGCGGGCACGGCGGGGTCCCGGGGGAGCGGTGATTTCGGTTCCGGGTCGGAGGTACACCCGGCGAGTGCGGCGAGAAGGGCGAGCGGTATGCCCGCGGAGAGCGCGAGTCGGGGTGTCATGCCGGCTTGGACGCGCGCCCTCAGCGTGCCGTTCCCATGATCAGGGCGTCCTTCATGTCGTGAGAGCGACGTGCGGGACGCCCTGATCATGGGGTGTCGGGGGCGGCGACCACGGTGGGCGAGTCGACCAGCCGGGAAAGCACGATCGTGCTGCGCGTCGAGGTGACGAACGGCTGGGCGCGCAGCCGCTCCAGCGCGTCCTCCAGGTGGCCGATGTCGGCCGCGCGCAGGTGGACCAGCGCGTCGGCCTGACCGGACACGGTGTACGCGCCGATCACCTCGGGCAGGCGGCGCACCGCCACCGCGATCTGGGCCGGGGTGGTGCGCCCGGCGCAGAACAGCTCGACGAAGGCCTCGGTGGTCCAGCCGACCGCCGCCGGGTCGATCACGGCGGTGAATCCCCGGATGACGCCGGCCGCCCGCAGCCGGTCGACGCGCCGCTTGACCGCCGGCGCGGACAACGACACCCGCTCGCCGATCTCGGCGTACGAAGCGCGAGCGTCCGCCACCAGCGACGCAATGATCCGCTTGTCTACGTCGTCGATCTGCAATGTTTCGCCTCTCCGACGCAATGGATCCGGCTGTTATCGCCTGTGCAGCGTACCTACTCTGTGTCCGTGACCCAGCACCGCATGCCGCGAAACCGGACATATCTGATGTGTCCGCCCGAGCACTACACCGTCGACTACGCCATCAACCCGTGGATGGACACGTCCACGCCGGTCGACACCGAGCTGGCGCTCAAGCAGTGGGAGCGGCTGCGGGAGACGCTGACGGGGCTCGGGCACACCGTGCACGTGCTGCCGGCCCAGCCCGCCCTGCCCGACATGGTGTACGCCGCCAACGGCACCTTCAGTGTCGACGGTGTCGCCTACGGCGCCCGCTTCAAGTACGCCCAGCGCACCGCCGAGGCGGCCGCCCACCGGGCGTACCTCGAGGGGTTGGGCTGGACCAGCGTGCCGCCCACCGAGACCAACGAGGGCGAGGGCGACTTCGCGTACCTGCCGGCGGCGTACGGCGGCCTCATCCTCGCCGGTTACGGCTTCCGCACCGAGCCGACCGCGCACGTCGAGGCACAGGAGGTGCTCGGCCGGCCGGTCGTCTCGTTGCACCTCGTGGACCCGCGCTTCTACCACCTCGACACCGCGCTCGCGGCGCTCGACGACCGCACGATCGCGTACTACCCGGGCGCGTTCTCGGCGGCGTCGCAGCGGGTGCTGCGGCAGCTCTTCCCGGACGCGCTGCTGGCGGACGGCGCCGACGCGTACGCGTTCGGGCTGAACCTGGTCAGCGACGGCCGGCACGTGGTGCTGAACAGCGAGGCCACCGGCATGGCGCGCAAGGTCGAGGCGGCCGGGTACACCGCGGTGCTGGTCGAACTGTCCGAGCTGAAGAAGGGCGGCGGCAGTGTGAAGTGCTGCGTGGCCGAGTTGCGCTAGCCGAGGGTGGCGAGCTCGCTCAGGAGGACGTTCGACAGGATCTGGCCGTCACGGCGCACCTCGCGCAGGTACCACTTCTGCTGCGGCGTGCGCGGCTGGTTGAACTGCCACGCCCCGCGCGGGCTGTCGATCTGGCCGATGCGGCCGAGCATGAGGTTGACCTGCGGCGGCGAGAGCCGGTCGGCGCTGAGCCGGAGGGCCTTGTCGAGCGCGGCCGCGGCGGCGGACGACGCGACGGCCCCGCGCGACGCGGGGCGGTCGTGCGCCCGCCGGTACGCGGGGGGGCGTGGGGGCGGGGGGCCGCGGGGGCGACGGCGGCCCGGGCCGCCCACGACGCGGTGCTGTCGTGCGCCCGCCGGTACGCGGTGGTGAAGAGCCGGTTGGCGCCGTTGTTGAGGTCGGCCGAGTAGTTCATCGCGGTGAAGATGCCGCGCGCGTCGTCGCCGGTGTCCGCCAGCATCGAGCCCTCGGTGAAGAACCCGGGGGCGTAGATGCGGGCGGGGAGGTTGCGGCCCCGGTACTGCTTGACGAACTCGGTCGCCGCCTGGCCGGCGTAGAACGCGTACACGATGGCGGGATCGAGCCCTTCGAGCTGGCCGAGCGCGGCCTGGAAGAACGAGCGACCGGGGGAGGCCGTCGGCGGCGTCCAGACGGTCGTGGTGAGGCGCGTGTCGCCGGTGCCGAACTCCTGCCGGAAGCTGGCGACCGCGTCCTGCCCGGTGTCGTCCTCCGGCGCGACGATCGTGACCCGGTCACCGGCCGGCATGACCCGGTCGAGGTATCGGGCGAGCGCGATGCTCGGCTCGGTGGCCACGTAGGACGTGCACCAGATGTAGAGCACGCTCTGGAGGCTGCCCGGGATGCCGTTGGACGCGATGAGCGGCACTTTCGCGTTTTCGACCGTGTCCCGGACGCCGGCCAGTGCCGCCACGTTCGCGATGCCGGTGAGCGCTAACACGCCTTGGCCGAGCAGCGAGTCGACGGCGGCCTTGGCCGACTTCGCGTCTTCGCCCTCGTCGGCGACCACCAGCTCGACGGGGTGACCGCCCAGCCGGTTCTGGTTGAGGTCGAGGTAGAGCTGGAACCCGTTGGTGATCTCGGTGCCGGCCGTCTTCAGCGGACCGTTCTGCGGCGCGATCAGACCGATTTTGACCGGTTCGTCGCTAACCTGTGCCTCGGTGTCGCCGTCGTCCGTGGCGCAGGCAGCGGTGAGTCCAGCTGCCCCGGCGGCGGCGAGGAGCTTCAGCGCCTGCCGGCGAGGTATCTGCGACACGGTCATCCTCTTCCTGTTGGTCGTTCCCCCGGGCCAAAGCGCGGTTCTACCCGGTCAAACGCGTTTTGCGCAAGGCAAGTGGATCTTCACCGCGGGGAATGTGACCGGGCCGTCATCTCAAAGGTACTGGCCGGTAGGGCCACCGCCCTCGTTCGGTTGGCCAGGTTGAGCCGACCGGCCGCCGGACAAACCGGACAGGCCACCGGGCCCCGCCGGCAGGGCGGGACGACCGCTGCGCATCTGCTCGAGCTGCATGCGCGCCGCCATCTGCTGCGCCATCAGCGTCGCCTGGATGCCGTGGAACAGACCCTCCAGCCAGCCCACGAGCTGCGCCTGCGCCACCCGCAGCTCAGCCTCGCTGGGCGTCGTGCCGTCTTCGAACGGCAGCGACAGGCGCTCCAGCTCGTCGCGCAGCTCGGGAGCGAGCCCGTCCTCCAGCTCGGTGATCGAGCGCTGGTGGATCTCGCGCAGCCGGGTGCGGCTCGCCTCGTCGAGCGGCGCGGCGCGGACCTCTTCCAGCAACTGCTTGATCATGTTGCCGATGCGCATCACCTTGGCCGGCTGCTCGACCAGGCGCGAAGGGTCGTCACCGTCTGACTCGGCGTCGGTGTCCACCGTGCCGACCGGCCGCCCGTCGGGACCGACCACCACGACAGTGGCTGGGCGGACGTCGGGCTCTTCCGAGTTGCGGGATGCTTCCGTCATACGCCCATCTTCTCCCAGCCCCGCCCGACCATGCCGCCCCGGCTCGGCGTCACATCGACACAGGCGCTATGCCAGGTCGAACACCTTCTCCAGGTACGCGGCGACGCCGTCGTCGTCGTTCGAGAGCGTCACGTCGTGGGCGATCGCCCGCACCGCCGGGTGGGCGTTCGCCACCGCGACCGCACGGCCCGCCCAGGTCAGCATCGGTACGTCGTTCGGCATGTCACCGAACGCCACCACGTCGGCCGGCGACACCCCGTGCCGCGCGCAGAACCACGCCAGGCCGGCGGCCTTGGTCACCCCGGCGGCGGAGATCTCCACCAGCCCCGAGTACGACGAGTGGGTGGCCTCCGCGAGCCCGCCCAGCGCGTTCGACACCAGCTCGGCGAACAGGTCCGGATCGCGTTCGCCGGCCCGCACCAGCAGCTTCACCGCGGGTACCGAAAGCAGGTCCTCCAGCGTGGCGGCGGCGCGTACCGTCGGGTGGTCGCTGTCCCACCGCATCGGCCACCCGGGGTCGTGCGACATCCGCCGGCCGTCTTCGATCTCCACCGCGAAGATCGCGTCGGGCACCTCGGCGCGCAGCCGCCGGGCCACCTCGGCGAGCAGGTCGGGGGCCAGCGGGTCGGCGCGCAGCACCTCGTCGGTGCTGGGTTCGTACACCACCGCGCCGTTGGCGCACACCGCCGGCAGCGGGGTGCGCAGCTGCGCGTACGCCTGCTCGAGCCACCGCACGGGGCGGCCGGTGACCAGCACGACCGGCGTGCCCTCGGCGGAGATCCGGGCCAGCACGTCAGCGGTGCGCGCGCTGATCGTGCGGTCCTCGCGCACCAGCGTGCCGTCGATATCCGTGGCGATGAGGCTAGGCATCACCGCGACAGTAACCGGTCAAGATACACAGCCACACCGTCGTCGTCGTTGCGCAAGGTCACGTCGTCGGCCAGCCGCCGGACGGTCGGGTGCGCGTTCGACACCGCGACCCGCGCCCACCCGGCCCACTCGAACATCGGGATGTCGTTGGGCATGTCGCCGAACACCAGCACCTCGGCCGGGTCGACGCCGAGCGTGTCGGCGACCACGGCCAGGCCGCTGGCCTTGTCGACGCCCGGCGGGAGGATCTCCACGAAGCCCAGGCCGGCCTGGGTGATCGCGGCCCGGTCCGGCGAGATGATCTGCCGGGCGGCGGCCAGCAGGGCGTCGACGTCGTGGTCGGCGGTGCGCGCGAACGCCTTGATCGCGTCGCCGCGCAGGCACTCCACGCGCGGCCGGCTTTCGAACCGGTCCGGATACCGCCAGGTCGGGTCGTAGTCGCCCCACAGCGGCGCGTCCGGCGTGTCGAGCGCCTCGACCATCACGGTGAGCGGGCCGACCGCCGCCTCCAGGTCGGTGACCACCCCGGCCAGCACCTCGCCCGGCAGCCGCTCGTCGCGCAGCACCAGCGGGCCGGCCGGGTCGGTCTGGTCGACCACCCGGCCGCCGCCGGCCATCACCAGATAGTCGGCGGCGCGGATGTCGTTACGGGTGAGTTCGGTCAGCCGCGGCCCGCGCCCGGTCGCGCCGACGATCGGGATGCCTGCCGCGCGGACCCGGTCGAGCACCTCGTGCGTGAACTCCGACACAGTGTCGTCGCTGCGCACGAGGGTGCCGTCGAGGTCGGTGGCGATGAGCTTGGGCAATCCCGGGCGCGGCATGGTGTCTCCTCACCCGGCCGGCGCGGGACAGTAGGTCCGCCCCGGGACGGCGGGGCAGCAACCGTACCTCGCGGAGCGCTACTCATCCATGACTTTTGCGTTACGCACGGATCATGCGGGCTCTAACACATCGCGGCCGCCGAGGTAGGGCTGGAGAGCCTTGGGTACCCGCACCGAGCCGTCCGCCTGCTGGTGGTTCTCCAGGATCGGGATGAGCCACCGGGTGGTCGCCAGCGTGCCGTTGAGGGTGGCGGCCACCTGCGTGCGGCCCTCCGCGTCCCGATACCGGATGCCGAGCCGGCGGGCTTGGAACGTCGTGCAGTTCGACGTCGAGGTCACCTCGCGGTAGCGCCCCTGCGACGGCACCCACGCCTCGCAGTCGAACTTGCGGACCGCGCTCGATCCCAGGTCGCCCGCCGCCGTGTCGATCACCCGGTAGGGCACCTCGACCTTGGCCAGCATCTCCTCTTCCCAGGCCAGCAGGCGCAGGTGCTCGGCCGGCGCCTCCTCCGGCCGGCAGAACGAGAACATCTCCACCTTGTTGAACTGGTGCACCCGCATGATGCCCCGCACGTCCTTGCCGTGCGAGCCGGCCTCCCGGCGGAAGCAGGACGACGATCCGGCGTACCGGATCGGCTCGGTGAGGTCGAGGATCTCGCCCGAGTGCAGCGCCGCCAGCGCCACCTCGCTGGTGCCCACCAGATAGAGGTCGTCGGCTTCGAGGTGGTAGATCTCGCTCGCGTGCGCGCCGAGGAAGCCGGTGCCCTCCATCGACTCGGGCTTCACCAGCACCGGCGGGATGACCGGCGTGAGCCCGTACTCGACGGCCTGCGCGATCGCGAGCTGCAGCAGGCCCATCTCCAGCAGCGCGCCGACGCCGGTCAGGAAGTAGAACCGGCTGCCCGACACCTTCGCGCCGCGCTCCATGTCGATCGCGCGCAGCGCCTCACCGATCTCCAGGTGGTCGCGCGCGTGGGGCAGGTCGGGCTTCTGGCCGACCTCGCGCAACACCACGAAGTCGTCCTCGCCGCCGGGCGGCGCGCCCTCTTGGACGAGGTTGGACACCGCCAGATGCGCCTGGCGCAGCACCTGCTCGGCCTCGGTCGTGGCCGCCTCGGCCGCCTTCACCTCGGCCGAGAGCTCCTTGGTACGCGTCAACAGCGCGGCCCGCTCGTCGCCACGGGCCTGGGACACCTGCTTGCCGAGCGACTTCTGCTCGGCGCGCAGCGCTTCGAACCGCTGCACGGCGGCTCGGCGCTGCTCGTCGGCGCGCAACAGGTCGTCGACCGCGGACTCCGACTCACCGCGCGCTCGCTGGCTGGCACGTAGGGCGTCCGGATCTTCGCGAAGCAGGCGTAGGTCAATCACGACATATCAGGGTAGGCCCTCACTGCGAATCTGCGCCTCCGGGTTATTCCTTGCCGCCGGGTTTCGGTCCGTCGGGCTGCGAGCCGTCCCCCAGCGGCACGAAGGGGGCGGTCGGCGTGACCGTGAGGTCGATCGGCTCGGGCAGCGCCGACTCCGGCTCCTCGGTGCGCTTCGCCCCCGGCCGGCGCCATGGCCAGTCCTCTTCCTCCGCCGCCTCGCCCACCGCACCGTCCGCTGCCGCGCCGTCCGCCGGTGCGGCGGTCGCGTGCGGCGCCGATGAGGCGGTCCGCGCCGCCGGTGTCAGGGACCCGGCCAGGTAGAGGGCCGCGGCCAGCGCGCCGATCCCGAGGAACGCGAAGGTCATCCCGCGCTCGTACGTCAGGTCGTACCGCAGGTCGTCCGGGTCGAAGCCGAACGGTCCGGCCTGCTGCAGCACGGGACTGGACTCGCCGAGATAGCTGGCGATCGCGATCAGCAGACCGGTCAGCACGCCGGCGGTCGTCAGCCCGAGCACGCGGGCGTGTGCCCGGATCGCCGGCGCGCCGAACAGCACCAGGCCGACGCAGCCGACGAGTGCCAACACGCCGACCAGGTAACCGGCCGTCCAGCCGGCGAGATCGTGGAGACCGGACGCCACCCGGGGCAGGGTGGCCTCGGGGGCGATCCCCGCGCCATCGATCTCCGTCACGGTCAGGACCTGCCAGTCGCTGACCAGTGAACCGAAGAGCGCGAGCGCACCGAGCGCGGCCGCGACCGGGGCCACCAGCCGCTTGTGCCGCGCGGAGCCCAGCGCCCGGACCAACAACACGCGGCGGCTCAGCCGCTCCGTCGCGCCAAACTCGACGACCTCAGGCCGCTGCTCGTCCGTCATGCCGCACTCGCCTCAAGCACACTGAGCGGTACCACTCGGGTCTCGGCGTAGATGGGATCCGCTCCGAGAATTCGGGTCAGGCGGTACTGGTAGACGATCGCCTCGCCGTCCTCGGCCTGCTCCACCCGCCAGAACTCGTGGATCCCGCCCTTCGCGTACTGCGCCGGCTTCCGGATGCGGTCACCCTGCCTGGAATCGGGCGAGACCACCTCGACCACCAGGTCCCGCCATTGGACCTCTGCGTGCCAGGGACGCATCGCTGCTGCCGACACGATCAGGTCTCCCTCGCTGACGTCGTAGCGATACTGCGAAGACAGCCCTTCGAGCACCTCCGGCGTCCACTCCGCGACGACCGGCAGTTCGACGGTCAGCATGGTCCCGTACCTCCTGAGCTAGCCCCACACTCCAGGATAGGAGTGGTTGGCGTTGGGGGCGGAGTGGCAAGTCGTCCTTCGTCGCGGCGTACGGTTCTTTGGACTAGCGTCGTTGCCATGGCTATTCGCACCGCATCCGCCCACTGGCAGGGCAATCTCACCGAAGGCACCGGCAATATCCGCACCGGCAAGGGCGGGCTTGAGGGGCCGTACTCGTTCAAGTCCCGCTTCGAGGAAGGGGAGGGGACCAACCCGGAGGAGCTGATCGGCGCCGCGCTCGCCGGCTGCTTCTCGATGTTCCTCGCCAAGGTCCTCACCGACGCCGGCTCGACGCCGGACGCGGTGAACACCACGGCCAACGTGCACCTGAACAAGACCGAGGCTGGCCAGACCGTCACCCAGATTCAGCTGGAGACGGTGGTCGAGGCGCCCGGCATCGACGAGGCCGAGTTCCAGAAGAGCGTGGAGAACTCGAAGGCCAACTGCCCGATCTCCCGCCTACTGACCCCGGGCACCGAGATCACCGTGAACGCCCGCCTCGCCTGAGTCTTCCGGAAGGGTTCCCACGTTTGCGGGGAACCCTTCCCCGACCGGGCACAATTGCTGCGTGGCCGTCGAGATGACCCGGGAACGGTTCGAGGAACTGGTCAGCGAGGCGCTCGACGAGGTGCCCGAGGAGCTGCTCGGCCTCATGAGCAACGTCGTCATCCTGGTCGAGGACGACCCGCCGGGCGGCGAGCCGCACCTGCTGGGCCTGTATGAGGGGTATGCGCTGACCAGCCGGGGCTGGGACTACGCGGGCGTGCTCCCGGACCGGATCACGATCTATCGCAACCCGACGCTGCGCATCTGCGACACCGAGGACGACGTGGTCGACGAGGTGGCGGTCACCGTCGTGCACGAGATCGCCCACCACTTCGGCATCGACGACAACCGCCTCCACGAACTCGGCTGGGACTAACCCTCCCCTCCCCTATCCCTCCTGCCCCTCCCCTATCCCCGTGGATCAAGGGCTGAGGCACGTGGTTTGATCTCTGATTCGGGTGCTTGAGCCCTTGATCCACGGGGATTTCCTTGATCGACGGTGTCCGCGCCGGATGCCACCCGGCCCACCCAGGCGGGCAGGTTCGCGTCAGTCCCGGGAGCCCACGACAGGACCCCTTCCTGGGGCGAGACCAACGATCAAGGCGGGCACGGGCGGCGGGTTACCGCGGCGGAAGCTTCCCGCCGCCCGGCCCGTCGATCAAGGAAAAGTACGCCGATCAAGGGCTCGGGCACCCGGAACAGAGATCAAACCACGTGCCTCAGCCCTTGATCGACGAGAAAGGGGGGTGGGGGAAGGGGGAGGGGTGGGGGTGGGGGGTTAGGGGAGGGTGCCGGTGCGGATGCGGGAGAGCCAGGCGGCGGCCTCGGCGTAGTCCACATCGGAGAGACCGGCGGGCGCGGGCACCGGGCGGTCGCTTTCCGGAGTCCAGCGGTGGCGGGGGTACGAGCCCAGGAAGCGCACATCCGCGCAGATCCGCCGGAGGCCCTGCAGCGCCTCGCCGACCCGGCCGTCGGCGACGTGGCCGGTGCAGTCCAGGAAGAACACGTACCGGCCGAGCCGCTCGCCGGTCGGGCGGGACTCGATGCGGGTGAGGTTCACGCCGCGGACCGCCAGCTCCATCAGCACGGCGAGCAGCGCGCCGACCCGGTCGTGGGCGATGTAGACCGCGAGCGAGGTGACGTCGTCGCCGCTCGGGGGTGGCGGCGGGGCCGGTCGGGACACCAGCACGAACCGGGTGACCGCGTCCGGGTGGTCGGCGATCTTGTCGGCGAGCACGGTCAGCCCGTACCGGCCGGCCGCGATCGGGGCGCAGATCGCCGCGTCGAATTCGCCCTCCGCGGCGGCGATCGCGGCCGTGGAGTTGGACAGCACGTCGACGACCGTGACCTCCGGCAGGTGGCTGCGGAGCCAGCCGCGGCACTGCGCGGACGCCTGGGGGTGGGCGGCGAGGGTGCGGATCTGGGCGAGCGGCACGGCGGTGGCGGCGGTCAGGACGAACTCGACCGGCAGCACCACCTCCTGCGTGATCATCAGCGGCGAGCCGTCGACCATCTCGTCGAGCGTGATCGCGACCGCACCGCCGATCGAGTTCTCCAGCGGCACCAGCGCCGCGTCGGCTTCGCCGGCGCGGACCGCGTCGAGCGCCTCCGGGACACTGCGCACGGGGGTACGGACACCGTGCTCGGCCGCGGGAATGGTGTGCAGCGCCTGCTCGGTGAACGTGGCCTCCGGGCCCAGATAGACGAAGCGCATGCCGCCAGCCTAGACGGCGGGTCCTACCCTCGTTGACATGCGTAGCGCGCTGTTTGCCAGCGAAAACCTGGAGAAGGAGTCGGAGCGGCCGGGCCTGCGGCTGCAGAACTCCAAGATGCTGAAGATCGAGTTGAACGGCGAGTGCATGGCCCGCACCGGCGCCATGGTCGCCTACCAGGGACACGTCCAATTTCAGGCGTTGGGCTCGGGGGGCATCGGCAAGTTCCTCAAGCAGAAGCTCACCGGCGAGGGCGTGCCGCTGATGCGGCTCACCGGGCAGGGTGACGTCTTCCTCGCGCACGACGCGGCCGACGTGCACCTGATCGACCTTGAGCACGGCGATGCGTTGTCGATCAACGGCTCCAGCGTGCTGGCGTTCGATTCGACGCTGCAGTACGACATCAAGATGGTGCAGGGCCTCGGCATGCTGTCCGCGGCCGGCATGTTCAACTGCGTGTTCACCGGGCAGGGTCGGATCGCGGTGACCACGCAGGGCACGCCCGTCGTGCTCAACGTCGACCAGCCGACCTACGTCGACCCGCAGGCCGCCGTGTGCTGGTCGGCCAGTCTGCAGACCGGCTACCACCGGGCCGAGCAGCTGGGCATCGGCACGCTGCTCGGCCGGCGCACCGGCGAGGCGTTCACGATGAGCTTCGCCGGGCAGGGCTTCGTGGTGGTGCAGCCGTCCGAGGAGCCACCGGCGGCCGGCATGGGCGACCAGCAGAACGGCGGCGTGCTGGGCGGCCTCTTCGGCGACTGACCACGAAAGGGGTCAGCACGAAGGGGTCAGCACGATAGGGGTCAGTAGGTGCCGGTGCCGCAGGCGAGGGTGCGGATTCCGGTGGGCGCCGCCGTGCGTACCGGGATGCTGCACACGTCGGTGCCGGCGGTGACGACGGTGAGCGCGCCCGGCGCGCCCTTCGTGACGACCGCCAGCGGGTCGCCGCCCTGAATCGCCACCATCGTGTACTGCCAGGTGCCCGCGCACAGCGGGCCCTGCTGCACCGACGCCTGGACGCTGGACGGCAGGTCGTCGGTGCGCCGCAGGAGGCTGAGCACCTGGGCGCCGCTGGGCTTGCCGCCGCAGGCGGTCGTGGTCTCTTCCGGGAAGCCGGTCGCGCTGGGGGTCAGCGACGGCAGTGGTCCGGAGGGCGCGGGGGAGGCGGTGGCCGGGGAATCGGTCCCGACGGGCGACGGCACGACGGCTCCGGGTGGCTCGCGCAACTCGGGCGGTGCACCGCAGCCGCCGGTCAGCGCCGCGCCGGCGATGACCGCGACCAATACGCGGCGAGGGGAGAGCACGCGGCACATGGTAGGGCGCCGCGGACCTACGCAGAAGGGGTCGGTCCCTTCATGATCAAGGCGTCCTTCAAGTAGTTCTAACGACTTGAAGGACGCCTTGATCATGAAGAGGGGCGGTCAGACCTCGCAGAAGAATGTGAGTGACCCGGCGACGGCGCCGGCGTCGAACAGCGGCGTCGCGATGGCATCGACGGTCGCGACCCCGCCGTCGGCGCTCGCACCGGCCACGACCCGCAGGAGCCCGCGCGCGAGCCGCCCGGACGAGAGGGCGAGCAGCGGCGGGATCTTGACGATCTCGATGTCGCTCAGATCACCACGGGCCTGCGTGAAGTCGACCAGGCGGAGCACGCCACCGACCAGGGAACGGCCGATCGCGTCGTCGGCGTCGCCGAGGCCGAGCAGCTGGCAGCACGAATCGGACACGGCCACGATGGACATGTCGGCGTCGATCAGGAGGCACGGCTCAGCCGCCGCGGCGACCGTGGGCGCCCAGAGGCCGACGCTGTCGCCGTACTCAGGCTCCACGGTTGTGCCAGGCTGGGGCACGAACGCGTCCGAGAGCGAGAGTTCGACGTGCGCCACCCCGCGCCTCCAATACACTCCGCTGGCTCACCGCTACGCTAGCCGGTTTAGGCGTCGCGCGCCGCCCCTCGGCTCGGTATATCGAGGTCCAGCGGTGTCCGGCGGGTCACGCTACCGTCGCGCGCCCCTCTTGTCAGTGGCCGTTCGGCCGCCTTCGAACCACCGGTAGTCGGCCGCCGCCCGGTAGGGCGCGTTGAGCCAGGTGGCCGGGTGCCGGGCGACCTGAGCCAGCTTCTCCGCCGTGGCGGCGCTGATGCGCTGGCCACCGGCCACGAGCAGCCGGTCGAGCTCGCGATGGGTCGCGACGAGACAGTCCTTCGGCAGGCCGTACACACTGATGACACCCGATCCGACGAAGGTCAGCACCGGGGTCACCGGTACGGCGAGACCGACCGCGGCGGAGAGCGCCTTGCTGGCACGCTTGGCGTCACGGCGCGCCTCGGCGAAGTAGCTGGGCCGCTTGCCGTTGATCTGCACGACGTCGCCGGCGATCATGACGCGGGCCCGGCCGTGGTCCGCGACCGTCACGGCGAAGAGGCCGCTGGGGCCGATCGCCAGGAACCCGGCGCGCTCGTCCGATCCGCGACCGTCGAGCCCGGGCACCGGCACGTCGGTGCGTGGCCAGTCGACCACGTGCCACGCCGGTCCTAGGTGGTCGAGACGGGTGAGCGCGCGGTTGCCGGCGGCTTCTACGCGTCGAGCATCGCGTTGCGCGAGACGGCGTCGCGCCCAGTCAAGCGCTGTCGGTCGAACCGCTTCGAGAACGGCCGGGCTGTGGCTCGGCGCTAGTTCCTTGTCGCTGGCGGGTGGGAGTGCCCTCTGTGGGGGCACGGTGCGGCGCGCAGGGAAGACGGTCATCGCGGACCTCCGGCAAAAGGTCTCTTGAAGTTGTGGTCTCACTACCGTACGTGGTCAGGAGGACCCACAAGAAGGCCTCGGGAAGGAGTGACTAGGGATGAATGCCGCATTCACGACCCGCCTCTTTTGTCAGATGGTGCTATCCGACTGACCTACGCTGTCTATTGTGGCCCACTACGTCGACAGCGAGGTCGGTCGGCTCGGCACTGTCCTGCTGCACCGCCCCGGTCCCGAACTGGCCCGATTGACCCCGCGCAACAACGACACGCTGCTGTTCGACGCGATCCCGTGGGTAGGGCGGGCGCAGGAGGAGCACGACGCGTTCGCCGCCGCCCTGCGGGACCGCGGCGTGGAGGTGCTCTACCTGAACGAGTTGCTCGCGGAGACGCTCGCCATTGACGAGGCCCGCGCCGAGCTGACCGCCGTGGTGCTCGCCGACCCCCGGTTGGGTGACACCCTCCGCCGCCGGGTGGCGGACCATCTGGCGTACCTGGATCCGGCCGCCCTGTCCGCGGTGCTCACCGCCGGGCTGGCGCACGAGGAGCTGCGCACCGGGGGTGGCCTTGCCTACGCCCTCATGGATCGGCACGACTTCGTCGTCGACCCGTTGCCGAACCTGCTCTTCACCCGCGACTCGTCCGTGTGGATCCGGGACCAGGCGGCCGTCACCAGCCTGGCGATGCCGGCCCGGCGCCGGGAGAGCACGCTCACGCACGCGATCTACCGGTACCACCCGCGGTTCGTGGGCACCGAGCTGGCGTACGAGCCGGAGCTGGAACACGTCGAAGGCGGCGACGTGCTGCTGCTCGCGCCCGGCGTGGTCGCGGTGGGGGTCGGTGAGCGCACCACGCCGGCCGGCGCCGAGCGGCTGGCCCGCCGGGTGTTCACGGCCGGGCTGGCGCACACCATCCTGGCGGTGCCGATCGCCCAGAAGCGCGCCACCATGCACCTCGACACGATCGTGACGATGGTCGACGTGGACGCGGTCCTGATGTACCCCAACCTGGCGGACGCCCTGGTCGCGTACACGGTGACCGCAGGAGAGGAGGGCGACCACCCGCGGGTGGCCGGGCCGGCGCCGTTCCTGCGGGCGGCCGCCGACGCCATGGGCCTGGCCGCGCTGCGCGTCATCGACACCGGGCTCGACCCGGTCACGGCCGAACGCGAGCAGTGGGACGACGGCAACAACACGCTCGCGATCGAGGCCCGGCTGTGCGTGGCGTACGAGCGCAACGTGGAGACGAATGCCCAACTCGAGCGGGCCGGCATCGAGGTGATCCCGATCCCCGGCTCCGAGCTTGGCTCCGGCCGGGGCGGCCCGCGGTGCATGTCCTGCCCCCTGACCCGAGCGCCACTCACGACATGAGAACGCCCCGATCATGGAGGTTTGTACCCGCACCGGCCCCATAGAGCCTAGGCTTGTCCGCCGTGAGCAAGCGTCGAAAGAACTCCCGGTCCGCTGCCGAGGCGGCACCGAAGCGCCAGAAGGCGCGCGACATCTTCGTACCCCGGCCGTTTGAGGGTTTGGCCGACGAGCCGGAGTGGATCGCCCTGCGCGAGCTGGTGCCAGCGGCGTCCGCGCTGCTGCGGCTGAGCCCCGAACTGGTCGAGCAGTACGGCGAGCGTCCGGTCACGCTCGCCACCGTGCTGCCGATGGCCTGGCCGGCGATGACCAAGCCGGACGGTCGCATCTTCGTGGGCCTGCAGCGGCACGTGCAGTCCGGCGACGTGTCCCGGGACCTCGCGGTGGCGATCCGGTGCGCGCTGGAGACCAAGCCGGGTGGCGCGGTCGCGGTCCCCGCCCTGCCCGGCCAGGGCGAGCGGCTCCAGGACATCCTGGTCGACGGCGCGCTCGACATCACGATGCACGACACGTTCGAGTTCTGGCTCGATGACGACGCGGCCGACGACCCGAACGTGAAGGCATCGCTGGAGCGGGCCAACGCGTCGATCTACCCGACGGTCCGGCTGGCGGCGGCGCCGGCCGCGTACTGGTGCCGGGTGCCGGAGAAGGGGCACGTGCGCTGGGTGCTGCCCGACGAGGAGGACGACGCGCTGAACGCCCTGGCGCGCCTCGGCGGCGCCGGCGAGCTGCGACTCGGCGAGGCCACCAAGTTCGCGGGCATGTTCCGGGCGCACGGGCGTCTCGTGCCGGTGTGGGACATCCCCGGCGGCCCGGAGGCCGCCGAATGGGAGGCGCCGCTGGCCGACTTCGCGAAGCGGTACGGGGACGCGCTCGCCGACACCAGCCCGCTCGACAGCGCCGCCCGGCGGGCCAAGCAGGGCCTGCTCGGCCGCCAACTCACCCTCCGCTGACCCAACCTCCATGATCAGGGCGTCCCGGTCGTCGTGCGAACGACGCGTGGGACGCCCTGATCATGGGGAGGACACTTCGGCCCAGACGCTCTGCCCGAGGCCGTCGCGTTCGACGCCCCAGCGGTCGGCGAGCGCGGCGACGATGCCCAGACCCCGACCCTCGGCGGCGTCGAGGGGCACGTCGCGCAGCCGGGGCCACTGAGCCGCCCCGCCGTCCGTCACCCGGACCTCGACGATCGGCGGCACCAGGCCGTCGGCCGCGCGCAACCGCCACGCCACCCGGATCACCCCGCCGGGCAGTGGCTCGGCGTGCAGCACCGCGTTGCCGACCAGTTCGGCGAGCACCGTGACGGTGTCGGCGAGAAGGTCGGTCGGGAGCTCGTCATGCAGCTCACCGACCAGGCGATGTCGAGCCATGCGGGCGCCGCGGGGGTGATGTGGGACGACCACGCACCAGGCTCGTTCGGCCACCGCCATCGCCACCATCGTGCCTCCTGCCGTCCTCTAGCCGCGGGGCAGCCGCACCTCTGCGACCGTCCCGCCCCCCTCGCGCGGGCGAAGGGACACCCAGCCGTTTTGCCGCTCGACGATCCGTCTAACGAGAAAGAGGCCCAGACCGGTCCCTGGATACCTCCGACGATCGCCTTGTTCGCCTTGCCAGAACCGGTCGAAGGCGCGCTCCACATGCTCCGGCCGTACCCCTATGCCCCGGTCGCTAACTCGGAAAACCACGGTGCGCTCGTCGGATTCGGCGGTCATCTCGATCGGTGTGCCGGGGTTGGAGTACTTCTCCGCGTTGGTGGCCAACTCGGTGAGGAGAGTGGCGAGGCTGGTGCGGTCGCCGAACGCCTTCGGCAGGTCGGGTGGCAGGTCGACGGTCAGGCGGCGGCGCAGGTCGGCCGGCAGCGTGGTCACCGCCGCGCGCAACGCCTCCACCAGGTCGAACGGCATGGGCGCCGCACCGCCGACCGGCACGCCGTCGTTGGCCGCGGACAGCAGCCGGTCGACCAGGCGGGCCAACTCGCCGGCGCGCAACCCGATGACCCGGGCCGCCTCGCGCCGATCGGGCTCGGGCAGCGACTCCCAGTGGTTGCACAGGGTGTCCGCGTATCCCTTGATGACGGTGACCGGCGTGCGGAGCTCGTGGCTGGTCACCGCGACGAACAGGTCGCGGTCGTGCTCGCGGCGATGCTGGTCGGTGGCGTCGCGGAACGTGACCACCTGGGATTCGAACGCGCCGGGCAGCTCACCGGAGGTGATCTTCAGCCAGCGACCGTCGGACATGCGGTGGTCGAGGATCTGGCCGGACGGCGGCACCGGAAATGGCAGCCGCTGGTTGATGATCTTTTCCGCTGGCAGGCCGGTGACGTGCTCGGCGGCCGGGTTCCACAGCCGGACCGTCAGGTCGCGGTCGATGATCGCGAGCCCGTCGGCCAGCGCCGCCACCACCGGGCCGTCGCCGTGCACCGGCAGGCCCGCCAGGTCGCCATACATGTGCGCGACGCAGGTGGCCAGGTAGGACATCAGGGTGTGGTGCTCAGTGCCGACCTCGCTGTCGGCATCCGGGTAATACGCGTGCAGGCCGCCGATCACCATGCCGCGCAGCTCGGTGCGAGCGTAGAGGAACCGGTGCAGGCCCCGGCCGCTCATCTGCTCGGCCAGCGTGCGGTCGAGGGCGGCCACCGGCAGGCTCTGGGTGCGCGGTCCGGCGAGCAGGCGCGCGATCGTCGGGTCGGCGGTGTCGACGGGCCGCCCCAGCGCCCACTCCGCGCTGCCGGTGGCCGCGACGATGCGGCCGCCGGCCGGCCCGTACTCCGCGAAGGACATGCCGGTGGCGCCGAGCGCCCGCGCGGCTAAGTGCAGCAGGTGGGTGAGCGCGGGCAGACCGGAGTCGCCCGCGTTGGTCATCTCGATGACGATGGCCTGACCGGCGATGAGAGCGGCGTAATCGGGGCGCTCCGGCATGTACCGAGTTTGCCCTGTCCGGCGACGCTCGCGCATCCCCGTCCGGCGTGGCTAGGGCCTGTATCAAAGTGGATGACCGGGCTGCGGCGGGCCCAGACGCCGCCTGGAACCACGCCGGTCACGGCCGGATACAACACCGGTATCCTGCCGCGCCCGTCGTCGACACAGCGCGGCCCCAGCCGACGCCTGGACTCCGCCTCGCTCCGGCCCCCACTCTGATACAGGCCCTAGAGGACGCGCGCGGGTTGGCCGTCTTCGCTGACCAGGTCGAGACCCGAGGCCGCCCAGTCCTGCATGCCACCGTCGAGGTTGCTGACGTTGTCCCAGCCGTTGCCGAGCAGGTAGGCGACCACCTGACCGGAGCGTCCCCCGGAGCGGCAGACCACGACCACGTCGCCCTCGGTGGGCACCTCGGCGAGCCGGGCGGGCACCTGGTTCATCGGCATGTGCTGGGCGCCAGGCGCATGGCCGGCGGTCCACTCGTCGGGCTCGCGCACGTCGAGCAGGAAGGCGTCAGCGGGGATCTCCGCCGCAGTCACCGTGGGAATGTGAGGTCCGAACACGAGTCCCAAGCCTAACCACAGAAATCCGGAAACCGTCACTTCTCTTTCGCGATGACCGCCGGGTTGTCCAGGATGAACTGGCCGAGCGCGTCGTTCTTGACCGACCGGAACATCTCCAGGCTGAGCGGGTTGAGCTCTTCGCGGCCGTTTTGGTTGCCGCTGAAGGTGCCGTTGTTGGTGCGCAACAACACAAGATCGTTGGCGGCCACGCCACGCATCGTGAAAAGGAAATCGGCCGTGCTGGCGCCGCCCGTGTCGAGCACGAACGCCTTGCCGGCCGCGTTGATCAGCTCTTTCAGCTTGAGCGGGTTCGTCATGCCGCTGTCCATGGCCTTCTTGGCCATCGCCTTGATGAGCTGCTGCTGGTGGCGCTGCCGGTCGTAGTCGCCGTTCTTGAGACCGTACCGCTGGCGGGCGTAGTCGAGCGCCTCCCAGCCCGCCATCTCGCGGCAGCCCTTCTTGTGGATGACCGGCTCCTTTTCGCCGCTCATCTTCTTGGCGTCCCCGTTCCACGTCGGCTTGCCGTTGACCAGCGTCATGTGGTGGGACTTGACCTCCTGGTCGACGCACATGCGGATGCTGCCGAGGGCGTCGATCACGCCCTTGAAGCCGTTGAAGTCGATGATCGCGGCGCCGTCGAAACTGATGCCGGTGAGGTTCTTGATGGTCTGCGCCATCAGCTGGGCGCCGCCTTCCCAGCCGCCACCGTTCTGCGCGCCGTGGAAGAACGCCTCGGTGGCCTTGGCCTTGCCGCCCGGGTATCCGTTCTTCGCGAACGCCGGCACCTGGACCTCGGTGTCGCGCGGAATCGAGATCAGGTATGCCTGGTCGTGGGTGGCCGGGATGTGCAGGATGATGATCGTGTCGGCGCGGGTGTCGTTCACGTCCCACCGGGCCCGCGCGTCGACGCCGAGCAGCAGCATGTCGATGGGGCCGTCCAGGCTTTCGCCGCCCTCGGCGTCGGTCTTGCTGGCGCCGCCCAGCAGGTTGGTCGTCTCGATGTTGCCGGTGGCCTGGGCGATGAGCGCCTTGCTGCCCACGATGCCGACGCCGCTGGCCACCATCAGCACAGCGCCGAAGACGACGACCAGCCGGGCCCAGAGCGGGTCTCGGCGCCGCCGGGTCGTGGCGGGCGCCGTGTCGACAGCGGTGGGTGGCGTGGGGGAGACGGCGGCGGTTCGGTGCGGCGACGCGGGGCGTCGGGGCGTCTGAACCGGCATCCTTGGTCTCCGCGGGGGGACGAGGGGCAGTGAAGTGGGGCTAGCCCACTTTACGGACACCACAGTGATCCCGCGAGTTTCCCTACGTTTCAACTCCGTGTCGCCGTACGGACGCTTCGCCCCAAACCGGCGGTAAACGGATCACGTCTTGGCGATGTACTGCGGATGACTGATGAGAAAGTCGCTCAATCTGCCGTCGCGGACCGCCGCGAGCATCCCCAGCGACTCGCTGCTGAGCTGCTCGTACTCCACGCCGTTGATCTTCAGCGGCTGCACCCGGCCGGCGTTGGTCTTGATCAGCACGAGGTCGCCCGCCGCGACGCCCTTCAACGTGAAGATGAAGTCCTCCACCGGGATGCCCTGGGTGTCCAGGACGAACGCCTTGCCGGCCGCCTTGATCACGTTGTTCAGCTTGAGCGGATTGGTGATCACGCCCTTGCTGGTCGCCTCCTTGGCGATCGCCTTGATCAGCTGCTGCTGGTGGCGCTGGCGGTCGTAGTCGCCGTTCGGCAGGCTCTTGCGGATGCGGGCGTAGTCCAGCGCCAGCTGGGCGGTCATCCGGCGGCAGCCCTTCTCGTGCACCAGCGCCTTGCCGCCCGGGGGCAGGTCCTGGATGCCCGCGCCCTCCTTGTACCAGAGCTTGAGAATCTTGCCGTTCTTGTCGACGCCCAGGTGGATCGATTCGGCCCGCTGGTCGACGCACATGTTCACGCCGCCGAGCTCGTGGACGACCGCCTCGAAGCCGGAGAAGTCGATGATCGCGGCGCCGTTGAACTTGATGCCGGTCGCCTTGTTGAGCGTGCGGGCCAGCGCGTCGACGCCGCGGGCCCGCTTGTCCAACTCGGTGCCGGAGCCCTGGTAGCCCTGACTGAACGCGCCGTTGATCTTGCCGCTCGTGGCGCCGGCCCCGGTCTTGTCGTACGCCGGGATGTCCACCCGCCAGTCTCGCGGGATCGACACCAGGTAGGCCTGGTCATGGCTGGCCGGGATGTGCAGCACCACGATCGTGTCCGCCAGCACGCTGGTCTCGGAACTCCCCGCCGGGCGGGCGTCGATGCCGACCAGGAGCATGTTGACCGGGCCGTCGATGTCGTTACCGCCCGGTTGGTCACCGGCCGCCGCCTCGCCGCCCAGCAGGTTGGTCGTCTCGATGTTGGACGTGGCGTTACCGATCACCACCCGGGCGCCCACGATGGCGGCGCCGCTGGTCATCATCAGCACCGCGCCGAAGATGACCGTCAACCGGGCCCAGAGCGGGTCTCGGCGCCTACGCGGGGCGGCGGCTCCGTCCTTTCGCGGGGGCCGCTGGCCGCGCGCGTCCTGCATCCCGGTTCCCGATCAGCCGATGACAGATGTCCAGCGCGGAAAGGTACCTCTAGTCGGTGACGTGAAGGTGAACCGAGACTATCTCCCGGGTGTCGGTGAGGGGGTCGCGTTGGCGCCGAGCCACTCGTCCATCGTGTCGTCCGCCATCGCCTTGTACAGGGCGATCGCCTTCTCCCGGTCGGAGACCACCACCGACTCGCCGTTGATCGTCTGACTGCCGGCGTTCGGGCTGGTGATGAACCGCAGGTTGTCGCTGCGGAGGTTGCGGAACTGGAGCGCCATGTCGACCAGCGAGAGGTTCTCGTCGACGGTCACGGCATTGGTCACCGACTGGAGGAAGGCGTTGAGCTTGCCCGGGTTGGCGAGCGTGCCGGTGCTCACGGCCTTGTCCATCAGCGCCTTGAGGAACTCCTGCTGGTGCCGCATGCGCGCGAAGTCGCCGTCCGGGAACTGCTTGCGCTGGCGGATGTAGTCCAGGGCCTGGGCGCCGGTCAGGTGCATCTTGCCCTTCTTGAACGTCCGGTAGGGCTTGTGGATGGACTTGATCTGGCGCTCGATGTACAGGTCGACGCCGCCGAGCGCGTCGGTGACCTCCTGGAAGCCCCCGAAGTCGACCGCCACGACGTTGTCGATCCGGACGTCGCTGAAACACTCGACCGTCCGCACCGCGAGCGGCAGCCCGCCGAACGCGAACGCCGCGTTGACCTTGGCGCGCTGGCCGCTGTCGCAGGGGGCGCCCGCGTTCTCCGGGACCCGGACATAGAGGTCGCGGGGGATCGAGACCAGATACGCCTGGTCGTGGCTCGCCGGGATGTGCATCATGATGATCGTGTCGGCGCGCCAGTCGCTGGCCTGGTCGACCTGAGCGTCCGGGTCGCGGGAGTCGCTGCCGACCATGAGGATGTTGAGCGCGCCGTCCACCGTCTTCGCCGGCCGGCCGCCGGTGAGATCCGAGAACGCGTCGGTGCGGTCGACGTTGTTGTCGAGGCCGTTGACGTAGGCCCACACGCCGCCGGCCCCGAGCAGGCCCAGCACGAGCACGACGACGCCGGCGATCAAGCCGATCCGGCCCCAGCGCGGCCGGACCCGGCCGCGACGCCCGCCGGGCGGGGGGCCCAGCCCGCCGGGTCCATCAGGTCCGTATGGCCCACGAGGCCCACGGCCACCACCGGACACCGAACGTGGCGGCAGTCCGCGGTCATAGTCAGCGGGAATCCGGGCCCGCCCGGCGATTCGTCCGGAATCGGGGTAGTTTGGGCCTGGAATGGAGGCGCGACCGGCGGCATTGCCGTAGGAAGACCTGCTCGGTGACATGTAACACAGGGTATGTCGGAAAAGCTCGTTCGCCCTTCAGCAACCCCTCGGCTGGCACAAAGGTGGGATTAAACCCTGCGTTGAACCTCGCGCGGCCGGCGCGCGTATCGTCAGCGGCCCACGCGCTGGGCGAAGTGATCGATCGTGCGCCGCAGGCCCGCCTCGACGTCCACCGCCGGCTCGAAACCGAGCCGGGTGCGGGCCAAGGTCAGGTCGGGCCGGCGCATCTCGGGGTCGTCGGCGGTGCGCGGCAGATAGGTGATCTCGGAGGAACTGGCGGCCAGCCGGACGATCAGTTCAGCCAGCTCGCGCATCGAGAACTCGTGCTCGGTGCCGCAGTTGATCGGTCCGACCTCGGTCGAGTCGAGCAGCAAGACGATGCCGCGGACGAGGTCGTCGACGTAGCAGACCGAGCGGGTCTGGGTGCCGGTGCCGTGCAGCGTGATGGGGTCGCCGCGGAGCGCCTGCGTGATGAACGTCGGGACCGCGCGGCCGTCGTCGGGGCGCATCCGCGGTCCGTACGTGTTGAAGATCCGGACGATGCCCACGTCGAGCCCGCGGTGGCGGTGATAGGCCATGGTGGCCGCCTCGGCGAACCGCTTGGACTCGTCGTAGACGCTGCGGATGCCGATCGGGTTGACGTTGCCCCAGTAGGTCTCCGGTTGGGGGTGCACCTTCGGATCCCCATACGCCTCGGAGGTGGACGCGAGGATGAACCGGGCGCCGTCGGCGACCGCCCGGTCGAGCAGGTGCAGGGTGGCCACCGACCCCACCCGCAGGATCTCGATCGGCAGCGTGGTGAAGTCGGTGGGGCTGGCCGGGGAGGCCATGTGCATGATCGCGTCGAACCGCTGGGTGATCGCCGCCTGGTGCTCCGGGAGCCCTTCGGCGATATCCGCCTCGATCAGCGTGAATCGCGGATCCTCGCTCAGGTGGGCGACGTTTTCCTTGGATCCGGTCACGAAATTGTCGACCGCCACCACGGTGCAGCCGCGAGCGAGCAGTGCGTCGACCAGATGCGAGGGGACAAAACCCGCGCCGCCGGTGACGAGGATCCGGTGACCTGCTCCGAACCGCGGGGCTACGACCATGGGTGCAAGCCTACCGATCTACTGGGGGCGGCGACCCGTCGGGCCTTCGTGATCACCGCGGTGGTGCCAGATCGTCACCGCGGTGGTGCCAGATCGCGGTAGCGGCCGCGGAAGTGCACCAGCGGGGTGGTGTCGGCGCCCAACTCGACGGTCTCGATGGTCGCCTCGACCAGCAGGCCCCACCCGAACTCGCGGGCCGCATCGATGCGGCAGCCCGCCCAGGTCGCCACGTCGGCGGGGACCGGACCGTAGGGGGTGCTCGTCCACTCGTACCCGGTGAAGAGCCCGCCCGGCGCGGGCATGGCGCCGGCGAACCGGTCCGCGAGCTGGCGGTGTCCGGTGGCGAGTGGCGCGACGGCGAAGCGCCCGGCGGCGCGCGCCGCCGCCCACAGGTCGGACTCGTCGTCGACGACGCCGAGCAGCCGCGCCGGCTCGCCGTCGACCACCAGGGTGGACGACACGGTCAGACCGGCGGGACCGCCCTGGTCCTGCGCCGTCCACAGCGCCACCGCCGCCGGCAGCCGGCCACGCAGCCGCCGCGCGGGAGATCTCGTTTCGTCGGGTACGGCGAACGGATCGGTGCCGTGGATCTGCGCGCCGGGCTCGGGATGATTCACGTGGAACATTCTCGACGGCATCGGCGTGAGCCCGCAGCAGCATCGCGTGATCTTGCAGACGCGGACCGGAGTGATCCCTGGCGGGGACCCGGTTACCGGGGTGATCTAGGTCACTCGGCGCATGGAGGTGACCGTTCGGCGCAATCGGCGACCATCACCGCCTCACCGGCTTTCGAGGCGGTCTAAGCACTTCTTACGGTGCGGGACTGAACGGCCTACGCCATCCGGCGCAGGCCGTCCCCCACGCCTCGTGAAGGTGGTGAACCCGCATGACGACCGATACTCCCGTTCCAGCCTCCACGGACTCGGACCGGTACGTCGCCGTTCAGCGGTCAGCCGAGTTTGCGGGGCTGCGCAAGGCCCTGCGCAGCTTCGTCTTTCCGATGACCGCGGCGTTCTTTCTCTGGTATGCGCTCTACGTGATCTTGTCCGCGTACGCCCGCGGCTTCATGGACACGAAGGTCGTTGGCAACATCAACGTGGCGTTGGTCTTCGGGCTACTCCAGTTCGTGACCACGTTCGTCATCGCCTGGCTCTACTCGCGCTACGCCAACAAGAACCTCGACGCGGTGGCCGACAAGATCCGGCATGACATGGAGAACGGAGACAACGCATGAGTGCGCTGCTCGCGGCCGAGGCGGGTGACAACACCGCCCGCACGATCACCATCATCCTGTTCCTGGTCTTCGTCGCGATCACGCTGGGAATCACGGTCTGGGCGAGCCGGCAGACCAAGACGGCCACCGACTTCTACGCCGGCGGCCGGTCGTTCTCCGGCTTCCAGAACGGCATGGCCATCGGCGGCGACTACATGTCGGCGGCGTCGTTCCTGGGCATCGCCGGTCTGATCGCCCTGTACGGCTATGACGGCTTCCTCTACTCGATCGGCTTCCTGGTCGCCTGGCTGGTGGCCCTGCTGCTGGTCGCCGAGCTGCTGCGAAACTCCGGCCGCTACACGATGGCGGACGTGCTGGCGTTCCGGATGCGGCAGCGTCCGGTGCGCACCGCGGCGGCGGTCTCCACCATCACCGTGTCGATCTTCTACCTGCTCGCGCAGATGGTGGGCGCCGGCGCGCTGGTCGCGCTGCTGCTCGGCATCCGTCCGGGTGAGACGTTCCTCGGCATGAGCACGGACACCGCGAAGATCGCCACGATCATCCTGGTGGGCGCGCTGATGATCGTCTACGTGACGGTGGGCGGCATGAAGGGCACCACCTACGTCCAGATCGTCAAGGCCTTCCTGCTGATGAGCGGTGCCGCGTTGATGACGGTGCTGGTCATGGCGAAGTTCAACTTCAACCTCTCGACGCTGCTCGGCGCGGCCGCCGACAGGTCCGGCAAGGGGGAGGCGTTCCTCGAACCCGGTCTGCGGTACGGCGTAGAGGTGGCCGGCAACGCCAAGCAGACCTTCTACAACAAGGTCGACCTGTTTTCGCTGGGCATCGCGCTCGTGCTGGGCACGGCCGGTCTGCCGCACATCCTGATCCGGTTCTACACGGTCCCGACCGCCCGGGCCGCCCGTAAGAGCGTGCTGTGGGCGATCGGCATCATCGGCACCTTCTACCTGTTCACGCTGGCGCTCGGCTTCGGCGCGGCGGCATTGGTGGGCAGCGAGGCGATCACCGCACAGGACCGGGCCGGCAACACCGCGGCACCGCAGCTCGCCGAAGCGCTCGGCGTGGACTTCCTCGGCGGTGACCTCGGCGGCGCGACACTGCTCGCGATCATCGCGGCGGTCGCCTTCGCGACCATCCTGGCGGTGGTGGCGGGTCTGACGCTGGCGTCGTCGTCGAGCCTCGCGCACGACTTCTACGCCAACGTGATCAAGCGTGGCGAGGCGTCGGAGCGGCAAGAGGTCAGCGTGGCCCGGGTCTCCGCGTTCGTGATCGGCGCGGTGTCGATCGTCCTGGCCATCTTCGCCCAGAACCTCAACGTGGCGTTCCTCGTCGCGCTCGCGTTCGCGGTCGCGGCCTCCGGCAACCTGCCGGCGATCCTGTTCAGCCTGTTCTGGAAGCGGTTCAACACGACCGGCGCGGTGGCGGCCATCTACGGCGGCCTGGGTGCCGCCGTGTTCCTGGTCTTCTTCTCCCCGGTGGTTTCTGGGGGTGCCACGTCGATGTTCCCCGACGCCGACTGGCAGTGGTTCCCGCTCTCCAACCCGGGCATCATTTCCATCCCGTTCGGGTTCCTGTGCGGGTTCCTGGGCACGATCCTCTCGAAGGAGACGGACGCGGACAAGTACGCCGAACTGGAGGTCCGGGCGCTCACCGGAGCGGGAGCGCACTGACCGACAAAGCATTTTTCCCCTGGCGAACCCGTGCGGTAGTGGCTGCCCGCACGGGTTCGCCCCATGTAGGACCCCCTTCCCGCCGACCCCCTCTCCCGCCGATCAAGGGCTCGGGCACATGCTTTGATCTCTGTTCCAGGTGCCCAAGGCCTTGATCCACGCAGATCTCCATGATCGACGCAAGGAACCCCTTCGTTCAGGCGCAGTTGGGGTGTGCGTTCACCTCGGGTGGTTAGCGTGCCGGCCATGCGGCTTCGGATGGCGGCGGTCGGGTTGGTTGTGGCGTTGGCCGGCTGCGCGTCCGGGTCAACCGCGTCACTGCCGGTCGAGGTGCCCGCGCTGCCGCCGCCACGGCCGGTCGACGTCCAGGATCCGGCACCCATGCCCTCCGGTCCCCCGGAGGCCGAAAGGTGCGACGCGCAGGCCAGCTATCGGCCGCGCGGACCGCTGCCCCAACCGGGCGCCATGCCCGCGGGCTCCACCATGGCGCGCATCGTGCGGGAAGGGCGCCTCGTCGTCGGGGTCAGCCAGACCACCTATCTGTTCGGCTACCTCGACCCGGGCAGCGGGCGGCTCTCCGGCGTGGACATCGACATCGCGCGGGAGATCGCCACAGCGTTGTTCGGTGATCCCGACAAGGTGCAGCTCCGGTCGATGGCGGCGGCCGAGCGGATCCCGGCCATCCAAGCCGGCACGGTCGACATGATCATCCGGACCACGTCGATGAACTGCGAGCGGTGGCGGCAGGTCGCGTTCTCCACCTCGTACTACGCGGCCAACCAGCGCATCCTCGTCCGTGCGGACTCGGCGGTGCGGAGCATCGCCGACCTGGGCGGAAAAAAGGTGTGCGCCGCGGCGGGGAGTTCCGACCTGGCGAACATCGCCGCCCAGCCATCCCGGCCGGTGCCGGTGGCGGCCGTCGAGGTGCTGGACTGCCTGGTGCTCCTCCAGCAGGGCCAGGTCGACGCGATCTCGAACGACGACGCGCAACTCGCCGGTTTCGTCGCGCAGGACCCGACCACCAAGGTGGTCGGACCACCGATCCGGGTCGAGCCGTACGGGATCATGATGGCGCCCACGGAGGTGGACCTCGTCCGGTTCGTCAACGGGGTACTGGACCAGATGCGCACCGACGGCCGGCTCGCCGCGATCTACCAGCGCTGGCTGACCTCGCTCGGCGACGTGCCCACCCCACCCGCCGCCCGCTACCGCGACTAGGCTAGGTCGGTGGACGTTGGCGCGGCGCCCTCCGACGTTTGTGTTTCCGCGACCGGGCCAATACTGGGTCGGTGGATCCCGGTCCGGATCACTGATCGTGAACTGCGTGTCATTGCAACGAACCAGCTTGAGTTCGACGAGCCGCTGACCCGCCGCACCCTCGAGGCGAGGAACGACGAGTGGTAGGCCGGCGATGACGGTCGCGATCGCGCTCGCCGTCATCGCCATACCATTTCCCGACCGGTCGAACCGGATGTGATGGATGCCGGCCTTCTTGATCGCGCGGCATTCCTCGTGATTCTCCAACTGATCGACGTCGGCCGTGACGAGGGCGGCATAGCCACGGCGCGTCATGTCGGGTATCAGGTTGAGATCTTGTTTTCCCTTCCAGCCAATCTGCTGGACGTGGTCTATGCGATGTCTGGGGAGCAGTAATCGCAGTGGCTCAAGGACATGCTCTGGTACCTGCTCGTCGAGTAAGATGTCCATCGGCGTTAGGCTGCCCGCCCGTAACCCCGGACGTACTCGTCGAATGCGACCGCTCCCGATACGCCAATGTCGCTGACCGACGGATAGAACTTCCGAATAGTCTGTGCGTCGAAGCCCTCTGCGGCAAGAGAGGCCACGGTGTCGTACGGCACGCGGCTGTGTTCTATCACCGGAAACCCCTGGAGCACGCCCGGGCTGACCATGACGCCAGGCTTCGGTCGGGCCAGCGGAACGACCGTGGCCCCGGTCCAACCGACGAACTCACCCAGGACATCGCGCATCGTGACGAGCATCTGCTGGCCGGGGCGTTTGAGGATATCGATTGGCGGATCACCAACCCATACGATGGTGTCGCTGTCCGCGACGAGTTGGTAGTTCGACAAATGCCCGAAGTCGTCGAGGTTCCTGAGGTTGGCCACCGCCCTGCGAATCTTCTGGAGCGACACCTCAGTGCGCAGGTTGGCGACTATGCGAACGGCAAGCAGATCACGGAAGCTGTAGCGCACCTTGCCAGGCGCGCTGAACTCGGGGGCCAGCAGTGGATTTGGCGGGCGTCGCCAATGCGCGAGCTGAGCTTCTGTCACGCCACCCAGTGCTGCGGTCAGTGCGGTGGTGTATGCCATCTCGCCCTGCCTATTTCGCATGCCATCGATTGTCGAGTCGACAATACTCTGACGACGGTGCCGCGCGCTGCCCCGGTAATCACAGGCGGAGGCTTTCGGGGGCGTGGAGGCGGAGCATCGTGGTGCCGACGTCGGATGGCGTGCGGCGGCGGGTGGCGATCGATACCGCGACCATCACCGCGAACGCCAGCGGCACCGTCCACGCCGCGGGCTGGGCCACCAGCGTCGCCGGCCAACCGGACAGCGCCGGCCCGGTGACGGTCACCAGCACGGCGGCCACCGCGCCCCCGCCGCCGGCGAGGATGCCGGCCGCCGCACCGGCATCCGTCAGGCCGCGCCACCAGATGCCCAGCACGAGCAGCGGGCAGAAGCTCGACGCGGCGACCGCGAACGCGAGCCCCACGACCAGCGACACGTCCAAGCTCTCCACGTTGAGGGCGAGCGCCACCGGCACCACGCCGGCCACCAGGGCCGCCACCCGGAAGTCGCGCACCGAGCCGCGCTGACCGGGACCCCGGTCGCTGGCGTGCGCCAGTACGTCCGTCGAGATGACGCCGGCGACGCTGGTGAGCAGGCCGGAACTCGACGACAGGAACGCGGCGAACGCGCCGGCGGCGACGAGCGCGGCGAGCAGCTGCCCGAGTACCCCGCCACCGACCGCCGCGCCGGGCAGCAGCAGCACGACCGCGTCGGTCTGCCCGGTGAGCAGTAGCTGCGGTGTGTAGATCCGGCCCAGCACGCCGTACAGGGTGGGTAAGAAGTAGAACAGGCCGACCAACCCGAGCACGACCAGCGTGGTGCGCCGGGCGGCGCTGCCGTCCGGGTTGGTGTAGAAGCGTACGAGCACGTGCGGCAGGCCCATCGTGCCGAGGAAGGTGGCGAGGATCAGGCTGTACGTCGCGAACAGGCCGCGGTCGCCGCTCCCGTCGCCGGGCAGCAGCCAGTCCCGCGCGTTCGACGCGGACACGTCGGACACGTCGGGTACCGGCTCGCCGGCCCGGAAGGACAACTCGTCGCCCGGGCGTACCTCCCTGGTGGACCCGTCGGGCAGGGTGAGGGTCGCGCGGTGCTCGACCACGACGGCGGTGTCCTGGGGGAAGGTCAGGCCAGCGGCCGGCGTGACCGGCGGGCTGCCGTCGGCCTGCCAGTGCAACACCAGGAAGATCGCGGGTACCGCGAGCGCGGTGAGCTTGAGCCAGTACTGGAACGCCTGCACGAACGTGATGGCCCGCATGCCGCCGAGCGCCACGTTGCTGGTCACGACCGCGCCCACGAGGAAGGCTCCCAGCCAGTACGGCGCGCCGGTGACCGTGGTCAGCGTCAGGCCGGCGCCCTGGAGCTGGGGCACCAGGTAGAGCCAGCCGATGAACACCACGAACAGGGTGGCGAGCTTGCGCAGCCGGCGGGAGTGCAGCCGCAGCTCGCAGAAATCGGGCAGGGTGAACGCGCCGGAGCGACGCAGTGGCGCGGCGACGAACAGCAGCAGCGCCAGATAGCCGGCGGCGAAGCCCACCGGGTACCAGAGCACGTCCACGCCGTACTTCAAGATGAGGCCGGCGATGCCCAGGAACGACGCGGCGGAGAGGTACTCCCCGCCGATCGCGGCGGCGTTCCACGTCGGACTGACCATCCGCGACGCGACCAGGAAGTCGGAGGTGTTGCGGGCGAGGCGCAGGCCGTAGAAGCCGATCGCGACCGTCGCGAGCGTGACCACCACGAGGGCGGGAATCGTGTAGGGGTTGTCCATTACCGCTCCGGACGGCGGACCACGGCGATGAAATCCTGCTCGTTGCGCTCGGCCAGGTACACGTAGGCCAGGCCCACCGCCATCAGGAACGGGAACGACGCGACGCCGAGCAACAGCCACGGCAGGTTGACCCCGAGGATCTTGACGGTGCCGGTGGTCGGAGCGACCGCGAACAGCAGCGGCAGCGCGCCGAGGCCGATCCCCACCACGACCGCGAGCCGCAGGGCCAGCGCGAGCTGCGCGCGCATGAGGCCGCGCAGCAGGGCCTCGCCGACGCGGGTCTGCTCCGCCAGGTCCGCGCGGGTCCGGTCGAGGTCGCGGCGGGCCACCTCGGCCAGCACGATCCGGGTACGCCGTGGCGAACCGGCCGGGGTGGTCGACTGCTCCATGCCGGGCAGTATGTCAACCACCCCATGATCAGGGCGTCCTTCAAGTAGTTAGAACAACTTGAAGGACGCCCTGATCATGGAGCGTGGGATGTCAGTCGAGGAGCGCCTGCCGGTCGAACACGATCATGTCGCCGTTTTCCGCCAGCCTGGAGACTCCTCCCGGTAGCCCGCTGATATTCGCGACCATGTCCGTCTCCCGATCCCAGAGGAACCCCTCTGTCGTAGGCCCGTCCGGCACTGGGCGCAACCCGGGCGGTCGCTCACTGGAGGGCGATCCCATCCCGCCCGTGACGAACCGGCCGTTGCCGCCGATGCGAAGGCCGTCGGCTTGTAGGGCGGTCGTGCCGGGTACCTCCCGGTAACCGGTGCCGTCCAGCCGCTGTATTACCCCGACCCCGCCGGCCGACTGTCCGTAGCAGGCGACGCGATCACAACTGACGTGCTTGGTCTTCGGGTTCGCGGTCCAGCTCAGGCGCTCACCGGTCACAAGGTTCCACAGCGTGCCGCCGCGCTGCTCCTCGAACCCGTTGGTCTTCGGCGTCAGCCACGGCCACCTCGGACCGAGACCGTAGCCCTGCGAACCTGGCACCACTTCAGGCTCTCCCCCGGAGAGCGGCAACCGGTGGAGCACCGGCTCCCGGCCTTGGAAGTCTTCCCAATAGATGGCGTCGTCGGTCACCACGTGCTGCGCCATGGTGATCGAGCTGGTTTCGATGCTGGTCAACCGCCGGGCAGGCGCGCTGCCGTCCAGGGGCGCCGCCCACCACTCCCAGACGATCCGCTGGCCATCCCGGACTCCGTTCACCAGCCAGACCGCCTGATCTCCGGCTACCGCGGGGAGGAAACCGCTGGCGATCCCCGGTGTCATGGCACCGTACAGTTTGGTGTCCGCCAGCTGCCGGACGGTGCCCTGCGCCACGTCGAAAACGAACGGCCCCAGCCAGTTGGACACCCCGCCAGACTCGTCGGTGCGAGCTACCAGATAGCGGTTGTCGTCCAGGATCGCCCCCACCATGTACCCGCCACCGCCGGGCAGCTTTCCGGGGATCCGGCGGATGGCATCCGGCCAAACCTCCTCCATGGACTTCAGGTGGTCGAGGTCGGGTATCCGCTCGGCGAACTCGGCGTCGCCCGACCCCGACATCAGGGTGCCGACCGCCGCGCCGCCGCCGATCATCACCAGCACCGCCGTGCAGGCGGCCACCAGGACGGTCCGGCGACGCCGTTGCCGCTGCCGGCGGTGTACCCGGCCGACGAACTCCTCGTCCGGGCGCGGCCCGGCGCCGACCGCCGCGGTCAGCGTGCGGGTTAGTTCCTGCTCCAACGGTGTCGTCATCGCCCTACCCCCTCTCCGTGGTATGCGCCGGTTTCCACACCGCGCGTAACTTGTCCAAGCCCCGGGCGGCCTGACTGCGTACCGTGCCGCGGGAGATGCCGAGCAGCCTGGCGATCTCCTCGTCGGTGTGGTGCTCGTAGTAGCGCAGCACCAGCACCGCGCGCTGCCGCCTGGGCAGACCGGCCAGCGCCTGCCAGAGCGCCGGGTCGATCTCCACCGCGTCGAGCCGGTGATCGGCGAACCCCCGATCCGGTACCTCGCCGACCAGCCGCTCCCGGCGGCGCCGCCGCCACCAGCTGATGTGCAGCCGGGCCATGGTGGTGCGGACGTACCCCTCCGGATCGTCCCGGCGGCGCACCCGCGGCCACGCCGAACCGAGCCGGGCGAGCGCCTCTTGCGCCAGGTCGGCGGCGTCGTGCGGGTTGCCGGTCAGCGCATAGCCGTATCCCAGTAGCGCTGTCGAGCGGGCCCGGACGAACTCCTCGAAGTCGATCTCAACACCTGCCATGACCACCTCCCCCTTGCACCGGGGACGGCAGCGCCCACGAAACTGTTGCATCCACCATGATCAAGGCGTCCCTCAAGTCGTTCTAACGACTACAGGGACGCCTTGATCATGGAAGGGGGTTAGCGGTTCCAGTCCTGCTTGGCGGCGCGGACGAGCTTGTCCTTCAGCTCCCGGGTGTGCCGGCGGGACACCGGCAGTTCGGTCTCGTCGACCACCACGACGTATCCGGAGTTGGCCAGGCGCAGCTCGGCGATCAGCCGGAGCTGCACCAGGTAGGACCGGTGGATCCGCACGAAACCGGCGTCGGCCCAGCGCTCGGCGAGCGTCGCCAGGGGCACCCGCACCAGGTGGGAGCCGTCAGACGTGTGCAGCCGCGCGTAGTCACCCTGCGCCTCCACCCACCGCACCGCCGATCGAGGCAGCATGCGTGTCGTGCCGGCCAATTCCACCGGGATCGTCGGGTCCTCCTCGGCCCGGGCGATCGCCGACGGGTGCGTCGGCACCACCCGCGAACTGACCACCCGGCGCAGCGACTCGCCGATCCGCTCGGCCTGCACCGGCTTGCGCACGTAGTCGGTCACGCCGAGGTCGAACGCGTCGACGGCGGCGTCGTCATAGGCGGTCACGAACACGATCGCCGGCGGGCGGGCGAAGCGGCGCAGCACCCGGGCCAGCTCCATGCCGTCGAGGCCGGGCATCCGGATGTCGAGGAACACCACGTCGACGTCGGTGTCGCGGAGCACCCGCAGAGCCTCGGTGGCGTCGGACGCGGTGTGCAGCTTGCCGACGCGCGGATCGGCGCGCAGCAGGTAGGCTAACTCGTCGAGCGCCGGCGGCTCGTCGTCGACGGCCAGGACCCGAAGGAACGCGCTGCTCATAGCCGGGCCGTCACCGCCGGGTGGAACTTCGGCACTCGCATGCTCACCCTCGTACCCGCTCCCAAGCCGGTCTCGACCACCAGGCCGAACTGGTCGCCGAAGACCGACCGCAACCGCTCATCGACGTTGGACAGTCCTACGTGCTGACCCGAGTCGTCTCCGCTGTCAGAGCCCGGCTCGGCGACCGCGGCCACCAGCACGGCCGGATCCATCCCCACGCCATCGTCTTCGACGGTGATGTGGCACTCCGCCCCGGCGTCGCGCGCTTCAATGCTCACCATACCGACGCCCGGCTTGCGGGATAGGCCGTGCCGGACCGCGTTCTCGACGAGCGGCTGCAGGCAGAGAAAAGGCAGGCCCACCGGCAGCACCTCCGGCGCGATCTGGAGCCGCACCTGGAGGCGGTCGCCGAAGCGGGCGCGCTCGATCGTCAGGTACCGGTCGATCGAGCGCAGCTCCTCAGCGAGCGTGGTGAACTCGCCGTGCGCCCGGAAGGAGTACCGGGTGAACTCGGCGAACTCCAGAATCAGCTCCCGGGCGCGCTCCGGATCGGTCCGGACAAACGACGCGATCGCGGACAGCGCGTTGTAGACGAAGTGCGGGCTGATCTGGGCCCGCAGCGCGCGGACCTCCGCGCGGGCCAGCCGCTCCCGCGAGGAGTCCAGCTCGGCGAGCGCGAGCTGGGCACCAGCCCACCGGGCCGTTTCCAGCGTGGCCTGCACGAGGCCGGGCGCCGGCTGGTCGTCGGCGATCGCGACGAGCGCGCCCGGCACCGTGCCGTCCGGCCCGGTCATCGGCGCCACCACCGCGCCCCGGACCGGGCAGTCGACCCGGTCGCAGGGCAGCTCGCCGTCGCCGAGTACGGTGGAGCGGTCGGCGGCGATGGCCCGGCGGGCCGCCGCGACCAGCTGTGCCGAGTGGTGGGCGCCCCGGCCGTCGAGCGCGAGCACCTCGTCCGGGTCGACCAGCGCCAGGCCGGGCGCGCCGACGAGCGCGCGCAGGTGCCGGATCGCCTTCGCCGCGCTGGCGCGGCTCAGGCCGCTCCGCAGCGGCTCCGCGGCCAGGCCAGCGGTGTGGAGTACGTCGTATGTGGCGCGCTGCATCGCGGTGGCGATGCCTCGGCGGGCGCGCAGCCTGGCCACCGCCCACACCGCTGCCACCAGCGCGGTGACGAGCGCCAGTACCGCCAGCGCTGTGCCCACGCCCCGATCATCTCAAAGCCTTCGCCAACCTCTGATGATCAAGGCGTCCCTCACGCAGTGAGAACTGCTTGAGGGACGCCTTGATCATGAAGGCTTAGTAGGCGCCCTTGCGGGCGAGGACGACGCCGATGGTGCGCCAGAGGATGCTCAGGTCGTACGCCAGCGACCAGTTGTCCACGTAGTAGAGGTCGAGCCGGACCGCCTCGTCCCACGACAGGTCGGAGCGGCCGGAGACCTGCCAGAGGCCGGTGATGCCCGGGCGCACGAGCAGCCGGCGCCGCACGTCGCCGAGGAAGTCGCCGTCGTCGGCGGGCAGCGGGCGCGGCCCGACCAGCGACATCTCGCCCTTCAGCACGTTGAGCAGCTGGGGCAGCTCGTCGAGCGAACTGGCCCGCAGGAATCGGCCGACCGGGAAGACCCGGGGGTCTTCCTTGATCTTGAACAGCATGCCGTCGGACTCGTTCTGGTCGACGAGCGAGGCGAGCCGCTCCTCCGCGTCGACGTACATGGTGCGGAACTTCCACACCCGGAACGTGCGGCCCTCGTGGCCGACCCGGGGCTGACGGAAGAAGACCGGGCCCGAATCGGACAGCTTGATCGCGATCGCGATCGCGAGGAACACCGGGGACAGCGCCATCAGGCCGGCGAACGCGACCACGCGGTCCATCAGGTTCTTGGCCAGCCAGCCGATGCCGGAGAGGGTGGGCTCTTCGACGTGTAGCAGGGGCAGGCCCTCGATCGGCCGGATGTGCACCCGGGGGCCGGCGATGTCGGTGAGCTGCGGCGCCACCACCAGGTCGATGCCGGTGCCCTCGAGCTGCCACGCCAGGCGGCGCAGCTCACCGGGCTCCGCGCTCGCCGAGCCGCACACCGCGATGGTGTCGGCGCCGACCTCGCGGACCAGCGCCAGCACGTCGCGACCCGCGTACACGGGCACCGGGGTCTCGATGCCGCGCGTCGCGGCGTATCCGTCGGTGATGTGGATGGCGACCGGGATCAGGCCGGCGGACGGGCTGCGGGTGACCGCCGTGTAGACCTCGAGCGTCTCCGGGAGCGTGCCGATCAGCACCATCCGGTGCGCGGCCTGACCCGCCCGCTTGCGCAGCTGGTGCAGCGCGAACCGGGCGAAGTAGCGCGCCAGCAGGATCAGCAGGGTCGCGCCGACCAGCTCGGTGGCGACCGTGAGTCGGGACAGGTCGGTCTTGGTGGCGAACGCCAGGAACGACACGCTGGCGGCGACCGTCACCGATGCCCGCGTCACGCGTTTGAACTCATCGGTGCCGAGTCCGAGGTAACGGCGGTCGTACGCCCCGTTGCCCCACAGCATGAGCAGCCAGCCGAGGGGGAGCAGCACATACGCGACGGTCTGGAACCAGACCTCATCGGCTTCTTGGAAGCCAGCGGCCGACTGGTCGTACGCACTGATGGCGATCAGGCTCGCGAGCGCGGCCGCGCCGTAGTCGAGCAGGAGTAGGGCCGCCGTGTACGGCCGGTGCCAGCGCGACGCCCGGCGTCGCGCTCGGGTCCACGCGGACCGCGGCACGCCGTTGTGTGGCGACGGTGGTGGGGCCTGGATTTCGAAGCTATCGACGTGGCGCACGGTGCTGCTCCGGCTTGTCTTGGTGACCGGGCGCTGGAGGCTTGTCGTCACCTCGCCTAAGTCCTCCCGCTTTCCACGCGCCGCCCCTTTGCCGTCCGGCTCAGGACTGACCACCGCATCAGTCTCCCACGGCCACCACCGCTTATCGGCGGCCCGAGAGACAATACGCCGACTGGTGATCGAGTGGGATCGGCGACCGGGTCACTATACCGACGAACGGCGCGCGCGGAAGGTACGTGTCGAGTTCGGTTCACCTACCCGCATACCACTGTTTACCTATCCTTACTCAGCGCACCAGCTTCGATAGCCGGCGGTCAGCAAGCGGCTTGCCGCCCGTCTGGCAGGTCGGGCAGTACTGGAGGCTGGAGTCGGCGAACGACACCTCACGCACCGTGTCGCCGCACACCGGGCACGGTAACCCCGCGCGGGCATGCACCCGCAGCCCCGACCGTTTCTCGCCCTTGAGTTCCGCGGCCCGCTGGCCGACGGACCGGCTCACCGCGTCGGTCAGCACCGACCGCACAGCCTCGTGCAGGCGTGCCATCTGGTCGTCGGTGAGCCGGCTGGTGATCGCGAACGGTGACAGCTTCGCCACGTGCAAGATCTCATCGGAGTACGCGTTGCCGACGCCCGCCAGCACCTCCTGATTGGTCAGCACGCCCTTGATCTGGCCGTTGCGGCTCCGGATGCGTTCGGCGAAGGTGGCCGGGTCGGCGGCGAGCGCGTCCGGCCCCAGCCGGGACACGCCGGGGACGAGCGCCGGGTCGGTCACCAGGTAGGCGGCGAGTTTCTTCTGGGTGCCGGCCTCGGTCAGGTCGAAGCCGGAGCCGTCGTCGAGCCGCACCCGGACCGCGATCGGCCCCTTGCCCGGCTTCAGCGGGGTCTTGGCCGGGAAGGCGTCGCGGTAATGCAGCCAGCCGGCGCGCGCCAGGTGGACGACCAGGTGCAGGTCGCTCTCCAGGATCACGTCGAGGAACTTGCCGTGCCGGCTCGCGCCGGTGATCTCCCGGCCGGCCGCCGCCGAGGGCGGCGGGTCATACGTCTTCAGGGCGCTGATCGCGGCGATCTCGACCCGCTCGACACGCCGGCCGGCCGCTCGCTCACGCAGGTAGGCGGCGAGCGCCTCCACCTCGGGCAACTCGGGCACGTGGACAACGGTAGCGTCCATCCATGATCAAGGCGTCCCTGTAGTTGTTCTAGCTACATGAGGGACGCCTTGATCATGGGTGGGAACGTCCTTCCGCCGAGGGAAGGCGGTAGCGTCGCGAGCGTGAAAGTGGTGGTCGCGCACAACCGCTACCGGGAGGCACAGCCGTCCGGCGAGAACACGATCGTCGACGCGGAGATCGGGCAGCTCACCGCTGCTGGCGTCACGGTGCTGCCGTTCCTGCGCAGCTCGGACGAGATCCCTGCGCTGCCGGCCACCAGCAAGGCGTTGCTGCCGCTGTCGCCGATCTACGCCCCGAGCGCGCAGCGCGACCTCGCTGAATTGATCAAGGAGCACCGGCCGGACGTCGTGCACCTGCACAACCCGTACCCGCTGCTGTCGCCGTGGGTGGTGCGCACCGCGCACCGGCACGGCGTGCCGGTCGTGCAGACCGTGCACAACTACCGCCAGGTGTGCTCCTCCGGCCTGTACTTCCGGGACGGCGGCATCTGCCAGGACTGCCGGGGGCGATTTGTGGGCATACCGGCCGTGGTCCACAAGTGCTATCGCGGCTCGCGGGCGCAGAGCGCGCTCATGGCGACCACGCTGGCCGTGCACCGGCCGACGTGGCGCTCGGTCGACCGGTACATCGCGCTCACCGAGGCCATCGCCGACCACCTGCGCGACTACGGCATCCCGGCGGACCGGATCGTGATCAAGCCGAACGGAATACCCGACCCGGGCGCACCGGCGCCGCCGGGCGACGGGTTCCTCTTCCTCGGCCGGCTTTCCCCGGAGAAAGGGCTGGGCCTGCTGCTGGACGCGTGGCGGCGACACCCCTCCGGCGCCCTCGGCACGCTGCGGATCGCTGGCGACGGCGAGTTGCGCCCGCTCGTCGAGGAGGCGGTCGCGGCGCGTTCCGACGTGGAGTTTCTCGGCCCACTCGACCGGGCCGGGGTCGCGGCGGCACTGCGGGCGACCGCCGTGGTCGTGGCCGCCTCCACCTGGCACGACGTGCTGCCCACCGTGATCCTGGAAGCGCTGGCGGCCGGGCGGCCGGTGCTTGGCACCGCGCTCGGCGGCATCCCGTACCTGGTGGGGGACGCCGGTTGGGTGGTGCCGGCCGCACCGGAGGCGCTGGCCGCCGCGCTGCACACGGCCCGCGCCGGCGCGCCCGCGCTCGCACCGGCGGCCCGGTCGCGCTACGAGCGCCTGTTCCACCCCGACGTGCTCACCCGCCGCCTGATCGACGTGTACGCCAGTCTCCCCATGATCAAGGCGTCCCTGTAGTCGTTAGAGCGACTTGAGGGACGCCTTGATCATGGGTGGGTTCAGGAGAGGGCGGAGCGGGCGGAGAAGGCGATGCTGGCGAGCAGGAAGCCGCCGTTGACCAGGGTGAACGCGGCGATCAGCCACACCGACCAGGCCGGCGCCACGAGCAGCACCAGGGCCGCCACGAAGATCACCGCGCCGTAGTCGCGGACCAGCTTCACCACCCGCACCGGCAGTGAGCGGGACGGCATCATGCTGGCCGCGTTGGGGCCGGCCTGCATGACCGACGTGACCAGGTTGACCATCCAGGTGCCGGCGAAGGCGGACACCAGCCACGCGGGCGTATCCGGCCGCTGCGCCACCGCCGTCGCGGCCAGCGCGGTGACCAGCGCGATCTGCGCCGCGACGTCGCAGAGCACGTCGACCCGGGCGCCCGCCGCGCTGGTCCGGCCGGTCACCCGGGCCAGCTGCCCGTCGGCGCAGTCCAACGCGTACGCCACCTGCCAGCCCACCAGCGCGAGCAGGCCGACCACCCAACCGGGTACCCGATCGTCCGCCACCGGGCCGGCGAGCGCGACCACGGTGACCGACGTGGCGAGGCCGAGCACCAGGTTCGCGACGGTGAGCGCCGTCGGCGCGATGCCGGACCGCTCGCCGAGCACCGCGAACGCCGCGCCGAGGCGCTGGCTGACCGCCTCGCTGAAGAGGCCACCGCCTCGGTTGACCCGGTAGAAGTCGGCCGCCCGCGGCCGGTTACCGATCGTCACGGAGTGCATCGGCGTAGTCTGCCAGCCGCTGCCGGATCTGATCGGGATCCATGGCGAGGTGTTCGAGGATCGTGTACCGGTCGGGCCGGGTCGCCGGCGCGTGCGCGACCACCTTCACGAAGTCGTCGTCGGAGATGCCGAGATCGGCCGGGCGCACCGCGAGACCGTGCCGGCGCAGCGCCGCCCTCAGCTGCGCGAACCGGGCGTCGTCGCCGCGCAGGAACGTGCAGAAGAGCGCGCCGAGACCGACCTGCTCGCCGTGCGACCCGCTGCCGGGCAGCAGCAGGTCGATCGCGTGTGAGATCTCGTGGCAGCTGCCGCTGGCCGGCCGGCTCGACCCGCAGATCGCCATCGCCAGGCCACCCATGATCAAGGCTTCGGCGAGCGTGGTGAGGAAGCCGTCCTCGGTGATCGTGCCGGGGTGGTTGAGCAGCGCCTCGGCGCTGGATCGGGCGAGCGCCACGGCCAACCCGTCGATCGGCTCACCGCGGACCAGATGGGCCAGCTCCCAGTCGGCGACCGCGTTGACGTTGCTCAGCGCGTCGCCGATGCCGGCCTGGGTCTGCCGGTCCGGCCCGTTTTCCACGAAGTCGAGGTCGACGACCACGGCGATCGGGATGTGCACGCCGTAGGAGCCGCGGCCGCCGTCGTGGTCGAGGGACGCCACCGGCGACGCGATGCCGTCGTTGGCCAGGCTGGTCGCCACGGTGACCATCGGGATCGCGTACCGGGACGCGGCGTACTTGGCGGTGTCGATGGTCTTGCCGCCGCCGATGCCGACCACCGCGTCGTACGACCGTTGGCGCAGCTTGTTGCCGAGCTCCAGGGCGGAGTCGAGGGTGCCACCGGCCACCGTGAACAGGTCGGCGCGGCCGAGCCCCGGTCGGACCAGCTCGGCGATCCGTTCGCCCTGGCCGGGGCCGACCACGATGGCCACGTCGCCGCCGCCGGAGATGCGCCGGTCGGCGAGCAGGGCGCCCAGCCCGGCGACCGCGCCCCGGCGTACCTCGATGGCGAGCGGCGTGTTGACGGTGCGGGCTAGTAGCGGCATGCGATCTCCCGGGCCCGGGCAAGGTCGGCGTGGTTGTCCACCTCGACCCACTCGACCGCGCCGATCGTGGCCGCCCGCACCTCGCCGCCCCGGTCGGCGTACTCCTGGTAGCCGTCCTCGTAGTAGAGGTTGGGGTCGCGCCGCCAGGTGGCCTCCAGCGCGTCGGCGAGGCCCGCCGCGGCGGACGGCTCGATCAGAGTCGCGCCGATGTACTCACCGAACGCGTCCTTCGGGTCCATCAGCTTCGTGATCCGGGTGAGCTGTCCCGCGTCGTCGAAGATCGTCTTCATTTCCTCGTCGGCGAGCGTCTTGACGTCGTCGACGGCCAGCAGAATGCTCGGCCCGCGCTGGGCGAGCAGGGTCTTCTCCACGCTCACCGGGTGCACGGTGTCGCCGTTGACCAGCAGCGCGCCCTGGGCGAAGTGGTCGCGCGCCAGCCACAGCGAGTAGGCGTTGTTCCACTCCTCGGCCTTGTCGTTGTGCACGAGGGTGAGGGTGACGCCGTACCGGTCCTGGAGTGCGGCCTGGCGAGCCTCGACCGCCGTGGCGGCGTATCCCACGACCACGGTGACGTCGGTGAGCCCGACCTCGGCGAGGTTACGCAGCGCGATGTCGAGGATCGTGGTCTCGCCGTCGACCGGCACCAGCGCTTTCGGCAGCGTGTCCGTGTATGGCCGCAGCCGGCGTCCGGCACCGGCGGCGAGGACCAAGCCGATCATCTGACGCGCTCCTTACTGAGGGATTAACCGTACGGTTCCCGTGAGGATAGCGTCGGTTCACATTCCGATGCTGTGCAGCATGGCGAACCCGTCCGCGACGATCGTGCGGATCAGGCCGTCGTTGACATCCCGGTGCTCGTCGAGCACGTCCAGCTCACTCTCCGCGAGCCACCGGAACTCGGTGTGTTTGCCCGCCTCCAGGCGCGGCCGGGCGAGGTCGCCGTCGACCCGCACCAGATAGTCGCTCTCGACCCGTGCGACGCCGTCGTCCCCGGTGTACCGGTATTCGCCCAGCTCGCCGATGACCACGGAGACCGACCAGCCGGTTTCTTCCGTTACCTCACGATACAAGGCTTCTTGCATCGTCTCGCCGGGTTCGAGGTGACCGCCCACGATGTCCCAGGTGTCGGGGAACAGCCGCCGGTGCGGCGACCGGCGCTGCACGAAGATGCGGCCGTCGTCGTCGATGATCAAGGCGCCCGCGCACCGAAGAGGCTCCATCGTCCCTCCTCTCCCCATGATCAAAGCGTCCCTCAAGTCGCTCTAACTACCTGAGGGACGCCTTGATCATGACGGTTTCGGTTCAGACGCGGGCGGCTGCGGTGCGCTGCGCCCAGACGCGCATGATGTCGCGCACCGAGATGACGCCGAGCACGTCGCTTTCCTCCATGACCACGAGGTGCCGGAACCCGCCGCGGGCCATCGCGAGGGCGGCTTCCTCGAGCGTCCACTCGGGGCCGGCGTAGACCACGTCCCAGGTGATGTGGCTCGACGTCCGCTCGACGTCAGGGTCGAGCCCGGCACCGACGGCCTTGAGGACGTCGCGCTCGGTCATGATGCCGACCCCTTCGGAGTCGGGATCGATCACGATGGCGGAGCCGATCCCGCGGGTGGCCATCATCTGCGCGGCTTGCCGGAGCGTGTGGTCGGGACCGACGACGAGGACCTGGCTGGACATGGCATCGCGTACTCGCATCGCGCATCACCCCTGAAGGCACCGCACGTGCCCTCTAGACACCGTACGAACATCGTGGCCTTGGCGGGACGGAACGACAAGACTTGCATTCCGGGCGAATACCTGTCGTCGTGATCAACTGTCATCCGTACGCTGGACAACCATGACCACCGAGCAGTTGATCTCCTTCGCCCGCGGTGCTCCCTCGCTGGACATCGTCGACGTCGAGGGCCTCAAGGCCGCCGCCGTACGCGCCTTCGAGGCCGACCCCGCCGGCCTCACCGCATACGGGACGTCTGTCGGTTACCCACCGCTCCGAAAGTGGATCGCTGACAAGCACGGCGTCTCCGTCGACCAGGTGTTGGTGACCAACGGCTCACTGCAGGCCGACGCGTTCCTGTTCGACTACCTGGTCAAGGACGGCGACGCGGTCGTGGTGGAGCGTCCCACCTACGACCGGACGCTGCTCAACCTGCGCAACCAGGGCGGCCAGATCCACGCGGTGACCATCCAGCCCGACGGCGTCGACACCGACGAGCTGCGCAAGCTCCTGGAGTCCGGGGTCCGCCCGCGGCTGGCGCACATCATCCCGAACTACCAGAACCCGGCCGGCGTCACGCTGTCGCTCGCGAAGCGCCGGGCGCTACTGGAGCTCGCCGGTGAGTACGGCTTCACGATCTTCGAAGACGACCCGTACGCGGACATCCGCTTCCGCGGCGAGGCGCTGCCCTCGATGCTGTCGCTGGACGAGCAGGGCGTGGTGGTGCACGCGTCCAGCTTCACCAAGACGATCTGCCCCGGCGTGCGGGTCGGCTACCTCGTCGGGCCGGCGCCGCTGATCGCCGACATCGCCAAGCGGGCCACCAACCTCTACATCTCGCCCGGCATGGTGGCGCAGGGCATCGTGCACCAGTTCTGCGTCTCCGGCGACGTGGACCGGTCCATCCAGACCGTGTGCACCGCGCTCGGCGAGCGGGCCCGGGTGCTGGCGGCGGCGCTGCGCGAGCACATCCCGGGCGTACGGTTCACCGAGCCGGACGGTGGCTACTTCCTGTGGATCGAGCTGCCCGACGGGGTCCCGGCCGACCGGGTCTTCGCGGCGGCGGCCGAGCGCGGCGTGGCCGTGGTCAAGGGCAGCGACTTCCTGCTGGAGGGCGGCGAGCACGCGCTGCGGCTGGCGTACTCGGCGGTGACCGTGGACCAGATCGACGAGGGCGTCCGCCGGCTCGCGGCGGCGGTCGACGCCGTCCGCGGTTAGTTTTTCTGTCGGATCTCCGACAGTTCGTCGCTGTTCGCCGGGACCGGGCTCTGCCCGGCCCGGTGAACGGCCACAATGCAGGTGCATCGATCGGTATGTGGTCGATGCCATCAGCACACCCCCGCCCCCATTGGTGCCGGGTGGGCCGTTCGTAGCTCATCCCCCCGACGCGACCGGCCCATCCGGCGCCCCCTTGCGTGCCTCGGCCTCCGCCCGCCCGCTCGCCGGGCTGCCCTCTGGACAGCCGCGCGGCGGTGGGACAGCGCTCTGACCCAACGAGGTCGCCGGGGCCGGGCTCGTAAGGTAAGGGCCATGGCGGAGCAGAGGGATGGAGCCGCGTCGCGGCCACTGGTCCGGGGCTGGACGGACCCGGTCCGCCGGGCCATGACCCGGATGCTCGGTCCCACCGACAACGGCCGGCGGGTCGAGCACCCCGCTCCGTCGGGACGCAGTGCGGTCGTCGACTGCGCGCTGTACGTCGATGGCGCGCGCCAGCCTGGCACCTGGCACTACGCCGACGCGCTCGCCGAGGCGCGCGAGCACCGCGACCGGAACGCGTTCGTGTGGCTGGGCCTGCACGAGCCGGAACAGGCCGAGATGGCGGGCATCGCCGAGACGTACGGGCTGCACGAGCTCGCCGTCGAAGACGCGGTGAAGGCCGAGCAGCGGCCGAAGCTGGAGCGGTTCGGCGACGTCAGCTCGCTGGTCCTGCGCACCGCCCGCTACGTGGGCGAGGGCGAGGTCACCGAAACCTCCGAGGTCGTGGAGACCGGGCAGGTGATGCTCTTCATCGGTCCCGGTTTCGTGATCAGTGTGCGGCACGGCGCCGCGAGCAAGCTGGCGCCGGTCCGCGCCGACCTGGAGCGCAAGCAGGAGCTGCTCGCGCAGGGACCATGGGCGGTGGCGTACGCGATCACCGACCGCATCGTCGACCTGTACGTGGAAGTGGCCGACCAGGTCGAGGTCGACCTGGACGCGCTGGAGGCGGAGGTCTTCTCCCGCACTCCGCACAGCCGCATCCAGCGGATCTACCAGATGAAGCGGGAGCTGGTGGAGTTCAAGCGGGCCGTCATGCCGCTGCAGCGGCCGCTGTTGACGTTGACCGCGCAGGTCAACCGGGAGGTGCCGAAGGAAATCCGGCGGTACTTCCGGGACGTGCAGGACCACCTCACCCGCACGGTCGAGCAGATCAACTCGTACGACGACCTGCTCAACTCGGTGCTCCAGGCGCGCCTCGCCCAAGTCACCGTCGACCAGAACAACGACATGCGCAAGATCGCGGCGTGGGCGGCCATCGCGGCGGTGTGGACCGCCATCGCGGGCATCTACGGCATGAACTTCGAGCACATGCCCGAGCTGAAGTGGACGTACGGCTATCCGGTCGTGCTCGCCGTCATGCTCGGCTTCTCGCTCGGCCTGTACCGCTTCTTCCGCCGCCGCGGCTGGCTCTGACCCGCAAGGAAGGGCCCCTTCCTATCGCTTTATGCATAGGAAGGGACCCTTCCTAACCTGTCACGGACGGTGATCCGCTGGTTCCGGCGTGAAGTCGTCGGTCGTGACCGGGTCGGCGGGTGCCAAGGTGGCCTTGTCGAAGTCGGCCTGCGTGGGCTCGATCGCCTGCGTCGGGTCGTACTCCTGCCATTGCTGCTGCTTGCGGCGGCGCATGACCAGCGCCCCCGCGGCGCCGAGGGCGGCGCCCGCAGCCAGCAGCCCGGCCAGCATCGGCCAGCGCTTCCGGGACATTCGCGGCTCCTTCTTTCTGAGCGAATTCTTCACCAGCGGGGTCTGTGTCCCGATTGAATAGCTGAAATCCTTCATCCGGTGGACGCCGTCAGCCGCGCGTGGGCCGACTTTCTCGCCGACACCGGTGGCCGCGTGTGCGGCGGCCTGCCTGAGGTGATCGAAGCTCTCACCCAACTCCGTCCGGACCAGCTGCGCGTGGGTTGTGCGCCGTCCCTTACCGAACACCAGTTCCACCTCCTTCGGTGTGGCTCCTCCGTCATCCTGCACCCTCGGACGCCTTCGTCGCGCGGGAACGGGCACATGGGAAGATCCGCATGGAAACTAATGTCGAGAACTGACCGACGACTGAGGAGTACCCGTGGCTGACGCTCTCTACGCCACCCTGCACACCAATCACGGCGACATCCGGTTGGAGCTCTTCCCGAACCACGCGCCGAAGACGGTGCGAAACTTCGTGGAACTCGCCGAAGGCACCAAGCCGTACACCAACCCGACCACCGGCGCGCCGGGCAGCGGGCCGTACTACGACGGCACCATCTCGCACCGGGTGATCAGCGGCTTCATGGTCCAGATGGGCGACCCGACCGGCACCGGCCGCGGCGGCCCGGGGTTCACCTTCGAGGATGAATTCCACCCCGAGCTGAGCTTCGACCGGCCGTACCTGCTGGCCATGGCGAACGCCGGACCGGGCACCAACGGCTCGCAGTTCTTCATCACGGTCTCGCCGACGCCGCACCTGAACCGGCGGCACACCATCTTCGGGCAGGTCGCCGACGAGGCTTCCGCCAAGGTGGTCGACGCCATCGCCAACACGCCCACCTCGCCCGGCGACCGGCCGCGGCAGGACGTCGTGATCGAGCGTGTGGAGATCCACCGCCAGGGCGCGTGACAGGTACCTTTGCTGCATGAGCGACACTCCCGTGACCGTGCCGGTCTGCTACCGCCACCCGTCGCGGGAGACATACGTCAAATGCGTCCGATGTGATCGGCCGATCTGTCCGGACTGCATGCGGGCCGCGTCCGTCGGGCACCAGTGCCCGGAGTGCGTGGCCGAGGGACGGCGCACCCAGCGGCCGGCGCGCACCGCCTTCGGAGGCGGTGTCGCCGGCCGCGAGGGCTACGTCACCAAAACGCTCATCGGGCTCAACGTGCTGGTCGCGCTGCTCGGGGTCGCCCTGTCCGGCGCCGGCGCGCTGCTCAGTGGCGGCCTGTTCACCAGCGCCACCCGGCTGCAGTTCGTCGGCGCGGTCGTCGGCCCGACCTTCACGCTGGTCGGCGACCGGATCATCTTCGCCCCGCTGCCCGACCTCGGCCCCGTCTACACCGGCATCGCGGACGGCGCCTATTACCGGCTCATCGCCGCGATGTTCATCCACTACGGCATCCTGCATCTGCTGCTGAACATGTGGGCGCTGTGGATCCTCGGCCGCGAGCTGGAGGCGGTGCTCGGCCCGGTCCGGTTCCTCGGTCTCTACCTGCTCGCCGGCCTCGGCGGCAACGTCGCCTGTTACCTCTTCTCGCCCTACAGCTTGTCGGCGGGCGCCTCCACGTCGATCTTCGGCTTGTTCGCCGCGTTCTTCGTCATCCTGCGCCGGCTCAAGCGCGACACCTCGGCGATCCTCGGCCTGCTGGTGGTCAACATCGTCATCACCGTCGTGTTCTCGCAGAGCATCTCGGTCGCCGGGCACTTCGGCGGGCTCGTCTTCGGCGCGCTGTTCGGCGCCGTGCTGGCGTACGCGCCGCGGGAGCGCCGCACGCTGGTGCAGGCCGCCGGCGGGGGCGCGATGCTCGCCATCCTCCTCGTCGCGACGCTGCTGAAAACTCTCACCCTGACCTAAACCCCGTCGATCTTGCACTTATCAGGGTCCAAACTCGGACAACTGAGCATGACAACTGCAAGATCGGCCGGGTCAGGGGGCGGTGCGGAGCGTCGCCAGCGCCGCGGCGACCTCCGCCGGCGGGGCGCCTAGCTCGCGCTCGGTGAACAGGTGCAACGCGTCGCCGGCGTCGATCTCCAGCATCGCCGTCTGGAGGCCCCAGTGGGAGCGCGCGTCGACGCGTACCCGCTCGATCTGCGACCAGGCCAGGTGCCGGCGGCCGGCAAGGCCCGTGGCCACCGTGACCCCGGTCGCGTCGGCCGCGACCCGCACCGGCGCGACCAGGTCGCGCACCGCCCAGCCGGCCAGCGCGACGGCCGCGATCGCCGCCACCATGAGCCGCATCACGTCGCCGTCGTCGAGGAGCAGCCCGACGGCGAGCAGCAGCACCGCGCCGGCGAGCTTGGCCAGCGGTACCTTGCGCGGGACGCGCCACACGTAAGCCTCCACCCGAGCCAGAGTAGTGTCGGTGAATGTGAGGGACGCGGTCATCGTCGGCGCGGTGCGCACCCCGGTCGGCCGGCGCAAGGGCGGCCTCGCCGGCATCCACCCGGTCGACCTGTCGGCGCACGTGCTGCGCGCCCTGGCCGAGCGCACCGGGCTCGATCCGGCCCACGTCGAGGACGTGGTGTGGGGCTGCGTGTCGCAGGTGGGCGAGCAATCGTGGAACGTCGGGCGCAACGCGGTGCTCGGCGCCGGCTGGCCGGAGTCGGTGCCCGGCACGACGCTCGACCGCCAGTGCGGTTCCAGCCAGCAGGCCGTGCACTTCGCCGCGGCCACCGTCCTCGCGGGCCACGCCGACCTGGTGGTGGCTGGCGGGGTGGAGTCGATGACCCGGGTGCCGATGGGGTCCAGCGCCAGCGGGCAGTGGCCGTATGGTGACGGCGTCCGCGAGCGATACGGGGATGCCGGCTTCAGCCAGGGGGTCGGCGCGGAGCTGATCGCCGAGCGGTGGCAGCTGTCCCGGGCCCGGCTCGACGAGTACTCACTGGCCAGCCACGAGAAGGCGGCGGCCGCGCAGGACGCGGGCGCGTTCAAGCCGGAGATCGCGCCGATCGGCGGCGTCGACGCCGACGAGGGCATCCGCCGCGACACGTCGCTGGCGAAGCTCGGCGAGCTGGCGACCCCATTCAAGCCGGACGGCGTGGTCACCGCCGGGTCCGCGTCGCAGATCTCCGACGGCGCCGCCGCGCTCGCGGTCACCACGTCCGAGTGGGCGGGCGCGCACGGCCTGCGGCCGCTGGCGCGGATCCACACCGCGGTGGTCGCGGCCGACGACCCGGTCGCCATGCTGACCGCGCCCATCCCGGCCACCGCGAAGGCGTTGCGGCGCGCCGGGCTCGGCATCGAGGAAATCGGCGTGTACGAGGTGAACGAAGCGTTCGCGCCGGTGCCCCTCGCGTGGCTCGCCGAGACCGAGGCGGATGCCGAGCGCCTCAACCCTCGGGGCGGCGCGATCGCGTTGGGCCATCCGCTCGGTGGTTCCGGCGCGCGCATTATGACGACGATGCTGCATCACATGCGAGACAACGGAATTCGGTACGGGCTGCAAACCATGTGTGAGGGCGGTGGCATGGCCAACGCGACGATCCTGGAACTTCTCCAGTAACCCGCGTCATATCCCGTTAGCGAGTCGTTAAACGCGGCATGGACGTCTTCTCACGAACGTTCTTGCCTGCCGCCGCCGAGGCCGGGGTTGCTATCCCGACCGTGAGCCGTCACATGCCCGTCTTCCGCCGGTGTGTAGAAGCCGACGATGCGACCGTACTCGTCGGCCGCAGTTTGCGGCCGGACCGCCCGATGCAGGGCGAGTACCTGTTGCTGCTGACGTATCGCCGGTTGGTCGTCACGCAGGAAACCCGGGTACTGCACCGGTTGCGGCTGCACCTCAACACCGAACTGCGCCACCTCAGCAACGTCACCTGGAACCCGGACCCGCGACTGTCCGCTGTGGAGCTTGCCGCCACGGCCGTCGACGGGGTCCGCGAGCGTTTCTGGATCAAGACTGGTCACCCGAAGCAGGTATGGCATTTGGACGATCTGCTCAGTCACGCCTTCCGTCCCCGGCTCGTGGCTGCGCACGTCCGCGAGGCACATTCTGTACCGGCGCCCCCGCCGGCACCCGTGCCCGCTGCCGCCTGAAGAAGGGCCCCCTGCTATCGCTCCCCGCATAGCAGGGGGCCCTCTTTACGAGTTCCCCCTCCCCTTTCTCTCCCCTTTCCCCCTATCTCTGCGCCTTTCCCTTATCTCTGCGCCGATCAAGGGCTTGGGCACATGCTTTGATCTCTGATCCGCGTGCCGGAGCCCTTGATCGACGCAGATGTCCTTGATCGATGGGCGCTGGCCGGTGCCTGTGGTGGCTCATCCTTTCGACGTGACACCGCCTTACGAGCACGTCGGTTCCAGCATTTCCCTTCGCGATCAAGGGCATAGCGTCGCGCATTTGTCGCGATTTACGGCGCACCGTAGTGTCTCCGCCCGCGATCAAGGCCGGATCGCGGTGTGTCCTACGCGATCCTGGCGAATCGTCGCAGCCTTCGCGCGATCAAGGGCGAGTCGTGGTGAGTTGATCGGCGCTGCCCCGCATGACGGGCCCAAGATCGAGCGGGGAAGCTATGACGAGTCCAGGATCGCGTAAGGGGGCCATCCCTCGCGCCTGGGTACTGGCCTCGGTTCTGGCCTACGGCCTACGGCCTACGGTCCACGGCCTACGGTCCACGGCCTACGGTCCACGGCCTACGGGGTGCAGGTCCGCGCATGTGGCTGCCGCGCCCGTGGTCTGGCGGCCGAGGTCTAGCGCCCGTGATCCCGCGACTGTGGGGCAGGGTCCGTGGGGCTAGGCGTGAGTCCAGGGCTGGAGGCCGCAGGCCCGGGCGCGGTCCGCAGGGGAGTTGTTCACGTCCGTTGACCCGGGTGCCCCTGTTTCGGTTAGGCCCGCTGGGCGGGCGTGGGCGGCGCTGCGCACGCGAACAACGTCGGGGACATCGCTGCTTCCGGACGCCTGGAAGCGGCGATGTCCCCGACATTGCTCGGCAGGCGGTGGCGTGATTGTTCGGCAGGCGGTGGCGTGCCGGCGCAGCAACCGTGCCCTTGCCCGTCGATCAAGGAAAGACCCGTCGATCAAGGGCTTGGGCACACGGATCGGAGATCAACACACGTGCCCAAGCCCTTGATCGACGGGGGTTGGAGGGTGTGCGGGCGGGGGAGTGGGCGGGGAGGGGGCGGGTTAGGGGGAGGGGGCGGGTTAGGGGGTGGCGAAGGCTACGTAGCCGCGCCACTCTAGGTGCCAGCCGTCGGGGACCAGGCGTTCGCATGGGCGGTGTTCGCCGGTGCAGACGATGACGTCCACGGAGTGTGGATCGGCGGGCGGCCGCTCCGGCAGCACCGACTGCAGGGCGATGATCTCTTGATCTCGCAGCAGGAGCCACCAGGGGTACTCCCAGTTGTCGTTCTGCTGCACCAGGCCGACGCGGCGAGCGCCGGACGCCTCGACCTGGTCGGCCGCCCAGCGGAATTCGTCGGCCCAGGCCGGCCGGCGCAGGAAGCGGGTGTCCCACGAGTCGGTGGTCAGCAACGATCCGGTGCCCACCAAGCGACGTGGAAAGCCGTACGACACCGCGAGTACCCCGGCGAGCGCGGACATGGCCAGCACGATGGCGACTGCCACAACAGCCGCTCGCGGTCGGCGAGCGCCGTCGGTCACCGGCATGGGATCGGCGGGAGCGGCCTCGGCGGGCCCGCTGGCGTTGACCTCGGCGCTACCCCTGGTAGCGGCGTCAGCGGGCTCGGCGCTAGCGGCATCGGCTGGCCCGTCGCCGCTGGTCTTAGGGATCTGGTCGAGGCGTGGGTCGATCACCTCAGCGCTGGGCTCACGGGTCTGGTCGAGGTCGCGGCGGGGCGCCTCCACGCGGGGTTCAGGGTCGGTTGGAGGCGCGGTGCGCTTGGTGGTGTGGCGGAGGATCGCGTCGAGCCAGAGGCCGGCGAGCGGGGTGGCGAGCACCAGGGCGTAGAGCAGCAGGCGGTTGCCCCACGGCTGCCACTTGATCATCGCGGAGTGGACGAGCACGATGGCCGCGCAGGTGATGGCGTATCCGCGTAGCGCGTCCGCCCGCTCGACGGCGACCAGACGTCGAGGGCGGCTGAGGGCCAGCACGCCGCCGATCAGCGCCAGCGTGCCGGCGATCGGAAACGCCACCCGGTCCTCGTCGGGGTACCACGATCGCACCGGGAATTCGGTGCGTCCGAACGTGGTCGCCCGGTCCTGCGAGTCCACTCCGATCAGGTCGGCGAACCGGACGATCGCGTCGGCGCTGAGAGAGCGGAGCGGTGAAATAGGGGTATCTAGGGCGGTATGCCCGATCCGTAGCCCGTTGACCAGTACCGACGCCGGGTCGTGTCGCTGCATCGGGATCGACTCGCGCAGCCGGGGTGGCCCCAGCGGGTGCCCGAAGTCGGCGTACACCCGAAGCAGGAATGGTCCGGCGAAGGCCGCGGCGACCACGACGATCCCGAGCGACGCGACGGCGGCCCGCGGGACGGACCGCCGGAGCTGGGTGATGCCCCAGAACACCAGCATCGGGCCGGCCCCGAGCAGGCCGCTGGTCTTGGTGATCGCGGTGAGGCCGGTGGCCGCGCCGAGCGCCACCACGTCAGCGAAGCCGGCGCGGCGGACCAGCCCGTCCAGCGCCAGCGTGGCCACGCAGCCCGCCCACGCGGCCACCACGAGGTCGGTCTGGGTGCTGGTCGCCTGGAGCGCCACCATCGGCGTGGTGCCCACCACGAAGGCGGTGATCAGCTGGGCGCGCCGGCCGCCGCCGAGCTGGGCGGCGATCCGGGACGCGACCACCAGGCAGCCCACCCCGGCCACCCACTGCACGAGGTTGTAGAGCGCGTCACCGCCGGTGAACAGCCGCAAGTGCAGCAACAGATACTCGGCGCCGGGCGGGATGTCCACCTGCCGGTGGATCGCGGTGGGCCAGAACTCGAGGTCGCCCTGCGCGGCCCAGTGTTCCACCTTCGGCAGGTGATAGGTCTGCGAGTCGAAGTTGTTGGGCTCGGCGAGGAGCGCGATGACGAGCTCGACCAGGAGCAGGCCGCCGACCGTGGCCAGCAGCCACCGCTCGGGGCGCGTCCAGTCGCGGGGCAGGCGCGGCAAGGGCCCCCGCCGGCGCCAGGCGAGCGCCGCGGCCAGGGCCAGGCCGAGCGTCCAGGCCAGCGCGAGCGCCGGCGCCGTCAGCCCGCCGAGGCCGCCGAGGACCTCCACGGTCAACACCGCGTACCCGCCGACGGCGAGCGCCGCCCGCACGGCGGCCAGCCGCAGCGAGGCGATGACCGCGTCGCGCGGGTGGAACGCGTACGCTGTCATCGCGAACGCGATGGGCGGCGCCGCGACGAATGCGGCCCAGGCAACGGACATGGCCGGAAGTAAACAGCAACCGAACTCCGAGATACTGGCCCGGGTCGGACGTACTAGTCTGGTGGCGGTCCAGCTGTCAGCCCTGTGGAGATTCCCGTGAAGCTCTCGATCCTCATGCCGGTGTACAACGAGGAGGAACGCATCGCGGACGCCCTGAAGCAGGCTCTCGCGGTCGACTACCCGTGTGAGATCGAACTGGTGGTGGTCGACGACGGCAGCCGGGACGGCACCGCGGAGGTCCTCACGAGCGTCGACGACCCGCGGGTCCGGGTGATCACCCACCGGCGCAACGCGGGCAAGGGCGCCGCTATCAAAACGGCGGTCGACAGCGCCGAGGGCGAATACATGGTGATCCTCGACGCCGACCTGGAGTATGACCCGCAGGACATTCCCAAGCTGCTCGGTCCGGTGCTCGACGGGCGGGCCACCGTCGTTTACGGCAATCGCACGTTCGGCAGCCACAGCGCCTACAGCTTCTGGTATGTGATGGGTAACCGAGCCGTCACCACGGCCGCCAACGTGCTGTTCAACTCCTATATCGGCGACCTGGAGACCTGCTTCAAGCTGCTGCCGGTGGCGCTCTACCGGTCGCTCGACGTCCGGTCCCGCGGTTTCGGCATGGAGGCCGAGGTCACCGGCAAGCTGCTCCGCCGCCGCATCCGGCCCTACGAGGTGCCGATCAGCTACCGCGCCCGCGGCCGGGAAGAGGGCAAGAAGATCACCTGGAAAGACGGTGTCGAGGCCCTCTGGATCCTCGGCCGCGAGCGCACCCGCCGGGCTAGCCCCAAAAGCCCGCCGCGCTAGCCCAAAAAGTCGGTAATCGACTTCCGCAGCCCGGCCGGGTCGAGGCCGTGCCAGCGGGCGTGGTCGGCCGGCGTGCCGTAGCGGTGCAGGTCGGCGCGGCCGACGCCGAGGTTCAGCACCCGACTGGGCACGTCGCGCAGCGCCTCATGCAAGATCGCGCTCGACGTGCCGGCCAGATAAGGCTCCACCAGCACCACGTCGAGATGACCCAGCGCCCGCAGCCCGCGCACGTCGAACGGGCGCGGCGTGTTCGTGTACGCCACCGTCACGTCCAGCCCCTCGGTCGCCGCCAGCACCGGGTCGAGCATCGGACCGACCGCCACCACCAGCGCCCGCCGGCCCCGCGTGACGGTCTGCAGGCCGGTGCTGGGCCGCGGCGCCGCATTCTCCTGAGTGGACAGCCGGAGATAGACGGGTTCGTCGTGCGCGGCCGCCGCCGCGAGCAGCGGCGCCACTTCGCCGGCATTTCCGGGTACGTGAACGGTCCAGCCGTCGAGCGTGTCGAAGAGTGCCACGTCTCCCGGTGACATGTGGGTGCGACCCATGTACGCCCCGTCGTACGAGGCGCCCACGCTCACCAGCACGGCGCCCACCCCTTGATGCCCGATGTCCAGCTTGATCTGCTCGTAGGCCCGATCCACCACGAAGGTCGCGTACGAGTGCACGATGGGCCGCAGCCCGGTCAGCGCGAGCCCGCCGGCCACCCCGACCATGAGCTGCTCCCGGATGCCGACGTTCAGCACCCGGTCGGGATGCTTGTGTGCCGCCGGCTGGAACGCCGCGGCCGAGATGTCGGCGAGCACCACGGCGGTACGCGGGTCGTCGTCCAGCAGCGCGCTGGCGGCGTCGACGAAGGTCTGGCGCATCTCAGTCTCCCTGCTTGTCGACGACGGCGACGACCACGTGCGGCTGCCGCCCGTTGTGGCCGCGCAGCGCCGCTTCGATGGCGTCGTGGTCCCGTCCGTCCACCGTGGAGGCGGTCCAGCCGTGGAAGCGAGTCGCGATGCCGCCGGGCCAGCCGTGCGTCGCCGACTGGTTGTCGATCACGATCGCGGTGAGGTTGTCGAGGCCGGTCGCGCCGGCGTACGCGATCGCCTCGTGGTTGGAGCCCTCGTCGAGTTCGGCGTCGCCGACCAGGACGTACACCCGCGGGGTGGTGATGCCCTGGGCCCGCAGGCCCAGCGCGGTGCCCACGCCCAGACCAAGGCCGTGGCCGAGCGAGCCGGAACCGATCTCGACGCCGGGCACCAGCAGCCGGTCCGGGTGGTGCCCGAGCCGGCTCTCCGCGCTGGCCACGCCGTCCAGCCAGTCCTCGGGGATGAAACCCTTGGCGGCGAGGATGGCGTAGTAGGCGGCCGGCCCGTGGCCCTTGGAGAGCAGGAAGCGGTCGCGATCCGGATCGTCGACGCGGTCCGGCGCGACCCGCAATACCCGATCGTGGAGCACCCACAACACGTCCAGCGTGGAGTGGGCACTGGGTGCGTGTTTCTCGTCGCCGGTTACCCGGCGCAGCAGCTCATCCAGCCGTGTGCTCGTCGGTGCGGTCATGGCATCAAGCGTGCAAGTTGAAGTGCGGTTTAAGTAAAGTCGCTGTTGTGCAGGCAACATTGACGATCGGAGAACTGTCTCGGCGTTCCGGGGTGGCGGCGTCCGCGCTGCGCTACTACGAGCGGCTCGGCCTCATCCGGGCCGACCGGACGGGGGGCAACCAGCGCCGCTACGACCGTGCCGAGCTGCGCCGGGTGGCCTTCATCCGGATCGCGCAGCGCGTCGGGGTCTCCCTGGATGAGATCAAGGACGCGCTGGCGACCCTGCCGGAGTCCCGCACGCCGACCAAGGCCGACTGGGCACGGCTGTCCGCGCGCTGGCACGCCAAGCTGGAGGAGCGCATCGCGTTCCTGGCGAAACTCCGCGACGATTTGACCGGCTGCATCGGCTGCGGCTGCCTCTCGTTGCGCCGCTGCTCGCTCTACAACCCCGACGACGCGCTCTCCGCCGAAGGCCCCGGCTCCCGCCTCTTGCTCCCATGATCAAGGCGTCCCTCAAGTCGTTATAGCTACGTGAAGGACGCCTTGATCATGAGGGCTACAGGACTCGGAGGTGGAAGCCGCCGTCGACGTCGATCACCTGGCCGGTGCTGAACGGCAGCAGGTCGGTGGCCACCGCTACGACGGCCTTGCCGACGTCCGCCGGCTGGCCCCAGCGGCGGATCGGCGTGAGCCCCTGATTGAAGATCAGGTCGTCGTACTTCTCCTTCACCGCGCCGGTCATGTCGGTTTCGATGATGCCGGGGCGGATCTCGTACACGTTGATGCCGTGCTCGGCCAGCCGCGCCGCGAAGAGCTGGGTGGTCATCGCCAGCCCGGCCTTCGCGACGCAGTAGTCGCCGCGGTTGACGCTGGCGGTGTACGCGCTGATCGAGGAGATCGTGACGATCTTCGGATCGGCGATCACCCCGTCCTTCAACAGGGCGATCATGCGGTTCGCGACGAGCTGGGTCAGGAAGTACGGGCCCTTGAGGTTGATGTTGACCAACCGGTCGAACGACTCCTCGCCGGCCTCCAGGATGTCCGCGCGCACGTTGGGCGCCACGCCGGCGTTGTTGACCAGCAGGTCCACCCGGCCGAACGCGGCGACCGTCGCGTCCACCAGCCGCTGCCGGTCGTCGGCCCGCGAGATGTCGGCCTGGACGAGCTCGGCGCGCTGGCCGGCCGCCTCGACCTGCTTGCCGACCTCGCGCGCGGCGTCCGCGTTGCTGGCGTAGTTGACCACCACGTCGTACCCGGCCCCGGCGAGCGCGAGCACGATGCCGCGCCCGATACCCCGCGACCCGCCGGTGACGATCGCTGCCCGACTCATGCCGCGCTCCCGAAGAACGTGTAGTACGGCTCGTCCCGCGCCACCCGCTGGAGGTAGAGCGCCACCTCGCGGGCGTGGTAGTCGCCCCACATGCTGGACTCGCCGTTGGGCACCCGCTGGCCGGGCGGCACGTGGTCCCAGCCGTTCGGCCGGTGGTAGACCGAGTGCAGGATCAGTCCCTGGTGCCGGGCGTCGGTGCTCAGGTAGGGCTCGCCGAAGATCGTGTCGCACACGGTGAGGCCGGCCTGCCAGTACCGCTGGCCCTCGCCGGCCCGGCCGGCGGCCATGAGGTACCGGCCAAGGCGCAGCAGGCCCTGCGCCGCGATGGCGGCGGCCGACGAGTCCACCGGCTCGTGCGCGTTGTACGGGTCGGCTGGCCGGTCCAGGTAGTCGCCCAGCTTGGCGAGCCCGGGGGCGCCGGTGTCCCAGTACGGCACGCCATCGGTCGGCGTGTGTTCGAGGTAGAAGTCGCAGGTCGCGGTCGCGGCCTTGAGCAGCATGGCCTCGACCTCGGCGCGGCCGCCGTGCGCGGCGAGCGCCTCGTCGGGCAGCGTCGCGACGAACTCCAGCTGCTCCGGGAAGCCGACCATGGCCCAGGCCAGGCCGCGGGTCCAGGTGCTGAACGGCGAGTACCCCTGCTGGGTGCTCGGGCACCGGTAGCTGCCGTCGTTCACGTTGAAGATCGACTCGTGGGCGGTGCGCCCGCGGATGTCGTAGCTGTCCCGCCCCTCGCCGTAGAAGATGTTCCACCGGGCGGTGTTGGCGGCGTGCTCGATGATCCGGCCGAGCAGCGAGATGCGCTCGTCGCGCTCGCCCATGAGCACGTGGCCGAGCTGGTGCGAGACGGCCAGCGCCCGGCACGACCGGATGGTGTCGACGAAGAGCGACTGCGGACCGTTGAACGAGTAGATGTAGCCGGTGCCGTCCGCCGTGACCCGCCAGCGCGCCGCCTGCACGGCCCCGGTGATCTTGAGGGCCAGCTCGTAGAAGTTCAGGTTGCCGTCGTCGTTGCGCCCCTCGTGGGTGAGCCGCCACAGGTTCCCGTACGTGCTGACGTTGTTGAACCCGTGGTCGTGGACGCCGATGTGGCTGACGTGGCTGGCCATCACCCGCACGGTCAGGTCGCGCGCGAGGTCGAGGAATCGCCGGTCACCGGTGGCGTCGTACTGGAGGACCGCCGAGCCGTACTGGAAGCCCTGGGTCCACTCGGTCCAGCCGCGCGCGGTGTACTGCCCGTCCACCGTGAACACCGGCGACGGCGAGCCCGGCGGGCAGGTCTTCTCGATCGAGTCGATCTTCTGCGCCGAGGCGTCCCACAACCGCTCGATCTTGGGCAAGAGGGCCGTGGCGGTCAGCCCGTCGTCGATCCGCATCATGCGCCCAGCATAGGAAAGCGCATTCCCGCTGGGAAGCCCACCCTCCGGCAAGCCTTTTCCCAAGGTGGCCGCACCCCGCCGCGCCGCCGTCCGCCGCGCCGCCGTCCGCCGCGCCGCCGTCCGCCGCGCCGGTGCCCGACGCACCGCGCCGATCAAGGAGAACTGCGCCGATCAAGGGCTCGGGCACCTGGATCCGAGATCAAACCATGTGCCGGAGCCCTTGATCGGCGGGCGGGGCCTTGATCGGCGCGGCACGCCGGCCATGGCGCGGCACGGCGCGGCACGGCGGGGCACGGCGGGGCACGGCGGGGCACGGCGGGGCACGGCGCGGCACGGCGGGGCACGGCGCGGCACGCCGGCGGGGGCTTGATCGTGACGGGTCAGACGGAGAACGTTGGCGGGCGTTCGTCGGCGGGGGCCGGGGTCGGTGGGGTGGCGTCCCAGATCTTGGCCTTCTGGGCGCCCAGCCGGGCCAGGTAGGCCGGGTTCAGCACCACGTATCGCCGCCACAGCCGGCGGGGCTCAAGCCCGAGCCGCCACGCCCACTCCAGGCCCATGCGCTGCATCCACGCCGGCGGGTGGCGCAGCAGGCCGGCGTGGTAGTCGAACGCGGCCCCGACCGCCATCAGCGGCATGTCGAGCAGCGGCCGCATGGCGTACGCGAAGACCTCCTGCCGCGGGCAGCCGAGCCCGACGAGCACCAGGCGCGCGCCGGAGGCCCGGATGCGGTCCGCGATCTGGGCGTCCTCACCGGCCTGGACCTGCCGGAACTTGGACGCCTCCGACCCGGCGATCTTCAGGCCCGGGAACATCCGCTCCAGCGCCGGCAGCAGCCGGGAGAGCGTGTCGTCGGTCGAGCCGTACAGGTAGACCGGCAGGCCCTCGGCGGCGCACCGGGCGAGCACCCGGAGGGTGAGGGTGGGTCCGTAGACCCGGTCTGGTAGGGCGGCGCCGTGCAGCAGGTTGAGCGCCCAGCGCACCGGCTGGCCGTCGGGGGTCACGAGGTCGAACGAGTTGAGCCGGGCGTTGTGGGCGCGGTCCAGCACGCCGGTCATCACGCCATGCACCGCGAGCGCGGTGAGGGCGAGCGGGCGCCGCTCGTGGGCGGCGGTGATCACCTGCTCGGTGGCGGCCTCGTAGTCGACGACGTCGACGAGGACTCCGAGCACGTTCCGCTTGCCTTTGGTGATCATGGGCGGGGCACCCACTTGTCGACGTTCGCCTCGTAGATCTCTTGAAGGATCATGGGTACGTCGTAGGTCTGTTTCCACGTCGGGTAGTCCCGCTCGAACGCGGCGTTGGACCCGATCCACCACTTGTGGTCGCCGACCCGGTTCGCCTCGTGGTACTCGGTGACCATTTCGACGCCGGTGATCTTCTCGGCGAGCGCGAACACCTCGAGGTGCGAGCAGTTGGAGTGCCGACCGCCACCCAGGTTGTAGACGGCCGCCGACCGTGGCGCCCGGAAGAACGCCTCGAACGCGCTCACCACGTCGTGCGAGTGGATCGCGTCGCGGACCATTTTCCCCTGGTACCCAAAAATCTTGTAGGTGCGACGCTCCATGTTGCTGCGCATCACGTAGCCCAGGAAGCCGTGCAGCTCGGTGGCGGAGTGCGCGGGGCCGGTGAGCGTGCCGCCCCGGAAGCAGGCGGTGCGCATGCCGAAGTAGCGCCCGTACTCCTGCACCATCACGTCGGCGGCGACCTTCGACGCGCCGAAGATCGAATGCAGGCAGGCGTCGATCGACATGTCCTCGACGATGCCGCCCTCATACGGGTGGCCAGGCTCGATCTCCCACCGCGTCTCGAGCTCGACCAGCGGCAGGCTGTTGGGCCGGTCCCCGTACACCTTGTTGGTGGAGCAGTGGATGACCGGCGCCTCGGGGCAGTGATCACGCACATTCTGCAACACGTTCAGAGTGCCCACGGCGTTCACGTCGAAGTCCGTGAACGGGTCGCGGACGGCCCAGTCGTGGGACGGCTGCGCGGCGGTATGGATGACGACGGCGATGTCCCGGCCGTATCGTTGGAAGATCCGGGCGAGCGCGTCCCGGTCGCGAATGTCCACGTCCTGGTGGCTGTAGGCGTGGCCCAGCTCGCTGGTGAGCCGGAGCACATTCCACGCGGTGGAGGCCTCGTCGCCGAAGAAGCGCCGGCGCATGTCGTTGTCGATGCCGACCACGTGGAGGCCGAGCCCGGCGAAGTGCCGTGCGGCCTCCGAGCCGATCAGGCCACCGGAGCCGGTCACCACCGCGACACTCACACGTCACTCCACGTTCGTCTGGATGTAAGCCGTGTGGAGCATAGCGCGCGGCCCGTGTCGATCACGTTTCCCCGCCCGCACGGCGGCGCAAACCACACGGCGGCACGCGCAAGAGTCGGCACCAGCACAAGAGTCGGCACCAGCAAGAGTCGGCACAAACAAGAAGAGCCCGTCCGGGGGACGGGCTCTTGCGGTGGTGGGGAAGGGGGGAGTTGAACCCCCACGCCCTTTCGGGCACACGGACCTGAACCGTGCGCGTCTGCCATTCCGCCACTTCCCCAAGTGGCTGCCGATGGGACAGTGGCTCTGTCCCGGTGGCTGTCACATCGTGACCGGGAGGAAACTCACTTTTCCCCTAGACAGGATGCGACCACATATTACGCTGTGCGTGGCTGCTCCGGCGAGCAGGTTCCTGCCCGTGGCGCGGTGGGAAGAGTAGCACGGCATTACCGGCCCCTTCACCAGGGCCGGCACAAGAGCGGCCGCTGGTGCGGAGCCTGCGCGTGCGGCGGCCGGATACCATCATGTCCTCGGAACCCGAGGAGGAGCCGGTGAGCGTGCTGCAACGCTTTGAGAAGCGCTTGGAAGGCCTGGTAGAAGGGGCCTTCGCGAAGGTGTTCAAGGGGGTCGTCCACCCTGTGGAGATCCTCAACGCCATGCAGCGGGAGGCCGAGGCACATAAGGCGATCCTCGCCGGCGGGCGCACTCTCGTGCCGAACCGCTACGTGATCGATCTCTCGCCGTATGACCACAGCCGTCTCGCGCCGTACGCGGCCGCGCTCGCCCAGGAACTGGCCCAGTCACAGGCCGAGTTCATCGGCGAGCAGGCCTGGACGGTCTATGGCGACGTGATCGTCGAGATCGAACGCGGCGATGGGCTGGACACCGGGATGTTCCGGGTGACGGCTGAGGTCTACACCGGCGGCGACGTCGCGCCGGTGCAACAGCCGGCGTACGACGCGCCGGCCCCGCCGGGTTACCCGCCCTATGACCAGCAGGCTGCCGGGGGCTACGGCCCGCCGCAGCAGCATGGCGGCGGCCGCAACGTGCGGCTGGTGTCGGGTGACGGGCGGACCTACCCGCTACAGATGGGCTCCACGGTGATCGGCCGCGGTGACCAGGCCAACCTGCGCCTGCCCGACGTGGGCATTTCCCGTCGCCACGCGCGGCTCGATTTCGACGGTGCCCAGGTGGTGCTGACCGATCTGGGGTCGACCAACGGGACGATGGTCAACGGACAGCGTGTGTCCGCCGTGGCCCTCAACCCTGGTGACATGATCCAGCTCGGAACGACCACCCTCACGTTCCGAGTGGATGGCTAGCCACCTTGCCCGAGTTCGTCCTCACTGTCGCCCGGTTCGGGTTCCTCGTCCTCCTGTGGATCTTCGTGTTCACGGTGGTGGGGGTTATCCGCCGGGATCTCTTCGCCGGAGCCAAGAGCAGTCGCCTCGTCGCCGCGCCTCGGGGGGTCGGCGCGTCGACGGGGCCTACTCGGCCGGCGAAGGCGAAGCGGGGCCGCGCCGCGCACCAACTCGTGGTCACCGCCGGGCAGCTTGCCGGCACCAGGATTACACTCGGTGAAGCTCCGATTACGATTGGGCGAGCCGAAGATTCCACACTTGTGATCACGGATGACTACGCATCTGCCCGGCACGCCCGACTTGTCCCGCGTGCCGGACAATGGTTCATCGAAGACCTCGGCTCGACGAACGGGACATACCTGGATCGCGCTAAGGTCACTGGACCAACTCCCGTACCCCTCGGCGTGCCGATCCGGATCGGCCGCACAGCCCTCGAGTTACGGCCATGACACTGACCTTGCGTTATGCGGCCCGCAGCGATCGCGGCCTAATCCGTGACGGAAACCAAGACTCCGTCTACGCTGGGCCGCGCCTGTTGGCCGTCGCAGACGGTATGGGCGGCATGGCCGCCGGTGACGTCGCCAGCAATATCGTCATCGCCGCGATGGCGCCGCTCGACGAGGACGTCCCGGGCGATGCCCTGGTCGATGCTCTGCGCGGCGCGGTCGACACGGCGAATCAACAGCTCCGCGACACCGTCGACGCCAACCCCCACCTCGAGGGGATGGGCACCACGCTCACCGCCACGCTGTTCACGGGCAGCAAGCTGGGCCTGGTGCATATCGGCGACTCGCGGGCCTACCTGCTGCGGGACGGCGAGTTCGCGCAGATCACCAAGGACGATACCTACGTTCAGATGCTGGTCGACGAGGGTCGCATCAGCCCGGAGGAGGCGAGCAGCCACCCGCAACGGTCGCTGCTCACCCGGGCGCTCGACGGCCGCGACATCGACCCGGAGTATTCGGTGCGCCAGGTGCTGCCCGGCGACCGATACATGATCTGTAGCGACGGGCTCTCCGGCGTGGTGAGCGCCGAGACCATCGCGGACACGATGCGTGAGTTCACCGACCCGCAGCAGTGCGTGGAGCGGCTGGTGCAGCTGGCGCTGCGCGGCGGCGGGCCCGACAACATCACCGTGGTCATCGCCGACGCGACCGACCAGGACATCCTCGAGGCGGCGCCGATCGTGGGCGGCGCGGCGGCGCGTGACCGCGGCATGGCCACGTCCGCCGACGACTCCACCCCGGCGGCCCGCGCGGCGCTACACGCCGCGCCGCGCCCGCCGGCGCCGGAGCCCAACGGCGCCGACGACGGCACGAACCGCGACGCCGACTCGGAGGGTGCGCGCCGGCACCCGGCGCGCACCGCCCTGCTGCTCGCGGTGCTGCTCGCCATCCTCGGCGGCGGCCTGTGGTTCGGCTGGGGATACACCCAGCGGCAGTACTACGTGGGCGCCACCGACGGCGGTCAGATCGCGGTGTTCCAGGGCGTGCCCGGCCAGATCGCCGGCTTGGACCTGTCCAGCGTGCACACCACCAGCGAGACCCAGCTCGACGACCTCACCGCGGTCGCGCAAGAAGCGGTCAAGCAGGGCATCCACGCCGACGACGAGCCCGATGCCGAGCGCCGGCTGGCCGAGCTCACCACCGACAGCCCGACCAACCCGAACCTCAAGCCCACGTGCCCGGCGTCCACGACGGTGGGCGGCGACTCCGCCGCCCCGGCCACGCCGAGCCCGAGCGCCAGCGCCGCCGGGTCGGTGGCGCCGAGCGCCCAGGCCACCATCGGGCCGTCGGCCACCGCCAGCGCGTCGGCCGGTCCAATCCCCTCGGGTACGCCGGACGTGCAGGCCACCGAGTCGGAGGCGCCGGCGGACCCGGCCGCCTGCCGGTCGGTGGATTGACGGTGCAGCCGAGGACCGCAGGGATCGCGCCGTGACCGCCCCCGCCGCACCGGCCCCAGCACCCGCCACGACGGGTGAGATGCCGCGTGTCCGGGCGCCGAAGGTCCGGCGCAACGCCGAGCTTGGCCTGCTCGTCTTCGCGATGGTGCTGATCGGCGCGTACGCCGCGACGGTCGAGGCCACCATGCTCGACACGATCACTCCGGACTTCTGGATCCCCACGGCGCTGGTGGCCGGCGTGTTCCTCGGACTGCACGTCGTGATCCGCTTCCTCGCGCCGTACGCGGACCCGGCCCTGGTGCCGACGGTGGCGCTGATCAACGGCCTGGGCGTGGCGTTCCTGCGCCGGATCGACATGGGCGACGCCGAGGCGGCCGACCGCGTGAACTACCCGCTCTTCTCGGGTGACGGCGGGCGCCAGCTCGCCTGGACCCTGATCGCGGTGATCATGGCCTCGATCCTGCTGGTGATCGTGCGCGACCACCGCATGGTCTCCCGGTACGCGTACACGCTGGGCCTGGCCGGCATCGTGCTGGTCATGATCCCCGCGGTGCTGCCCAGCAAGTACTCGGAGATCAACGGCGCCAAGCTGTGGATCCTGATCGGCGGCTTCTCCATCCAGCCCGGCGAGTTCGCCAAGCTGGCCCTGGTCTCGTTCTTCGCGTACTACCTGGTGCGCAAGCGTGAGGTCCTCTCGCTGGCCAGCCGCCGGTTCCTCGGCATCGACTTCCCGCGCGGCCGCGACCTCGGGCCGGTGGTGGCGGTCTGGGCACTCAGCCTCCTGGTCCTGGTCTTCGAGAAAGACCTCGGCACCGCGCTGCTCTACTTCGGCATGTTCGTGGTCATCCTCTACGTGGCCACCGAGCGGGTGAGCTGGCTGATCATCGGTCTGCTGCTGTTCTTCGGCGGCGCCACGCTGGCGTATTCGCTGGGTGCCAGCGTCGGCGGCCCGTTCGCCAACTTCTACGACCGGGTGGCCATCTGGCGCGACCCCTTCGCGGATCCGTACGACGCGGGTTACCAGCCGGTGCAGGCCTTGCTGGGCCTCGGCACCGGCGGGCTGTTCGGCGCCGGGCCGGGCGGTGGGCAGCCGACGATCATCCCGGACGTGGAGGACGACTTCATATTCTCCGGCATGGGCGAGGAGATCGGGCTGTTCGGGCTGTCCGCCTTCCTCGTGCTGTACCTGCTGATCGTCGAGCGTGGCCTGCGGGCCGGGCTGGCCGTCCGCGACTCGTTCGGCAAGCTGCTCGCCGGCGGTCTGGCGTTCACGCTCGGGCTGCAGGTCTTCGTGATCGTCGGCGGCGTCAGCGGGCTCATCCCGCTCACCGGCCAGACCACGCCGTTCCTGTCCGCGGGTGGTTCGTCCCTGATGGCCAACTGGTTGATCATCGCGATGCTGCTACGCATCTCGGACGGCGCGGGACGGCCGGTCACCGGCTCCGCCTCCGCGCCGGGCGGCGACGGTCCGGCCGGGCCACCGGTGAAGCTGCACGGCGCGCCGACGGAGGTGGTCAGGACATGAACGGTCCTCTGCGCCGGGCCGGTGTGGTGGTGATCATCCTCTTCGGCCTGCTCTTCGCGAACCTCAACTGGGTGCAGGGCTACAAGGCCGACGCCTACCGCACCAGCGACTTCAACGGGCGGGTCCAGATCGCCGAGTACGAGCGGGCGCGCGGCGTCATCGAGGTTGACGGTCGGGCGCTCGCCGAGAGCAAGCTGACCGACGGCGAGCTGAAGTACCTGCGCAGCTACCCGCTGAAGTCCGAGTTCGCGCACGTGGTCGGCTACAAGCCGGTCAACCTCGGGGCCACCGGCATCGAGCGGGCCGAAAACGAGTTCCTCGCCGGCACCAGCGACCGCCTCTTCGCCGACCGGTTCCGCGACATGTTCACCGGCCAGGAGACCGCCGGCGGCAACGTGGTGCTCACGCTGTCGCTGCGTGCCCAGCAGGCCGCGATCAAAGGGCTGGCCGACAACGACCGCGGGTCCACCCGGGGTGCTGCGGTCGCGATCAACCCGAAGACCGGCGCGATCCAGGCGTTCGCGTCGATGCCGAGCTTCGACCCGAATCCGCTGGCCAGCCACGACCTCAACGCCGCCGAGGCGGCGTACAAGGAGCTGGAAGGCGCCAAGGACGGCCCGCTGAAGAACCGGGTGGCCGGCGAGGTGCTGCCGCCCGGCTCGACCTTCAAGGTGATCGACGCGGCGGCCGCGCTGCAGAGCGGATACACGCCGGAGACCAGCATTCCGGCTGGCTCCAGCTACACCCCGCCGACGTCCGGCGCGCCGATCCGGAACGCTGCGGCGTCGATCTGCCCTGAGTCGCAGGTCACTCTGAAGGAGGCGGTCACCGAGTCGTGCAACACCGGCTTCGCCCGACTCGCGGTCACGCTCGGCGCTGACAAGATCAAGCAGACCGCGCAGGCATTCGGGTTCGAAGACACCCAGCTCACCGTCGGCAACCTCGATGGGGCGGGCCTGCCGGTGGCGGCCAGCCGCACGGGCGACATGCAGAACCCGGACGGCAGCACCGACCCGGCGGCGCTGGCCCAGTCGGGCATCGGGCAGAACAACGTGCGGATGACCCCGCTGCAGGGCGCCATGATCGCCGCGACGGTGGCGAACGGCGGCGAGCGTATGCGCCCGTACCTGGTGAAGCAGCTCCTCGGCCCGGACCGGCGCACGATCGGCACCGCCGCGCCGAAGAAGCTCAACAACCCCATCTCGGGCTCGGTCGCCAGCCAGCTCCAGGAGATGATGGAGAGCGCCGTCCAAAACGGCACCGGCCGCACCGCCCGCATCTCCGGATACACCGTGGGCGGCAAGACCGGCACCGCGCAGGACGGCGAGGACCCGCGGGACCACGGCTGGTTCATCGGCTACGTGCTCAAGGACGGCGAGCCGATCTCGGCGGTGTGCGTCCTGCTGGAGCGCACCGGGGAGTCGGGCGGCGGCAGCGCCGAGGCGGCGAAGATCGGCGGCCAGATCATGAAGGCCGTCATCGCCGACGGAGGCGACTGATGATCAGCCCGGGGGTCATGCTCGGCGGCCGATACCGCCTCGACGAGCGCATCGCCAGCGGCGGCATGGGCGACGTCTGGCGCGGCACCGACGAGGTGCTCGGCCGCACCGTGGCGGTGAAGATCCTGCTCCCGGCGCTGCTGGAGGAGCCCGGCTTCGCCGAGCGGTTCCGCGGCGAGGCCCGCACGATGGCGACCATCAACCACCCCGGCGTGGTCGACGTGTATGACTACGGCAGCGACCAGCAGATCGCGTTCCTGGTCATGGAGTACGTCGAAGGAGACGCCCTGTCGCGCACCCTGGGCCGGGTGGGCCGGCTGACGCCGGCCCGCACGATGGCGCTGCTGGCCCAGGCGGCCGACGCGCTCCAGGCCGCGCACGAGAAGGGCATCGTGCACCGCGACGTCAAACCGGGCAACCTTCTGGTACGCCCGAACGGCACCCTCGTGCTCACCGACTTCGGCATCGCCCGCTCGGCCATGGTGGGGCAGCTCACCGCCGCTGGCTCGGTGCTCGGCACCGCGTCGTACATCTCACCGGAGCAGGCGGCCGGCGGCACCGCCACGCCAGCCTCCGACGTATACGCGCTCGGTGTCGTCGCCTACCAGTGCCTCTCCGGCCACCGGCCGTTCGAAGGCGACAATCCGCTGGAAATCGCCATGAGGCACGTACGCGATATGGCGCGCCCGCTGCCGGCGGACATCCCGCCGGCGGTACGCGCGATCGTGGACCGCTCGATGGCGAAGGACCCGGCCGCCCGCTGGCCGAGCGCGGCCACCCTGGCCGCGGTGGCCCGCCAGGCCGCCGCCACCCTGGGCGCGCCGCCCCCGTCCCGGCCGGCCTCGCCCGCCCCCGCGCCGGCGTCCCCGGCACCCGTGCCGCCCACCGCGGCCCGGGTCATGCCGCCGCCCTACCCGCCCGTGCAGGGCAGCCCGGTCGCCGCGCCGGCCCGCCCGCCCCACGGGTACGCCCAGCGTGCCCCCGGCGTGCCACCGGCCGGACCGGCACCGGTGCCGCGTCCGCCGGCGCAGGCCTACGGGTACCGGCCGCCCGCGGTCGAGCCCGAGGAAAGCTCGGCCAACCGGCAGATATTGATCGTGCTGGCCGTGGTGCTGGGGGTCCTCGTGCTCCTTTGCGCGGGTCTGATTTCCTACTTGGTGAGTCAGAGCAACAACAGCGCAATGGCTTCGGTCCCAACCGGGTTGCAGATCGCGATCAGCCGCGACGCTCAGGAGGAGCGAGCCGTACCGTCGGATGGGGCAGTCTCGGCACATCTGCTCGGACTGTTACCGCAAGGTGGCGGTGCCAACCCGCACGGTGACGACCAAACGAGCGAAGGACGATAGACGAGATGACTGCGCAGGCCCGCCTGCTCGGTGGCAGGTACCAGGTCGGCGAGCTGCTCGGCTACGGCGGCATGGCCGAGGTGCACCGCGGCCGCGACCTGCGGCTCGGCCGCGACGTCGCGATCAAGATGCTGCGCACCGACCTGGCTCGCGACGCCACGTTTCAGATGCGGTTCCGGCGTGAGGCGCAGAACTCGGCGTCCCTGAACCACCCCGCGATCGTCGCCGTCTACGACACCGGGGAAGAGACCGCGCCCACCGGCGAGACACTGCCGTTCATCGTCATGGAGTTCGTCAGCGGGCGCACCCTCAAGGAGGTCCTCGCCGCCGAAGGCCGACTGCAGCCCCGGCGCGCCCTGGAGATCACCGCCGACATCTGCGCCGCCCTGGAGTTCAGCCACCGGCACGGCATCATCCACCGCGACATCAAACCCGGCAACGTGATGATGACCCAGACCAACCAGGTCAAGGTCATGGACTTCGGCATCGCCCGGGCCCTCGCCAGCGGCGCCACCACGATGACGCAGACCAGCGCGGTCATCGGCACCGCACAGTACCTGTCACCCGAGCAGGCGCGCGGCGAGGCCGTCGACGCCCGCTCCGACGTGTACGCCGCTGGCTGCGTGCTCTTCGAGCTGCTCTGCGGTCATCCGCCGTTCGTCGGCGACAGCCCGGTCAGCGTGGCCTACCAGCACGTCCGGGAAGACCCACGGGCGCCCAGCGAGATCAACCCGGACGTCAACCCCGACGTCGACGCGATCGTGCTGAAGGCGCTCGCCAAGAACCCGCTGAACCGCTACCAGAGCGCCCAGGAGATGCGCGCCGACGCGCTGCGCGCCGCCGCCGGCCGCCCGGTGATGGCCACGCCCGTGATGCGCGAGTCGGAAACGATGGCGATGGGCGCCACCGCGATGACCCGCCCGATCAACGCCTCACCGTCGCGCACCGGCCCTGCTCGGGTCGGCGACTCGCGCAATCGGAAGGCGTCCGGCTGGGTGATCGCGGCCCTCACCACGCTCGGCATCCTGGCCGCCGCCGCCCTCGTCTACGGCCTGGTCCTCAACAATCAGGGCAACCAGACCGAGCAAGTGGCGGTCCCCAACGTCGTCGGCCAGACCTTCGACGTCGCCAAGACCGACCTGGAAACCAAGGGTCTCCTCGTCAAGCAGGGCGAGCCCGAGTTCAACGACGAGTGCACCAAGGGCCAGGTCACTCGGCAAGATCTGCGCGCCGGTCAAAAGGTCGACAAGAACTCCACCGTCACCCTCTACGTCTGCGGCGGCAAAGCGGATGTCCCGATCCCCGCCGATCTGGTCGGCAAGTCCTACGACTTCGTCGAGGGCCAGCTCACCGCGCTCGGCCTCAATCCCACGAAAAAAGAGCAGGACAGCAAGGAGCCCGAAGGCCAGGTGCTCTCGCTCGACCCGCCGTCCGGCGCACAGGTGGCCGCCGACTCTAGGGTCGTTGTCACCGTCTCCCGTGGCAACATCAAGAACATCCCCGACGTCGAGGGCGACCCGGCGGCTGACGCCAAGGAGACGCTCGAAGATGCGGGCTTCCGGGTGCAGTTCAAGAACGGAGCCCAGGTCGATGCGGACCAGGAGAGCACCGTCCAGGAGCAAAGCAAGAAGGGTGAAGGCAAGCTGAATGAGCTCATCACCCTCACGATCACCATCCCCCGCGAGGTAGAGCCGAGCGTCTCGCCGAGTCCCCCGACGCCGTCTCCCTCCAGAACCGCCGAGGGCATCGACGGCTAGCTCGCTCCCATGATGAACGCGTCGATCAAGGACCATCCCCGCCGATCAAGGGCTCGGGCACATGCTTCGATCTCCGTTTCGGGTGCCCGAGCCCTTGATCGGCGCGGTAGCCCTTGATCGGCATCGTCATGGGCGGCCGGCGGCCGGCGGCCGGCGAGGTGCGGCGTTGCCGCCACGCGCTCGCGCTGTCGACCTTGGCGTCGACTCGGATGTGGATCTAGTCGAGTTAGGGCGAAATAGCAACCCTTACTCGACTAGATCCACATCGGCGCGGGGCGACCGCGAGTCGCTGCGTGGTTGGTTGATGCACACGCCCATGATCAAGGCGTCCCTCAAGTTGCTCTAACGACTTGAAGGACGCCTTGATCATGGGAGTTAGGTGGTGGTGAAGGCGGCGCGGCGGCGGTGTTCCACCTCTTCGGCCAGGGCCGGGGCGCGGTCGAGGGCGGACGGCAGGCCGCAGACCGCGAGCCAGTTGGCCAGCATGAGGTGGCCGCCCTCGGTGAGCACCGACTCGGGGTGGAACTGGACGCCTTCGATCGGCAGCTCGCGGTGGCGCATCGCCATCACCACGCCGGACTCGGTGTGACCGGTGACCTCGATCTCGGACGGCAGGGTGGATTCGACCACGGCAAGCGAGTGGTACCGGGTCGCGGTGAACGGCTGAGGGAGGCCGGCCAGCACACCGTCGCTCTTGTGGTGCACCTCGGACGTCTTGCCGTGCAGCAACTCCGGCGCGCGGGTGACGGTGGCGCCGTACGCCGCGCCGAACGCCTGGTGACCGAGGCACACGCCGAAGATGGGCAGCTTGCCGCCGTACTCCCGGATCACGTCGATGCAGATGCCGGCGCGTTCGGGCGTACCCGGACCGGGGGAGAGCAGGACGCCCGCGGCGCCGGACCGGCCGACGGCGGCCAGGTCGATCTCGTCGTTGCGCCGCACGTCGCAATCCGCGCCGAGCTGCCCGAGGTACTGGACCAGGTTGAAGACGAACGAGTCGTAGTTGTCGATTACCAGGACGCGCATGTCATCACCTTGTCGGCGTTACGGATGGCTCGGGGTTGTTGCTCTCGATTTCATACGGGATGTCGTGTTCGTCGGCGGGCACGGACGATGACACGTCGGGCACGATGCCCGGGTCGGCCGGCACGCCGGAGTCCTGCTCCACCTGTACATCGTCGAACGGCAGCAGCGGCTCTGCCCACGGAAAGACCACAAACCATAACAGTGCGGTCACCCCGGCGAGCAGAACCAGCGAGGTGAGCAGCTTGGCTGGCCAGGGGCGGAACGGCAGATGCCGCCAAATCCATGCGTACATCGTGACCCTAGCCCAGCTCCGCCGGCCGGCCCGCCGAGCGTGGCTGCTCGCGGGTCAACTCGGCATGCACGATCAGTCGCTGATAGTTGTCGAACTTCGGATTGCACGTGGTTAGCGTCAGCATGGCGACGGTCGGCTTGACGCCGGGTTTCCCGGGGACCGCTGCGACCACCTCGATGGCGCTCGGCTTGACGATGTGGTTCCGGGTGACCGTGTAGATGTACCACTCCTTCTTGGTCTCTACCACGATCTTGTCGCCGGTGTGGACCTCGTCGAGACGCCAGAAGGTGGCCCGGTTGCGGTGGCCGGCGACCGAGAAGTTGCCGATCTGGCCCGGGTCGGCGCTCTTCGGATAGTGCCCGGGCGCGTACCGGATGTCCTTCTGGGTCACGCCCTCCACCACCACCCACTGCTTGTCGAGCTTCGGGATGTAGAGGCGGGCGATGCCGCCGGGCGGGCCGGGCGTCGGCGAGGCGGACGGGGTGGGGCCGACGACCGGCGCGTCGGGCTGGTCCCACTGCTCGGCGAGCTGCTGGTCGAGGGAGTTCTGGTGGTCGCCGATGACGGCGGTGGTGCCCCACACCTCGTACGCGGCGAAGAGCAGCACGACGACGCCGAAGGTGATCATGATTTCGCCGAGGCCGCGGACGCCGGCGCGGATGCGTGAGCCGATCGTCGGGCGGGTGAGCTCGGAGTACACGCTCTTGTACCCCTCATCGGTCTGCTCGGGCCGCAGCTTCACGACCCGCTCCCCGCGGCGCGGTGCCGGCGGTGGGGTCGGCGCGTCGGCGGGCTCGTCCGGCCGGGGCGGCACCACGGGCACGGCGCCGAGCAGGCCGGTCATCTCCGGGTCCGCGACGGGCACCCGCGAGGCGGCCGGCGCCCGGGATGCGCTCGGCACCTGCGAGGCGCTCGGCACCTGCGAGGCGCCCGGCGCCTGGGAGGTCGCCGGCGCCCGCTGCGCGGTCGGGATCCGCTGAGTGGTCGAAGCCTGCTCGCCCCCGGCGGCGGTGGGGATCGGCGGCAGGACCGTCGTGGCCGCGGGGTCGGCCGCGGGACGCGGCGCGGGCCGGCGGGTCGCTGCCGGCGTTACCGGCAGCGTGATGGTCTGGTCGCTCGGTGTGTCGGCGGGGACCCGGGGCAGATAAGCGGTGCTGTCGTCGGCGTCAGGCGCGCGATGCCGGCTCACTCGGGCACCTCCGAGTGGCTCAGCGCGCTGGAGCCCTGGTACGCCGGCAGGGTCGCGCCGCTCTCGACGGTCTCCCGGTAGCCGAGGCCGTAGTGGGCGACGGCGTCCCGGAAGAGCCGGACCCCGTCGGATGCGGACAGCGACGCCTGGAGCGCGGCGGGGTCGCCGATCGCCGTGATCTTGAAGGGTGGCGAGTAGACGCGCCCGTGCAGCAGCAGCGTGTTGCCCACGCACCGGACCGCACTGGTGGAGATCACTCGCACATCCATGATCGACATGGCCTCGGCGCCGCCCGCCCACAGCGCGTTGACCACAGCCTGCACATCGCTCTGGTGCACAACGAGGTCGTCGTTGCTGGGGTTGCCGGGGCGGCTGGCGTCGCCGCGGCGCGGCGCGTCGTCGAGCTCGACGGTGATGCCGGGACCGCGCACGGCGGTGAACCCGGCGGCCTGCCGGCTGGCGTCGGCGCGGCCGCGCTGCTCGGCGATCGGCGCGTCGGACCCGGCCAGCATGTCAGTCTCGGCGTCGACCTCGGCCAGCAGTTCGGCCCGCCGCTTGTCGCTCGCCTCCACCCGCTCGCGCCGGTCCTCGATAAGCTGGGCGAGCTGCGGCCGGCGGTCTTCGCGCAGGGCGGTGCCGTTCGCCGTGGTGGCGCTCGTGGTGAAGAGCAGGCCCGCGGTGATCGCGATCAAGGGAACGCCCACGGACCACCCAGAGCGCGGGCGGCCGAACCGACGGGGAAGCAGACCGGCCGCGGCCCGACGAAGCGCCTCGCGCCATGAGGTGGCGCCGGACGTGTATTCCACCGGGTCTCCGTGCCCCCCTCGTGCTTTCGCGCCTCGGCTTGACTACTCTAACCGCTGTTGCCAGAGTCGCCCGACCCCTGACCGGGAGGGCGGAGCGGCGCTAGTCTATGGACAACAGTTCTGACAGGAGTAAGCGTCGTGCCGAAGTCCCAGGTCCGCAAGAAGAAGGTCTACACCCCGCCCGCCGATGTCCGTCCGGCCGGGGCGCAGGCCGCCAAAAAGCCGAGCCCGGTCTGGCTGCCCATCACCGCTGTCGGGCTGATCGTCGCCGGCATCGGGTGGCTGGTCGTCTACTACCTCTCGGAGACGGCCTACCCGGTCGGCTCGTGGGGCTATTGGAACCTGGCGGTCGGCTTCGGCTCGATGGTGGCGTCCCTCATCCTGCTCTCCCGCTGGAAGTAGCGAGCTTCCAGATCGAGGCGTCTTTCTGGCCCTCGGGTTCGCGGCTGTCGCATGATCGATGCTCGGCGCGCCGACACGAGGGCTTTCGCCGTATACATCCGGTCGGTCTCCTCGCGCTGCGCATTAGGTAGGGCGCTAGCCGCGATCTAGCCGAGCTGCGGTCGCCATTTCGCCTAGATCTACCTCGGGGTTCCGGCAGCGAGGCCGATTTGGCCGGTTTCGTGCATTGGCGCTCCGTCGTGCGCTGAGGGTACGGTCCGGTGCCTGTCCCGGTATCTGTCCCTCGGCTCATCGGTCTCGACGGCCCGGCAGCGTCGATCAAGCGACCGCGTCGATCAAGCGAACCGCGCCGATCAAGGGAATGTCCGTCGATCAAGGGCTCGGGCACCCGGAATAGAGATCAAAGCATGTGCCCAAGCCCTTGATCGACGAGCGCAGGAGGCGCCCGGAGGGCGCCCCGCGGCGCCCCGCGGCGCTGCGGGCGCCGGGGGTGCGGGGGCTACTTCAGGGAGCGGAGTAGGACGGTCGCCACGTCGACGACCTCGACCTCCTCGGCGGCGCCCTTGCCGGTGACCCCGTCGCCGATCATCGTGTAGCAGAACGGGCAGCCCACCGCGATCGTCTTCGCCCCGGTGGACAGCGCCTCCTCGACCCGCTCCACGTTGATGCGCTTGCCGATGCGCTCTTCCATCCACATCCGGGCGCCGCCGGCACCGCAGCAGAACGACCGCTCGCTGTTGCGCGGCATCTCGGTGACCTCGCCCGCGGCCGCGTCGAGCACCTCGCGGGGCGGCGTGAACACCCGGTTGTGCCGGCCCAGGTAGCACGGGTCGTGATAGGTCACGCCGCCGTCGACCGGCTGCACCGGTGTGAGCTTGCCGGTGGCGACCAGGTGGGCCAGCAGCTGGGTGTGGTGCACGACCTCGAAGTGACCCCCCAACTGCCCGTACTCGTTGCCGAGCGTGTTGAAGCAGTGCGGGCAGCTGGCGACGATCTTCTTGACGCCGGCCTCGTTGAGGGTCTCCACATTTTGCTGGGCGAGCATCTGGAAGACGAACTCGTTGCCGATCCGCCGGGCCGGGTCGCCGGAGCAGGTCTCGCCCTCGCCGAGGATCGCGAAGTTGACCCCGGCCTCGTGCAAAAGCGTCGCGACCGCGCGGGTGGTCTTCTTGGCCCGGTCCTCGAACGCGCCGGCGCAGCCGACCCAGAAGAGGTACTCGAAGTCGTCGACCTCGCCGACCCGCTTGACTTCGAAGTCAAGACCGCGAGTCCAGTCCTCCCGGGTGTTCTGCGGCGCGCCCCACGGGTTGCCCTTGTTCTCCAGGTTGCGCAGCATCACGCCGGCCTCGGACGGGAAGCTCGACTCGATCAGCACCTGGTAGCGGCGCATGTCGACGATGTGGTCGACGTGCTCGATGTCGACCGGGCACTGCTCGACGCAGGCGCCGCAGGTGGTGCAGGACCACAGCACATCCGGGTCGATGACGCCGCCCTCGTCGGCGCCGCCGATGAGCGGCCGCTGTGACTCCGCCAGGGCCAGGGCGTCCACGTTCGCGTGATCGTCCCCGGCCAGCAGGTATGGCGCCTTCGCGTACGCGTGGTCGCGCAGGGAGAGCACGAGCAGCTTGGGGGAGAGCGGCTTGCCGGTGTTCCAGGCCGGGCACTGCGACTGGCAGCGGCCGCACTCGGTACAGGTGGTGAAGTCGAGCAGGCCCTTCCAGGTGAACTGCTCGACCTGCGCGACGCCGAACTGGTCCTTCTCGGGGTCGGCCTCTTCGAAGTCGAGCGGCTTGCCGCCGGACATCATGGGCCGCAGCGGGCCGAGGCCGGAGCCGGCCGGGCGCGCGGGGTCGCGCTTGAAGTAGATGTTGAAGAAGGCGAAGAACCGGTGCCAGGCGACGCCCATCGTGACGTTGAGGGAGATCGTGATGAGCCAGGTCATCGAGATGACGATCTTCACGAGGGCGGTGATGCTCAGCGCCGCCTCGGACGCCGGCAGCACCTGGCCGAGGGCGTGCGAGACGGGCGCGGCCCAGACCGGCCACTCGCCGTGCCCGGTCGCCTCCTTGAAGCCGCGGATCAGGAACCCGCAGATCAGCACCGCCACGATGACGTACTCGACGAAGTAGCCCTGCCACATCGTCGAGCCGGTGAAGCGGGACAGGCCGCGTGCCTTGCCGGGCCGGTTGCGCAGCCGGATCGCGACCAGCACCAGGATGCCGATCAGACCGAACACGCCGATCAGTTCGGTGGCCAGGCCGAAGACCGCCCAGCCGCCGATGATCGGCAGGCCGCCGTGCGGGTCCACGACCTCGAAGTACGCCTCCACCACGAGCAGCGACAGCACGACGAAGGCGACCATCACGAACCAGTGGGCGGCGCCGACGACACTCCACTTCAGCATCCGGGTATGGCCGACGGTCTCGGTGAGCATCCGCGTGAGGCGGGTGCCCTTGTCGCCGAACCGGGTCGGGTCGGGTTGGCCGAGCCGGATGGTCGCGAGCATCGTGCGGACGGCGCGGACCGCGAGCACGACGGCCACCAGCGTGATGGCGGCCGCCAGCACGGTGGTCACGATCTGGACACTGCCCATCTGGTCGGGCCTCCCGGGTGTGTGCCTGGTTGAGCAGCCTACTCGCTTGGTTACTCGCGAGTAATGTACCCCTTCTCTCGTCACCTTAGGACAAGCAGGGGATGGCGCTGGCGAGATGTGGCTCTCTACACTCTCGCCGACATCTATACGGGGAGGAACAATCTTGCGACCACGCGTACGCGCGGCCGGCGGTGCCGCCTGCCTGGCGCTCGCCGCGATCGTCGGCGCCGCCACCCTCGTCACCAGCAGCGATGAGCCGGCCGGCGCGGCGTGGGTGGCCCAGGGCGCCGCGCGGCCCGCGGGGCCGGCAGCCCCGGCTTTGCCCGCCGCCGTACCCGCCGACCCCACTAGGCCGCCCGCCACGGCGAAGCGCCCCGCCGGCCGGTTGGCCGCCGCGCCGGCGCTGCAGGAGCTGCGCCGGCAGAAGCCCGCCCTGCGGGTCGTCGACGGCCGCGTGCGCACGCTCTCCGCACCGCCCGGGCAGGCGCTCAAGCTGCCGCTCGGCACGCCGGCCGGCGCCAGCGCCGACACCAGGGCGGGCGCGTTCGTCAACCGGTACGCCGAAGCGTTCGGCCTCGGCTCCGGCGTCACCACCCAGCGCACCCGCACCGACCGGCTCGCCGGCGGCGACACCGTGGTGCGGTTCGGCCAGTACGCCGGCGGCCTGCCGGTGCTCGGCGGCGAGCTGATCGTCACCGTCAACCGGGACGGCGGCATCCTCGGGGCGGCCGCCGAGACCGCGCCGGCGGCTCCGATCAGCACCTCGGCGCGCATCAGCGCCGCCGCGGCCCAGCGCACCGCCGTCGCGGCCGTGGCCGCCGACCTGCGCGCCGACGCCAGCACGCTGACCGCCGGTGCGGCCAAGCTGTGGCTCTACGACCCGCGGCTGGTCGACGGCGAGGGCCGCGCCGAACTGCGCCCGACCTGGTGGGTGCCGGTGCACGGCGCGGGCGCCCAACGGGGCGACGGCATCGGGTCCGCCCTGATCGACGCGACCGACAACGCGGTCGTCGTGGTGCTGTCCGAGCACCGGCACGCCCGCAACCGGGTGGTCTGCGACCTGGCGAACCGCGGCGTCGACCTCAACGAGGTGGGCAACTACTGGTGCAGCGCCGACCCCGCCGGGCCGGCGATCACCCGCGCCGAGGGCGGCGCGGCGTCGTCGGTGGCCGACGTCAACGCGGCGTACGACTACCTCGGGCAGACCTACGACTGGTACAAGAACACGTTCGGTCGGGACTCGATCGACGGGCGGGGCGCGCAGGTGCGGGCCACCGTGCGGGCCTGCCACGCGGGCGACACCTGCCCCTACCCGAACGCGTTCTGGGACGGCACCCAGGTGGTGTTCGGCCAGGGCTTCGCCACCGACGACGTGGTGGCGCACGAGTACACGCACGGCGTGACCCAGTACACGTCCGACCTGTTCTACGCGTACCAGTCCGGGGCGATCAACGAGGCGCTCTCCGACATCATGGGCGAATTCGTGGACCTGGCGTACGGCACGGACGGGCCGCGCTGGCGGATCGGCGAGGCGCTGCCGCCGCCTCCCGGCGGAGGCGACCCAGCGCTCCGCGACATGGCCAACCCCAACGCGTACGGCCAGCCGGCGTACGTGCAGGGTCCGTACTGGTATTCCGGGGCCGCCGACAGCGGCGGCGTGCACTACAACTCCGGCGTCGCCAACAAGGCCGCGCAGCTCATCGCGGACGGCGGCACGCTCAACGGCCAGGCCGTCACCGGCCTCGGGCTCGCCAAGTCGGCGCAGCTCTGGTACCGGGTGATGCACCTGCTGACCAGCGGTTCCGGCTGGGCCGAGCTGGGTGCCGCCCTGCAGAGTGGGTGCCGCCAGCTGGTCGGCCGGTTCGGCATCACGCGGGCCGACTGCGCTCAGGTCGACGCGGCGGTGGCCGCCACGAAGATGTTCGACGTCGTGTACAACAGCCGGCCGCAGGTGGTCGACCGGTGCAACGTCAACGGTCAGCAGCCGGCCGTGCGGCTCTGGGAGGACGACCTGGAGCGCGACGGCGGTTGGACCTTCGACCGGGCGGTCTGGCAGGTCATCCCCTCCGGCGACATCCCGGTGAGCTGGGCGCACTCGGGCCGCCGGGCGCTGTACGGGTACATGCCGAGCGCCGCCGCGCCCGGCACCACCGGCTCGGCGACGATGCGCCGGCCGATCACCATCCCGGCCGGCGAGACGCACCTGGCGTTCCACTTCAACGTGCCCACCTATACCGGGACAGCCGGCGGGGTGGCCGTGGAGTACAACGCGGGCGCCGGCTGGCAGTCGGTGTCGCCCGATGCCATCGATCCGCTGCCCGCCGGCTCCCTGACGCGCGGCTACGTGACCCACACGTACGACGTGAGCGGTCTGGCCGGGCGGAGCGCCCAGTTCCGGTTCCGGCTGACCCGCCAGGCCAACGTGGACCGCGAGTGGCTGGTCGACGACGTGCGGCTGTACCAGTGCCTGGCCGTCCCGGCGGCGCCGCGCAACGTCACGGCGGAGTTCAGCGTGGCCGGCACCTCGGCCACGGTGTCGTGGAACCGCCCGCAGGCGGGCACCGCCGTCGATCACTACGCGATCTCGGTGAACCCGCCGGTGCCGGGCGCGCCGACCACGGTGGCCCCGGGTGGTGACACCACGTCGCTGACGCTCGCCGGCCTGGACGCCACGAAGGGGTACATCTTCAAGGTGTGGGCGGTCGACGCTGCCGGCGGCCGGAGCCTGCCGGCGGAGCTGCGGTTCTCCGCCACCCCGCCGGTGGACTGCCGGTCCGCCGGGGTGCGCATCGTCAACGGCCGGCCCATCCCCCGCTGCAAGACGCCCTCCTGACGAACCATGATCAAGGCGTCCCTCATGTCGTTCTAACGACTAGAGGGACGCCTTGATCATGGGGATGAGTCGCCGCCACGGGCCAGCCCGACGAGCAGGGCGCCGACGATGACGGCGGCGATGAGCAGATACCCGAAGTACCGGACGACCGCTTCCCGGGCCGCCTTCTGCAGGCCGGGGACGCCGGCCTTGGCCTTCGTGTAGGAGGCCCGGCTGCCCTTCGCCGCGCTGCGTAACTGACCCAGGTAACCGCCGGCCACCAGACCGACGATCACGCCCAAGGCAAACCCGGCCATATGTCCCTCCCCGACCATTGGCCACGCCTGTCACCCCCCGCGCGAACAGCCAGGGTGGTGGCCGGTCCGGCCAGGTCAACAGGGTTCAGTCGCAACACCGACAGCCATACCGGGGTCGATTCCTCCGATCGTGGGACAATGACCGCCGAGGTGAACCGATCATCGACGGACTGTTGCTGACCACGATCCTGCCGCTGATCGGCTTCGCCGCGCTCACGGCCGGCAACGCGTTCTTCGTGGCCGCCGAGTTCGCCCTCGTGACCGTCGACCGGGCCGAGATCGACAAGCGCGCCGACGCCGGCGACCGGGGCGCCCGCACCGTCCGCAAGGCCCTGCGCGAGCTGTCCTTCCAGCTCTCCGGCGCGCAGCTCGGCATCACGATCACCGCGCTGCTCACCGGCTACCTCGCCGAGCCGGCGCTGGCCAAGCTGTTCGCCCCGGCGATCCGGCCGCTCGCGGGCGATGGCACCGACAGCGTCACGCCGGTCCTGGCCCTGGTGCTCGCCACGCTGCTGTCCATGCTGTTCGGCGAGCTGGTACCGAAGAATGCCGCCCTGGCCCGGCCGATGCCGGCCGCGCTGCGCACCGCGGCGCCCATGCGCGGCTTCTCGCTGGCCTTCGGCTGGCTCATCCGCGGGCTGAACGGGTCGGCGAACTGGCTGGTCCGCCGCCTCGGCGTCGAGCCGCAGGAGGAGCTGGCCAGCGCCCGGTCCCCGGAAGAGCTCGGCCTGCTCGCCGTCATCTCCGCCCGGGCCGGCGCGCTGCCCGCCGACACGGCGATGCTGCTGCGGCGCACCATCCGGTTCGGGGAGAAGCGGGCCGCCGAGGCGATGACGCCGCGCGTCGACGTGGTCGCCCTCAAGGCGAACGCCACCGTGGCCGAGCTGATCGCGATCGCGCAGGACACCGGTCGCACCCGCTTCCCGGTGTACGAGGACACGCTCGACCTGGTCACCGGCGTCGCCGGGGTTTCGGACGCGCTGGGCGTACCCCCGGCCAGAAGGGCGACCACGACGGTGGCGGCGGTGGCGCGCGAACCGGTGTATGTGCCGGAGAGCCTGGACCTGGACGCCGTGCTGGCCGCCCTCCGGGCGGCGGACGCCGACCTGGCGATCGTGGTCGACGAGTACGGCGGCACCGACGGCGTGGTGACCGTGGAAGACCTCGTGGAAGAGCTGGTCGGGGAGATCGCGGATGAGTTCGATCCGGCCTCCGTGTCAGACACCGGCCCGGTGGAGCTCACCGCGCCCGGCGTGCAGCACACGTTCCTGGTGGACGGCATGCTGCGCGGGGACGAGTTGCTGGAGCAGACCGGCTTCCGGCTGCCCGAGGGGCCGTACGAGACGCTGGCCGGCTTCCTGATGGCTCGGCTGGGGCACATCCCGGTGGCCGGTGAGACGGTGGCCGAGCACGGCTGGGAGTTCACGGTCGTCGAGGTGGAGCGGCACCGGATCGAGCAGGTGCGGGTCGTGGCACCCGAGGAGCAACAGCCATGACCGTCTTGATCACCGTGCTCCTCCTGCTGGGCAACGCGTTCTTCGTGGGCAGCGAGTTCGCGCTGATCGCGTCCCGGCGCACCGTCATCGAGCCGCTCGCCGCCACGTCGCAGCGTGCGCGCTGGGCGCTGTCGGCGATGAACCAGATCCCGCTGATGATCGCGGGCGCGCAGCTCGGCATCACGGTCTGCGCGCTGCTGCTCGGCGCGATCTCCGAGCCGGCGCTCGCGCACGTGCTGGAAGGCCCGTTCCACGCTATGGGCGTGCCGGACCGCGCGCTGCACCCGACCGCGTTCGTGCTGGCGCTCGGCGTCGTGGTGTTCCTGCACACCGTGATCGGCGAGATGGTGCCCAAGAACATCACGCTCGCCGGCCCGGAGCTGTCCGCCCTGTGGCTGGGCCCGGCGATGCTGGCGTTCTGCCTGGCGACCAAGCCGCTGCTGGTCGCCATGCGGTGGGCCGCCCGGGCGGTGCTGCGGATCTGGCGGATCGAGGCCACCGACGCGGTGAAGACCGTGTTCACCGCCGAGGAACTGGCCGGGCTGGTCGCGCAGGCCCGCACCGAAGGGCTGCTGGACGCCGAGGAACACGCCCGGATCACCGGGGCGCTCGCGCTGGGGGAGCGCACCGCGGCCGACGCCCTCCGGCCCTGGTCCGGCGTGACCACGGTCGCCGAAGACGTGTCGCCGGCCTCGCTGGAGGTGCTGGCCACCAGCACCGGCCGGTCGCGCTTCCCGGTGGTGCACCGGGAGACCCGCCGGGTGCTGGGCTTCGTGCACGTGAAGGACGTGCTCGGGTACGAGGGGGCGCGCCGGACCGCGCCGGCGCCGCCCGAGATCATCCGGCCGCTGCCGGTGGTGCCGCCGGACCGCACGCTCGCCGAGCTGCTCGTCGCGATGCGCCGGGAGCGCCGGCACATGGTGCTCGTCAGCGACGGCCGCACGCCGCTCGGTGTCGTGACCCTCGACGACGTCCTGACGGCGGTCGTCGGCTCCTGATCTTGCAAGGAAGGGCCCCTTCCTAACGCATAGCGATGGGAAGGGGCCCTTCCTAACCTCCTAGGACCAGGAGGGGAGGATGCGGACGTCGGCCTGGTTCACGAACATGATCCGGTGGCCGAACTGGATCTGGATGTACCTCGTGTCGCCCCGGATCACCGTCCAGTCACCGGGTGACGAGCCGCCGAACGTCACCGCCCGGTAGTACTCGCTCGGCAGCACGTTGCCCACCGCGTACCGCTGGCCGGCCGACAGCGTGTACTGCAACGGCGTGATCGCCTGGTAGGGCACGCCCTCCGGATATGCCGCCTGTTCCGGGTACGCCCTGCCGTACACCGGGATGGTCTCCTTGCCGGGCTTGGGCGTCACCACGAGCCCGGTCGCCCACTTGGCGGCCGGCGCGGACGGCGGGTTGTAGAACCACGCCTTCTGCCCGAGGTACCAGATCGCCGTCCAGTCGCCCTGCCGCTCCGCGACCGCGTACGTCTGACCGGCGGACGCCCGCGCGCCATGGTCCGAGATGTGCATCGTGGACGGCACGTTGTTGGGTCGCAGGCCGATGTCCTTCACCAGCGGCGACGTGGCGTCGGGCGCGGTGTGCAGGATGACCGCCGACGAGCCGCGCGCCGGGCACGGGGCGGCCGAGCCGGCCGTGCAGCCCACGAACGCCGGCTTGTTGGTGGCGAAGTCCGGGTCGATGGTGACCAGCCCGCTGCCCTTCCAGCCGGTCTGCCGGAACGGCGCCTTCAACAGGTCGAAGTAGTGCGCCCAGTTCCAGTACGGTCCCGGGTCCCAGTGCATGCCGCGCACGTTGGCCGGGACGGTGCCGGGCACGTTGTCGTGGCCGATGATGTGGTTGCGGTCGAGCGGGATGCCCAGCTGCCGCGCGAGGTGCCGCACCAGCTTGGCCGACGTGCGGTACATCGCCTCGGTGTACCAGGTGCCCTGCGCCGCGAAGCCCTCGTGCTCGAGGCCGATGGCCTTGGCGTTGACGTACCAGTTGCCGGCGTGCCAGCCGACGTCCTTCGCCTTGAGGTGCTGCGCGATGTGCCCGTCCACCGAGCGCAGCGTGTAGTGCCAGCTCACGTACTTCGGGTCGAGCACCAGGTTCACCGACGGCTGGAAGTAGCCCTCGGTGTCGTGGATGACGATGTATTCGATCTTCTGCTGTTTCGGCCGGTTGCCCTTGTCGTGGTTGCCGTAGTCGGGGTTGCCGTTCGTGTCGAGGAACTCCTGGTAGGGCGCCGGGATCCACTCGCAGGAGATGTCGACCGGGCACTCCAGGCCATCCGGGCGGGCCAGCTTGCGCAGGCCGAGCCGGTCGAGCCAGCTCCGCGCGGGGGTCACGGCCCGCGCCGGCAGGGTGACGCGCTCGCCGTCGTCGGTCACCCGGGTCGCGCCGGCACTGATCGTCGCGTACACCTCGTCGGCGAAGGCCGCCGCGGCGTCGGCGCTGTCCGCGCCGCTGTATTTGGCCACCGCGCCATACCAGGCCGCCGGGTCGCTCGCGCTCCCCGCCGGTCCACCGATGCTTTCCTGGTACGCGGACAGCAGCGCCGCCCCACCGCGGATGTTCGCCGCGGGGTCCGCCCGGAGCGCCGCTTCGGGGGTACCGGTCAACTCGGCCGCACGGTCGAGGCTCTGCAACGACTCGGGGCTGGGCGCGGGCACCCCGCCGGAGTCGACGGTCTTGACCGGCCGGGCGTCGTCGCCGCGCGGGTCCTCGCCCTCGTGGTCGTGGTGGTTGCCCGGCAGGGCGAGCACGTATTCGGCGTCGGTGAGGTGCATCGGGCCGTACCCGCCGCTGGTACTCGGCGTGCCGGCGTTCGTGTCCCACCGCGACTCCAGGTAGGACACGCCCAGCAGGACGGTTTCCGGTACCCCGTACTCGGCCGCCGCCGCGGCGTACGCCCCCTGTCTGGTATCCGGCTGTGCTTGCTCGACCTCTGGCGCGGCTGGTGACGGCCCGGTGGTCACGAGCGTGGCCGCGCCGACGACGGCGGCGGCGAGCGTGACGCGGGTTGTCAGACGGTGCATCGAACCTCCCAATCGATGGCCCTGTGGCTCACCCTGGCCGCTGGTCCGGCAGTGGTCAATAGGCGCCGTGTGACGTATCAAGGACGAAAAAAATCTTCACCGCCCGGGGGATTGTCGGCGCCGCTCGGGAATCTCCACAATGGCGCCATGTCCCCCAAAATACGCATAGCGTGCCGATGGGGCGTACTGCTTGTCGGTATCGCCAGCGCGGCGCTGGCCGCCGTCGACCGGCCCTCGCCGACCATCGCCGTCCGGTACAGCTTCGACGGCTGGTTCACCGGCGCGGTGGCCGACGCCGGCGACCGGTACCCGCTGCGCCGGCGCGGCACGGTGAGCTTCGCACCCCGCGCGGGCGGTTGGGCGGCGCGCTACCCGGCGCGCTGCGCCGGCGCCGGATGCCCGCGCGGCATCCTGGAGTCCGACGCGGTCGCGGCCCTCAACCCGGGTACCCGGGCCGTGCGGTACGGCGCGTCCGTGCTGATGGCCCCGGCCGACACCGGCGACGGTGCCAACGTGCTGCAGAAGGGCTTCTCCACCGGCGGCGTGACCCAGTTCAAGCTCCAGGTCGACGGTGCGGCCGGCCGGCCGAGCTGCGTGGTCGCGAGCAAGACCGACATCTACCGGGTGATCGCGCCGGTGACCGTCGCGGACGGCCGGTGGCACGCGCTGCAATGCGCCCGTAGCAGTACGGAACTGTCCATCTCGGTGGATGGTGGGCGGCAGGGTGCGGTGGCGGTACCCGCCCGGGTGTCCATAGTGAATTCCGAACCACTCCGGATTGGCGGGAAAAGTCTGTCCGTCGACAATGACCAGTACGCAGGGTTAGTGGACGACGTATTCGTGGTCATTGACTAAAGTCGTTTCGATATACCCTGCGCTACGGGGCGGTATACGCACCGAACTATTCTCGGGTACGCCTTGCGCGGGCATGTGCGGCGCTCCTACCCTTGGGGATCGTCGAGCCGGAGCCGGCCTTCCACCGTGGGAGACCACGGTTCGACCCGCCGAATCGGCTCTCCACGAGCCGGGGACCCACCGCACCTCGGGGTGAATCCGCGATACCGCGGTAGGGCGTTCTTCCCGCCCGAACCCGTCAGCTAACCCGGCAGGCGGTCAGGGAGAAGGAGCACGACCCCGGTGGCACCTCGTTATGCCGCACGTTCGGTCATAACCCTATTCGTCGGACTCGCCGTCCTGTTCGCGGGTGGCACCGTTGCCCACGCCGCGCCGACGCCCGCGGAAATCGAGAAGCAGATCGATACCGCGTGGAACGAGCTGGAGCCCGTCATCGAGCGGCACAACGCCACCCGCATCGACCTGGACAAGAAGAAGAAGCAGGCCGCCGAGCTCGCCAAGAAGATCAAGCCGCTGCAGCTCCAGATCGACCTCGCCATGGCCAAGGTCGGCGACTTCGCGGCCCGGCAGTACATGGGCGGTGACCTGTCCGCGTTCAACGCGGTGGTGGCCACCGGCTCGCCCACCGGCCTCGCCGATCGACTCACGCTGCTCGACCAGTTCGCCCGGAACGCGCAGGCCGACATCCAGACCGTCATCGAGCTCCGGAACCGGTACGCGGCGCAGAAGCAGCCGCTCGACCAGCTCGTCGGTCAGCTCACCCAGACCGAGGCGCAGCTGGCCGCGAAGAAGAAGCAGATCGACGGCGAGATCGACAAGCTGCAGGCGATGCGGTTGGCGGCGTACGGCAGCGGTGGTGGCGTCGGCGAGCTCGCTCCGGCTCCCTGCCCGTACTCGTATCCCGGTGGCGCGGCCGGCAAGGCGGTCCGGTTCGCCTGCAACCAGATCGGCAAGATGTACCTGTGGGGCGCGGAAGGTCCCAACCGGTACGACTGCTCCGGACTGACCATGGCGGCGTGGGCGTCGGCGGGCGTGGGCCTGCCGCACAACGCGGCCGCCCAGCGCCGCGCGACCGCGTCGGTGAGCAAAAGCAACCTGCGGCCCGGCGATCTCGTCTTCTATTACAGCGACCTGCACCACGTCGGCATGTACGTGGGCGGTGGCTGGATCGTGCACGCCTCACGGGCGGGCGAGCCGATCCGCATGCGCAAGATAGACACGGCCCCCGTGCACAGCTACGGGCGGCCCGGCTAGACCTCGCACCCCCCGTGGCCGCCCCGGCGCGTGCTTCCCCCGTCACGCGCCGTTCGGCCAGTAGGAGGCGTCCTCCCATCAAGCCCCCGATGGGAGGACGCCTCCGCCCCTTGCAAGGAAGGGCCCCTTCTTATCGCTTTTCGCATAGGAAGGGCCCCCTGTTAACAGGCAAGCCCCTGCGCGCCGCGGGTCAGCGGGCGGTCGGCCAGACGCGCCAGTTGCGCCAGGCCCGGCTCGGGGTCGGCCCGCGCTGCCCCTGATACCGCGACCCGTACACCTCTGCGCCGTATGGGTGCTCGGAGGGTGACGACAGCCGGAAGATGCACAGCTGGCCGATCTTCATGCCCGGCCACAGCATGATCGGCAGGTTGGCCACGTTGGACAGCTCCAGCGTGACGTGACCGGTGAAGCCGGGGTCGATGAATCCGGCCGTGGAGTGGGTGAGCAGGCCGAGGCGGCCCAGGCTCGACTTCCCTTCCAGGCGGCCGGCGAGCTGATCGCCCAGCGAGATCACCTCGAGCGTCGAGGCCAGCACGAACTCGCCCGGGTGCAACACGAACGGCGCGCCGTCCGGCACGTCGACCTCGGACGTGAGGTCGTCCTGCTGCTGCGCGGGATCGATGTGTGTATACAGGTGATTGTTGAACACCCGGAACAGCCGGTCGAGCCGCACGTCGATGCTGGACGGCTGGATCAGCGCCGGCTCGAACGGGTCAAGCGCGAGGTTGCCCGCCTTGATCTCGGAGACGAGGTCGCGGTCGGAGAGCAGCATCAACACACCATAGGGGACTACCTTGATCGAACATGTGTTCGATACAATGTTCGCATGGCATCTTGGTCCGAGTTCGTGGCCGACGAACCCCGCCTCGCGGGCTCGATCCGCGCCCTCATGCAGCAGTACGGGCCCGGTCTGGGCTACCTCGCCACCGTCCGCTCCGACGGTGGGCCGCGCGTCCACCCGGTGTCCCCAGTGATCACCGACGATGGGCTCTACTGCTTCGTGATCGACTCGCCGAAGCGGCGCGACCTGGAGCGCGACGGGCGCTACGCCTTGCACTCGTTCCCGCCCGAAGACAGCGACGACGAGGCCTACATCGCGGGCCGGGCGCAGGTCGTGACGGACCGGGGCAAGGTCGCCCGGATCGCCGACCACCTGCGGGCGGCGCCGCACGTCGACTGGCGACTCTTCGAGTTCACCATCGACGTGGCCATGCTCGCCCGGCACGGCCGTAACGGCGCCACGCCGTTCGCCGAGCCCATCGAGCGCCCCGCTGTCCAGGTGTGGCTGGACCCCGACGGCGCCGTTACGGCGCCCGATACGCGGTCCACGCGTCCAACATGCGGCTCGCTTGACCGGGCGTGAACTCGAACATGCACGAGTCGGCGGTGTAATCCATGAAGTTGTGGATCGGGTCCTCGCCCGCGAGGTCAACGCAGGTGTCCCGCCCGACGGGGCACCCCGACGCCGAGGTGGCCTCGGCCGGCGTGTCCGCGATCTGGTCGCCCGTGCCGGCACAGCCGTCCTGGAAGGTGTGATAGAGGTTCAGCCAGTGGCCGATCTCGTGGGTGGCGGTGTCGCCCTCGGCGTAGATGCCCGCCGAGCCGCCCGGCATCGACTCGCCTAGGAGCACCACGCCGTCGGTCGGGTGCAGGCTCGACTGCGGATAGGTGGCCCAGCCCAGCAGGCTGTCGCTCAGGTCACCGGTATAGATGTTCAGCGTCTCCATGCCGCCCTGCCGCAGGGCGCTCTTCATCTCGACCTCGGCCGCCGACTCGTACACGATCGGATACCACGCCGGGTTGACCACCCGGTTGATCTCGATGAGGTCGAACGCGAACGCGGTCACGGCGCCGCCGGTCGTTCCCGCATACGCTTCGTTGAGCACATCGATCTGCGCGCTGATCATGGCGTCCGGGATGCTCCCGCCCAGCCGGGTCTCGTCCTCGGAGACCACGTGCACCACGGTCGGGATGGTAACCGTGGCCAGCGGGCGGGTCTTGCCTTCCAGCGCGTCCCGCAGGTCCTGCTCGCGCTGGGCCACCTCGGCCGCGGTGAGCTCGTTCGGCTCCGCGACGCTGGGCGCGCCCGGCCGTGCCCGGGCGTCCGCCGCCCCGCACCACAGCGCGGTCGCTTCGGTCGCGCCGGTGGCCGCACTGGTCGCCGAACCCCCGATGACCAGCGCCAACGCCGCGACGCCAGCGATCAACGTGGAACGATGTAACCGCATTGGCCGAACTTACAGCGAATCGACCCATTTGCAAACACCTATCTCCCAAGCCCCCCTCCCTCATGATCAAGGCGTCCCTCAAGTAGTTAGAGCAACTTGAGGGACGCCTTGATCATGGGTCGTCCTGCCGTGGCGGCGGGGGTGGTGGTGGCGTCGGTGGTGGGGGCGGCCAGTGGTGCGTCGGGTAGATCGGGTAGGCGGGGTAGGGGCCGGCGGCGTACAGCGATGGCGCGGGCCGTCCGGATCCGGGATTGAAGTAGCGGTTCGACGGCGGCACCAGCAGCAGGACGCCGATGGCGAGGGCGATCGCAAAGAGCAGCGCAAACCCGAGCGGGACCACCGCCGTCAGCGCCGACATCACGCTCTGGCTCTCCAACTCGTAAAGCTTGTCGTAGAAGGGAGTGTCGTCGACCCATGGACCGCCCTCCTCGGCCCACGGGTCGTCCTCCTCGGCGAACTCGGGGTCGCTGGCGGCCAGGAAGAAGAACGGCAAGGCGAGCAACGAGAACCCGCCGCCCACGCCGACGCAGCAGACCACGGGGAGGCCCACGCCGACGCAGGTCAGGATCCGCCCCACGTTGCTGCCACGCCAGACCGGGACGAGGGTGGCCGCCAGCCAGACCACCAGCAGGAGCACCGGTGCCGAGGTGATGGCCGCGTCCTCCACGTTGAACGCCCGTTCGGCGGACACGTCAGCGGAGTCCGGGTTGGTCAACCGCGCGGCCCGGTCGATCACCGTGTCGTACCAGATGGCTCGCACCACATTGAGCGTCAGGACGACCAGCCCGACGGCGACGATGACGACCTGGAGCCAGAACGCCACCGCGACGGTGGCGGGGCGGACCCGCGTCGGCGCGGCGCTCCCCGTTTCGATCACGCGCGGAACGTACCCGCGCCCCACCTCGGAGCGGCAGCCACCATTCGGCCGACCCCACCCCATGATCAAGGCGTCCCTCAAGTAGTTAGAGCAACTTGAGGGACGCCTTGATCATGGGGATGCGGAGCGCCCTGCGTGCGTCGTGGTTGACGGACCAGGTACAGTGGTCTCCGCTTGCGGGTGTAGTTCAATGGCAGAACATCAGCTTCCCAAGCTGACAGTGCGGGTTCGATTCCCGTCACCCGCTCCAAGGTTTCAGCAGCTCAACGGCTTGATCAGTGATCTACCGGATCTGCCGATGCAGTTGTTCGGGGCTGATTGTCGGGGATTTGTAGGGGATCTTCAGCTAGCCTTCCTGATTTTTCTTGGCACCAGGGCTGCCGTCGCCTCGGCCGTCCATTTACCGACGGTACCGATGAGGTGCCCATACGTCGACCTGATCAGCGTGGGTGACGTGTGCCCGACCCGCATCGCGATGACGGTACGGAGACGCCGGCCTCCAGCTGCAGTGAGATGTTCATGTGGCGAAGTCCGTGGAGCTTGAGGTGCGACAGCCCGGCTTCACGGACGAGTTGGATGAATGTGCTGTAGGTCAGCCCGGGATCCAGCGGCCGCCCGTCCTCGCGAGTGAAGACCAGAGGCCCGCCCTCGTCGATCGGCTTGACGTAGGCCCGGCCCCACTCCCGCCGTTCCTCGTCCTGAGTCTCCCGCCACTCCCGGAGCACCTTGACCGAGACGGCGTCGAGGTCGACGACACGATCCTCGCCGGCACGGGTCTTCGGCTTGGTGCGGTACCGCCCGCGCCTGCCCTCCTTCTCGGCTCGCCGGGCCGCCCGGTAGCTCTTCTCGGTGATCTGCCAGCGCACCACGATCCGGCCAGCATCCAGGTCGACGTCGTCCCAGGAGATCCCGCACAGCTCTCCGCGTCGCATCCCGGCGAACGCGGCCAAGTGGTATAGCGCGTACAGCCGCTGCCCCGCGATCGCGTCCAGGAACGCGCCGAGCTGCTCGGCGGTCCAGACCTTCACCTTGGGCATGACGGCCTTGGGTAGCTCCGCGTCCGGTGCCGGGTTGCGTGGAATGAGCCCGGGCCCGCGCTCTTGAGTGCCCCGGACAGCGTGTTGTGGATCCGCCGCATGGTCAGCGGACCGAGCGGGCGCGGGACCCGGACCAGGTGCGGCACCCTGGGTCGGCCGGAGTGCTTGATCCTGTTCTTGGCCTCCGCCTCGGCCCGCCGCTGCACGTTGATCGCCTCGGCCGCCTTGATCTCCTCGACCCGGTCCCGACGCATCGCGTCGTAGGCGGCGGTGATGTGCGCCGCGCGCAGTTCCACGAGCTTCATCTGGCCGAGTCGGGGGATCAGGTAGCGGTCGATGCTGTCCTGGTAGTCCTCGGCGGTGCCTTCGCGCAGCTCGCCGCGCTCGATGCGGGCGGCGAGCCACTTGGGTAGCCACTCGGCGAGGGTGAGCTTCGGGTCCAGCGACCGGTTGCCGGCCTTGAACTCCCGCAGGACCTCCGCCCGAGCGTCGAGCGCTTCGCGCGCGGTGGCGAAGCCACCCTTGACGTCGCGCTGTCGGGTGCCGTCGTGGCCGGGTGGCAGCTCGATCTCGTACTGCCAGCGGTGCTGGTCGCACTTGTCCCTGCCGCACTTCGTTGTGCAGCGCTGGTAGACGCCGGGGATCTTGCGTCCCCGATAGATGTAGGGCTGTGGTGATGCTGCGCTAGGAATGGATGGCGATTTTCATTGGTACTACCACGATGTATTGCCGATCCCGGTGGTACGCGTCCCCGAACCCCGTAGTGGTGAGGATTAGCAATCAACGTGATCTTCTCTTATGCACCCGTCCGAATCAGAGTCGCTCGGGAGAAGCCGCGGCGCTCTCCGCGGCTTGAGCCGCGCCACCAACTGTTCATCAGGCTCAACGTCTCTTGCGCTCGCGTCGGCGCCTTCGTCATCGTCAGGCGTGAGTCCGCGAGCGTCCACTGCCCGCCGCTGGCGTGTAGTCGAAGCATGCCTTCGCTGCGGGTGTAGAGCACAGGCGGCTCGATTGACGCGAGCGCGTCCCAAGCCGCGTCAGGGGCGGTCAGGGTGATCGTGTCTGGCCTGGGCCAAGGGCGCCGCCACTCCGCACCCAGGCGAGCGTCCAGCTGAGTCTGCGTCGGCCCGACGACGAAGTCGAGGTCTGCGTGATCGATGGCATGGCGGAGGTACCGTTCGGCCTCGGCCAAGGCTGGGGAGCCGTCGAGTCGTACGCCGACCTCCACGCCGCTGGTCAGTCCGTGGTCGCCGTCGAGGTTGGCGGAGAACAGGGCACCGTGCCGGCCGTCGGCGATCACGCCTTTGGCATGTGTCAGCGAATCGCCGACCACCCGCACGCCGAGTGCGGACAACGCGACCGCCTCGTCGCGGTGGTCGGGGAGGTTGTTGCGGGCCCGGCACAGCAGGGTCACCTGCACCCCGCGCTGAATGGCGGCAGCGATCCGGTTGTGCAGTAGTTCAGGCTCCCTCGTGAGTCCGCGCAGCCCGAAGGTGGCGAGCAGCAGCTCGTGCTGGGCGTGGTCGATCACGTGGTGGAGGGTGTGCAAGATGAGCCGTTCGTCGTCGTGGGTCCAGATCGGGCCTGGGCGGGCTTCGATGGCCGGTAGCTCGGGCTGGCACGGTGACCGGGTCGGCTCTCGCTTGGCGAGGGCGTATGCCTCCCCGGGTGGTGCCTCCCAGCGGCAGCCGGCGTACCACATGCGGGTGAATAGACGTGCCAGGCGCTGCGCTTCCACGGGGTCGTTCATGAGGACACCGCTCTCGCCGGTGACTTTGCGTTCGGGCCGGTCGATGAGCGCGCTAGTCTCCAGGTTGGCGCTCGACACGAGTGCGGATTCGTCGTCGACGACGAGGAATTTCGCGTGGCAGTTGTCGTGGCCGCGGACGAAGATCCCGCGCTTGGTCATCTCCTCGAAGCGGTGGCGTTGGGCCGCGACGTCCGCACCGGCGTCCTCTTCCAGTGCGGATAGACCTTTGCGCAGACTCTGTTCGTTCCATGCGGTGACGACGTAGACGCCGCCGCGAAGCCGGTCCACAGCCTCGAAGAGCGCATCCAGCAGGGCAGTATCGCCGATCCGGAAGCTGGCCAGGAAGACCTTCCTGCGTGCCCGGCGGATCAGGTCCACGGCCGCCTGCTGGATAGCGGGTTCGGAGCCGCGGTAGCTGAACACGTGCCGGTAGTCGCCTGGCTCCTGGGCGGAGACGAACGGCGCTGCCTTTGCGTCCCGGAGCAGGAAGAAGCCGCCGGGAACGGTCATCGCGCCTAGGTCCAGGCGGCTTTCACGCGTAGTCGAAGTCATCGCGCTCCCGCAGTGCGTAGGCAAGCCGGTAGTGGCCGAGATGCCAGGCCCGGTCGCGGACCTTGGTGGGTGCCAGCGCGCCGACCGCATCGTGCGGTAGACGGGTGGCTTCCTCGGCGAGTTGGTTGTGGACGGTGCTTGCGGTCGAGCCCTCGCTGACGGCGGCGTTGATCGCCCGGTCGACGGCGATGGCTGCGCTGGCCGAGCGGTCAGCTGCGGTTATGGTGAGCGCGACTTCGACTATGACCTCGGCTGTCTCTACCGCGAGGCCCGCCGGCTTTCCCAGGTTCCTGCCGGCGTTCGACAGGAGGTTGGCCTGGCGGCCGGTCACGCCTATCCGCCAGGCGGAGCGCGATGCTTGCCGCGGGGTTGGCGGTACGTCCGCCGGCTGCTGGTTTCCCAGCAGGGCTCTCCACACAGCGAGTGGACGGTCCGCTAGGACGCGATCGACTCCCAGCCATCCCTGTACGAGGCCCTTGACGTTGGGCAGGAGGACCGCAGGTGCGCCGTCACCGATGGACAGCCGTACACCGGCGCCCGAGTCGCCGGTGACCTGTGCGGTGCAGCGGAAGACAGGACACAGGCCCTGGGGGAACGCAACGGCGTCGGACTCCACGCCTGTGATCCCCGCCGTCCCCACGAGGATGTCGGTGAGGCTGCGTCCGCTCAGAGTCGCGTCGACCGGGTACTTGCCGGCCGGCTTCACGCGGGCCCTCTCCCAGCCAAGCAATGGATCGTCACCAGCGGTCGCCTTATCCAGGACGACGATCTCGCCGGTGGCGGGGAGCACGACGACGTCAACGCTCTCGGCACGGTCTCGGTAGAGTTGCTCGGCCACCATCATGCTTCGGCACAACGCAACATCCCGTGGTACCCCGGCCGGGTCGAGTGCGCCGGCTGCCACGAGGCGGCGCCCGAGCACCGGGAGCATGTGGGCGGGCAGGTCGGTGATCTCTTCGAACTCCGGCGGTGCCGAGGAGCCGAATGCCAGTACGGCCTCCAGCACGAAGCGTTCCATCTCGGTGAGGGTCGCGGTCTCTTGCATTCGCACCGGAACGCTGCGCCACCAGCGCAGCGGCACCAGTGCCTCCCGCACCACCACCTGCGTGTCTGGGCGCACCTCGGGGGGACCGTCGAGCAGGTGAAGCCTGGCGGTCACAGGTCCTTCACCAGCCCGTAGCCCTCGGCGCCACTGTCCAGGAGGTGGAAGACGTTCGCGTAGAAGCGTTCGGCGGGATCCAACCCAGTGAGCCGGCGCAGAGTGTCGCCGTGGCCGACCAGGGTCAGCGCTCGACGGGCGCGGGTGCACGCGACGTTCAGGCGGCGGATGTCCTGCAGCCAAAGTCCAGCGTTCCGGCGGGGGCCGTTTCTGCCCAGGTAGGCGCGGCAGAAGCTGACGATGACCAGGTCAGCCTCCTGCCCCTGGATCTTGTCGATCGAGTCGATCACCTGGAATTTCAAGGCCCGGAACGCGCGGCAAGACGGCCAACCGAGGGCCTCCCGGATGAGCGTGGCCTGCCTACGGTAGAACGCGAGCACGCTGACCGTGACCGGCGGCCCGCCGACACTCCTCAGCTCGCTTTCCCACCTCCTGCAAGTGGCGACGACCCAGTCCACCTCCAGGGGATTGAAGCAACCGTTCTTGTACTGCCGGTGCCTCGCCCTCTCGCCATAGCTCGACGTGTCCAGCAGCGTGACCGGATGACTGAGCACGGTCGACGTGAGCGGCGTGACGCCCAGCGGGGCCAGCTTGGCGGCATCCGGTGTCCGATAGTCGCCGCCATACACCGGATCCTTGACTAGGTCGGCGATGGGCTCGATCATGCGGCGTTGCTCGACCAGTCGTTGACGCAGTCCGTTCGGGCAGGTGGTTACGGTACGTTCGAACAGGCTCCGCACCAGGTGATCCAGCGTCGTTCGCAGCATTGTGGTATCGAACTGCGGCCATGTCTGCGTAACCAGATCCCGGTAGTAGGTGGGCCAGCTGTCATCACCGAGACACCGCTCGGCCTGCCGCAGGACCTCCTCGGTCCGGAAGGCATGCATCTCCTCGTCCTCGCGCCAGACGGTGGCGAGTTCGTCGACCGCCGCACGCAGATCCTGCGCCTTGCTCTGGCCGGCCTTGTGTAGCGCAGCGAGCGCGTGGAGGTGGTGCTCGTCGGCGGGCTCGACGTATGGGGGTAGCTGGTGCTCGTCGCCCACCATGATCCAGCGGCGTGCGCGGACCGCGCCGATGAGGAACTCGCTGTCGATCACCCGGCTGGCCTCGTCGATGATCAACGTGTCGAAGTCCAGTCCTTCCAGCGCCTTGGCGGTGACGCCGGTGGTGGTGCAGCAGATGACGTTGGCGGCAAGGCGGAGCTCCCTGGTGAGGCGGTCAGGCTCCTCTGGTCGCACCAGATCGAACCAACGCTGTTCCAGCGCGATCCGCTTCTTCAGCACCGCGATCTGATCGTCGACCTCGGTCAGGCGCGCGTGGGGCGCCACGCTGGCTGGCAGGCCCGATGCAGTCGCTGCCTGTCGGAGAGCCTCTTCGGCGGTTTCGAGGGCGCGTCGGTGCTGCTGCCATACGCCATACAAGTGCCGGCCTCGGCTGTCCCGGACCGCACCCAGCCCTTGGAGGGCTGCCTGGGCAGCGCCGTACTCCTGGGTCCAACCCTGATGTGCGTCGGCGAGCCGGGCTGCCTCCGTGGTCGCCGTCTGTGCGGCGATCCTGAGTCGTTGCAGCTCATCGGCTTGGCCGATTACCTGCCGGAACCACGAGCGGACACGCTGGCCGGTGGGCACCGCGGCCATCTGGGCACGTAGTGCGACCGCTCGCCGATCCGCCGCGGGCGCTGTCTCGGACAGGCTGCCGAGAGTCTGCTGCGCGAATTGCAGCCGCTGAGTGGACGCAGCCCACGACGCCTGGAACCAGGACTCCCACGCCCGGTACGACTCGGCCGATCTGGCCTCAGGATCGACGGCCCGCGCGACCGCCTCGGCAGCGCGGATGTGCGCGACCATGCGCTGCTGGTCTGTCGCAAGTCGATCCAGGTGTTGTTGCCACTCCTCAGCCTTCGACTTGCCCGGTGTCCTCGTGCGCCGCAGGTACTCGCTGCTGATCCGCGAGAGGAGGAATCGCTGTAGATCATCACTTACCTTGGCGTCGTCGTAGGCCAAGCGGATGGGAAACACCTCGGGTCGGTCGCCGATCCGGCGGAGCACCTCGTCGACGGCGACGTGCATCGGGGCGAGCAGCAGCACCCGTTCGCCGCGGGTCACCATCTGCAGGATGAGCTCCATAATGACGGTCGTCTTGCCAGTGCCGGGCGGCCCCTGGATCAAGAAGGCGTGCGGCGTGGCCAGCGCACCCGCCACCGCAGCCTTCTGCTCGTCGTTGAGGTCGACGCCGCTGAGGTACCGGATCGACGTGGTCGGTGTTGTCGGACACAGTGTCTCGGGGGCCGTGAGAAGTGCGGCCAGATGATCCCAATTGCCTTCCACACGACCCTGCAGGAAAGCCGCGAGGGCCGCGTTGTGCTTGGCCATCGCGAATCGGTCCTTCTGGACGATTCTGACTCGGTCGCCGACGACGAGAGCACTGCCGGGCTGTGGAAGCTCGCAGACCTTGCCGTCGATGGCGAGCACCGGCAAGTTGTACTTGCGGTCTTCGATGTGGACGGTAACCGCGCGATCCTCGGACAGCTTCGCCGCGAAGGACAACTCCAGCTCCACCCGGTTGTCATCCGCGGCGACGGCCGCGCCTGTTACCTCCACCTGGCCGATCAGCGCGCTGCGTGCCTCCAACAACTTGAACACGGTTTGGAGGGGTCGATAGCGCTGGCGGACCTGGCCGTGAAGCACACCATGGGTGGATACCTCCGGTGGTCCTCCGGCGAGTGCTCGTCCCGCCCGGCTTCGCTCAGCCCTACGGCGGCGAACCAGGTCCAACGCCTCCAAGAACGATCGCGTCAACGCGTCGAGATCGCATGCTTCCTCGTTCCACAGTTCGGTGAAGGAGACCCCTCCAGGCCGCACCGGATCCCGGCGTCCGAAGCCGTGTCCGTCTTTGATCGAGCTGACCTTCGCCATCGCGATGCCGCTGTCCCTGCCGGTCGCGGGATCGGCGTACACCTGGTGATATGTGCCGCGCAGGACGTAGTAGGGACCTTGGTAGCCGGACCGTTCTTCAATGACGACGCCGCTGCACAGGTCGGTCGCCACGTGCGCCAGATCGAATCCGTAGTCGCGCTCCGGATTGATGCTCAGGCACACTCGTGTCGACTCGAACTCGCTCGGCCGGAACAGCTCAGGTCGATGTTGTCGCAGGTATCGCTCGGCCCATTCACTCGGGAGGCTGAGGCGTCCCGTCATACGTCGACCAGGAACTTGAGGGTGGCGATCCGGTCGTCGACGCTCTCGTTGCCGAACTCCAGCTCCCAGAATGCCCGCACGCTGCGCAGAGCCAAGCTGCCCAGCTCTTTGCTGAGTCGGGGATCGATTGTCTTGGTGCCGTGCGCCAGCACTGATTCGTTGCGGACGCGTATGATGTCCTTGAGATGCCGGAGCCCCTTATCCGACGTGAGGTCCAACCGCCGGATCATCGGATCGCCCAGCACGTACAGCAGCAGCGCGGTGTCCATCAGCGCGACGGGCGCGGGGAGGCCCGTGGCTGGCGTGCCGTGGACGCTGGCGCTGGCCGCGCGGTACCGCGACTCCAGATCCTCCACATCATCGGAGAGCAAACGGTAGTCAGGATTGCCGGTCTGGAAGCCGGACCCGATGCTGGCCAGCCGCTGCGCGAAGCAGCTCTCGACAGTCCGGTAGTACAGCAGTGCGCCGAAGTCGTTGCGGCCGAGCCGAAGGTAATGCTGGCCCAGAAGGTAGAAGTTGAGCAGCATGGTGGCACCCTGGCGTCCGGCCGTTGGCGCAAGGGCAAGCGTATCGAGGAAGTCTAGTTGGTGTCGCAGGCGCCGGATGGCACCGGCGCTAACGCGGTGCCCGGGATCGGAGAGCCGGGTTCGCATGATGCGTGCCCGAGTGCCGATCTCAGGGAAGTTTAGGTCGCACCACGCCTCGTAGACGCTGGCCAAGTCGCGAAGGAAGCGGGCCCGTGCCGGCTCATACGCCGACTCCGCCACCTCGGCGAAGCGCGCGTGCGCCGAGGCGAAGGCACCGTGCCGGAAGGCGACCAGGGCCGCGTCCAACTCACGATCGCCGAACATCTTGGTCGGATTCGGGATGATCACCAAACGTTCGGTGCCGGGTAGGGACTGGCGAAGCTCGGGATCGAAGTTGCTATCGATGTAGCACATCGGCATGTCGAGCTGCGCGGCGGCGAGAGCGGCGCTGGCGCTCATTACCTTCTTGCCACCGGTGATGTCGATAATGATGTTCGGGCGTATGCGCCCACCATTTCCAGCCGACCGCGCCGCCTCCTGGATCAACTGGTAGATCTTCATCGGATCCGTCGGCACGACGGACTGAGTTTGGATACGGGAGAACGGCAACTTCAGCGCACCCTGGATGGTGTCCAGGCTCGACTGTGTCGCGTCCGAGCCGATGATCATCAAACGCTGTGGCTGTAGCAGCTCATACGCCAGGATCGTCGTCTCCGGCGAGAAGCCGGACAGGCTCACCAGCAGGTCGACTGGCCCGCGCGGGACGTCAGCAGAATTGATCTTCGCTTGCGCGACGGTAGCTTGCAGTAGCTCCGTCAACCGGTATCGGCGCGCCTGCTCAGCCGGCGGACCGTCGCCGTAGATCTCCTCACCTCGGAAGATCCGGCGCAGCCTGGTATTCATCTGTTCTAGCGTTTCCATCGACACCTGACTCTAGCGACGCGTTGTGCTTAGCGCAGCAACGATTTTCGCGGCCGACGGTCTAGACAAGGGAGCGGCAGCCGCACAGACGGACTACGTGTGCGGGTGTGTCGCCGTGATGCCGGACTGATCGGTTCGTCGCCGCCAACCATTCGGATGTTCGTTTTTGATCATGCAATTCCCCACGAGCGATCGGCATGCGCGGACGACTACTGCGCACCGGCCGGCTGGCGAGTGCTCAAGTGACAGTGATTGGCTCCCGTGTCCTGGCAGCCCAGTGCTGGAGGAGTACCAGGGCTTACTGGCGGTCCGCCTCGCGGCCTCTGTGACCGGCTCACCCGACTGAGGCACGCCGGTGCTGCAGTGCGAGGGCGAGCTCACCGTGTGGATGGCGTACGAACTTTGCGTGCTCACTGGTGTGGTTGACCGAGTTGCTGCTGGTGGAGGATCGGCGAGAGCGGCCAGAATCGGCGGTGAGGGTCTACGAGGCACTCCAAGCAAGTGGTAAGACGATCTGAGCACTGTGCCGGCTGGACAGGCTGGCGATCCGTCGATGCCCCATCGGCGTCCGTTCGGCCGTTGCCCTGACCGTTGCCGTTGAACGACGAGGAGCATCCTTGACGGAAGAACTCCAGCGTGAGCGGCGGTACTTCGAAGCTGCCGCTGTCGAGCGCGAACGGATGCGGGTGACGCTTGCCCTCGCGCCCGCCGCGGCCGTGAATAGTGGCGCCGCCCTCTGGCTCCGTCGTGAAGCTGACAAGCTGATCGACAAGCTCGGTGACCCGGACGATCCGGTGGCCTTCGCCAGGATGGATAGCGATGACGGGGAGATCCTGTATGTGGGCCACCACGGCATCCGCGACGAGATACGCAACGTTCTGGTGGTCAACTGGAAGGCGCCGGCGGCAGCTCCGTTCTACGAAGCGACACACAGGGATCCCCGTGGCCTACGGCGTAAGCGAAACTTCACGTGTATCGGCAACCGGGTTGTCGACTTTGACGACGTCGTCTTCGCTGAGCTGTCATCCTCAGTCGCCGAGCTTGAGGCCGGCGACGTACCTGATGACGCCCTTCTGGCGGACCTCAACCGTGACCGCACCGGCGCGATGCAGGAGATCGTCCGGACTATTCAAGCCGCGCAGTATGAGCTGATCCGGACGCCACTGCAACAACTGCTCGTCATCCAGGGCGGTCCCGGCACGGGCAAGACCGCCGTGGCACTACACCGGGTTTCATGGCTGCTCTACGACAACCGGGAGGCCCTGGCCTCCGCGGATGTGCTCATCGTCGGACCTTCGCCCACCTTCACCCGGTATACCCGCACCGTGCTCCCATCGTTGGGCGACCTCGGCGTCGAGCAGCGGGCCATCGGCCAACTACACCCGCCGGTGAAACAGGGCCGGTCGGAACCCTCCGACCTGACACGCTTGAAAGGCGAGGCGAAGATGGCCGGGCTCTTGCGAAGGGCCCTTTACGCCAGGATCGGGTCTCTGCCGCCTGATCGCCCGATGCGCACCACTGTCGCGGGGCGTCCCTTGACGCTGACCTCAACCGACCTGCAACACGCGGTCACCACATCGAAGGCCACCGTGGGAACCTTCGTCGAACGCCGGCAGATCTTTCGCGGACTCCTCGCCGACCACTGGGCAGAACAGCTTGGCTCGGCTCCTGAACACGTCAGAGGCGTCGTCGATCCCTTACTCGAACGTATCTGGCCAAGCTTCACGGCTGCCGCCGTACTCCGGGACCTGTTCGGGTCACGGGAGCGCCTCATCGCGGCCGCCGGCGATGACTTCACCGCCCGTGAGATCGCCGCACTGCATCGCCGCCCCGCTGAAGAGCAATTGTCAAGACTTGTGGATGAGAGATCTTGATCAGGCGGCGGTGACGGCCTCGGAGGCCGGGGTAGGTACGGGGCGTTCGACAAGCTTGCCGCGTTCGAATCGGGCGCCGGCGCGGACGAGGGCGACGAGGTGAGGTGCGTTGACCGCCCGCCAACGGTGTTGTGCGGCTTCGATGAGCTTGAACGCCATGGCCAGGCCGGCAGCCTTCGAGCCGGGGCCCTTGGTGACCTTGGTGCGGTGCCGGACGGTGGCGAATGTCGACTCGATCGGGTTCGTGGTGCGCAGATGGATCCAGTGCTCGGCGGGGAAGTCGTAGAAGGCCAGCAGCTCGTCGAGATCGTCGGTGATCTTCGCGACGGCCTTGCCGAACTTGGCGCCGTAGGCCAGCTTGAACGCCGCGACGGCGCGGCGGGCGTGGTCGCGGTCCTCGGCGTTCCAGATCTCGGCCAAGGCCCGTTTCGCTGCCGGGTGTGCCGACTTGGGCAGCGCCGACAGCACATTGCCGATCTTGTGGAACCAGCAGCGCTGCTCACGGGTGGTCGCGAACACCTCCCGCAACGCCGCCCAGAACCCCAACGCTCCGTCCCCGACCGCGAGGACCGGGGCGCGCATGCCGCGTCGGGCGCAGTCACGCAGCAGGTCCGCCCACGACCCGGTCGACTCCCGATAGCCCTCGGCCAAGGCGATGAGTTCCTTGGTGCCGTCGACGCGCACGCCGACGATGACCAGCAGGCACAGTTTCTGCTCGTCCAGGCGCACGTTCAGGTGCACGCCGTCGGCCCATACGTACACATAGTCCACACCGGACAGATCCCGGTCACCGAACGCGCGGGCATCGTCCTGCCACTGCACGGTCAGCCGGGTGATCGTCGCCGCGGACAGGCCCGAACCGCTGCCCAAGAAGCTCTCCAGCGCCGGCACGAAGTCCTGTGAAGACAGACCATGCAGGTACAGCAGCGGCAACACCTCGGTGACCTTCGGCGACTTGCGGCACCACGCCGGCAGGATCACCGAGGCGAACCGCTGCCGCTCGCCGGTCGCCTCGTCGACGCGCTTGTCGTTGACCCGCGGCGCGACCACCTGCACCGCCCCGGCCGAGGTCAACACCTGCCGCGGCTGGGCGCGGCCGTTGCGTACCACCAGACGCCGGCCGTCCTCATCACGCTGGTCGGCGTGCGCGGCGATGTACGCGGCGACCTCCGCCTCCAGAGCGGCGGCCAGCATCCGCCGCGCGCCGTCACGCACGATCTCGTCGATCAACGAGCCGCCCACCGTGGGCGCGTCCGGCGCGGTCGCTGGCGTGGCGTCATCGGGGTTGACTACCGTGAGCACGGGCGTACCTTCCCGACCCGCGTTGGCGCGCGGGCCTTACTCGATTCCCTGGACTGGACTCGTCGGGAGGGTACGCCTCCCGACCCTCATCCACAGGTTTCGAGCATTGCTC
>JBBEWH010000011.1:0-76407 GCA_037414955.1 Actinomycetes bacterium KLBMP 9797
GTGACGCGGAGTCCGCCGTCGGGGCGGGGGGTGAGGGTGAGGGTTCCGTCGTGGGCTTGGGTGATGCTTTTGACGATGGCGAGGCCGAGGCCGACGCCGGCGTGGTCGGTGCGTATGCGTTGGGTGCCGCGTTGGAATGGCTCGACTAGTGAGGAGAGTAGTTGTGGGGTGAGTTTCTTGCCGGTGTTCTCGACGGTGAGGGTCGCGGTTTTGGGGTGGGTGTGGGTGGTGACCCAGACGGTGCCGTGGTGGGGCAGGTTGTGGACGATCGCGTTGTGTACGAGGTTGGTGGTGAGTTGTAGTAGGAGTGTGTGTGAGCCGGTGGTGGGGGTGATGTCGCCGGCGGTTTCGATGGTGAGGCCGTGTTTTTCGGCGAGGGGGAGGAGGGTTTCGGTGGCCTCTTCGGCGATGAGGGACAGGTCGACGTGTTCTCGGGTGAAGGTTCGTTGGTCGGCGCGGCTGAGCAGGAGTAGTGCTTCGGTGAGGTCGATCGCTCGGGTGTTGACGAAGTGGAGGCGGTCGACGAGTTCGCTGGTGTGCTGTTTCGGGTCGTTGCGGGCTACGTCGAGGAGTGTCTGGGTGATCGCTAGTGGGGTGCGTAGTTCGTGGGAGGCGTTGGCGGCGAATCTTTGTTGTTCGGCGACGTGTGTTTCGAGCCGGGTGAGCATGGTGTCGAAGGCGTCGGCGAGTTCGCGGAACTCGTCTTCGCGGCCTTCCAGTTGGACCCGGTGGGAGAGGGATCCGTTCGCGGCCAGGCGGGTGGCGTGTGTGATGCGGGTCAGCGGCGCGAGCATGCGACCGGCGAGGATCCATCCGCCCACGAGGCCGAACACCAGCAGGAAGGCCAGCACCGCGGCCGCCCTCGGGGCGAAAGCCTCCAGGAGGTCGGACCGGCCGGGCACGAAGAAGCCGCGGGGGGTCCTGATCGCACGGTCGGGGACATATCGCAGGAGGAACACCCATACGGCCGCGAGCAGCACGGCGCCCGCGACCATGAGGAACCCCACGTAGCTGAGGGTGAGTTTGAGGCGAACGCTCAAGCCAGGCGCCCTATCCACGCTCGCCTTCTTCACGACCGGTGTCCGGCTGGGCACTGATGCGGTAGCCGACGCCGGGCACCGTGGCGATCAGCCAGGGTTCGCCGAGCCGCTTGCGCAGGGCCGAGACGGTGATGCGCACGGCGTTGGTGAACGGGTCGGCGTTCTCATCCCACGCTCGCTCCAGAAGTTCTTCGGCGCTGACCACGCCGCCTTCGGCAGCGACGAGCACCTCGAGCACGGCGAACTGCTTCCTGGTCAGCGCGACGTACCGGCCGTCACGGAAGACCTCGCGGCGGAACGGATCCAGCCGCAGACCGGCGATCTCCCGGACGGGCGGCCTGCTGTGGGCGCGCCTGCGGTCGAGCGCTCTGAGCCGGAGCACAAGCTCGCGCAGGTCGAACGGCTTCGTGAGGTAGTCGTCCGCCCCGAGCCCGAACCCGGATGCCTTGTCGTCAAGCCGGTCGGCAGCGGTCAGCATCAGGATAGGCATGCCGCTGCCGGACGCGACGATGCTTTCGGCGATCTCGTCACCGGAGGGCCCGGGGATATCGCGGTCGAGGACGGCGATGTCGTAGGCGTTGACGTTCAGTAGCTCCAGCGCGGTGTCGCCGTCACCGGCGATGTCGGCCGCGATCGCTTCCAGACGCAGCCCATCGCGGATGGCCTCCGCCATGTAGGGCTCGTCCTCGACCACCAACACACGCACACCCTCGATGCTACGAGCCGGCGCATATCGTCGGCATATCGAAAGCAGCATCCCGGATGACCAGGTGATTCAAGGAACGCCCAAGGTTTCACCGAGATTCGCCTCCCAGACTGCAACCAGCACGCCAGCGTAGGCGTGCTATCCGCATGTGCACAGGTTCGATCAGCATGCCCGCGGACCGCCGCGGGTGCCCAGGGGGGAGCGCGCATGGGCGGGCATGAAGGGCATCGCGGGGACCTGACCCCGGCGCTCCTGGATACGCCGGTCTGGTCCGACGAACTCGTCGCGGCGGCCGGGATCCCGGTACGCGACGCGCCGTTCGTCACCGTAGGCGGCGGCATCGGTTCGTTCGTGATGGCGGACTACCTGCGGATCGCCGGCGTCCCGACCTCGGAGATCCGGGTACTGTCCAATATCGATCAGCCGTGGCAGACCTACGAGTATTTGACCCGGGTCTCGCAGATACCCGGGCCGGAACGGATCCGTTCGGACTCGTCGTCGCGGCCGGACAACATCTGGGGCTTCCCTTCCTACGCGCTCAGCGAGGCGTGGCGGGACCGCACCGTCCGCCCCCTGCTGCACGTGCTCGGCGAACCCATCTTCGCGGACTACTGGACCCCGCGGGTGGGCAACGTCTTCGCGAGCATGGCCCGTGAGTCCGCCCGCATCGGCTATCCGCGGATGCTCGTGAAGGGCGTGGTGCGGATGGTGCGCCGGCGTGACGGCGGCGGCTACTTCACGATCCTCACCCCGCCGGCCGGCACCAGCCCGACCCGGCGGATCGCGTACCGGTCCCGGTTCGTGCACCTCGCGGTCGGCTACCCCGGTCTGCGGTTTCTGCCGGACCTGCAGGAGTTCCGGGAGAAGTACGGCGACTTCACGCACGTGGTGAACGCCTACGAGCCGCACGAGCACGTGTACGAGTTCCTCAAGACCCGTCCCGGGACGGTCGTGGTGCGGGGCGGTGGGATCGTCGCCTCCCGGGTGCTGCAGCGGCTGATGGACGACCGTGAGCGGTACGGCCTGCAGACCAGGATCGTGCACATCTTCCGCACCTTCGTCACCGGCGCGCACGGGCCGCACCTCTGGGCGCGGCGTAAGGGCGGCGACGGCTGGGCGTACCAGGGCTTCAACTACCCGAAGTCGGTCTGGGGCGGGCAGCTCAAGGCGCGCATGCGCCGGCTGGACGGCGAGGAGCGGGCGGCGCTGTACCGCCAGATGGGCGGCACCAACACCCCGAAGCGCCGTCGCTGGCAGCAGCAGATGCGGGCCGGCCGCGAGGGTGGCTGGTACGAGGCCGCCCACGGCGTGGTGGAACGCGTCGAGCCCGCGGCCGACGGCACGCTCACCAGCGTCGTCACCGGCGACGCGGGCACCCGGCTGGTCGGCTCGGACTACATCGTCGACTGCACCGGACTGGAGGCCGACATCGCCGAGCACCGCATCCTCGCCGACCTGCTCGCGCACGGGGGCGCCAGGCGTAACCCACTGGACCGGCTGGAGGTCGAGCGGCACTTCGAGGTGACGGGGACCGCGAGCGGAAACGGCGCGCTCTACGCCACCGGAGCCGCCACGCTCGGCGGGTACTTCCCGGGGGTCGACACGTTTCTCGGGCTCCAGGTGGGCGCGCAGGAGATCGCCGACGACCTCGCCCGACGCGGCTTCGGCCGCCGCATCGGTCCCATCCGGTCCGCCGCCGAATGGGCGCGGTGGGCGCTCGGTCGCCCGGTCAAGGAGGCCTGACCCGTGGTACCCGTACTGTTCGGCCGGCTCCAGACCCGGCTCATCCTGCTGGCGGTGGTGGGTTCGGCGGTGACCGCGATCGTCACGCCGCTGGTCGGCGCCGGCCACCGCACCACGTTCGCGATCCTCGCCGCGGTCGCCGTCCTCGGGATCGGCTGGGAGCTGCTGTACCACCTGCTGATGCAGTTCCGCTGGGAAAGGACTGGCCGTCGCTGTTCGGCCTGCTCGTCGCCGTACCCGAGGGTGTGCTGCTGTGGGCGCTGCTGGACCGCGGCGCGGTGCCCACTGTGGACTCCGCACCGCCGCTGCGGGCCTACGCGGCGCACTTCGCCGCGGTGTGGCTGGCGGTCTGGCTGGTGGCGAACGGTCCGATGCGGGTGCCGTTCCCGCGCTGGCGCTTCCGCGGCGGGCGGCTGATATGAGCGTGCGCCAGCCCGACCCGCACGCGCCCTTCGAGGCGGTGCTCCTGGTGCCCGGCGCCGGGGACGAGCCCACCGTGCGGTACGACGAGCCGCCGCCGATCCTGGTCGAGGGCGTGCATTGCGCCAACGGCCACTTCAACGATCCCGCGCTGCGCTACTGCCAGCTCTGCGGGATCTCGATGGCGCAGCTCACCCACGTGACGAGGCTGGGGCCGCGACCGCCGCTGGGCGTGCTGCTGCTCGACGACGGCGCGACGTTCCGGCTCGACGCGGACTACGTCGTCGGGCGCGACCCGCATCGCGACCCGGTCGTGGCCGCGGGCAGCCGGGCGCTGCGCCTGTCCGGCGCGGTGAGTGGGGTGTCGCGGCGGCACCTGCGGGTCCGTCTCACCGGCTGGACCGTCAGCGCCGTCGATCTGGGCTCGGTCAACGGCACCTACCTCGATCTGCCCGGCGAGCCACGGCCCCGCCGGCTGGAGCCCGGCGTACCGGCCGAGATCCGGCCCGGCACCCAGGTGACGTTCGGGACGCGCTGGCTGCGCTACGAGTCGCACCGCAACCCGTGAGCCGGACCCACCGAGGAGACGAGATGCGCGGCATCGCTGACTACACGTTCATCCGCCCGCTTGGTTCGGGCAACTACGGTCACTACTACCTGGCCCACCGGCCGGCGCGGCTGCCCGTCGACGCGGCCCAGGTAGCGGTGAAGGTGCTGGCGGCGGAGTCGAGCGAGACCGCCTTTCGCCGGGCCACCCGCGAGCTGCGGGCGTTCGCCGCGGTCCGCTCGCCGTACCTGGTGGCCCCATACGACGCGGGGCAGCAGGACGGCGTCTTCTATTACTCGACGGCGTACCTGCCGGGCGGCTCGCTCGCCACCCCGACGGCGCCGCTGTCCCCGGCGACCGCCCTGCGGGCCGCCGCGCACGCCGCCCGGGCCGTGGCCGCGCTGCACGTCGCGGGCATCGTCCACCGCGACATCAAGCCAGGTAACGTCCTGCTGCACGGCGGCGGCGCCCAGCTGTCCGACCTCGGCCTGGCCCAGGTGTTCGCCGAGGGGATCACGCTCACCGGCATGGGTTCCCCCGACGCGGTGGAGTACGTCGATCCGGCGCTGCTGCTCGGCGAGGCACCCGGATACGCCAACGACGTGTGGTCCCTCGGCATGCTGCTGCACCGGGTGGTGGCCGGCACCGGGGTGTACGGCACGTTGTCCGAACAGGACAGTCTGCTGGCTCTGCGGCGAGTCCTGTCGACGCCGCCGCGGCTCAGCGACGCCCTGCCCGCACCCGTGGCCGCCCTGGTACGGGACTGCGTCGCACCGGCGGCGCGGCGGCCCACCGCCGCGGCGGTGGCGGACCGGATCGACCAGATCCGGGGCGGCGACCGGTGAGCGCGCACGCCCTCGCCCACTTCCTCCTGGCGGTCGTGGCCATCATCGTGCTCGCCCGGGTCTTCGGCCGGCTGGCGCGGCTGGTCGGTCAGCCCCCGGTGATCGGCGAGATCCTGGCCGGTGTCCTCATCGGACCGACGCTGTTCGGTACGGCCGTCAGCGACCGGCTGCTGCCCACCGACATCCGGCCGGCGCTGTCGGGCCTGGCCAACCTCGGCCTGGTGCTGTTCATGTTCATCGTCGGCTACGAGTTGGACCAGGCGTCGCTGCGTGGCCGCGGCCGGGCGGCGACGTCGGTGTCGGTCGGTTCCATCGTGGTGCCACTCGGACTCGGCGTCCTCCTCGCCACCTGGCTCGCCGGCCGGCACCAGGTCACCGACCAGGTGCCCTTCGCGCTGTTCATCGGCGCGGCGATGTCGGTCACCGCGTTTCCGGTGCTGGCCCGGATCCTCACCGACCGCGGCCTGGTGCGCTCGCCGGTCGGTGGGCTCGCGCTCGCCAGCGCGGCCGTCGACGACGTCGTCGCCTGGTCGCTGCTCGCGGCCGTCGTCGGCATCGCCGGTGCGGACCGCGGCACGCCGTGGCTGATCGCGCTCTCGGTGCCGTACGTGCTGGTGATGCTCCTGGTGGTGCGGCCGCTGCTGGGCCGCCTCGGCGCCGCGCGGGAACGCGCCGGACGCCTCACGCCGGACATCCTGGCCGTGGTCCTCATCGGACTGCTGCTGTCCTGTCTGGCCACCGAGTGGCTGGGCCTGCACGCCATCTTCGGCGCGTTCCTCTTCGGCGCGGTCATGCCGCGCGCGGGCACCGGCGACCCGCTCCGGGTCGAGATCCTCGAACGCCTCGAACAGGTCAGCGTGCTGCTCCTGCTACCGGTCTTCTTCGTCCTATCCGGACTGCGCGTCGATCTGTCCACTATCGGCGGTGCCGGCCTACTCGAACTCGGCGCGATCCTGGCCGTGGCGATCGGCGGCAAGTTCGCCGGTGCGTACACGGCCGCGCGGCTGCACCGGGTGCCGGCCCGGCCGGCGGGCGCACTGGCCATCCTCATGAACACCCGCGGGCTCACGGAGATCGTCATCCTCACCGTGGGCCTGCAACTCGGGATCATCGACGACAGCGTCTTCTCGATGATGGTGGTGATGGCGCTGGTCACCACCATGATGGCCGGTCCGCTGCTGGCGGCGGTCTATCCGCGACGGCTGGCCGAGCAGGACGCGCTGGCGGCACAGCGCCAGGCGGCCGCGCCGGCGGAGTACCGGGTGCTGGTGTCGCTGCCCGACGGCGCCGCCGCCCGGGCACTCGTCGACCGCGCCGCCGACCTGGCCGAGCAGGGCAACGCCGCCGGTCACACCACCGGGCCGGCCGAGGTCGTGCTGACCCGCCTCGTGCCGTACCCCGCGACGCCGCTGGAGGTGGGCAGCGGCCTCGCCGAGGAACTGCTGGTGCTGACCGCCGCCATGGACGAGCTGGCCGGACTGGCCGAGTCGGTGCGGGCGCGCGGGCTGGAAGCGCCGGTGCTGGTCCGGTTCAGCCACGATCCCGCAGCCGACCTGGCCGCGCAGGTGGCCGCCGTACGACCCGACATCCTGGTGACCGAGGCGGGGGTGCGGGAGCGTCGCGGGGATGCCATGCTGTCGCCTGGCCGTGACGGGGAGGACGGCCGGCGGCGTCGCCGGCCGGCCGCGGACACACTGGGGTGACGACGATATGACCGGCGACCGAGAGCCGCGGGCAGCGCCGCTCCGCACGAGCGACCTCCGGCGGCTTGGCCGGTACGAGGTGCTGGGACGGCTCGGCGAGGGCGGCATGGGCACCGTGTACCTCGCCCGCGACCCCGACGGCCGGCAGGTGGCGGTCAAGGTGATCCGCGCCGACCTGGCGGTCGACGACGAGTTCCGGCGGCGGTTCCGGGGCGAGGTCAACCGCGCCCGGCAGGTGCCACCGTTCTGCACCGCCGAGGTGCTGGACGCCGACCCCGACCACGAGCGGCCCTACCTCGTGGTCGAGTACGTCGCCGGCCCCAGCCTGTCGGCGGTGGTGGGGGAGCGTGGCCCGCTCACCCCCGCCAACCTGCACGGCCTCGCGATCGGCGTGGCCACCGCGCTGACCGCGATCCACGGTGCCGGCGTCATCCACCGCGACCTCAAGCCCAGCAACGTGCTGCTCGCGCCGGGCAGCCCGAAGGTGATCGACTTCGGCATCGCGCGGGCGGTGGAGGCGACCAGCCAGCACACCCGCACCAACCAGATGGTCGGCACGGTCGCGTACATGGCACCGGAACGGTTCGGTCCCGACGCCGGCACCGCCATCACGCCCGCGGCGGACGTCTTCGCCTGGGGCGCGGTCGTGGCATACGCCGGCACCGGCCGTACGCCGTTCGGCGGCGCCGACGCGCCGCCGGTGGTGGCCGCGCGCATCCTCACCCAGCCGCCCGACCTGGCCGGCCTGGTGCCGCCGCTGCGCGCTCTGGTCGAGCGGACCCTGGCCAAGGACCCGGCCCAGCGTCCCACGTCCCGCGAACTGCTCGACATGCTGCTCGCCGCCGGCCCGGACCGCCCCGCCGTGGTCGCCGCCGCCCTCGCCGAGCAGCCGGCGCTGCTGGTCGCCGCGGCGGAGGCGCAGGCGGTCACCGACCAGCACCCGGCCGCGCAGGCCACCGCGGCGGCGGTGCCGCCCGAGCTGGTCACGGCCGCGGCCGGCCCGACGGCGTCGGCGACGACCGCGCTCGGCCCGCCGGCGCCCGCCGCCGCCCCCGCGCCGCCGCCGACCCCCGCGCCCGCCGCCATGCCGGCCCCGGTGCCGCCCGCGCCGCCGTCACGGGCCGGCGGGCGATGGGGCCGGATCGCCAACCTGGTGCTCGCGCTGGCGGTACTCGTGACCTCGTTGACCGTGGCCGGCGTCGTCACCGGGGTGCTGCCGTCCGACCGCGGCGGCAACCCGTCCGGTGCCGCCACCCCGGCGCCGGGGAGCGCGTCCGCGCCGGCGCCCGGCCTGACCGGCTCGGCCCGGGCCTCCCGGGTGGTCGCCCGAGACCCGCTGACCGCGCCGCGGCTGTGGCAGATCCGCGACGACCAGGCCGAAAAGACCACCTGCCTGTTCGACGGCGGGTTGGTGGTCACCCGTGACAAACCAGGCTCGTACCGGTGTCCGGGACCGATGGACCCCCACACCGACTTCGTGTTCGCCGTCGACGTCCGGCTCCGCACCGAGGGCGCCTGCGCCGCTACCTGGTTCCGGTTCCAGGGCAAGGCCGGCTACCTGGTGCGGATCTGTCGGGAGGGCCTCTACCTGGCCACCCACGGCGTCGGCGACGGCAGGACGGTGCGGGTGCTGCGGACGATGCCGTTCAACGCCGCGATCCCGCTCGACACCCCGACCCGCATCGGCGTCTCGGTCCAGGACACGACCATCGCGCTGGAACGCGACGGCGAGCCCGTCGGCACCGTCCAGGACGCCACGTTCACGCAGGGCCGGATGGTGTTGGGCATCTTCCCGGTGACCTCCGACCACGAGCCGCCCTTCAGCGTGGCGTTCACGAACGTGGAGGTCCGGTCGTTCACCGGCTAGCGGGCTTCGCGCCGGCCCCGGCGGTACGTGTTGAGCCGGCAGGGTCCACATCGGACCACACCAGGCCCCCGTGCCTTGGGTATCGAGGCTGCCGCCGAAGCAGATCGCGGTGGAGGCGCCGCCGACCGCCTCCGCATGGGGATCTCCTCTGGTTTACCGTGCCGCGCCATGGGTGCGCTGGACGGCGTGGCTGGCGTCACGGGCCGCCACCGGCGCGTCCGGTCGTGCGGCGTTCGCGGCTGCCCGGGACAGCGCGCCGGTGAGCGTCACTGTGGTGTTGCCGGAGAGCCGAACCTCCCGGAGCCCGACGATCCGAGCACCGGTCTGGCCGATGAGCAGGCAGGAGCTGAAGGCGCTCTGCGGTACGTAGATCGGGCCGAACGGTCCGCTCCATACCGCGCCATCGGCGGCCTCCGCGTAGTAGTAGGCGAACGTGTTGTTCGTGTCCAGTACGTACGCCTCGCCGCCGTTGTCGACGGCGTACCAGCCGCGGGTGCCCCACTGCCCGGCGTCGGCGCAGCCGACCGGGTCGAAGAACATGATGCTGATCCAGATGCGCGGGCCGTAGCCGTTGCGGAAACGAAGCTGCATTGGTCAGCCCTCCACGGTCCAGGTCGGCGTGCGGTTGGCGAGCGGAGTGCTGTCGATGGTGGCCCCGCTGGGCCGCAACCGGTGTGTCGTCTCGAGCCCTGTCCCGGCCTGCTTCGGTGCCGGGGCGGCCGCGCGGCTGCGCTGGCGCGCGCGGGTGTCCCCGGTGACCGGACGGCCGAACGGGCCGATCGGGTCCGGGAAGTCGGCGGGCGTGCCGGCCGCTTGGGCACCGGCGCCGACCAGCGCGACGGACGTCGCGGCCAGCCCCAGCACCCCACCCGTGCGCAGCGCCTGCCGCCGGTTGACACGCGCCCGGCCGGGCTTCTCGATGTGATCGGTCAAGGTACTCACCTCGGTGAAGATCGATGGCTCCGGACTGGTCGGTCCGGTGCTTCCACCGTGGCGGCTGGACCTGCTCGCCAACCTTGCGTAAACCCTGCGGAGCAGGTGGCAGGGGGTGGGGCGACTATTCCGCGGCCGAGTCCTCCGACTGGTGACGCTCGGCGAGCCGTTTCAGGTTCAGTAACTGCCGTCGAGCCATCGCCAGGTCGCCGATGGACAGCCCGAGGGCGCGCAAGCGGGTGGTCCGCATGACGACCTCGTCGAAGATCCCGCGCGCCCCATTCAGTAACCCGAGAAGCATTGTCGAAAACGGTTGTCATTATAGAATGCGTCCTAGGAGGTGGCGCATGGCCCGACACGACTCCGCCGCGCAGGCTCCGGGGTCGCCGTTGGACGCGGCGGCCGAGTTGCGCGGCGCCGGACTGTCCGCCACGGCTACGCGGCGCGCGGTGCTCGACGCGCTCGTCGGCAGGGAATGGCCGGTCAGTGCCCTGGAACTGCACGCCGACATCAGGAGCCGAGGTATGCGGGTGGGCCTAACCACTGTGTACCGGACGCTGCACGCACTGGCCCAGACCGGACTACTGCACGTCTTCGACCGCGCGGGCGAACGCACCTACCGACACTGTGCCGATGGCGCGCACCAGCATCTGGTCTGCCGCGAGTGCGGCGTGGTCCGCGAGTGTCCGGCCGAGGTGATCGCGGATTGGTTGGCCCACCTGCGGTCGACGTCCGACTTCGTCCCGGACCCGGTGCTCATCAACGTGCCCGGCCTCTGCGGCCAGTGCCGTCAAGGCGCTGCCGCTTCCTGATAGACACGGTCCGGTCCCGCACCCCTCGGGGTCCGGGACCGGAGCGAGCGTCAACTATCCAACGTGGAATGTGTACGCGACGATGCCTGAGGTCGCGCCCGCGCCGTTCTGGGCGGTCGCGCGGAACTTCAGCGTGTAGTTGCCCTGGTGCGAGAAGAGCCAGTTGCCGACGCCGTACGTGCCCGTGGTCAGGCCGCCGGGCCAGATCGAGACCGGACAGCCGAAACCGCCGTACGTGTTTATCTTGAAACTCAGCTGTCCAAGAGCACCGGTGGTGTAGATGCTGAACCAGCTTCCCTGCGGTCCATCGAAACCGACCAGTTCCAGCCGCACTGGTCCCTGAGCCGCGGGCACGTCCACGGCGTTCCAGCCGAGCCACAACAAGTTGGGGTCCTGCGACTGTGGTGCGACGTAGACGGTGGCGCCGGCTGGGCCGACGCAGGCGTACTGGCTGCCGCTCGGCACCGTCCGCGCCGAGGAGGGCGACAGATTCAGCAGCGTGCCGGACGCCGGCAGGTCGTCGCTGCCGGTCCACTGCTTGAGGTCCAGCGTGAGCGCACCGTTGGCGAAGTCGACGTCGAGGTGGTATTCGCCGGATTGGACAATAACCTGGACATCACGGGTGTCCAGGGGCGCGGCGCCGGCCGGTGTGGCCGCGAGCATGGTGAGCAGCGCGGTGGTGGCCGCGGCGAGCAACGGTTGCCGTCGTGGTTTCATCCGATGTCCCTCCCCGGGTGGGTTCCTGGCCGGCGCGACCGGCCAGCCAGGAACCCGGTGCGTTCGGTTAGCTGATCTCGAAGTGATAGGTCTCCTGGTCGGAGGAGGCGCTGCCGGTGACGGTCGCCCGGAAGGTCACGTCGTAACCGCCTGGCTCGGAGAACGCCCAGTTGGCGTGCCCGTGCGGGGATCCGCCAGCGATGCTGAAGCTCGAATCCGCGCAGCCGGCCGCGCCGCTGTTGCTCAGCACGACGGACGGTGCCCCCAGGGCGACCGTGTAGAGCGTGAGGTGTCCGGGTGCGGGACCGCCGCCGGCGCCCGTCACGCTGATCAGTTCGATGGTGACCGGACGGTTGCCGACCGGCACATCCTCGGTGTTCCAGCCCGGCCAGATCCGGGTGTCACCAGCGCCCACCGAGGCGGGTGCCACGTAGGCGGTCTGGTTCAACCCCTCGATGCAGGGCCATTTGCCGCTCGTGCTCGTCACGACCAGGTCGTAGTCGGTGGGTGGCGTGAGGTGGATCAGAGTGGTCGCGGGTGGGACATCGTCATTGGCCGGGCTGTACGTCTTGATGTCCAGCGAGACGGCGCCGCCGGAGAAGTCGACATCGAGTGCGTCGATGTGCCCGGAATTGATGGTCGCGGCGAGTGCCGGCGACGCGGTGAACCCGACTACCGCCGCGGTGGCGACCGCCACCGCGCCCAGCAGCCGGCTGGTGATGCGCAACATGGGTTTCAGCTCCCGACCTTGAATTTCAGCCAGACCGGGTCGGAGGTGACCGTGGTGGTGGTGCCGGCCAGTACGGCGGTCACGTCCACCTTGATGAGGTAGTAACCAGTCGCCTCGAAGGCCCAGTTCTGGTGCTGGTGCGAGCCGACCGGCAGTACGACGCTGTCCGGCAGGCCGTTCTCGCTGTCGACCAGCACGGTGGGGTTACCGGCCGGATCGGTGGTGAACAGGCTCAGCCCGTTCGGGCCGAAGACCTTCTGGAACCGGATCGTGATGGTGTCGCCGGCGAACACGCCCGGCTCCAGCTCCTCCGTGGCCAGGCCAGGGAAGAGCAGCGCCTCGTTCTCGAACTCCGGCAGGATGTAGACAGTGGCGCCGGGGGCGCCCAGGAAGGCGAACCGGCTGTCGTTGGGCACCGTGACGGCAGACTCCGACTTGGCGTGGAACAGCACGTCGGCGGGGTCGCGCTCGACGCCCGGCTCCACCGTCTCGTCGTGAACGGCGATCTCGAACTCACCGTCTTCGAAGGCCACGTCGACGACGTCGACGTGGCCCTGGGAAAGCACCACCAGCGAACCGGCCTGGGCAGGTGCCGCCACGGCCAAGAGCGCGGCGGTGATGCCCGCGGTCACGGTGGCGAGCAACGGGATTCTTGCACGCATACAGATCCTCCATGATCGTCGGTGACGACGTCTCTTCAATTCGGAGGGCCCGAATCACACGAAACGATAACGGTTTCCATTTGCTTGTCAAGATGAGTGTCTGGCTGTGGACACCGTGTCCAGGGGTCGAATGTCCACTGTGGTCGCGCCTGATGATGTTGCAATATCGGGCCAAATCAGGGCGGATTGGCGCGGTGTTCGGTTGGCCGCGAGTGGACAAACCCGCGGTAGCTAACGATAATCATTGCCAAGTTGGCCGCCTGGTGATGCGTGACGGATTCAGCTCGCCCGGGGGGCCTGTGATGGGGAGCAGGCTGATGCGAGACATAGCAAGACCGCGATGGATCGCGGCCATGGTCGGAATACTCGCGCTCCTGGCCGCGGTGCCGATCGTGACCGCCCGGTCGGCGGACGCGGCACCGCCGGAGAGCCGCGCGCGCCTGGTCCTGAACGACGTGCACACCGACGCGATCGACATCCAGTACGTCGACGGGGCGCTCAGGCTGCGGACCCGGGTCGGGGAGCCGCCGTACGAGTTCTATGCCCCGCCGGATGTGCTGTTCCAGTTGAAGGACATCGAGGGGACTTCCCGGTTCCCGGTGCCCGATCTGCCGGAGTACGCGTTTCTCGGCACTCCGGGCGATCCGGTCTGGATCGCGCCGGAGTTCCAGGACCTGGCGTTGCTGTTCGCCGGTTGGGACACCGAGGGCATCCTGCCCGGGGTCCTGCGGGGAGACGCGGTCGAGCTGAGCCTGGTCGACGTGGCCGGCCCGGGCCGTGTGGAGATCTTCCGGTACGCCGAGGGCGGCGCGCCGGTCCGCCTGTTCAGCAGTAGTGACACCGGGCCGCGCACCCTGCGCGAGTCGGTTTCCGTGCACCGGCACGCCAACTGGGCGTTCTCCGCGCTGGGCCGCTACCAGCTCACGTTCGAGGTCCGGGCGACCGCCGCCAACGGCACCGCGCTGGCTCCGGCCCGCGCCACCTACACCTGGTACGTGGGCGGCACGCAGGCCAGTGACGTGCGGCCCGACGCGACGCAGACGGCGCTCTCGGTGAGCCCGACCACCCCGTCCGTCGGTGACCCGGTCACCCTGTCGGCCACCGTGACACCGGCGACGGCCACCGGCTGGGTCGAATTCTTCGACGGCACGGTGTCGCTCGGCTTCACCGCGGTCTCCGCCGGGCAGGCGGCACTGACCACGTCGGCGCTGGCCGGCGGCGCGCACTCGCTCACCGCGCGGTACACGCCGACCTATACCAACGACCATCAAGCGTCCACCTCCGCGCCGGTCACCCTGATCGTGTCGGGGACCGGCACGCCGACGACCCCAGCCACCACCGCGCCAACACCCACCGCGTCACCCACACCCACCGCGTCGGCCTCGCCCACCCCCAGTCCGACCCCCACACCCACCACGACCACAGCGAGTCCGTCGGCATCGCCGTCGGAGCAGACCACCACGTCCGTCAGCCCGTCGCCGTCCTGCGTTCCGGTCACCCGAACCTCCACCAGCACCGGTACGACCACCGCGGCGGTCCTGAGTCAGGGGCACGTCGACTACGCGGCCCGGCTCAGCGGCGGCCGGCTCGTCTCGCAGATCAAGGACGGCACGGTGGCGGGGAAGACCACCTGGCGCGACCCGGCGGACGTGGTGTTCCACCTCAAGCCGGCGGCTGCCACCACGGTCCCCGCCGGGTTCGACTTCATCGGTCCGGTCGGTTCCCGGATCTGGCAGATCCCGCAGACGCAGGCCGGCAACCTGCTGTGGCTCGGCTGGAACACCGAGGAGATCGGAGCGTCCCAGCTTTCCGGGTCCCTCACCTGGTCATTGGACAAAGTGGAGGGTCCCGGGAAACTGGTGATCTACGTGTTCCAGACCTTCGGCCAGCCGCAGATCGTGTTCAACAGCGGTAACGGCCTGCCGGACCGGTACACCCTGCCGACCGGCACCCATGCGCACGGCAACTGGGCGTTCACCAAGGAGGGCGCGTACAAGCTCACCTTCACCCACCGGGCGACGCGGGCCGACGGCACAGCGGTGAGCGATACCGCGGTGGTGACGTTCGCGGTCGGCGCGACCGACCCGAGCGCGCTGGCCCGGCGCACCACCACCCGGACCTTCACCTACAGCGGCACGACCTGCGGCCCCTTGGCGTTGACCGGCACCTCGTTGGTCGGGCCGGTGGCGCTCGGCGCCGGCCTGCTGGTCGGCGGCGGCCTCCTGGTAGTGCTGACGATTCGCCGGCGGAGGACATCATGAGGCGCCTCTTGGCCGCGGCGCTGAGCGTCGCCGTACTGACCGCGGCCGGCTGCGACGGGACCGACGCGGGCGCTGACGGCGAGGTAAGGGTGGTGACCACCACGGAGATCCTCGCCGACCTCGTCCGGCAGGTCGGCGGAGACCGGGTGAGCGTGGACTCCATCGTGCCCTCGGGCGGCGACCCCCACTCGTACGAGCCGAACCCGGGTGACGCGGTCAAGGTCGCCAAGGCCGACGTGACCTTCACCAACCACCTGCTGCTGGAGCCGCACGCGCTGATCAAGACGATCGACACCAACATCCGCGAGGGTGCGGCGAACGTCTCGCTCGCCGAGGTCTCGGAGACGTACGGCGCCAACGTCATCCCACTGGTAGAGAACATCGGCCTGGATGTGCTGTGGCTGGGCCTGGCGGTGCGCGGCGACGGCGAGGAGCGCGGCGCCACCCGCGCCTCGGACATCGTGCTGTCGGCCACCGCGCTGGACGGGCCCGGCCACCTCGCCGTCTACCTCACCCAGACGCTCGGCCAGCCTGAGATCTACTTCAACTCGGCCGACGGCCTCGACGCCAACGACGTGGTTACCCTTCCGCCGGCGGCACACACCCACGTCAACTGGGCCTTCAGTAAGCCGGGCGTGTACCGGCTGACGCTGCGGGCCGAGCTTCGCACCGGCGGTGGCGCGCCGACCCCGGCCGGCGAGGGCACGTTCACCTTCGCCGTCGGTGTCGACCCGCACACCGTCCAACTCGGACACCCGGCCACCATCCTCGACGACGGGCACACCGACCTCGCCGTCGATCTCGACACCGGCCAGATGTACGCGTACAGCGACATCGACACCGGCGAGAAGCAGGCCGAGATCCCGTGGCGGGACGTGGTCATCGACGTGCCGAACAAGGCGCTCGAGTCGGTCCCCGACGACAAGCAGTACTCCTTCCTCGGACCACCCGGCACCCGCATCCACCAGCTCCCGCAAGCCGTACTGGGCAAGCATGTGCACGGCGAGATCGACCCGCACCTGTGGGAGGACGTGCGCAACGCCAAGGCGTATGTGCAGTTGATCCGCGACGCGCTCACCAAGGCCGACCCGGACGGGGCGCAGGTGTACGCCGAGGACAGCCGCCGCTACCTGTCCACACTAGACGACCTGGACAAGTACGTGCGCGAGCAGATCAGCCAGATACCGGCGGACCGGCGCCAGCTCGTCACCACGCACGACGCGTTCGGCTACCTGGCCGAGGCGTACGACATGACCGTGGCTGGGTTCGTGGTGCCCAACCCGGCGCAGGAGCCCAGCGCGGCGCAGGTCACCAAGCTCACCGAGACGATCCGCAACCTGCGTGTGCCGGCCGTCTTCGTCGAACCCAACCTGGCCAGTCGGGCGGCGGTGCTTACCCAGGTCGCTCGGGACCTGGGCGTGCGGGTGTGCAAGCTGTACGGCGACTCCTTCGACAAGGACAGGCGCAGCTACGTGGACATGATGCGGCACAACGCCGACGAGCTTCATACCTGTCTCGGGAGTGGACAGTGATCAAGACGTTTCTGGCGGTGGCCCTGCTGGCCGCCGCCCCTGCCCCCACGACGCCGGTGCCTACCACGGGCAGCCAGGTGCGGGCTGGCGAGGCGACGGTGACCGGCCGCACGGTGGTCGGCGACGGGCACGTCGACATGGGCGCGCGCTTCGTCAACGGCACCTGGACCCTCCAGGTCCGCGACGACACCGTCCGCCCGTCTGTCTGGCGTCCACTGTCCGACGTGGTCCTCCACGCGGTCGACGCGGCACGCACGACGGTGCCGACCGACGAACGCTTCGCCTTCCTCGGTGCCGCCGGCACCCCGGTATGGGTGCTGCCGCAGGTCCAGCGGTCGGGTGTGCTGTGGCCAGGCTGGAACACCCAGGACCCCGAAGTCGCCACCACCATCAACCGGGAGGTGACCTGGACGCTGCATGGCGTCACCGGACCCGGCACGTTCGTGCTATTCCTCAATGGAAACTTCGGCGCACCGCAGGTGATCTTCGACGGCACCAAGCCCATGCCGCAGCAGACCGGCATCGAGGTGAACAGCCACGTGCACGGCAACTGGGTGTTCACCGCTCCCGGCAGCTACCTGCTCGACGTCGAGATGACCGGCACCACGATCGGCGGCCAGCAGGTCGTCGACCGGGACACCTTGCGGATCTTCGTGGGCGGCGGTGACGCCACCACCGCCTTCGACGCCACGCCGTCCGCCGCCGCGAGCTCCGCCGCGGTAGGGCCGACTCCGTCCGGCACCGGCCCGCCGCCGGTGCGGGCCGGCGATTCGGCCGGAGAGTCCACCGCGATCTGGCCGTGGCTGGCCGGTGGAGCCGCAGTACTGGCCCTCCTGACCATCGGTGGTGTGCTGACGGCCCGGCGCCGCCGCGCCTCGTCCGGTACATCCGGGACGGGGGCGTGATGGTTCTCGACGTTTCCTCGATCACCGTGCAACTTGGCGGCCGTAGCGCGTTGACGGACGTCACGCTGCGGGTGTCCGCAGGCGAATTGGTCGGGCTGATCGGGCCGAACGGCGCGGGCAAGACCACGCTTCTCCGCGCCGCGCTCGGCCTACTGCCGTTGAGCTCCGGCCGGATCCGGTTGGACGGCCGCACGCCGGGCCAAGCGCGCGGCACCATTGGTTACGTACCGCAGCGCCACGAGTTCGCCTGGGACTTCCCGATCAGCGTGGAGAAGGCGGTGATGGCGGGCCGGGCCCGGCGGATCGGCTTGCTGCGCGCCCCCGGGCAGGCCGACCGCTGGGCCGTCGACGAGGCGCTGGAGCGCGTGGGAATGACCGCGCTGCGACGCCGCCCGATCGGCGAGTTGTCCGGCGGGCAGCGCCAGCGGGTGCTCGTCGCACGGGCACTGGCCCTACGGCCGGAACTGTTGCTGCTCGACGAGCCTTTCACCGGCCTCGACACGCCCACCCAGAACCTGCTCGCCGACCTACTGCGGCAGCTTGGCCGGGAGGACAAGGCGATCCTCATGACCACGCACGACCTACCGGCGGCGGCCGCCTTGTGCGCGCGGCTCTGCCTCCTCAACCGCACCGTCGTGGCCGACGGGCCGCCCGACCGGCTGACCGATCCGGACATCTGGCTCCGTGCCTTCGGCGTCGCCGGCACTAGCCACCTGCTGCGTACCCTCGGCGGCAGCCCCGCGGTCGCGAGCGACGGGGGAGGACCGGCATGAGCGCGATCCTCGACTTCCTGACCGAGCCCTGGCAGCACGTGTTCATGCAACGTGCGCTGCTGGTCGCGTTGATGTCCGGCGTCGTGTGCGGCGTCATCGGCAGCCACGTCGTCCTGCGGGGCATCGCCTTCATCGGCGACACCGTCGCGCACGCCGTCTTCCCCGGCGTCGCCATCGCCTTCGCGCTCCAGCTCAACCTGGTCATCGGCGGCGCCGTCGCCGGCGTGCTCACCGCGATCATGATCGGCGTCTTCTCCCAGAACCGGCGGCTGAAGGAGGACACGATCATCGGCGTGCTCTTCGCCGCCGCGTTCGGCCTCGGCATCGTCGTCCTCAGCTCGACGCCGGGATACAGCGGTTCCCTCGAATCGTTCCTGTTCGGACAGATTCTGGGCATCAGCGACCGGGACGTGGTTACCGTCGCCGTCGCCGGCACCGCCCTGCTCCTGATCACTCTGGCGCTACACAAGGAACTGGTCGCGGTCAGCCTCGACCGGGAGACCGCCCGCGCCGCCGGACTACCGGTGTTCTGGCTGGACATCGCCCTCTACACCATGGTCACCATCGCCATCGTCATCTCGCTGCAGGCCGTGGGTAACATCCTCGTGCTGGCGCTGCTGATCACCCCGGCCGCCTGCGCGCGGCTGCTCACCGACCGGCTCGGCGTCATGATGCTGCTCGCCCCGGCGCTCGCGGCCGCCGCCGCCATCATAGGGCTGTATCTCTCGTACGGCCTCAATCTAGCCGCCGGAGGGCTGATCGTGCTGGCGACTACTGCCCTCTTCCTGATCTGCTGGTGTTTCGCCCCGCGGCACGGCTTGCTCGCCAGGCTTCGCGCGCGCGGCGGGCCGGCACCGGCACCCGTGCCCGACACGCCATTGTGAGGTATGGACACGTGAACGGGAATCATCGGTATGTGGATATGGATTCCTGGTCAGAGTCGCCGGATTAATAGATAATGTGCTGTCGATGTCGATACCGCGGCGCGGTACGAATGGGACGGGGGATGGAGTGCGACATGGGATACGCACAGCACTTCCCGCTTAGGGGGAAGGTCAAGGCAGCCGGGCGGGACGCCACGCGGCCGAGCGAGCCTCCGGCCGGTTCGCTCCCCGGCACTTCCACGAGGCCGACCGGCCGGCGCCCCGCGGGCCTGGACCCGAATGCGGGTACGTTGACCTGGCGCCGGAGTAAGCAGCGCGACGCGGTGCTCGGTGTACTGCGGGAACTTGGCGGCTTCCGGACCGTTCGGGAAATCCATGGCGCACTGCGCGGTCGAGGGGAACGGGTCGGCCTGAGCACGGTTTACCGTATCGTCCAGTCTCTCGTCGATCTTGGCGAGGTCGACATGATGCCCTCGGCCGGCGGCGGCCGCCGGTACCGCCTGCCCGGCAGCGAACATCATCACCATCTTGTCTGCCGCACCTGCGGGGCGATCGTGGAGGTCCGTGGACCGACCCTGGAGACCTGGGCGGAGCGGATCGCCGAGGAGAACGACTTCACCGATGTCGGCCACAGCCTGGATATCATCGGCACCTGCCCGCGATGCGCTGCTGGCGCCTGAACGCATCAACGTATTGCAACGCATCAACGTATTGCCACGTGTTGCCGGACTCGGTGCCTATCGGGATACCGGGAGTGGCGATGCGCAGGCATTTCACAAGCATTTGGTGCACAGATCCATGGGCTTTGCCAGGGCGAAAATAGGGGAACAGAAAGTCGAAAAAGGTGAAATCATGACGTCGAGATCTTCGGCACGTGCGTTGGCTGCCGGCCCTGATCATGAAGGTGTGGCGAGCTCGTCGAAGAGCGTCCAGTCGCCGGACAGGCTCGCGGTCACCCGGTCGTCCCAGCTCTCGTCGTCGAGGACCGGATGACGGGCCATGGCGCGCAGCACGACGGGCAACCAGGCGAACGGCTCGTCGTCGAGCCCATCGGTCCGATCGAGGAGCGCCTCCAGGCTGGCCAACAGGGCACGGACGCCGCCGCGGACGGTGGTGTGGAACGCGGCCGAGATCGCGCCGTCGGAGGCTTCGCCGGCCATGGTCAACGTGTCCAACATGGATAGGCCCCGGAAGGTGGCCGCCTGAGAGGTCAGAAGCTGGGTAACGGCGGCCCCGAGGGGCCGGGGTGGCGCGTGCCCGGCCGTGGCGATGCGCCGCAGCAGGTCGGTCGCGACGCCGTTGATGGCGGCGCTGGCCAGGGCGGCGCGGATCACGTATCCACGGGTGGAGAGCGCGGGCGTCACAGTGGACGGTAGCCCGTCGAGGGCGGCGACGGTGCGGATCGCCGGCGCCGTCACCCGTGGCCACGTGACCACCACCGCTTCCCCGATTTCCACCGCCGTCGCGTCCCGCTCGGCGAGCAGTGCCGCGCGCTCGACCACGCCAGCCAGCGCTGGACCGCCACCGGTGGCGTGGGCCAGACGATAGAGCGTCGCGAGGTGCTCGTGCGCCAACCACGCGGTCGCCGGGCAGACGCTGCCCAGCGCGGAGAGTCCGCGACCGACCTGCTCCCACTGCTGGCCGTGGCCGCCGAGCCAGGTGGGAAGCACCGCGGTGCGAAGGGCACTGCCGCGCAGCGCGGCCAGCACCTCGGGCGCGACCCGGCCGCCCGGGTCGACGTGCTCGGCCGCCAGCCAAGACAGTTCATGCTCCACGAGGGACTGGGTGAACAGCCAGTTCGGCAGCATCAGTGGGGACCCCAGGTCACCGGCAGGCTGTGCACCCCGTATACGGTCATGCCGTCGCGCATCGGCACCTGGTCCACCGGCACCGCGAGCCGCAGGGTGGGAAAGCGGCGCAGTAGCTTGGGGTACGCGGTGCGCATCTCCATCCGGGCGAGCTGCGCGCCGAGGCACTGGTGTAGCCCGTATCCGAAGCCGATGTGCCCGGTCGCGGACCGGTGGAGGTCCAACACATCCGGGTCCGGGAACTGCGCCGGGTCGCGGTTGACCATCGGCACCGAGCAGGTGACCACCTCGCCGGCGCGGATCTGGACGCCGTCGAGTTCCAGGTCCTCGGTGGCTGCCCGGACCAGGCCGAACTGGATCACCGACAGGTACCGCATCAGTTCCTCGACCGCGTTGTCGACCAGCGCGTCGTCGTCGCGCAGCGCTTGGGCCTGGGTGGGATGCTGGAGGAGCGCGAAGACTCCCAGCGCCAGCATCTGGGCCGTGGTCTCGAACCCGGCGAAGAGCAGCAGCGAGGCGATGGTCGTCAACTCCTCGTCGGTGAGCTGGCCGCCGATCGCCAGGCCGCTCAGCAAGTCGTCGGTGGGTCGGGCCCGCTTGGCGGTGATCAGCTCCTGCATGAACATGCCGACCCGGGCGTGTGCCTCCGCCACCTGTTGGGCGGTGGAGTCCAACGTCACGATGATCTCGGTGTCGTGCTGGAACCGTTCGCGCTCGGCGAACGGCACTCCGAGGATCTCGCAGATCACGAGCTGCGGGATGGGAAAGGCCCAGACCTGCACCAGGTCGACGACCGGCCCCAACCTCTCCATCGCCTCGAGCCGCTCCCGGACCACCTGCTCGATCCGTGGGCCGAGCTGCCGCATCCGTTTGGCGGTGAACTGGCCGGCCAGCAGTCGCCGGTACCGGGTGTGGTCTGGTGGGTCCATGCTGACGAACATGCCCGGGCTGGGTGGGCGCATCTGCTCGTCGCCGATGCCCGCGGCCACGGGCATCCGCTTGAGGTCCTGGCGGGCGCTGAACCGCGGGTCGGTGAGCACCGTCCGGGCGGTGGACAACCTGGTGACCAGCCAGCCGACCGATCCGTCCGGGTAGGCGAGCCGGCTGATTGGCCGGTGCCGCTGGAGCGGGCGCAGCCCGTCCGGCGGGTCGAACGCGTGCGATCGGGCGGTCGGCAGCGGCGCGGCCTGTTCAACGGTCTCGGTCATCGGCCTTCCTCCGTCGCGACGGCGGGTTGCGGAAGTGCGCCGCCGACCACAGTGGACTGTTCGCGGCGGGACTTTCGGGTGGGTACGGCGAACCGCCGCATCATTGGTTGTTCCACACCGACGTAGAGCATCTGGGACAGGGTGAGACAGACGCCGAGCGCGAGCGCGACCAGGCCGAGTCCCGCGAGCAGACCTCGCGGTTGCTCGGTGGGGAAGGCGCGGACGACGAGCAGGAGCACCGTGAGGTGGGTCAGGTAGATCGCGTACGAGATGTCACCGAGCCAGACGGCGGTTCGGTTGCGCACCGGTGAGAAGCGTCCCTGCCAGTCCGCTGCGGCGAGCGCCAGCACGAACAGGCCGAGGGGCAGCGCGCACACCGCCGCGAAGGCGTAGACGGCGGGGACGAACTGCCCGGCCGCCAGACTGGTCAGCAGCAGCAGGGCCGATGCCCCGATACCCAGGGGCACCCGCCGCCCGCTCCGCAAGGCCAGGGCGAGCAGCATGCCGAGGACGAACTCCAACAGCCGCACGGGCGGGAACACGAAGGCCAGCCAGTACTGCACCTCCGTGATGCCGAGGGTGGGCACGGGGTCGCCGCCGGACACGAACATGGCGACCGTGGGGACGGCGAAGATGAGGGCGGTCGTGGCGATGATCACGGCCCACAACCGCTCGGCGGGGATGCGTCGCAGCAGCGGCGACAGCACGGGAAACAGCAGGTAGCAGAACATCTCCACCGACAGCGACCAGGCCACGGCGTTGGTGCCGTGGTTCATCTCGATGTTGGGCAGCCAGTTCTGCACCAGGAACAGGGTCGGCAGCGTCGTCACGAGCGTGCCGCTGGCACCTACCAGGAAGGCCACGCACAACGCCCAGGCGACGACGTGGTTGGGCAGGATCTTCAGGGCTCGCCGGCGCCAGAACCCGGCGGTGGTGTCGGTCGGCCGCTGCGACCAGACCAGCACGAATCCACTGAGGACAAAGAAGAAGGCGACCAGTGGCACGGCGGCCCGCGTCCCGCGGCCCTGGGTTTCCAGGCTCATGCCCACCGCCCAGACGGTCCCGTAGGCGTGGATCGCGAAAACCACCAGCGCGGCGATGCCGCGCACGCCGGTCAATGACGGTAGCCGTGCCGGGCTGGCGGGCCGGGGCTCGGTGGTGGCGGTGGTTTCAATCAAGACCTTCACTCCCTTCTGCCCTTTGGAACGGTATCGAATTGCATTGTCATTTCCAATAGGCTGGATGCGATCCGGAGTCATCCGGTCCCACGGCCATAGGGAGGCGCGACTTGTCGATCGAGAACGACGCGGTCAGCGCGCCGGCGGAGCGGGCGGCCCGCCGCCTGGCCGCGCACCGCTGGGTGGACGCCGCCCGGGTCGAGTCCGGGCGCGTCGTGCTCACGCCAGCGAGGACCGCGCTCGCGGTGCATCCCGGTCCCGGCGAGCTGATGACGGAGTACCTGCGGCATTGGAGCGAGATCTACGACTCGGTCTACAGTGGTGCCGGCTTGGCTGACGCTCGGTCCGCGCCCGTGGCCCGGCGGCCCACCGACCTCGACTTCGCGGGCTGGCACCGGTCTGACACGGGTGAGCCGTTCGACGCGGCGCATATGCGGGACTGGGCCGATCGCGCCGCGGAGATCGCCCGGCAGGGCGAGCCGCGCTGGGTGCTGGAGATCGGGTGCGGCACCGGCCTGCTCGCCTGTCGCCTGTGCGACCACGTCCGTGGCTACGTCGGCACTGACATCGTGCCCTCGGTCCTGGCGACGCTGCGGGCCGCGATCGACGGGCCGGTCGCCTTCGTGTCGGCCGCGGCACACGAGGCCGAGGGCGCACGGATCCGAAGTGCCCTCGACGCGGTGGGCTGCCCGCCAGCGGGCCCGGATCGCGTGCTGCTCAACTCCGTGGTGCAGTACTTCCCGGATCTGGAGTACCTGCGCGTGGTTCTGCGCGCCGCGGTTCGTCTCGTGGCCCCCGGCGGGCGGGTGATCGTCGGCGACGTCCGACATGCGGGGCTGCGCGAGCGGTACTGCGAGTGGGCCGAGCGCGCCGCCGACCCCGGCGCCGCACCCGCGGAGATCGCCCGCCGGGCGTCGGTGCGGGCCAGTGGCGAGTCCGAATTACTCGTCGATCCTGTGCGGCTGGCGCATCTCCTGGTCGGCGTGGCGGCCGAGACCGGCCGGCAGGTGTGGCTGTCCGTCCATCCGAAACGGATGCGCGCCGACACGGAGCTCACCCGGTACCGGTTCGACGCCGTGCTCGTGGTCGACCCGCCGTCCGTCGTATCCGAGCCGCCCACCGTGGACTGGTCACGGATCGGGCCGGCGCGACTGCGCCTCGAAGCGTTGGCCGACCGGATGACGAGGGAACCGGTGTGGATCAGCGGCATCCCGAACCGGTTGCTGGTGAGCCACCCCACGGCAGCGACCCCGTATCAACTCGAGTTGGCGATCAGGGGAACGGGCGCCGCCGTGGTGCTCGATCCGGTCGATCCGACCGCGCTCGGCGTGGTGTATCCCGGCGCGGTGGCGGCCCAGCGGGTCGGGCGGCTGGCGTCGCGCGGTCCGGGCACGGCTCACGAGCCCTTCGGGACCTTCGTCCGGCGCAGGCTGCTCCAGGTCGCCCGCGAGGTGCTCCGCGCCGAAGGGCTGGACACCCTCGAGCTGCCGGTCACCGTCGGTCCGCCGCCGACCGGGGCCGAAATCGGGGGTGGAACGAACCGATCCTCGGGCCTAGAATGCAATGAAAACCAATATCATCTGGGCTCGCGATGTGCTGTCGGCAGGGCAGCCGATGACGATGCGCGCGGGCGTACGGGGACGGAAGGTGGATTGCCCATGGACCGGACCAGCGGCGCGGCTGCTGACCAGGTCTCCGCCGTGGATCCGGGCCTGGGCGGGCTGGTCCAGGCCGCGTCCGGGGCGGGCGCGGAGGCGCTCGGCGACATCGATCTCCCCGGTGTCTTGGCCGTCGCCGACCGGCTCGACGAGGTCGCGCTGCTCGCCATGGCCTACACGCTGGGTCGTTGCCGCTGGCTGTTCGACCGGCCGGAGCGACCACATTCGCTCAGTGAGATCTACGCGGCGACCGCGGTGGCCCCCCGGCACCGCCGGATCGTGCGGCGATGGCTCCGGGCGCTGACCGGCGTGGGCATGCTGACCGCCGGTCCCGAGGGCTATCGCGGGCTGCATCCCGTCTCCGCCACCGAACTGGAAAAGGCGTCCACGGATCTCGAGTACGCGGTGGAGACACTGGAGTACGGCCCGGCGATGAGTCACTTCCTGCTCAGTTCGGTGGCCTACCTGCCCGAGCTCTTGCGTGACGAGATCCGCCTCCAGACGCTGCTCTTCAGCGAGGGCAACCTGGATGTGGCCGAGGCCGTCTACCGCGAGAACGTGGGCAGCCGGTATATCAACGGGGCCGCTGCCGCTTTGCTGCGCGGCATCGCCACACGAGGGACGCACGTCCCGCCGTTGCGGGTGCTGGAGGTGGGCGCCGGCATCGGTGGCACCACCCACGCCGCGCTTGCCGCGCTCGCGGAGGTGCCGGTCGACTATCTGTTCACCGATGTGAGCCGGTTCTTCCTCGCCACCGCCAGCCGGCGGTTCTCGCGCCCGGAAATGCGGTATGGCGTGCTCGACATCAACAAGGACCTTGCCGCGCAGGGCTATCGGCGGGGCTGCGCCGATGTCGTGCTCGCCGCCAACGTCCTGCACAACGCCCGGCACGCCGGCCGGGTGCTCGCCGCGCTGCGGGAGCTGGTGGAGCCGGCCGGGTGGGTGGTCTTCATCGACACGAGTCGCGACCACCTCCAGCTCATGACGTCGATGGAGTTTCTCATGTCGCCACCGGCGGACGACCCCGAAGCGGATTTCGAAGACTTTCGGCGCGGCACCGACCGGCTGTTCCCCAGTCGCCAGGAGTGGCTGGAAACCATGCGGGCCGCCGGCTTCGATCCGGTGGCGGCGGCACCGGAGGAGTCCGAACCCGTCGCTCGATTCGCCCAGTTCGTCTACATCGGACGCCCGGCGGCCGGCTGACCTTCGATACCGAGGAGAACGCGTTGACCGAGCCTGTTGCCGTGGTCGGACTGGCCTGCCGCTTTCCGGATGCCCCACACGCGGACGCGTTGTGGGATCTGCTGGTCGGGGAGCGGGAGGGCTTGACGCGGTTCACCGATGCCGAGTTGGCCCAGCGCGGAGTGCCTGGCGAGCTGCGGCGCAACCCGTTCTACATACCGGTCGGGGGCGTCCTGACCGACCAGGACCGGTTCGACCCGACACCGTTCGGCATCGGCGCGCCCGAGGCCGAGGTGCTCGACCCGCAGCAGCGGCTGTTCCTGGAGTGCGCATGGCACGCACTGGAGGACGCCGGCCACGGCGGTGCCCGTGACGCGGGTGTCGTCGGAACCTTTGCCGGGTCGGCGTTGTCGGCGTACCTGATGACGAACCTGGCCGGCCGCTTCGACCCGATGGGCGGCGCCGACCCGGCCGGCAGCCTGGAACTGCACGGGGCCAACGTCGCCGACTACCTACCACTGCGCACGGCGTACCGGCTCGGCCTCACCGGACCCGCGGTGAGCGTCGGCGCCACCTGCGCGACGTCGCTGGTCGCCGTGCACCTGGCCGCACAGGCCCTGCTGAACGGCGAATGTGACACGGCCATCGCGGGCGGCGTGTCGCTGCGCGTGCCGCAGGGGCTGGGTTACCTGTACGTGCCGGACGGTCCGTTCTCCCGCGACGGCCACACCCGTCCGTACGCGGCTGGGGCCAGCGGCACGGTGTTCACCCAAGGCGTGGGTGTGGTGGTCCTGCGGCGGCTGTCCGACGCGCTGCGCGACCGAGACCCGATCCGCGGGGTGATCCTGGGATCCGCGGTGGGCAACGACGGCGCGGAGCGGGTGGGCTTCACCGCCCCGTCCGTCACGGGTCAGGCCCGCACCGTCGCGGAGGCACTCGGGGTGGCCGACCTCCATCCCACCGACATCTCCTATGTGGAGGGTCATGGCACCGGCACGCCGCTCGGCGACCCGATCGAGGTGCGGGCACTGAGCCGCGTCTTCGGCAGTGCATCCCGGCCCTGGTGCGGCCTGGGCTCGGTGAAAGGCAACATCGGGCATGCCGACTCGGCCGCCGGTATCGGCGGTCTCATCAAGACCCTCCTCGCCCTGCAGCACCGGATCATCCCCGCCTCGCGGTACGCCCGCCAGCCGAACCCCGAACTGGACCTCTCCGGCTCCGCGTTGCGTCTGGTCGCCGAGACCGAGGCGTGGGAGCCGGTGAACGGCGGCCGCCGGGCCGGAGTGAGCTCGTTCGGTGTCGGTGGGGTCGACTGCCACGTCGTGGTGGCGGAGGCGCCCGACCTGCGAGCCGGGCCCCGCGACGAGCGGGCTCAGCTGCTCCTCGTGTCGGCGGCCACCGGTGAAGCCTGCCGCGCCGCCGCGCTCCACCTGGCCGACCGGCTGGCCCAGGCCCGCCCGGACGACCAGTTGGACGACGTCGCACACACCCTGGTCGTCGGCCGGATCGAGCAGGCGGCGCGCGCCGCGGTGGCCGTGCGGCCCGGGCAGGATCCCGCCGAGGCGCTGCGCCGGGCGACTCCCGTGACCCCACCGCCGGGGCGGGCCGCGCGGGTCGTCTTCGCCTTCCCCGGCGGTGATGCGCAGTACGCGGGTATGGCGCGTGGCCTCTACGCGGACGAGCCGGCCTTCGCCGCGGCGGTGGACGACGTCGCGGCCACCCTCCACCGGCTGACCGGCGACGACCCGCGCGACGTCATGCTCGCCGCGCCCGACGACGAGGCCGCGCGCGCCGCGGCCCGCGCGCCGCGCACCGGCCTGCCCGCCCTGTACACCGCGGCGGTCGCCACGGCCACCCTCCTGGAGCATTACGACCTCCGGCCGGACCTGGTGCTCGGGCACAGCATCGGGGAGTACGCGGCCGCGGTGACGGCCGGTGTGCTCTCCGCCGGCCAGGCCGCCGAGCTGGTGGCCGAACGGTCCACCCGGATGGCCACCCTGCCCGCCGGCGCCATGCTGGCCGCCCAGATCACCGAGCACGACGCGCGTGCGCTTCTCGCCGAGCACCCGGATCTGGACCTGGCCGCGGTCAACGCACCGGAAGCCTGCGCGCTGTCCGGGCCGCGGGCCGCGGTCGAGGAGGCAGCCCGGCGGCTCGCGGCAGCCGGACGGCACGCCCGGGTCCTGCCGATCGACACGCCGGGCCACTCCCGCCTGGTCGAACCGATCATGCCGGCGTTGCGGGCGGTGGCCAGCCGGCTGACGCCCAAGCCGCCCGCGATCCCGCTGGTCACCACGATCACCGGCCGGCTGGCCAGCGTCGAAGAGCTCACCGACCCTGATTACTGGGCAAGGCACCTGCGGTCCACGGTCCGGTTCGCCGACGCGATGCGGACGGCCCTCGCGGACGGCCCCGCGATCGTGGTCCAGGTGGGCCCAGGTACCGGCATCGCCTCCCTCGCCGCCCAATGCGGCCGGGACGCGGTGACCGCCGCGCTGACCACCTTCCCGGAGCCGCAGGACCCCGCGGCCGCGCCGGTCCCGGCCCGGGACGCCTTCCTCAGCGCCCTCGGCCAGCTCTGGTGCCATGGCGCGCCCATCGACACCGAGATCCTGTGCCGCGGTGAGCGCCGCCGGCTGTCCCTGCCCGGATACGCCTTCCAGCGCGACCGCTTCTGGATCGAGCCGCCGGCGCGCCCGCGGGCCGGCGGTGGCGTCGGCCCCGTCGCCGCCGAACCGGACGCTGCCGAGCCGCTCCAGGTGCCGGCCTGGCGTCAGCTCCCGCCCGGCGGGGAGCCCGGTCGGCTCGCCGGAACCCGATGGCTGGTGTGGGGTGGCGGCGCACCGACGCCGGCGCTCGAGGCCGCGTTGCGGCAGGACGGCGCGGACGTCCGGACCGCGACGACGCTCGGCGCGGGGGAGCGGCTCGACGGCGTGCTCTGGTTGCCCGGCCCGCCGGCTGAGGGCGCCGAGCCTCACGTCCGCGCGCACGCGGACGTGCTGGCCGCCGGGCGGCTCGCCCGCCTCCTCGCCGGTGCCCTACCCGGCGACGCGGCGCCGGGCAGCCTGGCGTTGCTACAGGTCACCACGGCCGGGGAGCGGGTGGCCGGCGACGAGCGTGTGGACCCCGCCGCGGCGGCCGTCCGGGGACTGCCCCGCGTCCTCGCTCAAGAGGTGCCGGCGGTCCGCTGGCGGAGCCTCGATCTGCCCTCCGGCGGCGAGTCCGCCGGTGGGGCGGTCGACGCGGTGCTGGCCGAGGCCGCCGACCTCGCCGGACCAGATGGCGCCGCCGGCTGGGAGTTGGCGTGGCGGGGCGGGCGGCGGTGGATCCGGGAGTGGCAGCCATGGCGGCCCGCGGCCGGCACCGGGCAGCCGGTCGACGAGCCAGTAGTGGTGATCACCGGCGGGCTGGGCAACGTCGGTCTGGCACTCGCCCGCCGGCTGGTCACCGACCAGCGCGCCCGCGTCGTGCTGGCTGGCCGCACCGGTGAGCCGGACGCCTCGGCGGCCGAGCCGCGCCTGGTCCGCCGCCGCGAGGCGCTGCGTCAGCTGCGCGCCGACGGCGGGCGGGTACAGGTCGACGTGCTCGACGTGACGGACGCGGACGGCGTCGCGGGCCTGCTGCGCCGGGTCACCGACCAATGGGGACGGATAGATCTGTGGGTCCACGCCCCGGTGGTGATCGAACTGACCCCACTCTCCGAGGTGGCTGACGCAAGCGTGGAAGCCGTGCTCGCGCCCAAGGTCGGTGGTGCGCTGGCGCTGGCGACGGCGATCGACGCGGTGCCGCCGGCGGCCCGGCCGCGCACCGTGTTGCTGATGTCGTCGGCGGCTGGGACGGTGGGTGGTTTCGGGCTGAGCCCGTACGTGGCGGCGAGCCGGTTCCTGGACGGCTTCGCCGCGGCGACGAACGCCACGGTGGACCCCGCGGAGCTGGGCGCGCGCGGGGACGGCGTCCGGTGGTTGTCGGTGGACTCTGACCGGTGGCGGTTCGGCACCGCCGAGGAGCGCGAGTCCGTATCCGAGATCACCATGCGGTACGCCTTGGACGCCGACGACGCGGTCACCGGGCTGATCCGCCTGAGCCTCCTCGCCGCGACCGGCAGCTGCCCACCTCAGGTGGCCCTCTCTCCCGGGGAGCTCATCGGCCGCTCGCTGGCCCTGGGCGGCCGCACCGTCCACGCCGGCACCGGCGGAGGCGGCGGCACCCTGGCCGATGAGGTCGAGCGCCTGATCGCCGAGGTGTGGAGCGACGTGCTGGGGCGCCCCGTCAGCGACCGCGATGACGACTTCTTCGCGCTCGGCGGGCACTCGCTGCTGGCCACCCGGGTGCTGGCGATACTGCGGGACCAGCACGGCATCGAAGTGTCGCTGCGTGACCTGCTCGCCCACCCCACCGTCTTGGCCCTGGCCGGATTGGTATCGGCGCGATTCCCCTCCCGCGCCGAAACCGGGCCGGCGGCGGTTCCGGAGCCGGCACCAGCTCCGGCTCCGGAACCGGCGTCCGCACCGGCGACGAGCGAGCCGTTCCCCCTCACCCGGGTGCAGCACGCCTACTGGATCGGCCGGTCCGGCGCCTTCGAGCTGGGCGAGGTCGGCTGCCATTTCTATTACGAGCACGACTGCACGGGCCTCGATCTGGACCGCTACGAGCGGGCCTGGAACCGCCTGATCGAGCGGCACGAGATGTTGCGCGCCGTCGTCACCGAGGACGGGCAGAACCTGGTGCTGGACCGGATACCCAGATACAAGATCCCGGTCCTGGACTGCCGTGACGTCGCGCCGGAGGCTCGGGAGAAGGCGTTGCGGCAGCTCCGCGACCGGCTTTCGCACCGGGTGGCGGACGCTGGGCGCTGGCCGCTCGTGGAGATCCACGTTGTCCTGCTGCCGGACGACAAGGCCCGCGTGGCGCTCTCGGTCGACGTGCTGATGTGCGACTCGGCCAGCTACATGGTCATGGATCGGGAGTTGTCCATCCTGTACCGCGATCCGGACGCCGCGCTGCCACCCATCGGGGTCACCTTCGCCGACTGCGTGGCCGCCCTGCGGGAAAGGGCGCGGAGCGACCGCTACCGCCGCGCCGCCCGGTACTGGCTCGACCGGCTGGACACCCTGCCCGGCGGGCCCGCGCTGCCGACGCGCGCGCCGTCCGGCACGCCCCGCTTCGCCCGCCGCCGTGCGGAGCTGGACGCAGCCCAGTGGCGACGGCTGCGGGACCGGGCCACCGCGGCCAGGGTCACCCCGACCGCGGTGCTGCTCGCCGCGTACGGCGACGCGCTGGCGGACTGGTCGGGCCAGGGGCATTTCAGCATCACTCTCACCGTGTTCGACCGGCCGGCGATCCATCCCGATGTCAACCGGGTGGTGGGGGAGTTCTCCTCACTGCTCCTGCTGGAGACCGAGCGGCACGCCGGCCAGAGCTTTGGTGAGCGGGTCCGGGCGGCGCAGGAGCGCCTCTTCGCCGACCTGGACCATCGCGAGTACTCCGGACTGGAGGTGCTGGCCGAGCGGGCGCGCCGCACCGGCACCCAGACCAACGTCCCCGTCGTCTTCACCGGCATGCTCGGCCTGGACCGGATCGACGGCGCCGAGCCGCACGCGCACGACTGGCTCGGCCCGGTCGTCCACGGGGTGAGCCAGACGCCGCAGGTATGGCTGGACCACCAGGCGTTCGAGCTGCGCGGCGCGCTGATCCTCCAGTGGGACGTCAACGAGCAGATCCTCGATTCGGTGCAGGCGGACGCCGCGTTCGACGGCTACGTGCGCCAGCTGACCCGGCTGGTCGACTCCGACGAGGCGTGGTGGGACACCGGTCAGCGGCCCACGGCGACGCCCAGCGCGGCGACGGACCAGACCGCCGTGGATCAGACCACGGCACCGGGAGCACCCGACCCGGTCGAGTCGGCGCTCGCCGCTCTCTGGGCCGAGCTGCTCGACCTGGCACCCGACGGCATCCCGGTCGACGCGTCCTTCCTCAACCTCGGTGGGGACTCGCTCCTGGCGGTACGCATGGCGGCCTGGCTCAGGCAGCGCCTCGGCGTGGGACTGCCGCTGCCCCAGATCCGGCCCACGCTGACCATCCGGCAGCTCGCCGAGCTGGTCCGGGCGCAACCCGCCGGTGCGGCCGCCCGGCCCGGCACGGACATCCGGCTGCGCCGGCGGATCGACCGCGACGCGGCGTTCCCGATGCTGCCGCTGCAACAGGCGTACTTCGTCGGCCAGCACGGCGGATGGGAGCTGTCCTACCCGTCGGTGCACGCGTACACCGACATCCGCCTGTCCGCTGTGGACGCCGAGAACGCCGCGGCAGCACTCGACGACGCGGTGCGCCGGGTGGTCGCGCACCAGCCCATGATGCGCGCCCGGCTGCTGCCGGACGGCACGCAACGCATTCTCGACCTCGAGGATCCGTCGGTCTACCAGCCGGTGCGCACCCTCGACCTGCGCGCGGCGACCGCGGACGAGGCGGAACGGGCCCTGGCCGAGCTGCGCGCCGAGATGACCCGGCACGGCCCGGACCCCACCACCGGCCCAAGCTACGAGGCCCGGCTGACCTTCCTGCCCGGCGGGGAGGGCCGCCTGCACATTTCGTTGAGCCTGTTGACGTGCGACGGGTGGGGCGCCGGCGTGTTCGACCGGGAGATGTTCACGTACGTCGCCGACCCGAACGCGGTGCTGCCACCGCTGCTGGTGGACTTCGGCGACTACGTGGCGGCCATGGGTCAGATCCGTCAGACGCCCGAGTGGCGGGCCGACCGGGAATGGTGGTGGGAACGGCTCCCCGGCCTCCCGGCGGCGCCGTCGCTGCCGACCGTCGCCGACCCGTACCAGGTCGATCCGCCGCTGATGGGCAGCCGGGAGGCCCGGCTGGACGGTGCGCAGTGGGCGGCGCTGCGCGCGCAGTGCGCCCGGCGCAACGTCACGCCCGCGTCGGCGCTGCTGACCGCGTACGCGATCGCGTTGTCCCGGCTCACCGGGGAGCGCCGGTTCCTGCTCAACACCCTCCAGTTCAACCGGTTGCCGCTGCACGCCGACGTGGACCGCATGATCGGGCCGTTCTCCACCACGGCCCTGGTCGTCGCGGACCTGACCGCCGGCACCACCTTCGCCGACCTGACGGCGGCCACCCAGGCCGAGGTGGGCGAGGCGCTGGCGCACAACCTCGTCACCGGCGTCGAGGTGGCCCGGGAGTTGGGCCGGCTGCGCGGCACCCAGCGTCCCGTCGCCCCGGTGGTGTTCCAGAGCACGCTGGGCATGGACAACGCCCTCGGCGGCGACCTGCCGCCGCACGCCGGGCCGCTGGGCGAGCTCGTCACCAGCGAGTACTACCAGCAGGTCAGGACGCCGCAGATCTGGCTGGAGTGCCGGGTGTTCGAGCTGCGCACCGAGTTGGTGATCAACTTCGCGCTGGTCGAGGAGCTGTTCGCCCCGGGCGTGGTCGACGGCGTGGTGGCCGACGTGACCGCGTTGACCCACGCGCTGCTGGACGGCTCCGGCTGGGACCGGCCGGTCGACCTGCCCGCCGCCGACGCGGTTACCGGCACCCGGCCACCCCACCGGGCGGAGGCGGCCCGGACGAGCGGCGCGGCCGGTGGCCCGCCGGCGGACGAGGTGGAGCGCGAGCTGGCCGGTGTCTGGTCGGACGTGCTCGGTGCGGAGCTGTGCGATCCGGCCACGGTGGACCGGAGCGCGGACTTCTTCGCGCTCGGCGGCGACTCGCTGCTCGCGGTCCGGATGCTCGCCCGGCTGGCGACGCGGTACGGCACGCCGATCCCGCCCCGCGACTTCCTCGCCGCACCCACGCTCGCCGGCCTCGCCGCGGTGCTCCGCGACCAGGACGCCGCCCGCGACGCCGGGGCCACGAGCACCAGGGCACCGGCCCCCGACATCGCGGTTCCGCTGCGGGACGGTCGGGGAGAACCGCTGTTCCTGCTGCACCCATCCGGCGGGGACATCATCTGCTATGCGGAGTTGGCCCGGGAGCTCGACATCCCCCACCCGGTTGTCGCGCTGACCGACCCGGCGCTGGTCGACCCGGCCGCGGCCGAACCCGCGGGCCCGCCGGACGTCCCCGCCATGGTGCGGCAGTACCTCGACGTGATCCAGGCGCACCAGCCCGACGGTCCCTACCTGCTGGGCGGCTGGTCGATGGGCGGCACCGTGGCGCACGAGATGGCCGTGGAGCTGCGCCGCCGGGGCGCCGAGGTGTCCCAGCTCATCATGATCGACTCGAATAGCCCGGACCGGATCATCGCTCTGGAGGGACTGGACCGGCCGCGCGCCCGGGCGGAACTGTGGGAACGCTACCTGCGTTCGGTGGCCGCCTTCCTCGACACGGACCTGCCGGCCGACACCGGCGAGCTGGAGCGGCTGCTGCGCCAGCACGGCGTCCTCGGGCGGGACGAACCGGCGACCGCCCGGCGCTTCGAGGTGTTCGTGCGGCACCTGGACGGCCTTGCCCGGCACACCGCCCATCCCCTCGACGCCGCGGTGCCGGTGCTGCTCCTGCGCACCGGGCGGACCTCGCCCACCAACACCAGGATCGGAATGGGCGTGGACGACGCCTTCGACGAGGTCGACCTCGGGTGGGGACCGTATGTCGCCGGCCGGCTGACCATCAAGCTGGTCGACGCCCATCACTACTCGATGCTGCGGGCACCCGCCGTCGCCGCGGTCGCGCGGCACATCGGCGCCGCCCTGGCATCGACCTGAGGGAGCGCGGACATGAAGGAAGGGGAGCGACCGTCCATGGGGCAGATCTCACGCCGTTCGGCGCTGCGGGCGGGGGCACTGATCACTGGCTTGGCGGTGGCGCCGCTGGCCGGTGCCTGCGGGTCGGCGGACGCCGAGGACGCCGACCGGGCCGGCGAGGCCAGCGGCACGCTGCGCTTCGGCGGCATCGGATCCGCGACCGCGGTGACCACCGACCCGCATGGCGGCATTCCCAGCGAATCAGACTGGGCACGGATGAGTGCTCTCTACGACGTGCTCACGATGCCCGCCCCGGACGGCGGCGTCCGGCCCTGGCTGGCCACCTCGTGGACGGCTGAGGCCGGCGCGACACGGCACCGCTTCCAGCTGCGGACCGATGCCACGTTCAGCGACGGCCGGCCGGTACGCGCCGCCGACGTGCTCTTCTCGCTGCGCCGGATCGCCGCCAAGAGCGCGGAGAACGGCGGGCGGATCGGCACCATCGATGTCGACCGGTCGCGAGCCGATGGGGACCACGCGGTGGTCCTGCTGACCACCGCCCCCGACGCCGACGTGGCCCGCGCCCTGGCCGGTCAGTGCTTCATCGTTCCGGACGGCACGCAGAGCTTCGACAAGCCGGTTGGCTCCGGCCCGTTCCTGCTGTCCACACTGGATGGCGGGACGGCGGCGTTGACGCGCAACGACAAGTGGTGGGGCGACGGCCCGAAGGTGGACGCCCTGGAGATCCGCGGATTCGCCGATCCCCAGGCGCTCGCCACGGCGGTGACCTCCGGGGAGATCGACCTGGCGGCCAACGTCGGATACGCGACGGCGCGCGGTGCCGAGCGCACCGGCCGTCTCACGGTGGTCCGGCGCACCGCCGCGGCCAGTTACCCGCTGATCATGAACATGTCCCACCCACCGTTCGACAAGATCGAGGTCCGCCGGGCCATCAAGCTGGCGGTCGACCGGCAGGCGCTGGTCGACGCGGTGCTCCTGGGGTATGGCAAGCCGGGCAACGACGCCCCGCATCCCGTCGACTCCTCCTATCCGAGCGATCTTCCCGCTCCCCGGCGCGACCTGGACCAGGCCCGCCGGCTGCTGGACCAGGCCGGTTACGGCAGCGGCTTCGCGGCCGTCATCCACGCCACGACGTCCTACCCCACCATGGTCAGCGCCGCGACCCTGATCGGCCAGCAGTTGGCCGAGGTGGGCATCCGGGCCACCGTGAAGGAACACCCGCCGGAGACCTACTGGGCCCAGATCTACACCAAGGTCCCGCTCTACATCGGATACACCACCGACGCGCTGCCCATCCAGCACTGGGCACGGGCGACGACGCTCAGCACCGCCCCGGTCAACGAGACCGGATGGCGCAGTCCGCGGTTCGACGCCGCGTTCGCCGCCGCCATGGCCACAATGGACGCCGACGAGCGGCGGCGGCTGCTCGGCCAGCTCCAGCGGCAACTCGCCGACGAGGGCGGCTGGGTCATGTGGGGACTGGGCGACGGCGTCGATGTGACCGCCAAGGGCGTCCGCGACGTGCCGACCGCCTCCGGCTTCGCCCGGTACTCGATGGCCGGCGTATGGCTGGACAGGTGACCGGCGCGTCCCCGACCGCACCGGCGGGCTGGCGCCACGGCCGCCCGGGCCGGCGCCGCGCCGTCGCGGTGCTCCTGCTGGCTGGCCGGATCACCGGCACCCTGCTGGGAATCTGCGCGGCGGTGTTCCTGCTCACCGAGATCCTGCCCGGAAACGCCGCTACCGTGATCGCCGGCACCCAGGCGGACGCCGGACGCATCGCCGCGCTTGAGGCCCGCGCCGGCCTGGACGCCGCGCCGTGGGAACGGTTCGGCCACTGGCTCGGCGGGCTCGTCACCGGTGACTTCGGACGGTCGCTGATCGACGGCCGTCCGGTGGGCGCGCTGCTGGTCGAGCGGCTCACCGCCACCCTGTGGATCGCGGTACCGGCCTGGCTGCTCGCCACCGTCGGTGGCGTGCTGATCGCGTTCCTCCTGGCGTGGCGCGCCGGCGGCCGGGCCGAACGGGTCGGTTCCGGGCTGGTCGCCGCGGTCTGCGGATTTCCCGAGGTCGTGCTGGTCACCGTCCTCGTGGTGCTGCTGGCGAACACCTTTCACCTGTTGCCCGCGGTGTCCCTGATCCCGGCCGGGGGGACGCCCGCCGACCGGCCCGGGATCCTGGTCCTGCCCGTGCTGGCCATCGCGCTGCCGTCCATGGCCTGGTGCGGGCGGCTGCTGCGCGGGCCCGCGGTCGACGTGCTGCGTCGTCCGTTCGCCACCGACGCGCTGCTGCGCGGTGTGCCGCCGTGGCGGGTGGTGCTACGCCACGGACTGCCCCACCTGGCCGCGCCGCTGGCCCAGCTCGCGACCGTGCTGGCGGCCGCGAGCCTGGCCAACACCGCCGTGGTGGAGACACTGCTGGCGTACCAAGGGCTGGGTCAGCTCCTGGCCGGCGCGGTCGCCAGCCGGGACGTGCCGGTGGTGCAGGGTGTCGCGGTCCTGCTCGCGGGCTTGGTGCTGGTGGCGTTCCTGGCCAGCGACGCGCTCGCCGCGGCGCTGGCTCGCCGCGGCGGCGTGCGATGAGCCGCCTCGCCGGCCCGGTCGCCGGTATCGGCGTGGCGGCCGTCGTGGGCGCGGCCGTCCTCAGTGGACGGTGGGCGCCGCACGACCCACAGCGGATCGTGGGTGCGCCTTGGACCGGGCCGGCGGCGGGCAGCCCGCTCGGCACCGACGTGCTCGGCCGCGACGTGCTGTCCCGGCTGCTGGCCGGCGGCGGCGACCTTGTCACGATCGCGGTCCTGGTCGGGGCCGCCACCGCCGTGCTGGGTGCCGCGGGCGGCCTGCTCGCCGCCTGGACGCCACGGGCGGCGCGGATCGTCCGCCACGTCAGCGCCGGCATGCTCGCGATGCCCGGGGCGCTCGTCGTGTTGGTCTGCGCGGTGGCGGCACCCGGCTGGCTGGCGGTGCTCGCCGGCATGCTGCTGCTCGGCGTGCCGCTGTCCGCCCGGGTCGTGTACGCCGCCGCGGTTCCCTTGCGGTCCAGCGGCTTCGTGCTGGCCGCCATTACCCGCGGCGAGTCCACCGCCGCCATCCTCGGTCGCGAACTGCTGCCCGCGGTGTCCGGCACGGTCCTCGCGGACGCCGGCCTGCGGATGGTCGCGGCGCTACAGCTCGCGGTCGCCGTACACGTGCTGGGCTTCGGCCCGGCACCGCCGGCGCCCGACTGGGGGCTGATGGTCCGGGAGAACCTGCCCGGCACGGCGCTGAACCCGTTGTCCGTGCTGGGACCCGCGCTGGCCATCGCGGTGCTCGCGGTGGCACTCACCGCGGGCCTCGACGTGCTCGCCGGCTGGCTGGTGCCCGCGACGAGCGCGCCGCCGATGTCGGCCCGGGCACCCCGCCGCACGGCCGCGGACCGGGCCGTCGCGGCGGCGTCAGAGCCCGACCCGCCGGCCGTCCGGCTGGCTGACGTGTCCCTGTCCGATGGCGAGTTCACGTTCGCCTGTGACCACCTGGACGTCCGCTCCGGCGAGGTGCTGGGACTGGTCGGCGGTTCCGGTGCGGGCAAGAGCACGTTGCTGCGGCTGCTCCTCGGCGACCTGCGGCCGGGCCTGCGGCTCGACCAGGGTGAGCTGCTGGTCCAGGGCCGCGCGGTGCGGTTCGGCTCGGCGGCGAGCCGCCGCTGGCGCCGCGCCTCGGTCGGTCTGCTCGCGCAGGACCCGGCGACCACATTGGACCCGCTGCGCCGGGTCGGCTCCGCCGTCGCCGACGGGCTGCCCGGCCGGGTGTCCCGGCGCGAGCGGCGGCAGCGAGTCAGCGCGATCCTGGCCCGGCTGGGACTGCCACCCGGCGTCGAGCACCGCTTCCCGGCGACCCTGTCCGGCGGCCAAGCCGCCCGGGCCGCGCTGGCCCGCGCGGTGGTCGGCGATCCGGCGCTGCTGCTCGCCGACGAGCCGACCAGCGGGCTGGACACGGAGACGGCCGGACTCGTCCGGGCCGAGATCGACCGGCGGCGGCGACTCGGCCTGGCGACCATTGTGGTGAGTCACGACCGGCGGTGGGTGCACCAGGTCGCCGATCGGGTGCTGGAGGTGGCGGACGGGACGGTGCGCCGGGCGACCACGCCGACCGAAACGGTACGGTCGGCGGCGCCCTCCCTAGGTCCGGTGGTGCTACGGGTCCGCGGCCTCGCCGTCGCGCAACCGCCGGGCGCCGCGCCGCTGCTCCGAGACCTTGATCTGGACCTGCATCGGGGCGAGATGGTGGCGCTCCTCGGACCGTCCGGCGCCGGAAAGAGCACCGTGCTGCGCGCGCTCTGCGGGCTCCACCCGATTACCGCGGGGCGCGTGCTGCTGCACCTCGATGGCGCGTGGCAGCCGCTGCCCGCTGGCGGCGCGCGCACCAGCCGGCAGCGCCGGGCGATGGCCCTGCTCGGGCAGGATCCGGTGGCGGAGCTCAATCCGGCACACCGGCTGGTCACCGCCGTCGCCCGGCCGGCCCAGGTGCTGCGCGGGGTGCCGGTCGCGCGGGCCCGGCGCGAGGCCACCGCGCTGCTCGCCGGCGTCGGGCTCGGCGCCGGCTTCGCCCGCCGCCGGCCGGACTCCTGTTCCGGTGGGCAGCGCCAGCGGGCGGCGATGGCCCGCGCCCTCGCCGGCGGCGCCGACGTGCTGCTCGCCGACGAGCCCACCTCCGCCCTGGACGCGGTGACCGCACACGCGCTGCTCGACCTGCTCGACGAGCACCGCGGCCGAGGGCTCGCCGTCCTGTTGGTGACCCACGACGGCGCCGTCGCCGACCGGGCGGACCGGGTGCTGGTGCTGCCCGGCGCCGGAGGACGGCCCGCAGACCGATCGAGGATCGAAAGGCGGTCCGCACATGTCCGACCCGAGCGCGGCTCCGGGAGTGATGGCTCCACCGCACCCGCCGGCGTCACCGCCGAACTCGCTGCCCGACCCCGGCTCCCGGGTTGACCGGCCGCCGCGGCTGCCGTCACTCACCGGGCTGCGGTTCCTCGCCGCGCTGCTCGTGTTCGTCTTCCATGCTTCGCTGCTGTACTCGCCGGTCCCACCGCACACGCAGGTGAGCCCGTACCGCGACGCGGCGGTGGCGGACGCGATCTGGGCGGTCGTCAACAAGGCCGGGTTCGTGGGCGTGTCGTTCTTCTTCGTGCTCAGCGGCTTCGTACTGACCTGGTCGGCGCGGCCCGGCGACCGGGTGGTGGCGTTCTGGCGCCGCCGGATCCTGAAGATCTTCCCCAACCACGCCGTCACCTGGGCGTTGGCGATGGTCCTGTTCGCGGGCGCGGTCACGCCGCTGTCGGCCTGGCTGCCCAACCTGCTGATGGTGCACGCCTTCTTCCCACAGGGGTACATCTTCTCCAGCGTCAACCCGCCGGCCTGGTCACTCTGCTGTGAACTGCTCTTCTACCTGCTGTTCCCCTTCCTGATCCACCCCATCCGGCGCATCGGCGACCGCTGGCTGTGGGCGTGGGCGGGGGCGATGGTGGCTGGCATGGTGGGTGTCCAACTCGTCATGCAGTTCCTCATCCCGGACGAGCCCGTCCCGCCCATGAGCCCCGTCTCGATCGTCCAGTCGTGGTTCGGGTACATCTTCCCGCCGATGCGGTTGTTCGAGTTCGTCCTCGGCGTGTTCCTGGCCCGCATCGTCCTGGCTGGACGGTGGCCGCGCGGCGTAAACCTGGCCTGGGCCGGCGTCCTGATGGCCGCGGGATACGCCGCCGCGCTCGCCGCGCCGCTGCTGTACGGGTACGCCGTGGCCACCGTGGTGCCGATCGCCGCGGTGATCTGCGCCGCCGCCTCGGTCGACGTGCGCGGCGCGCGGACCTTCCTGGGCGGCCGGGTGATGCGGTGGCTGGGCGAGGTGTCGTTCGGCTTCTACCTCGCCCAGGGGATCACCCTCCTGTATCTGCGCTCGTTGTTCCACGCGGACGGATACGGCGTCCCGCTCGGCACCCTCGTCCTGGTGTGCCTGTTCCTTGCCACGCTGCTCGGCGGCTGGCTGCTGCACACCTGCGTCGAGCGCCCCATCATGCGCCGCTGGGCCCGGACCCGGCCGGCTTGACCACATCACTGTCTGGAGGTTCGATGTCCATCGCCGATGCTCAGCCCACCCCCCGGGAGACCATCTCCGCCGGGCGGTTACGCGTGGCGCTGGTCGTCATCCTCGTCTGCCAGCTGCTCATCATCCTCGACGTGACCATCGTGAACGTCGCCATTCCGCAGATCCAGCACGCGCTGGGCTTCTCCGCGGCCAGCGTCTCCTGGGTGGTCAACGCGTACACGCTGGCGTTCGGCGGGCTGCTGCTTCTCGGCGGGCGCGCGGGTGACATCCTTGGCCAGCGCCGCGTGCTGCTCGCCGGGGTCCTGCTGTTCACCGTCGCGTCGCTGCTCGGCGGCCTCGCACTGACCACATGGTGGCTGGTCGCCGCCCGAGCCGCCCAGGGGATCGGCGCGGCCCTCATCGCGCCGGGCACCCTCGCCCTGATCGCCACCACGTTTCCGGAGGGTGGCCCGCGGACCCGGGCACTGGCCATCTACTCCGCGGTCAGTGCCGGCGGCGGGTCCATCGGGCTGCTCCTGGGCGGCGTGCTCACCGACTGGGTGTCGTGGCGGCTCGGTCTGTTCGTCAACGTGCCGCTCGGCATCGCCGTCCTGCTGATCGCGCCGAAGGTGGTCCAGGAGTCCCGGCCGCAACCGGGACGCTTCGACCTGGGCGGCGCGGTGACCTCCACGGTGGGCATGGCCGCTCTCGTCTACGGGCTGGTCCACGCCGCTGACAGCGGCTGGCGCGATCCGGCCACCCTCGTGCCGGTCGTGACCGGCGCGCTCCTGCTCGTGGCGTTCCCGATCATCGAGGCCCGCGCCGCTCAGCCGATCGCGCCGCTGCACCTGTTCAGGCATCCCATCCGGGCCGGCGGGTACGCCGCGATGCTGCTCCTGGTGGCCGCGATGTTCGGGATGTTCTTCATGCTCACCCAGTTCCTCCAGCAGGTGCGTGGGTTCAGCCCGCTGGAGTCCGGCCTGGCCTTCCTGCCAATGCTCCTGCCGATCTTCACCATCGTGCAGGTCATGCCCTGGCTCCTCGGCCGGGTCCGCCCCATGCGGCTCGTGCTGACCGGTGGCCTGCTCATCGCGGCCGGCACCGCCTGGTTGACCCAGCTCAGCGAGCAGTCCGGGTACGCCGGCTCGGTGCTCGGGCCGATGGTGCTTTTCGGTGTCGGCGGCGGGCTCAGCTTCATGCCCATGTACGTGATCAGCCTCACCGGAGTGCCGCCGGAGGACAACGGCGCGGCGTCCGGCGTCCTGCAGAGCGTGCAGCAGGTGGGCGGTGCCCTCGGCATGGCGATCCTGGTCACCGTGTTCGGCACGGCGGCCCGATCGGCGGAGGGCGGTGCGCGCGCCGCGCTGACGGCCGGCGTGGTCGCGGCGTTCGTCGTCGCGACCCTCTTCACCCTTGTCGCCCTCGTCGTGGTGCTGCTCGCGACCCGTGCCGGTCGCCGCACCGGGTAGGCCGGATGGGCCGGGCCGCTACTCCGCGGCGGGCGGCGGGAACAGGGTCGGGTGGTCGGTCCGGAACAGGTCGCCGTCGAGCCACACCGCCGCCGCCTGCCCCGCGGCGGCGCCGGTCAGCACGAAGGTGAGCGCCACCGGGGTGGGCTCGAACCGGGCGAGGTCGCCCGCCGCGTACACGCCGGGCACCGTCGTTCGTTGCTGCGCGTCGACCTTGACCCAGCCGTCGGGCAGGATCTCACAGCCCAGGTCGGCGGCGAGGGTCGAGTGCTGGCGCTCGGCCGGGCGGTGGAACAGCGCCTGGCGGGGGAGCGGCTCGCCCTCGGTGAACCGGATGGTCAGCGCGTCCAGCTCTCCCGCGATCTGTGCGACCGGCTCCGGGCGCACCGCGATGTTGCGCTCCTTGAGCATCGGCACGAGCCCGTCGCCCAACTCCGCCGGGCCGTCGGTGAGCAGCACGACGTCGTCACTGAACCGATCCCGGAGATAGAGGGCCAGCATGGCACCTGGCTGGCCGTTGCCCAGCACCGCGACGGTCTTGCCGCGCACCTCGTTGCCGTGGCAGTACGGGCAGTGGAAGACGCTGACCCCGAACCGTTCGGCGAAGCCGTCGATGGAAGGCATCTGGTCGGTCACGCCGGTGGCCAGCAGCAGACGCCTGGCCTGGTGGCGCCCCGCGTCGGCCAGCTCCACCTCGAACCGGTCGGGAGACCGCTGGACCCCGAGCACGCGGTCGTCGAGGACACGCACGGTCGGATACGCGGCCAACTCGGCGCGGGCGAGGCGGCGCAGCTCCGCGGGGGAGAACCCGTCCCGCGAGGGAAACATGTGCAGCGCGGGGGAGGGGGCGTTGCGTGGCCGTCCACTGTCGACCACCAGGGTCCGTCGTCCCTGCCGACCCAGCACCTGCGCCGCGGTCAATCCGGCCGGCCCGGCCCCGACGACGATGACATCCAGCATCCTAAGTCCTTTCGGTCAGGAGAGTTTGTGTGGCGATCGCACCACCCGGCGCGTCCGACGTGATACGCCACCCCTGGGCGTGATCGCGGCGCGTCCAGAGATCCGCGTACCGGCCGCGCCGTTGGATCAACTCGTCGTGGGTGCCCACCTCGACCACCTGACCGGTGTCCAGCACCACGATCTGATCGGCGTGGCACACCGTCTCCAAACGGTGCGCCACCACGACGAGGGTGCGGCGCCGCGCAAGTTCGGCGAGGGCCGCGACGACGGCGCCCTCGTTCGCCGGGTCGAGGGCGGCGGTCGCCTCGTCGAGCAGCACGATGGGGGCGTCCTTCAGCAGCGCTCGCGCGATGGAGACGCGCTGCCGCTCGCCACCGGACAATGTGGACCCGCCTTCGCCGACGCGGGTCTGCCAGCCGTGCGGAAGCCGGCGGGCGATCTCGTCGACGCGGGCGAGCCGGGCGGCGGAGCGAACCTCCTCCGGGGTGGCGTTGTCCCGGCCCAGCCTGATGTTGTCCACCAGCGTGCCCTCGAACAGGTAGACGTCCTGGAACACCACGCACAGGCGGCTCATCAGGTCGTCGGCGCGCAGGGACCGGACGTCCACCCCGCCGATGCGTATCACGCCGGAGTCGACGTCCATGAACCGCGCGATCAGTCGCAGCAGGGTGGTCTTTCCCGCGCCGGAGGGCCCCACGATCGCGGTCATGCTGCGCTCGGGGATGCGCAGCGAGACGTCTCGCACGGTGGGGTGGCCGCCCTGGCGCAGGCTCACCCGCTCCAGCTCGATGTCGAAGCCGTGCGGTTGGGTCGAGGCCGCCGGTTCGGGCAGCGCGGGCGTGTCCAGCAGGGCCCGGATCCGGTTGAGTGAACTGTTCGCCATCCGCAGCGCGGCGCCGAGTTCGGCAGCGGTCAACGCCGGCTCGGTGAACCGCACGGCGAGCACGAGCAGGAATACCAGGGTCGGCGGATCGAGCCGAGCACCGATGGCCAGCGCGACCACCACCACGAGGAGCAGCGTGAAAGCCGCCTGGGTGGCCAGTGCGAAGCCGGCGAGCCCCGGCATGGCGGTGCGCAGCATCCGCCGGGCCGCGCGATGCTGATCGAGCAGCGCGTCGTCCAGTGCCTGGAGGCCGTGGACGGTGCGGCCGAACGCCCGCAGCACGGGCTGCTGTTGGGCGAACTCGACCACGCGGGCGGCGGCCTCCGCGGCTGCCGCGTCGGTGGCCCGGTCGGTCCGCTCCACCAGCCGCCCGGTCCACCGGTAGGCGGCGACGATGAACGGCACCGCCAGCAGAGCGGCCAGACCCAACCGAGGGTCCACCGCGAACATGACCGCGAGCACGGCGGCGGGAGCCACCACCGCGGTGATCAGCGGATCAAGCAGGTGGCTGACCACGCCCATCACGTTCATCGCGCTTGTGGTGACCAACTGCCCGAGCGAGCCGACCCGGCGCGCGGTGAACCAGCCCAACGGGAGCCGCACGACGTGGTCACCGATCCTGGTGTGCAGCACGCTGGACATGCCGAACGCGGCGCGCCGGCTCTGCCCGATGCCGGCATAGGACAGCGCGACGAACAAGGCGACCAGCACGGACAGCGCGACCAGCCAGGGCCACACCGGTGTGCCGGCCGCCAGGCCACGCAGGACGGGGAGCAACAGGGCGATGGACGCCCCCTGCAGGGCGGCCGCGGCGACCAGGTAGAGGACGGTGCGCCGCAGCGGTGCGGCGTGCTCCGGGCCCAGCAGCCGGATCAGGTGACGGATCACGCGTGGGCACCCCCCTGCGCCCCGCCCGGTCCGGTGAGCGCGGGTGTGGGCGGCGCTTGCCGGGCGCGCCACAGTTCCGCGTACCTGCCGCCGGCCGCGAGCAGCTCGGCGTGCCGTCCACACTCGACCAGCCGGCCCTCGTCGAGGACCGCGATCTGGTCGGCCTCGACGATGGTGGCCAGCCGATGGGCCACGACGAGCACGGTGCGGCCGGCCACCAGGACGGAAAGCGCGTCCTGGATGTCGGCTTCGCACTCGGGATCGGCGAACGCGGTCGCCTCGTCCAGAACCAGGACCGGGGTATCGGCGAGCAGCGCCCGAGCGATCGACACCCGCTGTGCCTCGCCCATCGACAGGGTGGTGTCCACGCCGACGACGCTGTCGTATCCGCGGGGGGTTTGCTCGATCCGGTCGTGGATCCGCGCGGCCCGCGCGGCCGCGCGCACCGCGTCGAGGTCGGCGTCGGGGCGGGCGAGCCGGATGTTGTCGGCCAGGCTGGCCCGCAGCAACTGGACGTCCTGGAAGACGAAACCGACCAGACCGTAGAGCTGTTCACTGGTCAGGTCGCGCACATCGGTCCCGGCCAACCGGACGGCACCGCCGGTGACGTCGGCGAACCGGGCGGTCAGGGTCGCCAGCGTGGACTTGCCCGCGCCGGACGGGCCCACCACCGCGGTGACCGTGCCGGGCCGAAGCGTCAGCGTGATGCCGTGCAACACCTCGTGTTGCCCGTCGTAGCTGAACCGTACGGCCTGGAATTCCACCACGACGTCCTGGTGCGGCGGAGCCGGAGCGGGCGACGCGGGCTGTGGCAACGTCGGGGTATCGAGCAGCCGCTCGATCCGGCCGGCCGCGGCGCGCCCGGCGGCGACGTCCTGCATGCCGTATCCGATGGTCAGGGCCGGGCCGCTGATGCCCAGCCCGACCACCACGAACGGCGCCAACCCGGCGAACGTGAGGGAGCCGGCCGACACCAGCGCGGCACCGCCGACGAGCATGACGAGCAGGACCACCGGCGGCGAGTACAGGATCTGGCTCGCGGCCATCCACGGCGTGACGCTGGCGGACCAGTTGGCGATGAACGCCGCGTACTGGTTCGCTCCGTCCTGGAACCGGCGGTGGGCCCGGCCACCGCCCCCGAACACCTTCACCACCGAGATGCCCTGCACGAACTCCACGACGCTGGCGTCGAGCCGCTGGGTGGCCGCGAGGTACTCGCCCATCCGGGCGGCCACGTCCCGCATCGCCCGGCGGTAGGCGACCGCGCCGAGGGCGAGCGGCACCAGGGTGACGACGGTCAGCAACCAGTCCACGGTGAGCAGGTAGCCGACGGAGACCACCGGCGTCACCACGGCCGTGACGAGATTCGGCAACGCGTGTGCCACCAGATGGTGCAGGGCACCCACGTCGTCGGCGACCGCGCGCTTGACGATGCCGGAGTTTCGCTCGCCGAACCACATGAGCGGCAGCCGCCCGAGGTGCCGGGCCAGGTCCCGGCGCAGCCGCAGTTGCAGGGTCGTATCGGCGACATGGGTCAGGGTCAGGCCGGCCGCCGTCAGCCCCACCCGCAGCGCGAGCGCCGCCGCGGCCACGGCCACCAGCGCCCACGCCTCGGCGGCGGGCACCTCCGCGTCGTCGAAGACTCCCGCGGCGCCGAGCCGGGCGAGCTCGGCGACGGCGATGAGCGGTGTGACCGCCGCCAGCGCGGCACCCAGATGACAGAGCACACCCGCGGCGAGCCGGCCACGCACACCATCCAGCGCGCCATGGAGAAAGGGCCGGTCCTTCGGCCTGCTGGACCGCCGGGCCCGCGACATTCCCGTTCCCCCGCCCTTCGGCTGCTACAGCAGGGACAGAATACTTGATACCGGTTTTCATCACCAGTAGGCTCGACGGGGTGTCGCGGGAGACGCGACACCTTCTCCGCGCCGTCGCACCTATCCCGGGAGCCCGTGGTGGAAACGTCCAGCGGCAATCTTGACAATGTTGGCGGAAATTCCAGCAATGGCCGATCTGGCGATCGCGTGAGCGACGAACATGTGAGTGGCGTGATCCGCTCGTTCCTGGCCGACGTGATCGGCTTGGCCGAGAGTCAGTTCGACGCCGAGCGCCAGTTCGCCGAGCTTGGCCTGGACTCCTTCGGCGCCCAGCAACTTCGCCGGCTGCTGTTCCAGCACACCGGCGCCGAGCTTCCGCTGACCAGCTTCCTGGGCGCGCAGACACCCCGTAGCGTGATCGACGCACTTCACGTCCGGTCGCCATCGGAGCCTCCGGCACCGGCGCCTCCGTACGACGCGCCGTCCGCCGACCCGTCCCCACCGTCCGATCTGGAGGAGGCCCCGCTGACGGCGGTGCAGGCGGCGTACTGGGTGGGCCGACGGCCGGACTTCCCGCTCGGCAACGTCGCCACGTTCTGGTACCAGGAGTTCGACCGCGCCCCGGCGGACCGCGACGGGCGGGCTGCCGAGTCCGATGTGGATCTTCTGGAGGCGGCGTGGAACCGGCTGGTGGACCACCACCCCATGCTGCGGGCCACCGTCGGGCGCGACGGACGGCAGCGGTGCGGGTCACCGGGCATGCGATACGTGATCGGGCGCACCGACCTGCGCGAGTTGGCGCCGCCCGCCGTCGAGCAGTGCCTCGCCCGGCTGCGCCACGAGCGCTCGCACCAGCTTCGTGACCCGCAGCGGTGGCCGCTGTTCGACCTGCACGCCATTTACCTGCCGGACGGCACCACGCGCCTGCTGCTGGGCTTCGACATCCTGGTGCTCGACTTCGCGAGCTGGCGTCTGCTCATGGTCCAATGGGGACAAGTGATGCGCGATCCGGGTATGTCGTTGCCCGCTCCGCCCACTCGGTTCCTCGACACCGTCCGCCACCGCCTGACCGACCCGGCCGAACTGGCCAGGCGGGAGCGCGCCCGGCAGTACTGGCTGCGCCGGCTCGACACCATCCCGCCGGGCCCTCAGTTGCCCCTCCGGCAGTCCATCGACCAGATCACCGCCCCCCGGTTCGCGCGGTGCGCCCGCACGCTGGCCGCGGCGGACTGGGCGCGGCTACGCGCCCGGTGCGCCGAGCACGGCGTGAGCCCGACGGCCGCGCTGTTGGCCGCCTTCGGGCTCACCCTGCACCGCTGGGGCGCCACCGACCGCTTCGCCCTCAACGCCACGTTGTTCGACCGGCCCGAGGACATCCCGGGCGTCGAGCAGGTGGTCGGCGATTTCACCACGACGACCCTGGTCGGCATGCCAGCCATCGAGATGCTGCGCTGGCCCGGTTTCGCCGAGTACGCCCGGCAGGTGAACCACGACTTCTGGGAGGCGATCGACCATCGCGCCTTCTCCGCCGTCGAGCTACTGCGAGAGCTGCCCGGCGGCCCGGCCGGCAGCGACGCGGTGACCCACCCGGTGGTGTTCACCTCCGGGCTTGGCGTGGGCGATGAGTCCACCCCCGCGCGATGGCTCGGCACGGAGGTGTTCGGGCTGTCCCAGACCCCGCAGGTGCTGATGGACCACCTGGTCTGGCAGGAGGACGACGCACTACGGATCGTCTTCGACGCCGTCACCGACGCCTTCCCCGAAGGCTTCGTCGACGGCATCGCCGACGCCGAGCACCGGCTGCTGCGGCTGTTGAGCGCGGAAGCGGACGCGTGGACCGCGGCAGACCTCGGCTGGGCACCGGACTACTCCCGGCAGGAACCACTGCGGGCCAGCCCGTTCCCCGGTGCCGGACCCTTGCTGGACGACCCGCGGCGGGACGTGGCACGCCGCCGTCCGGACACGCCGGCACTGCTCACCCCCGGCACCGCTCTCACCCATGGCGAGCTCGATCGGCGGGCCCAGGAGGTGGCCGCGTACCTCGCCGGACTGGGCGTGCGCACCAACGACCTCGTCCTGGTCGCCCTTCCCAAGGGTCCGGCGCAGATCATCGCCGTGCTCGGCACACAACTCGCCGGCGCCGGTTACGTGCCCGTCAATCCCGACTGGCCGGCCGCGCGGATCGCCGCCGTGTGCGAGCGGGCGGGCATCACCCGCGCCGTGCTGCTCGACGGGGCCGCCGTGGCGCTTCCCGGCGGGGTGCGCGCCGGCGTCGTCGATCGTGACGGCCGGCCGGTGCCGCCCCCGCAGACCCCACTGGCGGGTCCGGCGGGCTTGGCCGCACCCGACGACCTCGCGTACGTGATCTTCACGTCCGGCTCCACCGGAGTGCCGAAGGGCGTCGCCGTCGAACACCGCCAGGCCCGCACGACGATTGACGAGGTCACCGACCGGTTCGGCATCAACGCCGGCGACCGGCTGCTCGGCCTCTCCGCGCTGAGCTTCGACCTGTCCGTGTACGACATCTTCGGTCTGCTGGGCGCGGGCGGCGCGTTGGTGCTCCCGGATGAGTCCCGGCAGCGCGATCCGCAGCACTGGTGTGAGCTGATCGGCCGGTTCGACGTGACCGTGTGGAACACCGCGCCCGCCCTGCTGGAGATCCTGGTCGAGTACGCGGAGTCCGATCCTGGCGCCGCGCGGGAACTGTCCAGCCTCCGGCTCGTCATGCTCTCCGGCGACTGGATTCCGGTCACGCTGCCCGACCGGCTGCGCGGGCTCGTGCCGGGGGCGCGCGTCGCCAGCCTCGGCGGTGCGACGGAGGCGTCGATCTGGTCCATCACCTATCCCATCGACGTGGTGCGGCCTGAGTGGCCGAGCATCCCGTACGGTCGGCCGCTGCGCGCCCAGTTCTTCCACATCCTCGACGAGGCCGGCCGCCCGTGTCCGGTCGGTGAGGTCGGCGAGCTCTACATCGCCGGCGACGGGGTGGCACGTGGATACCTCGGCGACCCGGTGCAGACCTGGGAACGGTTCGTGACCCACCCGATGCTGGGGCATCGGCTCTACCGCACCGGCGACCTGGGGCGCTGGCGGTACGACGGCACGATCCAGTTCATGGGGCGGGCCGACCGTCAGGTCAAGGTCAACGGCCATCGGATCGAGCTCGGTGAGATCGAGACAGTGCTCGGTCGGCTGCCCGCCGTACGGCAGGCGGTTGCCTCCGCCCTGTCCGGACCGGATGGGCGGCCCCGGCTCGTGGCGTACGTCACCACCAGTGAGCCGGCCGACGAGCGAGTCCTGGCCAGCGCCCTGCGTGAGCGGCTGCCCGACTACATGGTGCCGAGCCGCCTCGTGCTGCTCGACGACATGCCGGTCACTGACAACGGCAAGGTGGACTACCGGCGCCTGCCCAACCCCTTTCACCGCGAGCCGGCGGGCAGCGCCGTGCCCGCCCCCTCGGACGCCGGTCCGGCCGCGCCCGTGGGTACCGGCACCGCCGCGAGCATCCCGACGGCCGGCCGGCCGCCTGCGCTCCCCGCGTCGCGCTCGCCGCTCCCCGCAGAGCCCTCTCCGCTCGCCGAGGCCATCCGCGACATCCTGGGCGGCGAGGTCGACATGTCGGCCGGACTCGTCGCCGCCGGTGCGACCTCACTCGCTGTGGTGCGGCTGGCCAACGCCATCGAGGATGTGACCGGCGCGCGCCCGTCATTCCAGGATCTGGTCGCGTACCCGTCCGTGACCGCGCTGGTCGAGGCGTATCCGGTGGACCCGCCGGACCGGGCCGACGCGGGCACCGCGGGGTCCGCACCGGCTCGGGCGGGCGAGCTGCGCCTGGACCCGCCACGCGGCATGGATCTGGCGCTGCGGATGCGGCTGCCGTCCGATCGTCCGCTCGCCGACGCGCTGGTCGACGCCGGCCAATGGTTGCACCATGTGCGAGGGCGCCTGGTCGGCTCGGGATACCACGTACACGAGCGGTTCGCGCCGGGGGACGGCGACGTACTCGAGATCCGGCTGACCGGTGCGACCGACGTGACCCCCGCGACCGACGCGATCGTTCCGACCGCTGCGGTCGCCGAGGGCGGCGGAGTCCTCGCCGGGGATGTCAGGGCAGCGGCGAAGGAGCCGTTCCCGTTGACCGAGATGCAGCTCGCCTACCTTCTCGGCCGGGCCGACACCTGGCTGGGCAGCCAGGTCGCACCGCACTACTACACCGAGGTCGACGTCCACGACCTCGATCGGGACCGGTTGGCCGAGGCGTTGCGACGCCTCGTCGAACGGCATCCGATGCTGCGGGCCGTCATCACGCCCGACACCCGCCAGGTCGTGACCGAAGCCCCGGCACAGATCCCGATGACCGTTGTCGACCTGCGGCGGGAACCTGCGGAGGTAAGGCAGGAGCGACTCCGGCGAATGCGGCACCAGCGCTCGCACGCCGTGGCGGACCCGACTCGGTGGCCGCTGTTCCAGATCGGCGTCTCACTGATCGACGACGACATCGCACGCCTCCACTTCGGATTGGACCTGCTGTTCTGCGACGCGCAGAGCGCCGTGATCGTCGCCGAGGAGCTTTTCACCATCTACGCGCGGCCCGAGGCGCTGCCACCCGCTCCGGCGATGTCCTTCGTGGACTGGGTGGCGGAGGTCCAGGCCGCCGAGCGCGGCGAGCGCCGCCAGCGGGCACTGGAGTACTGGAGGGGCGCCGCGACGGACATGGCCGACGGACCGGCGCTCCCGCTGCGCACCCCGGCCGAGGCCCGGTACCTCCGACGCCGCGCGATCCTGCCCCGCCCGGACTGGCAGCAGCTCCGGCAGGTGGCACACGCCGCCGGCGTGACCCCGGCGGGCCTTCTGCTCACCGCCTTCTGCGACGTGCTTCGGATGGCCGGTGCCGGCGACCGGTTCACCCTGGTACTCACCACCTTCGACCGGCCGGCCGCCCATCGGGGCGTCGTCGGCGACTACACCTCGACGGTCCTGCTCGACATCGACCAGCGCCACCAACAATCCTTCGCGAACCGCGCCACCGCCCTCCAGCAACGCCTGTGGGCTGATCTGGAACACGCCACCGGCCCTCATGGCGTCCACGGGAACGAGGTCCTCCGCGAGCTGAGCGCGCGCCGTCGCCGGCAGGTGCTCCTGCCGGTGGTGTTCTCCAGCGGGCTGGGCAGCACGGTCACCGCGGACGGCCGAGGCGTCGACGCCTCCGAACTGCTGGCCGCGTTCGGCTCGACCGTCTATGCCATTAGCCAGACTCCTCGCGTGGCGCTGGACAACCAGATCTTCGAGCACGAGGAGGAGCTGAGAATCAATTGGGACGCGGTCGACGCGGCGTTCCCGCCGGGCTACCTGGACACGCTGCTCGACGCGTACCTTCTCGTGCTGCGGACCCTGTCCGAGCCCGCGCGGTGGCAGCAGGCGGACCCGGCCGGCCTGGCTGGCGTGCTCGCCGGCGCGCGGCAGACCCCCCAGGGCTGGAGCGCGTCCCCGCCAGCTCCGGCGTGGCCAGCCGTGCCGCCGCACCGCCGGCTCCCCGGCCGGGCGACCGCGACCGCGCGCAGGGTGGCGCAGGCGATCGCCACGGAGCTTGCCACCGATCCCGAGGCGCTGCCCCACGACAATTCGTTCTTCGACCTCGGGGCCACCTCGTTGACGCTCGTGCGGGTCCACCGCCGGCTTCGCGCCGAATTGGGCGACCGGCTAACGGTCCTCGACCTGTTCACGCACCCGTCGATCCGGGCGCTCGCGGCGTACGTGGACCAATCCGAGTCGTCTCCGCCAAGCCCGCCGGACGCGAGTGACCAGCCCGGGCGGGGCGTTCCCGCACCAGCCCCGCCCGAGTGGGATTCGGTCCTGATGGCCGCCCGCCAGCGGGGGCTGACCCGAAGGGAACGGCTGGCAGCGCGCTAGAGATACGCCGGCCACGGAGGCAGGCTATCCGGCTATACGGCACGAACATCATCTTCATGTGATCGGCCACGACGGCGACCGGACCGGCGAGTTCCGCGGACCCGACCCGGGTGCCCGGGCGGAGTGGTCGCCCGGAATGCAGATCAATCGATGTCTTGCGTGATCGGCGGGTTGTCGGTGTTGCCCGAGAAACGCTGCTCAGACACCTGATGGGCGCGGTTTTGACGACGCCGAGTGGTCCCTCCGGGGCATTGGTGCCGGGTATCCACGACGGTCCGCGTCGAACGCCGTGGCCGCGATGCGCGCATGCGATGGCATGCTGACTCCATGTAACGATAGCGTAACGAGCGCTGATCCGGACAAAGGGTTATAGAAAACGCTTTTCGCTTTCGTTTACCTATGGAGCCACCTCGCGTGAACGCATTGCCACCTGCGCATATGTGGCAGGAAGATCGTTTCGTGCTGTTGATTTTGATATTGGGGTGGGTCATCGCGCGCGTTTCCCTGGGTGCTCGTCAGTGGTTACTATCGACAGCGGTTTGATCGATCGTTCAGTAGCGAAATCGATCTTTCTCAGCGGGGTGATGTCATCTGATGAATCGGTTTCTCAGATAGGTGAGCTTCACGCAATATGCCGGGGTGCGTCGGGTGTACCCGGGAAAATCGCGCAGCGCAAACTTCGCGCGCGTGCGCCTATTCATTCCTAGGCTTCGCCATGGCGGAAATACGAAATCGGCAGCCGAGAGGAGGTGAAATCATGACTGATCCCAACCAATGCACAGGCTGTGGCGCCTGCGCGACCGACGGTTGCACGCACGGCAGTTGCAACCATCAGAGTGAAGCGCACACGCAGCAAGGTAACTGCACGTGTCCAGGCTGCTCCTCCTAGTAATGCGCAGCCGCCTGGGTGCCTCCTGGCCGGTCGTCACCCGGCCAGGAGGCTCGCCCTCTCGTCACCGACGAACGGTTGTGGACCGCAGATGCCCCAGCGCCGTTCGTCAGGGTCGTATCATGACCGATGCGGGAGTCCGCATGTTTCCGGGAGGACGGTCAAATGGTACAGGTGCGCAGCACGCAACAGCGTTCCGCGGTTCGTGAGCTGTTGGACCGGACCGAGGGCTTCCACACCGCACAGGAGCTACACGCCATGCTGCGCGAGACCGGCGTCAAAGTGGGGCTGACCACGGTCTACCGCACCTTGCAGAACTTCGTGGAGTCCGGCGAGGTGGACGTCATGCGCCCACCCGCCGGTGACTACCTTTATCGTCGGTGCCGCCAGGGGCACCATCACCACCTGGTATGCCGGTCCTGTGGACGTACGGTTGAGGTGGCCGGCCCCGCGGCCGAACGATGGGCCGAGCGGGTGGCCGTCGAGCATGGGTTCACCGAAGTGAGCCACACGTTCGAGATTTTCGGCACCTGCGCCGACTGCCAGGAATGAAACTCACTGTGGTGATCAGGGCGCGCCCCGCGGGTGAGATATCACCGGCGTGGTGAACCGCACCGCAGTGCTTGTGCCGCAGTGCTGTTGTCCGAGGGCTGCTGAACCGTCGCCGGGTGGTTAGACTTGCGATCCTAACAGATAATGGTTGTCGATACCGATACTTGGCCGTTTCTGATGGGATCTGGGATGGGTGCGACATGGGACATTCCCAGCACTATCCACCTGGTGGGAGGTCCAAGGCGACCGGGCCCGGCACCGCCCGGCCGAGCGAGCCTCCTGCGGGTTCGCCCGACGGCATGTCGAAGGGGCCGGCGAGTCGGCGCCCGACGAGGGCTGACCCGAATGCTGTCCCGGTGACCGGACGCCGGACTCGGCAACGCGACGCGGTAATAGCGATGCTGCGAGATCTTGACGGATTTCGGACGGTTCGCGAAATCCACCTGGCGTTGCGTGGGCGGGGAGACCGCGTCGGCCTGACGACGGTCTACCGCATCCTGCAGATCCTCGTCGACCTGGGCGAGGTCGACGTTGTGCGGTCGGATGCGGGCGACGGCCTCTATCGGCTATGTGGCGCCGAACATCATCATCACCTCATGTGCCGCTCCTGCGGCTGGACGGTGGAGGTTCGTGGTCCGACGGTGGAGTCGTGGGCCGACCGGATCGCTGACGAATACGGCTTTACCGATGTCGGGCATAGTTTGGAGATCGTCGGCACCTGCGCGAGATGCGCTGCTCAGGAGCCGGATGAGGGGAGTGCTGGAGGTCCTTTGTAGGTGGTCCGCAGTGGGATGATCGAGGGCCTCCGTACATAGAATTGGGTCCCATTGTCGTCTGTGAACGCCTGGAGCCGACTCGTCAATCTTGGTCGAGTCGGGTCCGTGCCCGGTGACTGGGGGAAACGTGGGACGGAATCGGCGGACGGGCTGGGTCTGGTGGCCATGCGTGTGCTGATCTGCGACGAGCAGAAGCTGGTGCTGACCGGGCTCCGCAGCATCCTCGCGCACGAGCCTGACATCGAGGTGGTGAGCGAGGCACGCACCGCCGCCGAGGCGATCGAGGTGGCGCGGACCCAGCGTCCCGAGATCGTCCTGCTGGGCGTACCGCTGCCCAATCTCGACTTGGTACGAGTCGTCCGGCGGATTACCGCGCCGAACGCCGAACGCGCGCCCCAAGTGATCGTCATGGGTTCCGAGAAGGACGAGGACGACGTGCTGGCCGCGCTGCGCGCCGGGGCCCGCGGTGCGGTCGACCGGAACTGCGCACCGGGCGAGCTGCTGCGCGATCTGCGGGCGGTGGCGGCCGGGAACGCCGCCCTGACGCCGTCGATGGCGGGCCGGTTGATCGAATTCGCGCAGCGCGCGTTACCCATCGCGGCCGATCCGCCGGCGCAGGTGAGCACGCTGACCGACCGCGAGCGCGAGGTGCTGGCGCTCGTCGCACGCGGCCTGGACGACACGGAGATCGCGGGAATTCTCTGGATTTCGAAGGCGACCGTACGCTCGCACATGCACCATGTGCTGGGAAAGCTGGGGCTGCCCAGCCGCGCCCACGCGGTGGCGTTCTACTACCAGCAGGGTCTGATGGAGTACGCGTTCGTTCGTGACTGTGGGTCATGTCAATGCGCCAAATGTGGAGCGTTGCTAGGGGCGGGCCAACGCCAGTAGGAGGCGGGGCCGGCGTCTTCCATGTTCGTCGACGTCCGTGCCCCCACAGGAGTGGACGACACTCCAGGTCCCCCTCACTAGCATCGTTCGTGTGGAAGCCGACGGGGGAATCGACTAAATCCCAAGGGATGTCATAGCCGGCCGGCTGTCGAAAGATCAGCCCCCAGTCACTTCTGCCCAGTTGGCAAACGGTGAATCGCAGAGGGGGTGAACCCATGATCAAGCGAGTCGTCGTCAAGCGCGTCGCCAAGATGCTCGCGCCGCACAACCACCACGCGACGTTGGCCCCGACGTTCAAGTGGAGCAAGTAATCACCACAGGGGTTTCTCTGAATTGGGTCCGGAGGCTGCATTTGTCGGTCTCCGGACTCATTCCCGAACGCACAACGTACGGAGGCAGCCGTGCCAGTGGACACCAAACTATCCGCAGATACGCGCGGGCCGCGGCTGGTCCACGCCGAGGTCCGTCCGCTCGGTCAGGACGAGTGCCTGGTCGTCGCGCCAAGCGGCGCGCTATTCGAGATCGCCGCCCGGCCCTCCATAGTGGAGGAGCTACTGACGCGCTGCGACGGCACCGTCCCGCTTGACGCTCTGGCCGCCGACTCCCCCGACCCCGAGGGGTACCGGGAGATCCTGACCGAGCTGCTGGAAAGTGGCTGCCTGGTCCACGCGGAACGCCCGGACGCCGACGCGCACTGGGCCCGCTTCGCGGGCCGGGACCTCGACGCCGACCGGCCGGCCCGCACCACGCTGGTGCTGCTCGGTGACGCCCCGCTGCTCGACCTCCTCGCCAGTATCGATGTCGCCGGTCATTTCCGGACCGTGCTGCGGACCACCCGCGACGATCTCGCCGCGACGCTGGATCGGGAGTGCGGCGACGTGCTTGTGGTCGCCGTGCGCGACCGCATCGACGCCGATCTGCTGATCTGGCTGAACGACCTGTGCGCCGAGCGGGGGGTGCGCTGGTCCCAGTTCCACCTGGCACAGGGGCATGGCTTCGCCGGTCCCGCCATCGTGCCGGGGCGTACGCCGGACTATCGCGACCTGCTCGCCCGGCGGCTCACCGCTGCCGAACGGGTGGAGTTGCACGAGGCGCTGCTCGCCGCCATCGCGTTCGGGCACGGCTACCTGCCGCCGACCGCGGAACTCGTCTGGATGTTGAGCTGCTTCCTGATCGATCTTGAGCGCGATCTGGTGGGGGCCGCGACGGCCAGCTGGGCCGAGATGGAGCTCGACCCGGTCGAGATGTCGGTGGTCCGGCACCCGGTCCTGCCGCTGCCGGACCGCCCGGTGGAGGATGACACGCCGGTGGCCGACGAGCGGATACTGGTCGACGCGCGCACCGGGTTGATCACTGGCCTGCCCCGGTTCCCTCACCACGAGTCCATCCCGTCGCGGTTGGTCACGATCCAGAGCAACGTCGCGGACATGCGGCGCGTTTACACCTGGGCGAACAACACGGTGTGCGGAGGCAGCAAGTTCGACGACCCGCGCTCGGCGGAGATGTCCTCGATCGGTGAGGCGGTCGAGCGGTACTGCGGCAACTGCGTGACCAGCAAGGTCGACGTGCGGGAGGCGTCGTACGAGCAGCTCGTCGCCGCTGGGCAGTACGCCGTCGACCCCAGCCGGCTGGTGCTGTACTCGGACCGCCTCTACGACTCGCCAGGGTTCCCGTTCGTCCGGTTCACGCCGGACCTGGTGACCCACTGGGTGCGCGGCACGTCGCTGACCGCGCAGCGGCCGGTGTGGATCCCGGCGAGCCTCGTTTACGTGAACTGGTACATGGACCAGTACGCGGACGCCCCGGCGACCAACTATCTCTACTACCCCGGCATCGCCGCCGGCCCCGACCTGGAGTGGGCGCTGGCCTCCGGCCTCGAGGAGATCGTGGAGCGGGACGCCACCATGATCTGGTGGCACAACCGGCAGCCGCTGCCCAGAGTCCGTATGACCGACGAACTGGCCGCGATCTGGGCGGGCACGCCGCTGGCCCACGGTCAGCGGCCCTCGCTGATCTACCTGGAGAACGAGTTCAACATCCCGGTCATGGCCGGCGTGCTGGAGAAGCCCGACGAGGGCCTGCTCAACGTCGGCTTCGCGGCCCGCAACGATCCGGTCGAGGCGGCCCGCAAGGCGTGGACTGAGGCGATTACGCTGCAGGACGGCAGCCGCGACCTGGACAACCCGAACGGCCTGACCAGGAACGCGCTGGCGGAGGGCTGGGTGAGCCTGACGCTGCAGCCGTGGCGGGAGGACCGCAGATACCTGGATTCGTACGCCCCCGACTTCCACGACGTGGACGACCTGATGTGCCAGCAGCAGGTCTTCCTCGATCCGCGCGCCGCCGACATCGTGCGGCCCTGGCTGGACACGCCGGTGACGCGGTCGATGGCCGAGGTGCCGAGCCTGCCGGATCGCTCGCTCGCGACATACCAGCGGCTCATCGAGGCCCGCGGGTACGAGATCGTCTACGCCGACCTGACCACACAGGACGTCGCGAAGGCAGGCTTCCACGTGGCCCGGGTGATCGTCCCGGGGCTGGTGCCCAACTCGCCGGCCGCCTTCCCGTTCCTGGGTAACCGGCGCATCCAGGATGCGGCGGTGCAGCTCGGCTGGCGTACCGAGCCGCTGGCCGAGGAGGACCTGAACTACTTCCCCCTGCCGCACGCGTAGCGGCCGGTATCCACGTCTTCGCAGGCCGGTCGCGCGACCTCGCCTTGGTCGCGCGGCCGGCCTGCGACTCTGCGTCAACGATCTTGGCGGCAATGACAGATCTTGGCGGCAATGACAGAGATCTTGGCGGAATGACAGATCTTGGCGGAATGACAATCTTTTTGATTTCCGGGAACTGGTGGCGCCGTCATCCCGACTAACGGATTGCCCGGCACGGATCGATCGCCACACAGGAGGTCCAGGTTGTCTTGGGAGCGCGCTCCATCCGCCTTTCGGCTGGTCGCCGTCGCGGTTCTCACGCTCGTCCTGTCGCTGCAGGCCGGTTGCACCAACGACGCCGGTGCGCACAGCCGCGCGGAGATCCTGCGGTTGAGCGTTCCCGAGTCCCGGCCCTCGCTCCAGCCAACCGGATTCCTCGGTTATTCGATCGCGAGCTACGGCATCGGCGAGCAACTGGTGCGGCCCCGGTCAGACGGTTCGATGGTCCCGTGGCTGCTGGAGTCGTTCAACCGCACCAATCCGACTACCTGGTCGCTGCGGTTGCGTCCTGGCATCCGGTTCCACAATGGAGCAGCCGTGGACGCGGCCGCTGTGGTCGCGGCGCTGGAACGCCAGGCCAAGGACAGCTTTCGCACCGACGCGCTGACCACCGGCAAGCTGCGGGCGACCGGTCCGTTGGAGATCACGCTGACCACACCCACGCCGACCGCGACCGTGCCGGAAGACCTGGGCGGCGTCTATCGATACTACGTCGTCTACGACGTGGCGGCGGCCGATCGCGCCGGCCGAGACGAAGGAAAGCTCGTCGACGCGGGCATCTACACCGGACCGTTCCGGCCGACGGCGAACGACGGGCGGCGGATCACCGCGACCCGCTTCGACGGGTACTGGGGGCAAGCGCCGCCGTGGTCCGGCCTGGAGATCATTCCTATGCCCGACCCGCAGGCCCGGCTGTCGGCGGTACGCAGCGGCGAGGCCGACGTCGCACTGGCCCCGCCGGCAGAGGCGGCCGTCATGGTCGAGGGTGATCACCGCCTCGAGTACCGGGCCGCCGACCTGCCCAACCACGCGGTCTACGCGCAGTTCAACGCGGCCCGCCCGCCGTTCGACGACGAGGTGGTCCGGCGTGCGTTCGTCCTAGGGATCGACTACCAGCGGCTCGCCCGCGATGTGGCCGGCGGGCGGGTATACACGCCGGCGCGCGGTCTCTACCCGGACGGCCTGCCGTTCACGGTGTACACCCAGCGCACGGATACCGGAGCGGCGGCGGCCATCCTCGACGGTGCCGGCTGGCGGCCCGGGCCGGACGGCGTCCGGGTCAGGAACGGCCAGCGCCTGCGGGTCACTTACCTGCACGAGTCGAGCCGGCCCGAGCACGAGTCCGTGGGCCTGAGCCTGCACGACCAGCTCCGGCCGCTCGGCTTCGACGTGGCGCTCACCCCGGTGGAAGACGCGTACGACAACGAGAGCTGGCCGGCCGAGTGGTCGATCACCGCGGTATCGCTGACCCTGGACGGCAATGCCCCCGCGGAGGTGATCGGCGGCTGGCTGAGTCACGATGGGCTGAACTTCGGCAAGATCTCGGACGCCCGGTTGGACCGGCTCGTCGACGACCTGCGCCGTACCGATCCGCCGCAACGCCACCAGCTGCTGCGGGACGTGCAGCGGCTGGTGGCCGACCGTGCGTACGCGACGGTGCTCGCCTTCCGGCCCACCGACGTGGTGGTCCGGTCCGGGTTCGACACGTTCCGGCCCGACGAGCAGTTCCTGTTCTTCACCCCCACGTCGCCGGCCGGCGGGTGACACGTGGCCACTCGTGTCGAGACCGCCAGGGCGACGCGACGCTATCCGGGCATGGCCGTGCTGCGACGGCTGGCGCAGGCTGTATCGACCGCGCTGGCCGCCAGCGCGGTCGTATGGATGATGCTGCCGCTCGCGCCCGGCGATCCCGCCCGGCGGTACCTGCAGCAGCGGCACGTGCTCGCGCCGACCGAGGAGCAACTCGCCGCGGCCCGCGCGGAGCTTGGGCTGGACCGACCGCTTCCGGCGCAGTACGTGGACTGGCTCGGCGGCGTCCTGCGTGGCGACCTCGGCACCTCCACCCGCTCCGGCCTGCCGGTCACCGACGTCCTGGCCGAGCGGTTTCCGCCCACCATCCTGCTCACCGTCATGACCGCGCTGCTCGCGCTGGCGGTCGCGGTGCCCGCCGCGCTGGTGAGCGCGGCGTACGTCGGGCGGTGGCCGGACGCCGCCACCCGGCTGCTGGCGACGTTCGGCGCGGCGGCGCCGTCCTTCCTGGTGGGACTCGTGTTGATCGAGATCGTGGTGATTCGCTTGGGGGTCGGCTCGGTGATCTCCGATGGCGGCTGGCGGGGGGTGTGGCTGCCTGCGGCCACCATGGCGCTGTTCCCGGCCGCGCGCTGGTCGCGGCTGCTGCGCTCGGGACTGCTCGACGCGCTGCACTCGGGGTACGCGATGGTGGCAGCAGCCCGTGGGGCGAGCCCGGCACGGATCCTGCTGCGACACGCCTTGCCGAACGCGGCGGGGCCGTTCCTCGTCGCCGTGGCACTCACCCTCGGCATCCTGCTCGGTGGCGTCGCGGTGGTGGAGGCGGTGTTCTCCTGGCCCGGCATCGGCCAGGAGGTGGTCCAGGCGGTGACCGCCCGCGACCTGCCGGTGATTCAGGGATTCGCGCTGGTGAGCGCGCTGATCTGGGTCTGCGTCAGCCTTACCGTCGACCTGGCGGTACTGCTGCTGGACCCACGCCTGCGGCGGGGGGTCGGATGAGCGGCATGGCGGCCTCTGTCTCCGTGCCGCGCGGACCGGCCGCGCGCCTGCTGCGGCACCGCACCGCTCGGGCGGGCCTGATCCTGCTGGCCGGATTCCTGCTCGCTGTCTACCTGGGACCTGTGGTGTGGCCGGGCGATCCGGACGCGCTCGACCAGGCGCAGGCGCTGCACAGCCCGAGCTGGTCCCATCCGCTCGGCACCGACCAGTACGGCCGGGACCAGTTGGCGCGGCTGCTGGATGGCGGCCGGCGTTCGCTGGAGGCCACCGCGCTCGTGCTGGCGCTGAGCGTGGCGATCGGCCTGGCCGTCGGCGTGCTGGCCGGAATCGCCGGCGGTCTGGTGGACGCGCTGGCCATGCGGCTGGTCGACGTGATGTTGTCGATCCCAGGCATGGTCCTCACACTGGCGTTGCTGGGCGCGCTGGGTCCGGGCTTCGTCAATCTGATGGTTGCCCTGGTGATCACCACCTGGCCGCCGTACGCCCGGATCTGCCGCGGCATCGTGCTCGGCGGACGGCAGCGGCTCGACGTGGTCAGCGCCCGGCTGGCCGGGATCGGCTGGGTGCGCGCCGCCGCCACGCACCTGCTGCCCGCGGCGGCCACGCAGGTGCTGGTGGTGGCGACCATCGACATCGGACATACGATAATCGCGATCGCCGGGCTGTCGTTTCTTGGGCTGGGCGTGCAGCAGCCGGCTGCCGAATGGGGCGCGATGCTGTCCAGCGCCCGGCTCTATCTGGCCCAGGCACCGTGGCTCCTTATCCCCGCCGCGGCGATCAGCCTGGTGGTGTTGGCCGCCAACCTCACCGGCGAGGCGTTGACCGACTCGTCCGATCCGCGGAGGGCCCGGTGAGCACGCCCGGCCTGGTGATCGAAGGGCTGAACGTCACCTATCGGACCGGCGTACGGGCGGTGCGGGAGCTGAGCCTTTCGATCGCGGCCGGCGAGGCGTTGGCGTTGGTGGGGGAGTCCGGGTGCGGCAAGTCCTCGGTCGTGCACGCGGTGCTCGGCCTGCTGCCGCGCGGTGCCCGGGTCAGCGGTTCGATCCGGGTCGCCGGCCACGAGGCGGTGGGTGCGCCGGATCGCGAGATGCGCCGCCTGCGCGGGCTCGTCGTGGGTTACGTGCCGCAGGATCCGTTCGCCGCGTTCGACCCACTGCGACGGGTCGGCCATCACGTCGCCGAAGCCTGGCGAGTACACGGCCGCCGGCCCGAGCGGGGCGAGGTGGCGCGGTTGTTGGGAGAGCATGGCATCCCGGATCCCGCGCGGCGGCTGCGACAGTGGCCGCACCAGTGGAGCGGTGGGATGCTGCAGCGCGCCACGGTGGCCGCCGCGACGGCGCACCGGCCGCCGCTGATCGTGGCCGACGAACCCACCAGCGCGCTGGACACCGACCGGGCCCACGCGGTCCTCGCCGATCTGCGTCGCTCCGACGCCAGCCTTCTGCTGGTCAGCCATGACCTTCCGCTGGTGGCCAAGCACGCGGATCGGGTGGCGGTGTGCTACGCGGGCGCGGTGGTGGAGACGGGTCCGGCCGCTTCGGTGCTCGGCGCGGCGCGGCACCCGTACACGAAGGCGCTGCTGGCCGCGGTACCCGAGCCCGGCGCCGGCCTGCCGGTGCCGCTGCCCGGCTCCCCGCCGCTGACCGGCGCGGAGGTGTCCGGCTGCGCGTTCGCGCCGCGCTGCCCGCTGGCGGCCGAGCGCTGCGGGCAGGAGGCTCCGGTACTTGCCGGCGGGGTGGCCTGCTGGGCGGCGGGCGATGGCTGAGCCGGTTCTCGAGGCGCGCCAGGCGAGCCGGCGGTACGCGGTCGACGGGCGGCTGTTCGCGGCGGTCCAGGACGTGGACGTGGCGATCCAGGCTGGCGAGGTGCTCGGCATCGGCGGGCCCTCCGGCGCGGGCAAGTCGACGCTGCTGCGGCTCCTCGCGGCGATCGAACCGCCGGATCGGGGCGAGGTGCTGCTGGGCGGGGGGTCCGCCTGGCAACGGCGGTGGACGGGGATGCGCCGGTGTGTCCCACGACCCGGCTTCGTGATGCCGGTGTTCCAGGATCCGCGGGGCAGCCTGGACGGCCGCTGGCCGATCTGGCGCAGCATCACCGAGCCACTGGTCGCGGTTGCCGCCACCCGACTGTCGCGCAAGGACCGGAAGGGCGTGGCGCGGGATCTGCTGGCGGGCGTGGGGCTGGCCCACCTCGACCTGGGGGCAGCCCCGCACGAACTCTCGGTCGGCCAGTGCCAGCGGGTCGTGCTCGCGCGGGCGATGGCCGCGCGGCCCGCCGCGCTCGCCGCGGACGAGCCGACCAGCGCGCTCGACCTGCCCAGCGCCGCCGGCGTGATGCGGTTGCTGCGCGAAGTCGCCGACCGGGGTACCGCGGTCGTCGTGGTGAGCCACGACCAACGGATGCTGCATGCGCTGGCCGACCGGGTGGTGCACATGGTGGACGGTCAAATGAGCCGCGCGGAGGATCGATATAGCTAATGATTTTCGTTAGCATTAGCGACCATGGACGTTCGCAAGCGCGCCGTCGCCGCAGTCCTCGCCGGTCTGATCGCCGGGGTGTGCGGGTGCGGAGACAACTCACGCGAGACGGCGTCGCCGGCGCCGCAGGTGCTGCGGGTCGCCACGGCGGAGTCGCGATGCACGATCGCGCCGATGGGCATGACCGGCCTCTCCCCGGTGTCGTACGGTATGGCCGAGCTCCTGGTCCGGCCGTTGGCGGACGGCGGTGTCGCACCGTGGCTGGCCGAGTCCTTCGTCCAGGAGCGGCCGGACCTGTGGCGGTTCCAGCTGCGCGAGGGCGTCCGCTTCCACAACGGACGCCAGATGGACGCCGACGCCGTGGTGGCTTCCCTGCGGCACGTGGCCAAGGAAAGCTTCACGCGGGACGCCGTCACCGGCGGCACGCTGACCGTGACCGGGCCGCGCGAGTTCACGTTGACGACCGAGGAACCGCTCGCGCTGGCGCCGAACGCGCTAGCGTCGATCTACTCGTATCCCATCTACGACGTGGCGGCCGCGGAGCGCGCCGGCAAGGACGAGACGGCCCTGGTCGCGGCCGGTGTCTACACCGGACCGTTTCGGCCCGTCGCGGTGACCGGCCAGGTCATCACCACCGAGCGCTTCGAGGGGTACTGGGGGACGCGGCCGCACCTGCCCGGTGTCGAACTGCGCTGTGTCGGCGATGCCCAGGCCCGGGTCTCGGCCGTGCGAGCCGGTGAGGTGGACATCGCGCTGTCCCCGCCGCCCGGCGTGGCGACCGTGCTCGGCAATGATCAGCGCGCCGTCCTCACCACCGCGAAGACGCCGACGGAGGCCACCTTCCTCCAGCTCAACCTGGGCCGGGCGCCATTCGACGAGTTGCCGGTGCGGCAAGCGTTCGCGCTCGGCATCGACTACGCGGCGGTGAGCCGTGGCCTCGGGCTGGGTGAGCCGGCGACCGGGCTCTACCCGGCGGCCGCGCCCTGGACGGCGCGCAGCCAGCGCACCGATCCGGCGGCCGCCACCCGCCTGCTCGACGAGGCCGGCTGGACCGCCGGCCCTGACGGCGTGCGGGTCAAGAACGGGCGCGCGCTTCGCGTGACGTACCTCTGGTCCGAATCGCCCGCTCACGAGACCATCGGGGTTCTCCTGCGCGACCAACTCCGCACGGTGGGCTTCGACGTGCGGCCGCGCCAGGTCGAGGCGCACTACGACGACGAGAGCTGGCCGGCGGAGTGGCACCTGAACGCCAATCCGATGACCATGGACGGGCTCGGCAACGATCCGACCCAGGTGCTGCACAACTGGCTGGGGCCTGGTGCGCAGAACTTCGGGCGCGTGCGCGACGCGCATCTGGATCGGATCGTCGCCGAGGCGCGCCAGGCGCCGGCACCGCGCCGCAACGATCTGCTGCGCGAGGCGCAGCGGATCATCAGCGCACAGGGGTATGCCGTGGTGGCGGCGTTCGCGCCGGTGGAGGCGGTGGTCGGCACCGCATACCGGGGCTTCCGGCCCGATCCCAAGCAACTGCACATCTCGCCCGAGCTGGGCACGGGTTAGTATGCTACTTTGCTAGCATACGAGCGTGACCGCCAAACAGCAGTTCAACGTGTACCTGCCGGCCGACCTCGTCCGCGCCGTCAAGCACGCCGCCATCGACAGTGGACAAAGCCTGTCGGCCTTGGTGGAGCAGGCGCTGCGGGATCATCTGGCGGGGTTAGCCGGGAAAGGACGTATCAGGAAGGCATCGACCGAATGATCTCGTTGCCCGTGGTCTACGTCTCCGACATGGAGCGTGCCATCCGGTTCTACGCCTGCCTCGGCCTGTCCGAGCGGGTGCGCAGCCGCAGCAACGGCTGGGTCGAGCTAGCGGCGGGCGACGGGCACATCGCTCTGCACGTCAGTGCGGAACCGCCCAGGCCGGCCCAGCCCACCGACCCGGACGAGCCGGTGCCAGCCGGGCGGGTGACCCTCTCCTTCATTAGCCGGCAGCCCTTGGAAGACCTGGTTCGGTGCCTGGCCAAGGAGGGATACCGGCCGTGGCGCGACATCGTCGACGAGGCGTTCGGTCGATCCCTCGTGGTCGCCGATCCGGACGGGCTGCTGATCCAGGTCAACGAGCACGACGAGGAGCTTTACACCTAGGGGGAAAACGATGTTGGTGCACCGGCGCCTGCTGCGCCTGGCCGGCGACATCCGCGGACCGCTGTCCGTGAATATCCTGCTCGGCCTCGCCGTCATGGCGTGCTTTGTAGCCCAGGCGGTGCTGGCCGCGCGGATCTTCGTCGCGCTGCTCGACGGCGACGGGCTGGAAGCGGTCACGCCGGATCTGGTCGCGTTGCTGGCCGTCGTGGCCGGGCGGGCATTGTTCCAGTTCTTCGGCGAAGTCGCGGCGCAGCGCACCGCGCACGCGGTGAAGGAACGTATCCGGACCAGGCTGTACGCCAAGCTGCTCCAGCTCGGACCGGGATACCTCACCCGCAACCGCAGCGGCGACGTGCGCACCACTCTCGTCGACGGCGTGGAGGCGCTGGAGGCCTACTACAGCCGCTATCTGCCCACCGTCGCTGTCGCCCTGCTCGGCCCGCTCGGCATCCTCGGCTACCTCGCCACTCGTGATGTGATCTCGGTGCTGCTCATCGTGGTGTTCGTGGCGGCCGTGCTGCTGTTCCCCCGGCTCTGGGACCGCGTGCTCAACCGCCGCGGCGAGGCGCACTGGAGCCAGTACGGCCAGCTCAGCTCCGACTATCTCGACGCGATGCAGGGCATGACCACGCTGAAGGCGTTCAACGCCGCCGGCCGCGAGCGCGGCGCGCTCGCCGGCAAGGCGCACCGCCTGTACCAGGCCACCATGGGGTACCTCGGCGTGTCGCTGGTCGACACCGGGGTCACCACATTCGGGCTGCTGGCCGGCCCCGCGCTCGCCATCGGGATCGGCGCGATCCGGGTGGCGGACGGTTCGCTGGACCTGTTCACCCTGCTGGTCATCCTGGTGCTCTCCCGCGAGTGCTTCCGCCCGCTCGGCGACCTGTCCAAGTACTGGCACGCCGGATACAGCGGGATCACCTCCTCGAAGCAGATCGAGGCGCTGCTGAACGAGCCGCCGTTGGTGCGCGAGCCGGAGCACCCGGCAACCCTTGACCTGGCTTCCGTCGAGGCGAGCATCACCTTCGACCGGGTCACATTCCGGTACCCGGATCGCACGGAAGCCGCGGTGCGCGGCTTCACCCTCCACGTCGCACCGGGGGAGACGGTGGCCGTGGTGGGGCCGTCCGGCGCCGGTAAGTCCACGCTGGTGGCCTTGTTGCTGCGGTATTTCGACGTCGTCGAGGGGCGGGTTCTGGTCGGCGGGATCGACGTTCGGCAACTCCCGCTGGCACAGCTGCGCGCCGCCATCTCCGTCGTCGCGCAGGACACCTATCTGTTCACCGGCAGCATCGCGGAGAACATCCGGCTGGGGCGGCCGGGCGCCACCGACGAGCAGGTACTCGCGGCGGCGGTCGCCGCGAACGCCGATGAGTTCATCCGGGAGTTGCCGCAGGGCTACGACACCGAGGTCAGTGAGCGAGGGCTCAGCCTTTCCGGCGGGCAGCGGCAACGCATCGCGATCGCCCGGGCCATCCTCAAGGACGCCCCCTTCCTCGTGCTGGACGAGGCGACATCCAGTGTGGACAGCGCCGGCGAGGCGGCGATCCAGGAGGCGCTCCACCGCGTCACCACCGGACGCACGACGCTGGTGGTGGCACACCGGCTATCCACCGTGCGTGACGCGGACCGCATCGTGCTCATGCGCGACGGGGCGCTGCACGAGGTTGGCCGGCACGAGGAGCTCATGGACCGACAGGGCGACTACGCCCGTCTCGTTTCCGCGCAGGAGGTTGGCCGATGACCGCGACCGTGCTGGACGGCCAGGTGCGCCGCCCGATCATGGCTCTGGTGCCCCATTCCCTGGCGCACAAGAAGTTGTTTCTCCTCACCGTCGTCTCCGGCCTACTCGCACACGCGCTGGGCATCGCCTCCGCCACGCTCGGCGCATGGCTGGTGGGCACCGCGGCCACCGGCGGACGCGACGGCCTGGGCACCGGGTTCGCCGTCATGTTGGGGCTGGTCACCGGTGCGGCGCTGGCGCGCTGGTGGCAGATGTGGGTGGCGCACGACTTCGCCTACCGCCTCCTCGCCGACCTGCGGGTTCAACTCTTCGACGGGCTCGAGCGGCGCGCCCCCGGATACCTGCTCGGACGCCGCACCGGTGACCTGGGCGGCACGGTGATGTCCGATGTGGACACGATCGAGTGGTTCTACGCGCACACGATCGCGGACTACGTCGTGGCCACCCTGGCGACCGTCGGCGCGATCGCCACGCTCGCCTGGTTCCACCCGGGACTGGCGCTCGCTCTCGCGGCCGTCGTACTGGCGCTGGCCACCATCCCGGTCTGGCTCTCCCGCCGCGCCGACCGGGAGGGCCAGCGGCTGCGTGACGAGATGGGGGTGCTCTCCGCGGAGGTTGTCGACGGCGTTCAGGGTCTGCGCGAGCTGGTGAGCTTCGGCCACGGCGAGTCGTACCTGGACCGGCTGCGCGACCGCACCCGGGCGCTGCAGGGGCACCAGCTCGCGTACGGGCGGCGGTCGGGTATCGAGCAGGCCGCCGCGGACGGCCTGCTCGCCGTCGGGTTTATCGCGATCCTCACCGGGGCGGCCCTGCTCGTCACCGACGGCCGGCTCGCGCTCGCGATGCTGCCGGTCGTGGTCGTGCTGGCGGCCAGTGGGCTGGGGCCGGTCGCCGAGGTGACCGGCACCGCCCGCAGCCTGGGCCAGATCCGGGCCAGCTCGCGGCGCATCTTCACGGTGATCCGGCAGCGCGCCCAGGTGACCGACCGGCCCGGCGCCGCGCCGCGTGACCTGGTGCCGCATGTGGTGTTCGAGAACGTGTCGTTCTCGTACCAGCCGGACCGGCCGCCGGCGCTCGCGGGTGCCAGCTTCGAGATCAGACCCGGGGAGACGCTGGCGCTCGTCGGCCACTCCGGCGCCGGAAAGTCCACCTGTGCGAACCTGCTGCTGCGGTTCTGGGACGTCGATGGTGGCAGTGTCTCGATTGGCGGGCACGACCTGCGCGACATACCGCAGCGTGCCGTGCGCGACCTGGTTTCGGTCGTGCCCCAGGATGTCTATCTCTTCCACCGCTCCGTGCGCGACAACATCCGCCTCGGCCGGCCGGACGCGACGGATGACGAGGTTGTCGAGGCCGCTCGCCGGGCGCGCGCGCATGACTTCATCGTCGAGTTGCCGCAGGGGTACGACACCACCTGTGGGGAGCGCGCGGTGCAGCTTTCCGGGGGGCAGCGGCAGCGCATCGCGATCGCGCGCGCCCTGCTGCGGGACGCGCCGATCCTCATCCTTGACGAGGCCGTGTCCAATCTGGATGCCGAAAACGAAGAGGCGTTGCAGGCGGCCATCCGTGCGGTGCGGCGCGGCCGGACGACGCTGCTGATCGCCCATCGGCTCTCCACGATCCGCAGTGCCGACCGGATCGTCGTGCTGCGCGACGGTCGGGCCGTCGAGCAGGGCACCGACGAGGAGCTACGGCGCGCCGGCGGCGAGTACGCCCGCTTGCTGCACCACCAAGCGACGGGCTGAACGGGTAACCGCTACCGGGCGACGTTCGCCGCCACGGTCTCCAGCACCGCGTTCATGAATCGTCGCGGCACGAGACGGCTTATCGCGACCGAACGCTTGTTGCGTAGCCCCACCACGCACAGCGAGCGCCCGGCCGCCACCGCGGCGAGCGCCTCCCGGGCCACCCGGTCGGGCTCCTGCACCTGGCGGGCGGAAACGGCAGCACCGGTGGGTAGCTCGTCGCGGTTCTCGCTCCAGGTGAACCCCGGCAGGAGCGTTGTCACGGCGACGCCGTGCCGTTTCACCTCGATGTGCAGGCTCTGGCTGAAGATGGTGAGGAACGCCTTGGTGCCGCAGTATGTCGCGCCGTAGGCGGACGGCGCCTCGCCGCCGATGGAGGAGACGTTCAGCACGCCGCCGTGCCGGCGCTCCAGCATGCCCGGCAGCGCGGCGTGGATGAGCCGCACTGGCGCCACGACGTTGACCTGGACCTGCCGGATCTCGCCGTCGATCGGCAGTTCGGCCAGCGGGCCGTTGGTGAGGGCTCCGGCGTTGTTGACCAGCAGGTCGATCGCCCGTTCCTTGTCGGCGAGCCGCTCCTCGACCGTACGGAGCGCGTCGGCGTCGCCCAGATCTGCCGGCAGCACCTCGACGGTGACGCCGTGCCGGCGGTGCAGTTCCTCGGCCAGCTCGGCCAGCCGCTGTGCCCGGCGGGCCACGAGCACGAGGGAGGTGCCACCGGCGGCGAGGGCCCGGGCGAAGCTCGCGCCCATGCCGGCGGACGCCCCGGTCACGAGCGCGGTGCGGAAGGTCTTGGCCATGCGGATCCCGTCCTTCGCGACGCCGTTTCCTGGCAAGGTAGCGACCGACGCACCGCGTGGGCCTCCACTGATGTTGATTCGTCGGTAAACGGCTGTTGATATCCTGCCGCCGCGGCCGGTCAACGAGTACTTGAAATCGGTTTTCATCGCGGTGTAGCCTGCGAGGGTGTCCTTCCTGATTTCCGTCAAGCGGGGGCCCGGATTGTGACGGCGCCGGGCCGAGGGCCGGTGCGGCTGGGCGCGGTCCAGCAGACGCTGATGATCCCGCTTTACGGGCGGTCGGTGGAGACCCGCAAGCGACGGCCACTGCTGAGCGACCCGCGAGCGGTGGAGATCATCGATGCGATCGATTACGACTTCACCCAGATGAAGGCGTTCAGGGGTGGTGCACGCGGTGCGGTGCTGCGCACCGCCATGTTCGACGTGTGGGCGCAGCGGTTCCTCGCCGACCACCCGGCCGGCACCGTCGTCGAGATCGGCACCGGCTTGAACACCCGGTTCGAGCGCCTGGACAACGGCAGCGTGCACTGGTTCGACCTCGACCTGCCCGACGTCATCGAGCTGCGCCGCCGGTTCTTCACCGACACCGAGCGGCGACGCATGCTCGCCGGCTCGGTGCTGGAACCAGGATGGGTCGAGGTCGTCCGGGCCGGTCCGGGACCATACCTGTTCCTCGCCGAGGCCGTGCTGCTGTACCTCGAGCCCGCCCAGGTGGAGCAGGCGATCAGGCTGATCGCGGATAGCTTCCCCGGCGCCCTGTTGGCGCTCGACAACGGCGGTCAGGTGATGGCGGGCGCGGTCAACCGCAATGCGGCGATGCGCAACATGGGCGCCCGAATGACCTGGGTGTGCGAGGACCCGGCCGAGGTGGAACGCTTCGGGGCGCGGCTGCTGGATTCGCGCACCCTCGCCGAGCCGCAGCCGGAACTGCGCGCCCGCATGCCGCTGCGCTTCCGCGTGCTCGCGATGGTGATGGGCGCGCTGTTCCGCCGCCAGGCCCGCAGCTATCACTTGAATCTTTATCAGCTCTGACTGATCGTCGGCCGGGGCTATGGGTTGGTTTCCGGCCGTCAGGTCGACGCGGGTCGGCGGCGCCGCCACAGCAGTCCACCGAGGAGGGTGAGGGCGAGCGCGGCGACGGCGGCCACCACCCACCACAGCGCCGATGACGATCCGTCGCCGCCGGCCTGCACAAGCGGGGTCGGGGTAGCCGCGACGGTGGCCGGCGGCGTGGTCGGGGCGGCATCGGCGGTGGGGGTGGGTTTCGCGCTGGGCGTGGCTGGCGCCGCCTGGTTGGTGAACCTGAAGCTGCCCTGCATCGGGTGGCCGTCGGCGGCAACGGTGCGCCACGCCACGGTGATGGCGCCGACCGGGAGCGGGTTCACCTTCTGCGTGATCGTCTTGTCCAGCACCTGCGCGTCCCCGGTGCTGTAGGAGACCTTGTCCGGCCCGGTCACCACCACCGTCGTACCCGGCCGCTTGATCAGCCCGGTGAAGGTCAGCGTGACCGCCGCGACCGGTTTGGCGGTGGTGCTTTTCGCCGCCGGGCTGGTGCTTTTCAACTCGGTGTGTGCCTGTGCCGGAGCGGTCGGTACGGCGACAGCCGCCATCGCGGCCATTGTGGCGACGGCGGCGCACAGCAGTCGGTAACGGGTCACGCGCCTACCGTAGCGCCATCAAATCCGGGTCGCTGGTCGGCGGGTGCGGCGACGACACCGTCGTCGCGGCGGTCCGCTGAACCGGTGGTCGGACAGGTCCGGTATCGGTTCCCAGGATGCGACGGTCCGGCGGCTACCGTTGCCCGCGTGGGGGCGCACGGGCAGCCGGGATCGGCGTCAGAGCCGCCGCGAAGGCGGTCCGGGTCGTCAGCGTATGGCGCGCTCGCGCTGGTCGCCGCTCTGACCGCCGCGTGGGTACTGCTGGCGCAGGCGCCGGACCGGCCGAGGCCGGCGCGCCCGCTGCCACCCACGACGGAGGCGGTGTGGCCGCATGCCCGGCGCGCGGATGTGCCCGGTGTGCTACCCGACGGCGCGCTCTACCAACCGGCCTACTTCCTGGATGAACGGGTGTCGCTCGGCACCGCGTCCGACTCAGGTGCCGGCGAAGTCCGCCTGGTGTCGCGGTCGGCCGATGGCGCGGTTCGCGTGCTGCGCAAGCTTCCGATGGAGGCGGCACCGCGGTACGCCGGTTTCGCGCGCGCCGACCGGCAGGTGGTGTGGGCGGAGTCGGTCACCGGCGTGGACGGCTTGGCGCGGACTGAGCTGTGGCGGGTCGACCTGTCCGGCGGGGCACCGGAGAGGATCACCGCGGACACCGGCAGGGTGCGGTTCCTCGGCTCGGAGTACGACGTCGTCATCACCTCCGGCCGGGTGTACTGGACGGCGGACGCGCCCGGCGACCGGGACGCCACCGAGGTCCGTTCGGTGCCGATCGGCGGCGGACCGGTCGAGGTGCGCACCGAGGTCGGCACGTGGGCGCTGTCCACGTGGCCGTGGCTGGTCAGCGCCGGCAGTAGCGGGCGCGCCCGGCTCCGTAGGTTGGACACCGCCCGGCTGGTGACCGTGGACGTCGCCGGCGACCTGCTGGACAGATGCGGGCCGGCCTGGTGCCGGGTGTTCGTGCCCGCCGGAGGCGCGGTACGCAGCGACCTGTTGCGGCCGGACGGGTCGGACCGGCGGCGGGTGACAGACGACACCACGACCGCCCCGATTGTCGACGTGGCCGTGCTCGACCGCTTCGAAGTGCTCTGCGGGAACACCACCACCCTGGCGGCCGCTGTTGGCGGGCGCCGCCTGCTCGTCTATGACCTGAAGGCCAGCCGCCTGGTCAGAGCGGACGATGCCGCGGTCAACGTGCTCTACCGGGGCGGCGTGCTGTGGTGGTCCACCGGCACGGCACGGCACACCGTCTGGCATACCCTCGACCTGCGCACCGTGTGATCAGGCGACGCCCGTCGTGGCGAGTCGGATGCGTGATTGACACCATCGGTCGAACGAGGCATACCAGTGCCATGACCCGCTGGTGGAAGATCGCCATATCCGGCGCTGGTGGCATAGTCGCAGCCCTACTGCTGCTATGGGTGGTGCTGGGGCCGCTCACGTGGCTGGTGGCAGGTGACACCGTATACCGAGTTCCAGATCCCAAAGAGCGCGCGGACGCGGTAAACGCGGTGCGGCAGTCGATCATCGGCTCGCTCGCCGGGCTCGGCGCGTTGGCCGCGATCGTCTTCACCGCTCGCAACTACCTTCTCTCGCGAGAGGGTCAGGTCACTGATCGATTCACCAAGGCCGTTAGCCAGCTGGCGTCAGAACGAACAGACGAGCGGATCGGTGGCGCGTATGCGCTGGAACGGGTAATGATCGACTCCCCGCGGGACCATTACACCGTCATCGAGGTGCTGTCCGCTTTCGTCCGTGAGCACGCCAAACTGCCCGCCGTGCAACCGGCATCCGATGAGACCACGGCCGATGTACAAGCTGCCCTGACTGTGCTCGGGCGTCGACCCGAGCGACCTCAATTGGAGCCTCGACCGATCAACCTCATCCGAACCTGGCTCCCACGGGCAGATCTGCGTGACGGGCGGCTGCGAGGAGTCGTGCTGTGCGGCGCGAATCTGCGAGGCGCCGACTTGATCCGAACTCAGCTCCAGGGAGCTCACCTGGATGGAGCGGATCTTCGTGACACTAAAGGGCTGACGGCAGGGCAAGTACGCGATGCCCGTGGGTTGGACGACCCCCGAACCCGGCTACCGGAAGACTTCTCCGCATAGGTACGCGTCTGCGGACGGAAGCGACCTCCGCATCCTCCATGGCCGTCGCCGGGCGAGAGTCCGGCGACGGTCTTACGTTGATGGGGGAGTGACCAGCCTGTTTGACACCCATACCCCGTAGGGGTATAAGTTTGGCGGTGGAGGTGACGCGTATGAACAGCGACCAGCACACCGGCCAGGCCCATCGGCACGCCGGACCACATGCGGCCACGGCGGACGGCATGGACCGCACCGCCCACCATCCACCAGACGGCCATGCCGGCCATCACGAAATGCCCGCGGGGCACGGCGGGCATGAGGGGCACGACAAGCACGCCGGGCACGACCCGGAGATGTTCCGGCGCAAGTTCTGGCTCAGTCTCGTCCTGACCATCCCGATCGTGGTCACCAGCCACATGGTCATGGACTGGTTCGGATACTCGCTGGACTTCCCTGGCATGTCGTGGGTCGGCCCGGTCCTCGGCTCGGTCGTGTTCTTCTACGGCGGCTGGCCGTTCCTGGTCGGCGGCGTCCGCGAGCTGCGCGACCGGGCCCCGGGCATGATGCTGCTGATCTCGATGGCGATCACCGTGGCCTACGTGGCCTCGCTGGCCACCAGCCTGGGCGCGTTCGATCTGGACTTCTGGTGGGAGCTGGCGGCGCTGGTCACGATCATGCTGCTGGGCCACTGGCAGGAGATGAAGGCGATCGGCCAGGCCCAGGGCGCCCTCGCCGCGTTGGCCGCCCTGCTGCCCGACGAGGCCGAGCTGGCCACCGGCGAGCGGGTGTCCATCGCCGACCTGCGGGTGGGTGACGTGGTGCTGGTGCGCCCGGGCAGCCGGGTGCCCGCCGACGGCCACATCGTCGACGGCGCCGCCGAGCTCGACGAGTCCATGATCACCGGCGAGTCCCGACCGGTACCCCGCGGCGAGGGCGACAAGGTCGTCGCCGGCACCGTCGCGACCGACTCGGCGATCCGGGTCCAGATCGACGCCGTCGGTGAGGACACCGCCCTCGCTGGCATCCAGCGCCTGGTCGCGCAGGCCCAGGCCGCTGGCGGCCGGGCCCAGGTGCTGGCCGACCGGTTCGCCGCGATGCTGTTCTACGTCGCCACCGCGGCGGCCGCGGTCACGTTCGTCGCGTGGTGGGCGGCCGGCAGCCTGGACAACTCCGTGGTCCGGACGGTGACGGTTTTGGTGATCGCCTGCCCGCACGCCCTCGGCCTGGCGATCCCCCTAGTCATCGCTATCTCGACCGCCGTGTCGGCCAAGGCCGGCATCCTGGTCAAGGACCGCCTCGCCCTGGAGCGGATGCGCACCGTCGACGCGGTGCTGTTCGACAAGACCGGCACGCTGACCAAGGGCCAGCACACCCTCACCGGGGTGGCGGCGGCCGACGGACATACCGACGACGAGGTCCTGCGCCTCGCCGGCGCGGTCGAGGCCGATAGCGAGCACCCGCTCGCGCGCGCGATCGTCGCCGCCGCGCACGACCGTGGCCAGCGCGCGACCGCGACGGACTTCCGGTCCCTGACCGGCCGCGGCGTGCAGGCCACCATCGACGGCGCCCGGTACGCCGTGGGCGGTCCCGCGCTGCTGCGCGAGCTCGGCGCCGAGGTCCCCGACGCGTTGAAGGGCGCGGCGGAACAGTGGGCCAAGCGAGGCGCCGCCGTGCTCCACCTGATCCGCCTCGACTCCGCGCAGGTGGTGGGCGCCTTGGCCCTCGAAGACGAGGTGCGCCCCGAGGCCCGCCAGGCGATCGAGCAGCTGCGCCGGCAGGGCGTGCGCACGATTGCCATGATCACCGGAGACGCCCGGGCGGTGGCCGACGCGGTCGCGGCCGACCTGGGGATCGACGAGGTGTTCGCCGAGGTGCTGCCCGCTGACAAGGACCAGAAGGTGGCGGAGCTGCAGGCTCGCGGCCTGACGGTCGCCATGGTCGGCGACGGGGTCAACGACGCGCCGGCACTGGCCCGCGCCAACGTCGGCATCGCCATCGGCGCCGGCACCGACGTGGCCATCGAGTCCGCCGGCGTGGTACTCGCGTCGTCCGACCCGCGCTCGGTCACCGGCGTGATCCGGCTGTCCAAGGCCTCCTACCGCAAGATGCTGCAGAACCTGGGCTGGGCGGCCGGCTACAACGTCATCGCGATCCCGCTCGCCGCCGGCGTGCTCGCCTGGGCTGGCATCACCCTGAGCCCCGCGATCGGTGCCGTGCTCATGTCGGCCTCCACCATCGTGGTGGCCCTCAACGCCCAGCTCCTGCGCCGCGTCAACCTGGCACCGCAACCGCTGGACGCATAGCTGGCGGGGGGGGGGGGGGGGGGGGGGGGGGGGCCCCCCCCCCCCCCCCCCCCCCCCCCCCCCC
>JBBEWH010000012.1:0-136338 GCA_037414955.1 Actinomycetes bacterium KLBMP 9797
TGCGCCGGGTCACCGTGGCACCGCAAGCGCTGGACGCATAGCTGGGGGTGGGGGTCGGACCGATTGGTCCGACCCCGACTGACCGCCAACGCCAGGCCCGGCACTTCGAATCCCGTCATAACGGACTTCTAGCCTTTTTCACGTAGCGTTGAGCCTCGCCATACCCCTTACCCGTATTGGGTAACGTGGTCGCTGGTCACTCGGGAGGAAAGGCGGTGAGTCGCATGGCGGGCGAGCGGGCCGCGCCGCGACTCCTGCTGATCGTCTTGATCGCCGTCGGCGTCGCGAGCATGCACACCCTCGGGCATCCCGCCGGGGGCGGGCACGGCGGCGCCGCGCACCCGGCCGCCCACGGTGGGCACCAACCGCCGGCGATCAGCGCGGCACACGAGACGGCGACGATGGTGGTCGCCGCTCGCGATACGGTCCTGCGCGGTATGGGCATGACCCTTGATCCGTCCACCATGTGTCTGGCGATCCTGGTCGCCTTCGCGCTGGCCGTTCTGCTCGCCGCGTTGCTGGCCGCGGTTCGCCGCCGGCTGCCGGCCGAGTGGCAGCGTCGCGGGACGATGGCCTCGGCCGGGCGCGGACCACCTCAGACCATTCCCCTCGGTCTTCGCGTCACCAACCTGTCGATATTGCGCATATAGGACACACCTGCTGGTACGACCGGTCCGGTCGTCACCAGTCGCTCTTCCGTGTCCATATCCGCAATGAATCGATCAGGAAGGCACCACCACATGACACGCGTTATCACGCTGCGCCGCTTCGTGTTCTCCGGCACCGCCGCTCTCGCCACCCTGGTGCTGGCCGCCGGGTGCGGCGGCGGGGACGACATGGGCGGCATGAGCCACGGCGGCACCGTCTCGCCGAGCGCGGCGGCCACGCCCGCCGCCTCGTTCAACGACGCCGACGTGCGGTTCGCGCAGATGATGATCCCGCACCACCAGCAAGCCGTGGAAATGGCGACCCTCGCCGGGAGCCGGGCCAGCGACCCGCAGGTCAAGCAGCTCGCCGCCCAGGTCAAAGCCGCTCAGGACCCGGAGATCAACACCATGACCGGCTGGCTGACCGCCTGGGGGCAGTCCACCGCGGCGCCCGGCGGGGGACACGACATGCCGGGCATGAGCTCGATGCCCGGGATGATGTCCGACGAGGAGATGGCCAAGCTCGAAGCCACCGAGGGCGCCGAGTTCGACCGTATGTTCACGCGGATGATGATCGCCCACCACAACGGGGCGATCCAGATGGCCAAGGACGAGCAGCAGAAGGGCGCTAGCCCGGAAGCGAAGGCCCTCGCCGCGACGATCGAGAAGACCCAGACCGAAGAGGTCACCAAGCTCGAAGCCATCCTCGACCGCATGTAGTTACCGCCACTGGCCGGCGGGCATGCCCCGCCGGCCAGTCCCTTCCGTCTGCCGTGGGCCGGTACGCACCCGGCTCCCGGGGTGGGGAGCCAAGCCTGCCGTCAGGCCGGCAGCCAGCGAGCGAGGACGAAAGTCTGCGGGTACGAGCCGCCGGTGAACGGGATGCCGGCCAGCCGCCGCACGGCGCTGTGCGCGCCGTCGCAGCCAACCACGTACCGAGCGGTCACCGTCTCCACGGGTCCGTCGGCGTGGGTCAGCTCGCACCGCACCCCGTCGCCGCTGGGGACGAGCGCGGTGAGCTCGACGCGGCGTCGCACCGCGACGCCGGCCGCAGCGAGGTGCTCGACCAGGATCTGTTCGGTGTCGGCCTGGGACAGGAACAGCAGATACGGGTACGCCGTGTCGGCCAGACCGAGGTCGAACAGCGGGACCGACACCACCCGATGCCCGGCGTGCAGGCGCAGCCGCACGCCCCGGTTTCCGGTGGCGACCAGCCGCTCGGTGACGCCGAATCCGGCGAGTGCTTCCAGGGTCCGCGGTTGGATCGCCAGGGCGCGGGACTCGTGGACCCGGTCGGGTGCGCGGTCGACGATGCGGTGCCGGACCCTGAAGGCAGCGAGTTGGGCGGCCAAGGCGAGACCGGTCGGGCCGGCGCCGACGACCAGCACGTCGACCGTGTCGTCGTCGGCGTGGCCGGTGCGATCGCTGGCGGCCATGGAGCCCACGCTAGTCGTGCGCGGGCGGTGGCGTGGCTACAAACCGCGCGCCAGGCCCGACCAACCTCACCAGGTGCTACTAGTTGGACCAGGTGTATCCCGCCAGAGCGGCCCCAGCCTGGGCCAGGCCGAGGAGGGCGGCCGCCCCGGTGGCAGTCAACAGAGCAGCGACAGTCACAACTCGCATACGCACGATGAGCTCCCCATCTGATCCTATATGGACAGTACAGCTACACTTTATCGACGGGCGCGCCCTTGTCGATAGCCATAACGGCCAAACTCTGGGTCGCCGGCTCGTGCCCGTGCCGGACCGCGGCGAAGACGGCCTCAGGTCATCGGCCGGCTATCGGGGACAAGAAGGACTTTGCCTGTCGTTGCCCGTGTCTCCAGGGCGGCGTGTGCCTGGGCGGCTTGCGAGAGGGGGAAGGTTTGGAAGGCGGGCACCAGCTTTCCGCTAGCTGCCGCCGCGAGGGCTCGGGTCTGGTCGGCGGCCGCGTCCTGGCTCTCCAGGAGCAGGGCCAGCGCGTCGGTGAAGGTCACGCCGCGCTCCTTCAGTTCGGTTTCATCGGGCCGGAACTCATCCCGCGAGGCCGCGCCGATGGTGACGTAACGCCCGCCTTCGGCCAGTAGCCCGAACGCGGTCCGTCCTTTGTCGCCCTCGACGCCGTCCAGCACGACCGTGACGCCGCGTTCACCCAAGGCGTCGCGGACCGTACTCGCCCAGTCCGGCTGGTTGTAGTCGACGGCGATGTCGGCTCCGAGCGCTCGCACGGCCGCTGTCTTCGCCTGGCCGCCCGCCGCGCCGATGACCGTGGCGCCGAGGTGACGGGCGAACTGGACGACCAGCCGGCCGATGCCACCGGCCGCGGAGGTGACCAGTACCACGTCCTCGGAGGTGAGCTTCGCGATGTCGAGCAGACCGATGGTGGTGGTGCCGGTCATGACCATGGTCACGGCGGCCTCGTAGAGCAGTCCGGCCGGAATTCTGTGCAGGGATGAGACTTCGGCGACGGCGAGTTCGGCGTAGCCTCCCGGCCTGCTGTGCGCGGTCACTACCTTGGCGCCGATCCAGGCCTGGTCCACGTCGGGGCCGACCGCCTCGACGACTCCAGCCACCTCGCCCCCGAAGATCGCCGGAAGCTCGGGCAGCGGCGGGCCGATATCCAGCCCCTGCCGCATCGCCGTCTCGATCTGATGTACGCCCGCCGCCATCACCCTGATGCGGGCCTCACCCGGCCCTGGTACGGGATCAGGCATAGCCTCGTAACGGAGGTTCTGAGCCGATCCGAACTCGTGCAGCACAACGGCGTGCATCACCGTTCCTTCCGGTAGCTCTACGGGATAACACCCACTCTGCAACCTCTACCGGACTTGAGGTCAAGCGAGATCGGGATCCCGCTCGAAGTAGTCGAGGATCACGCGACCGATCCGGCCGATCCGATCTTCTTCCTCCTGGTAGTCGCCACCGAGGTCGTTGGCGAACACCGCGACGACGATGGGGCCGGAGGGCGCGTACACGATGCCGACGTCGTTGGCGTCCCACGGCGGGCTGTCGCCGGTCTTGTGGCCGACCGGATGCTCGATCAGGCGTGGCAGGCGGCGCTCGCCCAGCTGTTGGCGTCGAAGCGCGGCCCGCAGCTGCGCGCTGCTGTCGCTGGACACGGCGGTCGCGCGTTCGATCGACTCCAACATGCGCCCGGCCTCCCGCGGCGTCATCCGGCCGAAGCAGAGCGGCAAGCCGCGCTCACGCGCCAGCGCACGGACCTCGCCGAGCGGTCGCGCCGCCAGCGAGGCCAGCTTGCGCTCGATCGACCGCAGCCACTCGCGCGTCATCCCGGCCCACTGTGGATCGCCGTTTCGCAGCGCGTAGACCTGGGCGCTGGTGAGCGACGCGTGCCGCGAATCCGCGAGCACGTACGGGAGTCGACCGCCGTCCAGGACGCTCTGCGCCATGCTCGCCTGGCGGTAGCCGGACGCGGCCAGCCAGGCATTGAGTTCGGTGACGCCGCCGATCTTGGTCAGCAGCAGATCGGCCGCGCTGTTGTCACTGATGACGATCATCGCAGTCAGCAGATCCCGCACCGTCGGCTCCAGACCCTCCTGGAAGTACCGCAGGAGGCCGGAGCCACCCCTGAGGTCCGACCTCACTACGCGGACCCGTTCGTCCAGGTCCAGCCACCCGTCGTCGGCGAGCTGGTACGACCGGATCGCGAGGGCCACCTTGATGACGCTCTGCGCCTCGAAGGCAACATCGGCCCGGACCGCAGCCTCCTCGCCGGTCGTCAGGTGTTTGACGTAGACCCCCACACCCAACGGCTTGCGTGCGCGCAACGACTCCAGCTCGACCACACCCGTGGCGGCCGTATCGTCTGGAACCTCCAGCGTGAACCGCGCCGCTTCGGCTTCGAGCAGCGCCGTCAGCCCGCTCGTCCCCATGCTCATCGAGACGCGTCCCCCTCTGCGGCGACGCCGTGGCGCGCGGTCAGGCGAGGCCGGCGTCGTGGGCGAGCAGGGCGATCTGGGTGCGGTTGTCGAGGGCGAGCTTGGTCAGGATGTGCGAGACGTGGGTCTTCACTGTGGACAGTGTCATGTTCAGCGCCTTGGCTATCTCGGTGTTGTTGTGGCCCTGGGCGATCGCGACGACGACGTCGTGTTCGCGTGGGCTGAGCGCGGCAAGGATGGTCTTGGCGCGGGCGTAGGCGCCGGCCTGGACGGCGGCCCGGTCCATCAGGCGGCGGGTGATCCGTGGCGACAGGATCGGCTCGCCGGCCGCGACCTGCCGGACTGCCTCGGCGATCCGGGCCGGCGGGGTGTCCTTGAGCAGGAAGCCGCTGGCGCCGGCGCGCAGCGCGTGCAGGATGTTCTCGTCGGTGTCGAACGTGGTCAGCACGATGACTTCGGGCGGGCGCTGGCGTGCCCGCAGGCGGCGGGTGGCGGTGATGCCGTCGACCCGGGGCATGCGCAGGTCCATCAGTACGACGTCGGCGGCGTGCGCGTCGGTCGCGGTGGTGGCCTGGTCGCCGTCGGCGGCCTCGCCGACCACGGCGATGCCCGGGGCGCCGTCGAGCATCATGGTCAGCCCCGCGCGGACGAGCGCGTCGTCGTCGACGACGAGCACGCGCACTGGCGGGGTCATGCCGGCCATGGTAGCGATGCGTGCAAGCGGAACTCGCCGTCGATGGCCTGGTGGTCGAGCTGTCCGCCGGCCAGGTGCACCCGCTCGGTGAGCCCCACGAGGCCGGCGCCTCCGGACCCTCCCGGCGTCGTGCGGTGCGGTGCCAGCGGATTGCGGACGTCGATCCGCAGGCCCGTGCCGGGCCCGCCGTGCAGGTCGACTCGGACCTGTTGGCCGGGGGCGTGTTTGCGGGCGTTGGTCAGGCCCTCCTGGATCACTCGGTACGCCGTACGAGCCACCGTTGGCGGCAGCTCGGCGGGCTCGTCCACCGCCACGTGCAGCAGCACCTCGGTGCCGGCGTCGCGGGACTCCTCGACCAGGCGCGGCACATCCGCCAGCACCGGTTGGGGGCGGCTGCCCTCGCCGTGCGGCGGATCGTCCTCGCGCAGCAGCGAGATCACCTCACGCAACTCCTCGAGCGCTTGGTGCACGCCGTCCCGGACAACGCCCGCGGCCCGGGACAACCGCTCGGGTGAGGAGTCCGGACGGTACTCCATCGCGCCGGCGAACGTGGCCAGCAGCGACAGGCGGTGCGCGAGGACGTCGTGCATCTCCCGGGCGATCTTGCGGCGTTCCAGCATGCGTGCCTCGGCCACCCGGCGGCCCTGCTCGGCCTCGGCGCGGCGGGCCCGCTCGTGCAACGAGCGGATCAGCGCCGCACGAGCCTGCGCCCAGGCGCCCCAGCCGAGCAGCGCGCCGTAGCCGATGGTGATCATGACCAGCCACCACCCGTACGACATGCCGCCCTGGGACCGCCAGAGACCCTGGACCGCGTGCGCGGCGAGCCCGGCCACCGCCACCGCGATCGCGACCGGGAAGCGCCTGCGTCGCGCCACCTGCAGCGTGCCGATCGTGGCCGGTGCGGTGGCTGCCGGCGACACCGCGGCCAGCACGGTGAGTACGGCGGTGGCGGCGACTGGCCGCCACACTGTCAGCGCCGCGAGCGCCCAGCTCAGCGCGCCGGCCGCGATGTCGAGCGCGAGCAGCGGACCGGGCGGGCGGTCGGTCCACCAGCCCAGGATCGTCACCGCGATCAGCGCGCCGGACACGCCCAGGACTACGGCGAGGGCGGCGGTGTTCGGGCGGCGGTCGCTGATCACCGGCCGAGGCTACCCAGTCAGGACTCGGGGCCGACAGCTTCTAAAGTTGGTGGTCGGGGCTGAGAAAGAGGGTGCCGGCGCGGCGTGCGGCCCGATGTGTCCGCCCGGCCGGCCGGCGACGCTCATCGGCATGACGAACGACATCAGGCACACCGATACGACCCGGACCACCGCACGGCGTACCGGCCGCGCGATCACCGTCGCCGCCGCAGCGGCCGGCGCGCTCCTGCAGTGGGCCGTCAACGACCCGTGGGCCGGCCTCGACCTCGCCGTTCGCCAGGGCGACGGTGTCCAGCACGTCGGCCCGGCAGCCGTCGCGGTGACCGCGCTGATCGCCGGCCTGGCCGCCTGGGGCCTGCTCGCACTGCTGGAGCGCACCATCCGACGCCCCGTCCTGACGTACCGGATCAGCGCGTCGATCGTGCTGATCCTCTCGCTGGCCGGGCCGCTGGGCAGCGGCGTCGACACGAGCAGCCGGCTGGTGCTGCTCGGCATGCACCTGACCGTCGGCGCCGCTCTGATCATCGGGTTGCCCGGCCGGCGGACCTGTCGATGACGACGGACGGCCACCTCCGCGCTGACGACCCGCGCCACGCGCTCAACGGCGGCGCGGCGCGCCCGCGACGAGTCGAACTGACACCGCCGGCGAGCGACTCGACCGGCGCTAGCGTGCCGGTGCTGCCTTCGCCCTAGGCACCCGGCCCAGCGCCGGCCGCAGCACCGGTGCGTGGCGGGCCAGGAAGTCCCACAGTCGGTCGGGGGCCCGCCCCCGGGGGCGGGGGCGCCCGCGCGGGGGCCCCCGGTGAGCGCCCCCCACCCCCCACATCCGGCGGCCCCGGATGCCCCACGGGGGGTGGGCGCCCGGCCGGTGCGCCCGGCCGCGCCGGCGAGCTGCCGCGAGTTCCTCGACCACACCGGGAAAGTGCCGTCCGGCGACGGACAGCAGGCGTCCGTCGCGTAACTCCGCCTCGATCATGAACCTCGGCAGGTGTCCCCACGCCATGCCGTGCAGGATCAGCTCCTTCTTCATGAGGTGGTCCGGCACGGAACACCGGGGCGCGCCGTCGACCAGGAAATGGCCTTGTTCGGACGGGTGCCGCGCCGAATCCCGGATCACGCACTGGGTGAAGGCCCGCATCCGCTGCGGTGTGATGTCGCTCGCCGGCGGGAAGGGCAGCACACCAGGCGCCACGACCGGCACCATCGCCACGCGGCCGAGATCGATCCACTCCATCCGTACGTCGCTTTTGGGGACCCGGTGCACGATGAGGTCGGCCTCGTCCTCCAGCAGCCGCTCCCAGGGGCCGGTCACCGTCTCGAACTGCAGGTGCAGTCGCGTCCGCGGGCATTGCGCGAAGAAGTCGCTGAGCAGAGCCAGCACCGGCGGCAGTGGGCACAGGTCCCCGAGCACCACGCGCAGCTCGGCCTCCTCGCCCATCGCCAGCTGTGCGGCGTACGTCCGCAGTTCCTCGGCCTCGTGCAGCAGGAAGCGCACCTTGTGGTGGAACGCCTGCCCCGCCTGGGTGAGCCGTACCCGATAGCCGGAGCGGTCCAGCAGGCTCACGCCCAGCTGGCGTTCCAGCTTGGCCACGGCGGCGAACACCGAAGGATGCGAGCGGTGCAGCCGCTCGGCGGCGGCCTGGAAGCCGCCGCCGCTCACGACGGCGTCGAAGCACTGCAACTCGTGGAGCGTGAAGCTGGACATTGTCGAACTAGCCTACAGAGCACGTCCGATCTTTGTAATGGCAATCTGCAACAACGCTCATAGGCTGAGGAGGTCCCCACGAGATCCTGGAGTTGACATGGACACTCAGACCCGCACCGCCATCACCACCGGCGATGGCGTCCGTATCGCCTACCGCTTCGACGGCGCACCGGACAAGCCGGTGCTGCTGCTCTCGAACTCCATCGGTACCGACCTCCACATGTGGAACGGCCAGGTGCCGGCCCTGACCGAACACTTCCGCCTGCTGCGCTACGACGCGCGCGGCCACGGCTCCTCCGGCGCTCCGAGCGGCCCGTACTCACTGGACCGGCTGGGCCGCGACGTGGTGGAACTGCTGGACGCGCTGGGCCTGGGGCGGGTGCACGTGCTGGGTCTGTCTCTCGGCGGAATCGTCGCGCAGTGGTTGGGGATCCACGTGCCGGAGCGCGTCGACCGTCTCGTGCTCTCCAACACCGCCGCGTACCTCGGCCCGTCACAGCAGTGGGACCGGCCGATCGCGGAGCTGCTGGAGGCCCCCGACATGCGGGCCACTGCCCAGATGTTCCTGCAGAACTGGTTCCCGCCCCGCATGCTGCAAGACCACAACGAGATTGTCGAGGGCTTCCGCCGTACGCTGCTCGCCACGCGGCGCGAGGGTGTGGCGGGCAGTTGGGCCGCGGTGCGCGACTATGACCTGCGCCGCACCGTCGCACTGATCCGCAGCCGGACACTGGTCATCGCGGGCGAGCACGACACCGTCACGTCCGCCCGCCACGGCGAAGAGATCGCCGCTACCATTCCCGGCGCGCGGTTGACCGTCCTGCCCACAGTGCACATGGCGAACGTCGAACGGCCGGCGGAGTTCCTGGACGCCGTGCTGACCTTCCTCACCGAACAGGCCTGACGGCCACCGCTGACAAGCGACCGCACGAGCACGCGGCCTCGCCGCTGGTGGCGCGAGTTCAGGTGGCAGACGGCACGCAGACGCGCGCGCAGCTGAGAGTGGATGTCCTGCCAAGCAGCGACTTTCGGGAACGCTGCCGCGTCGGCGTACCAGCGACAAGCGTAACTGTACCAGCACTTATATAAGTACTGGTACAGTTCTTGAGTGACCGACGAAACCTTCATCGACCCGACCGAACACAGCCTCTGGCGGCCCCTACGCCTGCTGCAGGCGGCGATGGACGCCGAGATCGCCCGCGTCTACGCGCAGGCCCAGATCGGCGGGCTCAAGCCGAGCTTCGTGATGGAGCTGATCCGGCTGCACGCCCGCGGACCGATGACGATCACCGAACTGGCCGAATCGGTGCAACGCACGCACTCGGCGATGAGCCAGAAGGTGGCCGCCATGCGGACGGCCGGCTGGGTGCGGACCACGGCCGGCACGGACGCACGCAGCAAGAAGGTGATGCTCACCGCCAAGGCCCGTCGCGTCGTCGCCCGGCTGGCCGCCGAGTGGCGCGCCACCGAGGCGGCCATCGCGGAGCTCGAAGCGGAGATTCCCTATCCGATGAGTCGGGTCGTCGACGACATCGAGCAGGCCCTGGCACGCAAGAGCTTCGGCGACCGCATCGCCGAGAACCTGACCAAGGACCCGGCGTGGGAATAGCGCACGCGCTGATCGACATCACACCGCTACGGTCGTCACCACCATACCGGCGGCTGTGGATCGGCCGCGCATGCTCCGGACTCGGCAGCCAGATGACGCAATGCCACCTCGGGAACGGCCGCGCTGATCAGCGGCGGCCTCCTGTGCATGGCAGCTGTCGCACTCGTCGACCGGACCACGCCCCAACTCCGAGCGTGTACCACACCGGCCATGACGAACGCTGATGCCTCGAAGTAGCCGCAAGTAGCGCGGTTCCCCAAGGCTTAAAATGCCGCGACATCGCCCTCTCACCTAGTTGACCGATGGGACGTCGTCGCTCACCTGTACGGTGCGCGCATGGGTCTATATGACACACGGTGCGCGATAACGGGGATCAGCCTGTTCACCGCCGACGCGGTGATGGTGGGGCTCGACCGGGACGGCGACGGCTACCGCCCCATCACGCTCGGCATCGCTGGAGGATACGACGGCTATGGTCGAATTGAGGAGGTCATCGAGGACCGCAACACCGAACTCGTCATGGCCTACTGCCTCGACCGGGCCCGCGACGGCCAGATGGTGTTCGACGACTACTACAAGAGAGATCTCGGCGTCCCGCCGCGCGATGTCGGCAAATTGCTCGGCTACTTCGAGCGGAACTTCGGTGACTCTTCCGAGGAACGGCCGGCGTTGGCGTTGTACGGTCGCCCGATCGTCTACTGCATGATCTCGAAGCTGGTGTGGGATGCGATAGCCGAGGCATTCGCACCCGAGCAGGGTACGGCCGAGGTCTGGTTCGAGGAACTGTTCGGTGACTCACCGATCGCCACAGCCATCTACCAGCCCGCCTTGCACGACGTGGCCGACCAGATCCGGGACATGTACGCGGTCGACGCGTTCCTCCGGGCTCGCGGCATCGCGTGGTCGACGCCGGACATTGAGGTACACGGTGCGGTCTATGACGACGAGGAGACGGAGGCGTTCGTGACCGAGGCGAAGTCACGGTTCGCCGACGTGTCGGCAATCCTCGGTGCACTCGACCGATATGTCGAGCAGCAAGCCAGGTTTGACGACGACTAGTCGATCATGTGTGTCCCGTCTCATTCGATCTGGTCCAAGGCCAACACTATGACCTGCGGCGGGATAGATTGAGTGCCCCGGCGTGCGCCGGGGCACCAGCGCCGCCGCAGCGTGCATCGTGGTTGTCGCGTCCTGCCCGACTGGGCCTTGTGCCAGGCGCTGGGGCTGAACCGGTGTACCCGCGTGTGGACGTCCGGCCGCCGTCGCGCACGATGTGGCATGGGCATCATTCGATCGACATTTCGGCGTAGCCCTTCGATCCGACGGCCTGCCATGCTGGCGTTCCTGGCCGGCGCGCTCCTGATCACGAGCGGAATCGCCGACCCGGCCCAGGCGAAGGAAGGCGCGACCAGCGCGATGACCGTCGCGCTCACCTTCGACGACGGTCCGTCGGCCACCTACACGCCACAGGTGCTCGACGTGTTGGCCAACCATCAGGTGAAGGCGACCTTCTGCCTAGTGGGTACGCAGGCCCGGCGCTTTCCCGCGCTGGTCCGCCGGATCGTCGCGGATGGTCACGCGCTGTGCAACCACTCCATGAACCACGACAACCTGTCCACCTGGACCGACGAGCAGATCCGCGCCGACCTGGCCGCGACCACCGAGGCGATCCAGACCGCCGCGCCGGGTGCTCCGGTGCCGTACTTCCGGGCACCATACGGCAGTTGGGGGCGGTCCGCGGCCGTCGCCGCCGAGCTGGGCATGGCTCGTCTCGGATGGACCGTGGACCCGCGCGACTGGAGCCGGCCCGGCGTGGACGCCATCGTCCAGGCAGTTCACGCGCAGTTGCGGCCCGGTGGAGTCGTGCTCATGCACGACGCCGGCGGCGACCGGTCCCAGACCGTGCGGGCCCTGGACCTGCTCATCCCGCAGTTGGCGGAGGCGGGTTGGACATTCACCTTCCCGGCCCAGACCTGATCGGAGCCTCGACACTTGTCGCCTTCCGTCCAGCCACAACATCAGGCGACCGACGTCGGGGCCTACACTGGCTTCTAAGTGTCCTATGGGGAGGCGCGATGCGCGGCTGGGCGTACGGTCTCGGTGTCCTAGCGACCCTGCTGCTCGGTTGTAGCGTCGGTGTCGACGTGGGGAGCGACGAGTCGCACTCGGGCCCCCTAGAGGAGCCGAGCTACTCGAACCCGGGCCCGCTGGAGGTGTCGGACTGCATCTCGCAGGCGGGGGGAAGCTGGCACGAGGTGCCCTGCACCGCGCCCGAGGCCCAAGCACAGGTCACGAAGGTCAGCCAAGCTCAAGGCAACCAGCGATTCACCTCGCGGCCGGACTGCCCACCGCGGACGGACCTGGCACTGAGCCAGCCGGGCACGGCGGCGGGCACGTCGACGCTGGGCTACTTCTGCGCCCGCAACCTCAAGCCGCCGCACCCCGGCGACCCGGGTATGGGCGGCGGCACGATTGACGTCGGAGACTGCCTGCATACCAAGGGTGAAGCCATCGACGAGGTTCCGTGCGACGGTTCGGGCGACAAGCCCCAGTACAAGATCCTCCAGATCACCGGGGCGCCGTGCCCGAAGGATGGCACGGACGCGTCCTTCTCGCTGGGCTCCACGGCCCTGGCCGGCATCCCGGAGGGCGGCTTCGCCTGCGCGGAAAAGCTCTGATCACGCACCGAGGAAATGGATGGCATCCTCCAGTTATGGGTACAGTGACCTACATGACCTCGAAGACCTCGCCCCGCGCCGCCGACGGCGGCGGTCTGCGCAAAGACGCCGAACGCAACCGGCAGCGCATCGTCGCCACCGCTCGGGAGGTCTTCGCCGAGGATGGTTTGGAAGTGCCGATGGAGGAGATCGCCCGCCGGGCCGGCGTCGGGGTCGGCACCCTCTACCGGCGCTACCCGACCCGCGGTGATCTGATCGCCGCCGCCTTCGAGGCCAAAATGAGCGCGTACGCCGAGGCCACCCGGCAAGCGCTGGCCGACCCCGACCCATGGCACGGGTTTTGTGGCTACGTGGAGCGGGTCTGCGCCATGCAGGCCGGTGATCGTGGCTTCACCACCGTGCTGACCATGACCTTCCCCACCGCGAAACAGTTCGAGACCGAACGCGCCCGGGCTCTCGCCGACTTCACCACGCTCGTCGAGCGCGCCAAAGCCACCGGGAAGCTGCGCGCCGACTTCGTGGCCGAGGACCTGCCGATGTTCCTCATGGCCAACGCCGGCGTCCTGACCGCCACCGCCGACGCCGCCCCGGGCACCTGGCGCCGGCTCGTCGGTTACCTCACCCAGGCCTGCGCCGCGCAGGCCGCGCAGCCGTTACCCAAGCCGCCCAGCCCTCGGCAGATGTACCGCGCCCTGCTCCGCGCCACCCACCACCAACGCGACCGCCGCACAGCGACGTGAGGCGGGCAACTGGAGGTACCCGTGCGCCGGGTGGACTCCAGCGGGGAGAGCCCACCCGGCGCCGGGGTTTATCGGCCGCGGACCTCGGTGGCGGCGGCGACGAGGTGGCGTAGAGATGCTTCGACCTCGGGGTACCCGCGGGTCTTCAGGCCGCAGTCAGGGTTGACCCACAGCCGCCGGGCCGGGACGGCCGCGACGGCGCGGCGCAGCGCCTCGACGACCTCGTCCGGTGTGGGCACGCGTGGTGAGTGGATGTCCCAGACGCCCGGGCCGACGCCGCGGCCGTAGCCGATCGCGGCGAGGTCGTCGAGGACCTCCATCTTGGAGCGGGAGGCCTCGATGCTGGTCACGTCCGCGTCGAGGGCGTCGATCGCGGTGATGACCTCGCCGAACTCGGAGTAGCACAGGTGGGTGTGGATCTGGGTGTCGTCGGCGACGCCGCTGGTGGCGAGGCGGAACGCGCCGACCGCCCAGTCCAGGTATGCCTTCTGGTCGGCCGTGCGCAGCGGCAGCAGCTCGCGCAGGGCCGGCTCGTCGACCTGGATCACCCGGATGCCGGCGGCCTCGAGGTCGTGGCATTCGTCGCGCAGGGCGAGCGCGACCTGGTCGGCGGTGTCGGCCAAGGGCTGGTTGGTGCGCACGAACGACCAGGCCAGGATGGTGACCGGGCCGGTGAGCATGCCCTTGACCGGCTTGTCGGTCAGGGACTGCGCGTAGGTGGACCAGTCGACGGTCATCGGCGTGGTGCGGGCCACGTCGCCGTAGATGATCGGTGGGCGCACGCAGCGGGAGCCGTAGGACTGCACCCAGCCGTGCTCGGTGGCGGCGAACCCGTCGAGCTGCTCCCCGAAGTACTGGACCATGTCGTTGCGTTCCGGCTCGCCGTGCACGAGTACGTCCAGGCCGAGTCGTTCCTGAAGGCGGATGACGTGCTCGACCTCGGCGCGCATCCGTCGGGTGTAGCCGGCCTCGTCGAGGGCGCCGGCTCGGTACGCGGCACGGGCCTTGCGGAGCTCGGCGGTCTGCGGGAACGAGCCGATCGTGGTGGTCGGTAGCTCTGGCAGCCGCAGCCGCTCCTGCTGCGCGGCGGCCCGGGACGGGTAGTCGCCGCGGCGGCGGTCGGCGGGGCCCAGCGCGTCGAGCCGGGCGCGGACGTCGTCGCGCCGCCACGTCGCCGGGGCCGGCGGCAACGGCTCGGGCAGCTGCGCGGTGCCGTCGCGCAGGGCCCGGCCGAGCAGGACCACCTCGTCGACCTTCTGGCGGGCGAAGGCCAGCCGGGCGAACAGGTCCGGGTCGAGGCCGGTCTCGGCGGACAGGTCCACGGGTACGTGCAGCAGCGAGCACGAGGTGGATACGGCGACGTGGTCGGCCAGCGCGGCGACCGTCGCGCCCGTCACCGTCGCCGCGCGCAGATCGGTGCGCCAGATGTTGTGCCCGTCGACCAGCCCCGCCACGATCGTCTTGCCGCGCAGCGGGCCGGCCCCGGCGAGCCGGCCGAGGTTTCCGGGTGCGGCGACCAGGTCCAGGCCGAGCGCCTCGACCGGTGTGTCCAGCAGCGCCGGTAGCGCGGCGCCCAGTTCGCCGAAGTAGGTGGCGACGAAGATCTGCGGTCGGTGCTCCAGCGCACCGAGCGTGCTGTATGCGCGGCGTAGGGCCTCGATCTCGGCCGGGCTCCGGTCGGCGACATACGCGGGCTCGTCCAGCTGCACCCAGGCGACGCCCGCCTCTGCCAGGCTGGTGAGGATGTGCGCGTACGTCTCGACGAGGTCGTCGAGGCGGGCGACCGGGTCGGCGCCCTTGGCCAGCAACAGGAACGTGGCCGGGCCGACGAATACCGGGCGGGTGGTGATGCCCAGAGCTCGGGCTTCGGCGTACTCGCGTAGCGCCTTGCCGGGGTTGGCGGTGAAGACGGTGTCCGGCCCGATCTCCGGGACCAGGTAGTGGTAGTTCGTGGCGAACCACTTCGTCAGCTCCAGCGCCGGCTCGACATCGACGCCGCGCGCCATCGCGAAGTACGTGTCCAACTCGGACAGTCCGAGCCGGCGGAACCGATCGGGGACCGCGCCGACGGTGACGGCGGTGTCGAGCATGTGGTCGTAGTAGGAGAACGTGTTGGACGGGATCGCGCCCAGGCGGGCGTCGCGCAGCGTCTGCCACACCTCGGCGCGCAGCCTGGCGGCGGTCTGGTCCAGGGTCGCGGCGTCGATGGTGCCGGCCCAGTAGGCCTCGACGGCCTTCTTCAGCTCGCGGTTCGCGCCGATGCGCGGATAGCCGAGCACGGTGCTCTGCCCGAATGCGGTGCTCACCACAGGGGGTCCTTCCCTCGAAGTGTCCGGCGGACACGGGAGGAGGGAAGGCGGCACGGTCGCGTGCCGGGCTTCCGCCCTGGCCCTCCCGAGGGACCGCCGGCGGCGCGCACCGGTGGTGCGCGCGGTGCGGGCAGGTCTTCGGACTCGCGGGCGTGACCACGGATGGTCGCCTACTGGCCGTCGCTTCCCAGACCCGGCGGGGCCCAGTGCTTGATGACGGCGGTCGTTCCCACTCACCGCTGCGGGGCAGTCCCGGACTCACACCGGGTTCCCTCTTACGACGCCCCGCCCGTGCGAGGCGGGGCGAACCAGCACTGCCTGCCATAGTAACGGGCGGATAAGCGCCCAGTGCCCGGTTTGACAGAGCGGCCAGCGCCGACATTGAATCATGATGTGCTGATATCAGCTGAGCATGATGTGATCCGGCTGCTGGCGGATCCGTTGCGGGCCCGGATCGTGGCGTTGCTGGCCGATGGTCCGGCCTGCACCTGTCACCTCGTCGCGGACACCGGTGCCACCCAGCCGAACGTGTCCAACCACCTGCGGGCGCTGCGCCAGGCCGGGGTGGTCGCGGCCGAGCCGCACGGCCGGTACACGTACTACCGGCTGCTACCGGAGGTGCTGGAGGCCGCCGCCGGGCAGCTGGCCGCGTTGGCGGGCAAGGCCCGCGCCAACGCGCAGGCGCATCGGGAGTGCTGATGGGTATCCCGTTGTGGCGCCGCGCGGTGGGCGAGTTGATCGGTACCGCGCTGCTGGTCGCCGTCGTGGTCGGCTCCGGGGTGATGGCGGCCCGGCTGTCGCCGGGCGACGTCGGCCTGCAGTTGCTGGAGAACTCGACCGCCACCGCGCTCGGCCTCGCCGCGATCATTCTGATCATCGGACCGGTGTCCGGCGCGCATCTGAACCCGGTGGTCTCCCTCGCCGACTGGTGGCTGGGCCGCCGCGCCGGCACCGGCCTGTCGCCGGTGGAACTGGCCGTCTACGTGCCGGCGCAGGTGGTGGGCGCGATCGCGGGCTCGGTACTGGCCAACCTCATGTTCGACCTGGCCGCGGTGAGCTGGTCGAGCACCGGCCGCGACCAACCGCATCTGTGGCTGGGCGAGGTCGTCGCCACGGCCGGACTGATCCTGCTGGTGTTCGCGCTGGCCCGCTCGGGCCGGGCCGCGGTGGCCCCGGCGGCGGTGGGCGGCTACATCGGCGCGGCGTACTGGTTCACGTCCTCCACCAGCTTCGCCAACCCGGCCGTCACGGTCGGGCGGGCGTTCACCGACACGTTCGCCGGCATCGCGCCCGCGTCGGTGCCCGGATTCGTGGCCGCGCAGCTGGTCGGCCTGGTCGCTGGCGTCGGGCTGTTCGTGGCGTTGTACACCCACCCCGAGCGGGGTGCGGACCAGGTCGTCGTCCCACATCCCGCCTCAGAAAGAGGATGATCGTCATGTCGGACCAGCCCACCGTGCTGTTCGTGTGCGTGCACAACGCCGGCCGTTCCCAGATGGCCGCCGGGTGGCTGCGCCACCTGGCCGGCGACGCGGTCGAGGTGCGCTCGGCCGGCTCGGCGCCGGCCGACCAGATCAACCCGGTCGCCGTCGAGGCCATGCGCGAGGTCGGCATCGACATCACCGGCAACACACCCACCCTGCTGGAGTACGACGCCGCGTACGCCGCCGACGTGATCATCACGATGGGCTGCGGCGACGCGTGCCCGGTGTTTCCCGGCAAGCGCTACGAGGACTGGAAGCTCGACGACCCGGCCGGGCAGGGCATCGAGCCGGTACGCCAGATCCGCGACGACATCCGCGGCCGGGTCGAGAAGCTGGTGGCCGATCTCGTGCCGGGGCGAGAGGTAGCCGGGTGACCGCGCGGATGCCCACGACGTCAGCGTGCGCGAGCGGTCGCTGTCAGACCCGATCGCGGCGACCAGCATCGGCCGAGCGCGAGTAGCGGGCCGAGGACGGCGCCGAGGTTGTCCATCATCCGCTCGAACCCGTAGGCGCGCCCGTACGCCGAGGCTGGCACCACGTCGGCGAGAAGGCCAGCAGGCTCGCAGTGCCGATACCCCGGACGCCGGGCGTCATCCACTGGCGTGGCCCGCCGCTGGGGTCCGCCGGCGTCGCGGATACCGGATCAGCCATCCCGCGAGTCTGCCCGATCAGCCAGTGGTCACACCCTTCGGATGATCAACATTGACATACGGCCATCGCCTCAGTAAACATTGACTCAATGAACGCTGAGCGAGATCTGATTGAGGTGCGAGCGCGGGTGCATGCGGCGCTCGGTGACCCGGCGCGGCTGGCGATCGTCGACACGCTGCGGTTGAGTGATGCCTCGCCCGGGGAGCTTGGGCAGGCGTTGGGCATGCCGACCAACCTGGTGGCGCATCACCTGAAGGTGTTGCAGCACGTCGGTTTGATCGTGCGCTCGCGCTCCGAGGGCGACCAGCGCCGCACTTACGTACGGCTGGTGCCGGAAACCCTCGCGGTGATCGCGTTCACGGCGTTGCCGCCGGCGCCGCGGGTGGTGTTCGTGTGCACCCACAACTCCGCCCGTTCGCAGCTGGCCGCCGCCCTGTGGGCCCGGCGCAGCCCCATCCCCGCCGCGTCGGCCGGCACCGAGCCGGCCGCGCGGATCCACCCCCGGGCGGTGCGGGTCGCGCGCCGCCACGGTCTGGCGCTGGAGGCGGCCCGCACCGCGCATGTGGCGGATGTGGTCCGCGGCGACGACCTGGTCATCGCGGTGTGCGACAACGCCCACGAGCACCTGCCCGCGCAGGCGAGCCGTCGCCTGCACTGGTCGGTCCCCGATCCGGCCACCACCGACACCGACGAGGCGTTCGAAGCCGCCTTCACCGACATCGCCGATCGCATCGAGCGGCTGGCGCCCGCCCTGTCTTCCGGAGCTGACCATGACTGAGCTGTCCACCGACCATCGTCCCGACCTGTCCGTCGACCAGCAGTTGGCGCTGCGCACCGCGGCGGTGCGGCTGGGCCGGGAGTTTGACGGTGTGTACGGCGCCGAGACCATCGAGCGCTTCCTGCACACCAGCTACGACCAGTTCGCGGTCGCCAGCACGGTGCCGAATTTCCTGCCGCTGCTGGCCGAGCGCTTCGCCCGCCAGCGGTTGACCGCCCTGGCCAGGGTGGAGGGCCGGCGTGACGACGGCCGCCCGATCGTGCTGTTCCTGTGTGTCCACAATGCCGGGCGCAGCCAGATGGCGCTGGGCTTCTTCCAGCGGTTGGCCGGCGATGCCGCGGTGGCCTGGTCCGGCGGTTCCGAGCCGGGCGTCGAGGTCAACCCCGCGGCGGTGGCGGCGATGGCCGAGCGCGGCATCGACATCACCGGTGAATACCCGAAGCCGTGGACCGACGAGGTCGTCCGCGCCGCCGACGTGGTGGTCACCATGGGCTGTGGTGACGCGTGCCCGATCTTCCCGGGCACGCGCTATGAGAACTGGGATCTGGACGACCCGGCCGACAAGACCGTCGAGCAGGTCCGGCCGATCCGTGACGAGATCGAGCGCCGCGTCCGCAAGCTGCTCGACGAGGTGGTGGCCACCGCCCGCACCGCGTAGTGCCGTGGGCCGGTGTCAGCCGCCGCATCCTGCGCAGTCGCAGCTCGTGCCGGCCGCGGCGGCGCGTCGAGTGCCGCGGTGGTGGTGTAGCCACCACATGCCCAGGGCGGCCGCGGCGAGGCCGGCGGCGACGGCGAGCAGGGTCTTCTCCAGGATCGCCGCGCCGGCGCCGGTGACGATGCCGGCGGCGATGAGCAGCGGGATGGCGCAGCACGCGGCGCAGGCGAGGGCGGCGAGCGCGCCGGTGACCGTACTGCGGGTCGGTGGTGTGTCGTCGATGCTCGGGGCGCGGTGCTGGTGTCCGTCGTGGTGGGTGGGCTGGTGGACGGGCAGGGTCATGCGAGGTCTCCGTCGGGCCGGTCAGTGGTGCCGATGGTGAGGAAGGGGAGGGGGCAGTCGGCGCAGGTGCAATTGGTGAGGCTGTCGCAGCGGGCGTCGACGACCTCGGTGAGCGCGGTGCGGATCGCGGTGAGGTCGGCGATCTTCGCGTCGACCTCGGTGATCTTGTCGATCGCGCGTTGGCGGAGGTCTGGCGTGGGGTGGCGCCGGCGGCCGGCGTCGAGGAGTTCGGCGACCTCGTCGAGGGCGAACCCGAGCCGTTGCGCCGCCTTGATCACCTGGAGGAGGGCGATGGTGTCGGGCGGGTACAGCCGATGGCCGCCGATCGTGCGGATCGGTTCGGCGAGCAGGCCGCGGCGTTCGTAGTAGCGCAGGGTTTGGATGTTGACGCCGGCCTGTTCGGCGACCTCACCGGTGCGTAGTCCGGTCTGTTCCGAGGGTGCCATCAGGCCGTCCCTCCGGGTCGAGCCGCCCGTGCGGCGAGGGCGTGGAGCACGTCGACGTAAGCGGCCGGGACTTCGATGTCCAGGGTCATCGCCTCGCCGTTCACCGCGGGTTCCGGGGTGATGGTGAAGGTGAGGAACGAGCAGCACTCGGCCTCCCGCGCGGTCAGATCCCGCGCCCGAGCCGCCAACCCGGCCGGGCCGGCCAACCTCATCCGGGTGTGCGTCGGGGCGAGGGTGTCGACGCTGCGGACGGCAGTGGCGAACAGGTCATCGAACTCGGCTAGCCGTAGCGGCCGTTCGGCGGTGGGCAGGGTGCACGCTTCGACCACCCAGGCCTGGTCATCGTTGGTCATGCCTCGACGGTAAGCCTGTACCTAGGTACCGGATGCAACCCCGATGAGTCCAGCACGGTGGGCGATCGTGGATCATCCGCTCGGCACGCTCGGCGCCGCAGTGGCCGTGACCGGTGCCATCGTCAGGAGCGCGGACAGGGTGGCGATCCGGCCGGGGACCGGCCAGTAGTAGACCCAGGTGCCGCGCCGTTCGCATTCGATCAGGCCGGCCTCGCGCAGCACCTTCAGGTGATGGGAAATGGTCGGCCCCGACAGCTCGAACGCCGGAGTGAGCTCGCAGACGCAGACCTCGCCAACGGGGTGCGAGGCGATCATCGACAGCAGCTGAAGCCGCACCGGGTCGCCGAGCGCCTTGAACGCCGGGGCCATCGCCCGCGCGTCGGTTGGGCCGATCGGGGCCTGTGCCAGCGGTGCGCAGCAGGAGACCGGGGCCGGCGACTCGGCTTGATTCGACATTCCTCTAGGTTGACAGATCTCGAAACAGCGTGCAACTCTCTGATTTGAGAAACGTCAAGACAGCGAAGCGCTGAGCCAAGGAGAGCGACCATGAGCGACACGAATGCGACCCCGGGTGGCTTCGCCCGCGACCCGGCCGCCGCGCTGACCGTCACCGGCTCGGGTGGCTGTTGTGGCACCCCGGCCACCAGCGTCGCCCTGCCGGACCCTGGCGATACGGCGGCGAGTCCGTGCTGCGGCACCCCCGCGGACGCGCGAGCGGCCGGCTCCTGCTGCGGCGCGACCGCGAAGGCCGAGGCGGTCGCCTCGGGTGCGGGATGCTGCGGATGACCCAACGCGACCGGCCCGTCTGGATCGCTGTGACGACCGGCGCTACACTTTCATCGTTGATCGGCGATAGACGATGAAGGGTGTGAATGGTGGCCGAACTGTTGGATCGCGGCACCGCGCTGCGGTACGCGTCCTGGTTCCGCGCGCTGGCGGATCCGACCCGGGTGCAGCTCGTGGAATACCTGGCCCGTCAGGGCCGGCCGATGCCGGTCGGGGAGATCGTCGCCGCGGTGGGGTTGGCCCAGTCCACCGTCTCCCAGCATCTGAAGATCCTCGCGGAGGTGCGGTTCGTGCTCGTCGACCAGGTCGGCACCGCCCGTCACTACCGCATCAACGACAACTGCGTTCAATGCTTCCCCTCGGCCGCCGACGTGGTCATGGGCAACCCCGCACCGGCACCGGCGGAGGCCTGCGCATGAAGATCCGACCCATGCACGAGGGCGATGCGGACGCGGTGCTGGCGATCTACCAGGCCGGTCTGGACACCGGGCACGCGAGCTTCGAGACCGTGGCGCCGTCGTGGGCGGCGTTCGACGCGAGCAGGCTGCCCGATCACCGGTACGTCGCCGTCGACGACGACGGTGTGGTGGTCGGCTGGGTCGCCGTATGCGCGGTGTCCAGCCGCCGCGTGTACGCCGGCGTGGTCGAGCACTCCCTCTACGTCGACCCCGCTGCTCGCGGCCGCGGCGTCGGGCGGGCGCTGCTGGCGGCGCTGATCACCGCCACCGAGACCGCCGGCATCTGGACCATCCAGTCCGGCGTCTTCCCGGAGAACACCGCCAGCCTCGCCCTGCACGAGCGGGCCGGATTCCGGGTCGTCGGCGTCCGCGAGCGGGTCGGGCGGCACGCCGCCCACGACGGCCGGTGGCGCGACGTGGTGTTCATCGAACGCCGCAGCCCGCTCATCACCTGATCACCACCGGCCCCGATGTCCGGGGCGCACCGAATCAGCTAATTCGATAGCAATCGAGACAGGAGCTTGTTGTGAAAACTCGTCCGGACGACCTGCCGGTCGTCGTGATCGGCGCCGGTCCGGTCGGCCTGGCCGCCGCCGCGCACCTGCGTGAGCGTGGCCTGCCGTTCGCCGTCCTGGAGGCGGGCGACGGGCCGGCGGCCGCGGTGCGGCAGTGGGGGCATGTGCGGGTGTTCAGCCCGTGGCGGTTCAACATCGACGCGGCCGCCCGCCGCCTGCTGGAAGCCGCCGGTTGGTCCGCGCCGGATCTGGACCGGCTGCCGACCGGGCACGACCTGGTCGACGGGTACCTGGCGCCGCTGGCGAAGCTGCCGGCCATCGCGGAGCGGGTGCGCTACCACGCCCGGGTGGTCGGCATCAGCCGGCTCGGCGTCGACCGGGTCCGGTCCCGGGACCGGGAACGGGCGCCGTTCGTGGTGCGGCTCGCCGACGGTGAGGATGTGCTGGCGCGGGCGGTCATCGACGCCTCCGGCACCTGGCACACGCCGAACGTGTTGGGCGCCAACGGCTTGCCGGCCCTGGGCGAGGTCGACGCGGCGGGACTGATCGACCACGCGTTACCGGACGTGCTCGGCGCGGACCGCGACCGGTACGCCGGCGTCCACACGTTGGTTGTCGGCGCCGGCCACTCCGCCGCCAACACCCTGCTGTCCCTCGCCGAGCTGGCCGCCCAGGCGCCGGGCACCAGCGTGACGTGGGCGATCCGCGCCGGCTCCGCGCACCGCACCTACGGCGGCGGCGAGGCCGACGCGCTGCCCGCGCGGGGCGCGCTCGGCACGCGGTTGCGCGCGCACGTCGAGGCCGGCCGCATCACCCTGCTGACCGGGTACGCCGTGCGGGCGGTTCGGCCGTACGCTGGCCGGGTCCAGGTGACCGGTAGCGACGGCCAGACCATGATGGTCGACCGGATCGTGTCCGCCACCGGCTTCCGCCCCGACCACACGATCGCCGGCGAGCTGCGCCTGGACCTCGACCCGGTCCTGGGCGCCACCCGCGCGCTGGCCCCGCTGATCGACCCGAACGAGCACTCCTGCGGCACGGTCGCCCCGCACGGCGTGGAGGAGTTGGCCCACCCGGAGCCGGGCTACTACGCGGTCGGGATGAAGAGCTACGGCCGGGCGCCGACGTTCCTGATGGCCACCGGGTACGAGCAGGTCCGTTCGGTCGCCGCCGCCCTGGCGGGGGACTGGGCGGCCGCCCGGCAGGTGCACCTGGAGCTGCCCGAGACCGGGGTCTGCTCCAGCGACCTTGCCTTCGCCGCCGACGGCGCCGCGGCGGAGACCGGCGGCTGCTGCGGGCCCGCGCCGGCCGCGCAGGGCCTGGCCACCGGCATCAGCGGCGGCCTGCTGACCGCCCCACTGCCGCTGCTCACCCTCACACCCGCGGGCCAGGGCGACGCGTCGGCCGGCGGTTGCTGCGGCTGAGGCCGATGTCGACACGCGCGGATCCCGCCGCCGCCCTTGGTCGCGAGGGCGGCGGCAGGCGCGTCGTGGCCGCGCTCGCGATCACCACAACCATCGGGTACGGGGTGCTGCACTACGCGTATTCGGTCCTGCTGCTGCCGATGGCCCGGGACCTGCACGCCTCCACCACGGTCGTCACGGGTGCCCTGACGGTCAGCGTGCTGGCCGGTGCCGCCGCCGCGATGCCGGTCGGGCGGTGGCTGGACGCCCGGGGCGGCCGGACGTTGATGACCACCGGATCCGTCGTCGCTACCGTCCTGCTCGCCGCGTGGTCGCGAGTGGACAGTGTGGTCGGCTTGTACGCGGTGCTGGCCGGGATCGGGCTGGCCTCGGCGGCGGTGCTCTACGAGCCGGCCTTCGCGGTCGTGGTCACCTGGCACCAGGACCCGCGGCGTCGGGCGTCGGCGCTGCTGGCGGTCACGGTGGTCGCCGGGTTCGCCAGCACCATCTTCGTGCCGCTGACCGGCTATCTGGTCCAGGCACACGGCTGGCGTACCACGCTGGTGATCCTCGCCGCTTTGTACGGCGCGGTGACGGTACCCCTGCATGCCCTCGCGGTGCGGCCTCCGCCGGCCGCGCGGGCCGCCACCGGGCCGGTGGCCGCCGGCCGCCCACCGGTGCGCACGGCCGTGCGGGACCGGCGGTTCTGGTTGCTCGCGGTCGCGTTCGTCGCGCAGGCCGCCGCCGTCAGCGTGCTGTCCGTGCACCTGGTGACCTACCTGGTCGAGCGCGGCTACCCGACCGGTTTCGCCGCCACGGTGGCCGGCCTGTTCGGGGTGCTGTCGGTGACCGGCCGGCTCGCCACCACCGCCGCCGGGCGGCGGTTCGCACCGGCCTATGTGGTCGGTGCGGTGTTCGCGAGCCAAGCCGTGGCCGCCGCGCTGCTGCCCGTGATCGCGAGCAGCGCGGCGGGAGTGGTGTGCGCGGTCGTCGGGTTCGGCATCGGTTTCGGGGTGGCCACGATCGCTCGACCCACCATGCTCACCGGGCTGTACGGCACGGCTGGCTACGCCACGATCTCGGGGTTGCTGACCGTGCCCATCACGGTGGCGAAGGCGTTCGCGCCGCTCGGCGCCGCCGCGGTACGCACGAGCACCGGCAGCTACCTGTTGGTGTTCGCCGCGGCCGCGCTGGCCTGCGCCATCGCCGCCACCGGGATCGCCGTGACCCGCATGATCAAGGTCCCGTCGATCAAGGACGAAGGCACATGCTTTGATCTCTAAGCCACGTGCTTTTCCCCTTGATCGGCACGCTTTTTCTTGATCGACGACCTAACATGCCGACAGTGCGCGCCGTTCCTACGGCGATTCATTCTCTGAGACGTCGCTAACCGTTCAGTCAGACCCGTAGCCTGGGCGCCAAGGTTCGCCCTGAATGGCAGCCATCTCTCCGTTGGCGGCGCGCCGCAGCAGCATGAAGGCATGCTCGCGTGGCACGCCGGTTCGATGGAATGACTCGCCCCCCGGCTCACTGTTCTCCAGAACGACCAACCCACGATCACCAGCGAAGACACCGATTCCCCAGCCGGTGGCGTCTTCCGAGAGCCAGACGTCACCGTGTTCGGCATCGTCTTCGTTGTCGTCCAGCTCTGCCAGGAGTTCGCGGAGTGTCTCGTCAGATATTTCATCGTGGCTTGACGATGCGCCATATCGCCACAAAAGTGAGAAACTCACGCCCACACTCCGGGTTATTGCTCGCACCATGCCGCAGGCCTTTACGACAGGCATCTTAGCGCCACATCAAGGTGTCCTCTTCTGCCGCACTGAGGGCGCCCGTGCGTGCGCTGGCGGTGACGGACCGTCAGCTGTATGTGTCCCGCATCTGCCTGCTGCTCAGCCTTTCCCGAGTGGGCTTGCGGTATGCCGGACGTGTGGAGCGCGGAGTAACGACTGCCTGCCGGCCTCCTGCTCTCGATCTTGCGGCGCTGCCCGCGCACGGCTCGCTATGCTTGCGTGGTGCCCTTGGCCAACGAGATCGTCCGTAGCCGGTATGTCAGCCTGACTACCTACCGCAAGGACGGCACACCGGTGCCCACGCCGGTCTGGCACGTACCCCACGGTGCTGAACTGTGGATCGTGACCGAAGCGGGCTCGGGCAAGGTCAAGCGGATCCGGAACAACCCGCGGGTGCGTGTGGCGCCGTGCTCCGCGCGCGGGACGGTGGCGCCGAACACGCCGAGCGTGACGGGAACGGCCCGGCTGCTGGACGGCGACGGGACGGCGCTGGCCCGGAAGCTACTGGCCCGCCGGTACGTGATGTCGCGGGCGGGGAACTGGCTTGCTGGCCTGCTGCGGCTACGCCGCCCCCCGATGGTCGGCATCATCGTGTCGTTCTGAGCGGCCCGGCCCTCCGACTGGTGAGTCACCAGTCCGCCCGGCGGATTAAGCAAGGCGTCCACCACGGCTAGTCCCTCACCTGCACCGGATCGTCCCCTGATCCATGCGCCACCACGCCGTCCCGGGGCGGTCGGAGGCGCGGACAAGCCGATGACAGGGCACTCGATCAGGCCGATGGAAGATGCGCTTCGCGGGCGTTCCGATTTGCATAGCTGATTCGTAGACTCGAATCTCGTACGCACATTAGCCTCGTTCGCCCGCTTGTCCGGCCTTTGGCCTGGGCGCTATCGGCCACGGGCGGTCAGCGTCGATCGGGCTCTGAAGGCGTGGACATGGCCCGGATCCTGAGTCCCAGAGCCCGGTGCGAGATCTCCGCCGGGGATCATGCGCACTTGCTCGACGCATCTATCATGGCCGCTACAGGTATAGCGGTTGGAGGTCCAGGATGGCCATTGGCGGTGCGATCCAGCCCGGAGTGCCAGAGGGCAATCCCGAACAGGTCGCCGGCAAAGGCGACAATGACTCCAACGATCGTGAGCTTCTGGGACTCGCGCTGGAACACTGCTGGAAATGGTATGAAATGCGGTCCTCGCACACGCTACAGGTCATCAACTTCTACTTGGTTTCGGTCGCGGTTCTGTCAGCTGGATATGTATCCGCGCTCAGCTCCCACATGAACCATGTAGCAGGCATGGTCGGTCTCCTCGCCGCCTCGGTGACAACGGCCGCCTTCTTCGCGGGACGCCGCTATGACCAGAAAGGTCACATAGCGAAGGAGCCACTCATCGCACTTCAAAGCCGACTAGCAGCCGCGCTGGACGTAGCAACCTTGAAGATGGTTGAACGGGATGAGCAGGCCCGTCGTCCTTGGTCCGGCCTTCGCCACGTTGCTCGAATCGTTTACGTCTTCGCTCTCGGCGCGTGCCTAGCGGCCGCTGCATACGGCTTCTTTAGCCGGTAGGACCGCGTCAAGCTGTTGAATCCCCAGCAGCTTCCAGCGCTCGCGACGCCTATGGCTTCCGCAACCCCGAAAACCAACGCTTACGCACCCACACCGTCACCACCAGACGCCACCTCAACCTCGCTTGACCTCGAAGAGTCCGAATACCTTCGCCGCGAAGGTCCCGACGCAGCCCGGCACGCTGGCCGCCGCGCGCGCTGGCGCACTGCGACCGGCACCCGCCAGCAAACCCGCTACGGGGTAACCCACTGAGAAATGCCGGGGATTGGGGTGTATCGCGGGCGTATCGAAAATTGCATACGCCACCGCAACAGTCTTCCGGGTCCAATGCAGGCATGGGCCACAGCGCCTCAACGGTCATTTTGTCGATCAAAGGATCGTGATCGTGGATTCGGATTCGGTACGTGGTGTCGACCGGCGGCGGCTGCTCGGATGGGGCGGGCTGGCGGCCGCCGGCATGGCAGCCGGGCCGCTGGCCGGCGCCGAACTCGCCCACGCCGTCCCAGCCGACCGGATCCCGCCGGACGCTCGGCCCGGCGGTGCCTATGACCGGTACGTGGCCGAGTTGGCCGCCCAGGACAGGTTCTCCGGTGTGGTGCTGCTGTCGTACCGGGGGCGGACGGTGCTGTCGCGCAGCTACGGCATGGCCGACAGGGAGCGGGGGATCCGCAACCACGAGGGCGTCGCGTTCAACCTCTCCTCGGCGAGCGGGCCGTTCCTGCCGGTGGCCGTCCTGCAGCTGGTGCAGCAGGGCGAGGTGAGGCTGTCGGACACGGTGGGCACGCACCTGGACGGTCTCGCCAACGACATCGCCGAGCGGGTGAACATCCACCACCTGCTCACCGGCACCTCCGGGATAGACGCCCCCATGCCGGACGTGCACCGCGTCTTCCACAGCCGGGAAGAGGTGCACGAGTACCGCAAGCAGTGGACCCGGCTGGCGACGCTGGCGGGCGTCCCCGGCGCGAGCTTCACCGGCCACGCCGCCGGCGGCGCCGCCGCCGGCGCCATCACCGCGCAGATCGTGGAGGCCGTGACCGGCACGACGACGTACTGGGACTACATGCGCGAACACGTCTTCGGACGCGCGGGCATGCGAGGCTCGGCGTACTACACCAGGACGCAGTGGCTCACCGACGACCACATCGCGCACCCCTACATGCGCCAGCCCGACGGCAGCCGGATAGACGCTGTCCGCAACCTGGACAAGGACAGCCTGAGCCAGCAAGGACCAGGCGAGAACCCGGGCCGCGGCTTCATCGGCAATGTCTTCGCCACCGCGCCGGACCTGGTCCGGTTCGCGCACGCACTGAGCGACGGCACGCTGCTGGACCGGCCCTACGCCGACTTGTACACCGGGGCCAAGCTCCCCGGCCCCGCGGACGCCGCCCGCCCGTCGTTCCGGGCGTACTCGGGTCCACTCCACCTCATCAACGGCCAGTGGGTGTTCGGGCGCGGTGGCGGCAGCGGTGGCGTCACCGCCAGCTGGAACATCTACCCCGACACCGGTTGGGTCGGCGTCGTCCTCAGCAACTACGACGACCTCCAGGAGTTCGGCGAGATCCTTGCCCAGGAACAGCGGGCCATCACCGGCCAGCCAGTCGACCCACCAGGCGGCGACTGACCCGCGGCCACGGCTGGCCGACACGAAAGGATAGGGATCTCCTGACGTTCTCGTGGGTGGTGGTTCACGCCCTAACCGAGGATCGGCGCGTCGTCATGCGGCCGAGGACGGGCTGCCCACATCGGCAAGGCGTTGCTCCACACGCCGCACCGCGGGCCAGGGCTGCGGGTCCTACGGTCCGGCGTGGGCTTTGGAGTCCGGCACTGCCGCGTAGTCGGGCAGGTCGACGCCGTTGATCGCGCGTTCGACGACCGCCATGAGCGCCTCCATATCGGGCTCCGGGGCGGGTTCGGCGTCCGGTCCGGGGACCGCGCGGCTCTGCACGTGCAGCCGGCCGATCTCCTGGTTGGCCTCGACGAACGGGCGCATCCGCTTCTCGTAGCCGGCGAACCCGGCCCGCGGGTCCCACCCGCCGGCGGCCAGCTCGCCGGCCAGTAGGTAGGCCCCGACCAGGGCCAGCCCCGTGCCCCCGCCGGAGAACGGCGACGAGCAGAACGCCGCGTCCCCGAGCAGCCCCACCCGTCCGCTGGACCAGCGGTCCATCACCACCTGGGCGACCTGGTCGAGATAGAAGTCCTGGGCGTCGTCCAGGTGCGCGAGAATGCGCGGGGTCAACCAGCCCAGGCCGGCCATCCGCTCACGCAGCAGGTCCTTCTGGGCCGCGACGTCGCGGTAGTCGATGTCGAAGTCGGGCGCGGGGAAGGAGAGCATGGCCATCGCCCGGGAGGCGTCCGGGACAGGCCGCAGGCCGGCGGAGCGCCCGGACCCCTGGTCCTGGTAGTCGATCAGCCAGCGGTCCAGCCCGAACTCGTGGGGCACGCTGTAGAAGGCCAGCACGAGGCCAAGGTGACGGACGAACCGTTCGTGCGGCCCGAAGACCATCGCCCGTAGCCCCGAGTGCAGCCCGTCCGCCCCGACCACCAGGTCGAAGCGCCGCCGGTCGCCGCCCGCGAAGACCACGTCGACCCCGTCCACGTCCTGGGTGAGCTCGGCGATCCGGTCACCGAACAGGTACTCGACACCATCCCGGGTGTCGTCGTAGAGCACCTGGGACAGATCCCCGCGCAGGATCTCGATCTCCGCGATGTACCCGTCGCCGCCGTCATCGTCCGCGCGGAAGGTCTCCAGCACGTTCCCGTTGACGTCGACCGTGTGCGCGCCGGCGGTCTCGGTGCGGGCCGCACGCACCGCCGCGTCCAGCCCCATCCGCCGGATGACCTCCTTGGCCACCCCGCGGGCGTCCACCGCCTGCCCACCTGGACGCAACTCGGGAGCTCGCTCCACCACGGTCACCTCGCCCCCGCGCCGGCGCAGCCAGTGGGCCAGCGCCGGCCCCGCGATGCTCGCTCCCGCCACCAACACCCTGGTACCGCTCACAACGCCCCCTGCTCGTCCGATTCGAGTCGATGATGTCGGACGACCCGGCCCTCGGTCCGCCCCACCCACACACTGAGACTCGAGCGGGGCCAGGAACTCATCGCTCCACCTCAACAGGTTCTGCGCCGCTGGATCAGCGCAGCCTCAGAAGATCGTCGCAAACTGCCGCGTCAGCGCTACGCGTCCAATCGAGCGCCGCACGAATGTCGCTACGCTCAAGCTTGGAATGCTTCACTTTCCGCGGCCTGGACTGCCGCTGAATGTCTCCTTCGTGGACGGCCTGCGCCGGCACGTCGGCGGAGGGAGAGCGCCGGCCGGCGGCGTGGGGATCACCAGGGCACGACGCCGTCGTCGTCGAAGAAGGCGCCGGTGGGGCCGTCGTCGGGGAGGGTGGCGAGCCGGATCCCGATGGCCGCGCCCTGCTCCGGACTGCGGTAGCCGCGGTGCCCGTTCAGGTCGGTGGCGCAGTAGCCCGGGCAGCCGAGGTTGATCAGGATGTTCGTGTCGGCCAGTTCCCTGGCGTACTGCACCGTCACCGCGTTCAGGAACGACTTCGACGGCGAGTACGCCGCGGACACCGGCCCGGTCTCGGCGCCCGGCGTGGTCTGGCGGGTCAGCGAGCCGACGACGCTCGACATGTTGACGATCCGCGGCGACGCCGAGCGGCGCAGCAGCGGCAGGAAGGCGTTCGTCACCCGGATGACGCCGAACACGTTGGTGTCCACGGCCGTGCGCATGACGGAAATATCCACTGTGGTCGGATCCTGGGGCATACCGCCGGTCACGCCGGCGTTGTTCACCAGCACGTCTAGGCGTCCGAAGCGCTCCTCCACCAGAGCGGCCGCCGCGGTGGCGCTCGCGTCGTCCGTCACATCGAGGGCGACGCCGAAGGCGTCGACCCCGGCGGCGCGCAACTTCTCGACGGCGCCCTCGCGCCGCCCGGAGTCCCGCGCGCCGACACCGACGCTCCACCCGAGCCCGCCGAGGCCCGCCGCGATCTCGTACCCGATCCCCTTGTTCGCGCCGGTGACCAGCGCGATCGTCCGTTCACTCATGCCTCGAGCTTGGCGGCGGCACGGCGGTTGCTCCAACACCGTCTGGGTACGCGGCGATACCTGCCGGGTATCAATCCTCGGGTACCGTGGCGGTCATGGAGACCCGCGAGTTGCGGTACTTCGTCGCCGTTGCCCAAGAGCGTCATTTTGGACGCGCGGCGCAGCGCCTCGGGATAGCCCAGCCGCCTTTGTCGCGCGCCATCGCCCAGCTCGAACGACGCCTCGGGGTGATGCTGCTCGAGCGCACCAGCCGCGCGGTGACGCTCACCGAGGCCGGCGCGGTGCTGCTCCGGGAGGGCCGGGCCGCCCTCGACGCGGTCGAGGCCGCCGAGCGCCGCACCCGCCGCGCTGCCACCGGTGGGGCGAGCCTCGTGCTCGTAATGAAGGCCGGCGCATCGAGCGAGCTGCTGGCGAAGCTGCTCGACGCGTATGCCGCTGAGCCCGGCGCAGTCGCGGTCGACGTGCATCTGTGCGGGATCGGGGAGCAGGAAGGGCTGCTGCGTGACGGGCGCGGCGACGTCGCGCTGCTGCACCTGCCGTACGACTCGGCGGTCGGGTTCGACACCGAGGTGCTGCACTCGGAGGGGCAGGTCGCCGTCCTGCCGGCGGGGCATTCGCTCACCACGCGGCCGCACCTGACGATGGCCGAGGTGGCCGCGATCCCTGACCTGCCGATGCCGCGCTGGCCGCGCCGCGACGGCTCCTACCCGGACGGCCCCGGCCCGGAGGTCCGCGACAACGCGCAACTGCTCCAGCTGATCGGGCTCGGCCGTACGGCGGCGGTGCTGCCGGAGTCGGTCCGCGCCAGTCTGCAGCGCGACCTCGCCACCGTGCCGGTACCGGACGCCCCGACGGTCACCACGCTGATCGCGTGGCCACCGCACATCAGGTCGCGGGCGCTGGCCGGATTTGTCCTCGCGGCAACGCGGCTCTGACACGCCGCGCGGCCCGGCCGCAACGGCGACCAGCCACCACAGGCCCGTCGTGATCTTGGCGGTAGGCCCGTCGCCGCGGCGCAGTCGGCCTATCCGCAAACACGACTGCGCCGCTACCGCTCCCGCCATGCATTCCTACGTCTTGGCCTTCGCGATCCGATCTGCGACGTCGACCAGATCAACCACACCGCGTGCGTCAACACGCACCACTGGGCGACGCCGAGAGGCTCTGCCTCCGCCTCCCACCGGGGCCACGCATCGGTTGTTCGTACACGGTCGAGCAAAGCCAGTCGATCAGGTGCCCCGCGACGCCTCAGGCGTGCCGGGCCGGGGCACCAGGACCACCACCGCGGTCTCGGACGACCGCCGCGCGGCGTAGCCATCCAGGTTCTTGTCGATCTCACGCCAGCGGGCCCACAGCTGCGACCGTTCCTCGCCTGTCGCAGCATGACCACGCACCGGCCGCGGCCCGTCGCACGCGAAGCCGTACCTATCGACAGACATTGATGGATAGAGTCGCGTCAATTGCCCGATGTCCACCGCGCGGACGCCGGGGACGCTGTACACCATGGCGACATTCCCGCACCGTGTACAGGTACTTCGAAGATCTCTGGTCGTGGTGTTCGTCCTCGCCTTGCTGGCCGGGTCCGTGGCCGTCGGCCCGGCCCGTCCCGCCGTGGCGTCAACGAGGATTCCGTCCACCGCGGCCGAGCGCGCCGCACTCGCCCGATGGTGGGCGCCGGTGCACTTCCAGGACGTCGACACCACCGGCGAGACCTCGCTCGGCGGCGAGTCCGACTACCTGACGTCGTACAACTTCGACGGCGACCTCGACGGCCGCAACAACTGGGAGAACACCAGTGAGCGCCCGCTGGCGGCCCACGTGTACTACTCGGTGGTCCAGACGCCGAGCTTCTCCTACCTGCTCTACGCGTTCTTCCACCCGCGTGACTGGGCGGACGGCGCGCTCGACGACTACGAGGAGGACACGACCGAGCACGAGAACGACGTCGAAGGCGTCCTGATCGTCGTGGCCAACGACGGCTTCGCGCACGGCGCGTTCAAGGCCGCCATCACCGTGTCGCACAGCAACTTCCACTCCTGGGTGCCCGAAGGCAGCGACTTCTCCAGTAACACCGAGGACGTCGACGGCGCGATCGCGACGACGAGCAGCCCGCACGACGACGGGCATCAGCGCCCGTGGACGGCCCAGCAGGCCGGCAGCCACGCCGCGTGGGCCATGGGTGCGACCCGGACGCCGTCGACCGACCTGGGAGACCAGTACCGCAACGGCGACGGCATCCTCTACTACCCCGGCTCCACCGCCGAGGTGCCCGACGGGCCCGACGACCGGGACGTGCAGTACACGCTGACCGACATCGCCGCCTCGGGCGGCATGTGGGACAACCGCAACCTGACGACGTTGTTCGCCACGCCGGACAATTTCGCCGGCGACGACAGCGGCAACCCGTACGGCGCCGTCTGCGGCGAAGGCGGGGTGGCAGGATCGGAGGAAGGCGAGTGCCATACCGACTCCGCCAGCGCGCCGTGGGCCTTGGACGACGCCGACGACGGTCCGGGCAAGGGCTACCTCGCCACCAACCCGGCCGAGCTCGTCCACGACTACTTCAACTGGCCGGGCAAGCCCGACTCCGCCGAGCTCAACTACACCTGGAACGCGTACAACGGGGTCACGCCGCCCGAGCCGGTTCGCAACGGCGGGGCGGGCGACCCGACCGAGACCCACGACGGGATCGACGACGGTGGCACCAAGCCGCCCACCGGCGCGCACCACACCTGCCGTCCGGACGGGATGACGCCGACCGCGGACGTGAACACGCCGTACTGCGACGTCTACGACTCGCAGGGCCGCGAGTGGCTCGGTCAGGGCCGGTCCCGGCGAGTGATCGGCTACTTCAACGGTGGCCGCACCGGCGCCGACGGCTCGCCGTACTACCTGGTCAAGAACATCCCGTGGTCCAAGGTGACACACATCAACTACGCCTTCGCCCACATCGACGAGGACAACGAGATCTCCGTGGGGCCCGTCCATCCGGACAACCCGTCCATCGGGATGACCTGGCCCGACAAACCCGGCGCGGAAATGGATCCCGACCTGCCGTACCGGGGGCACTTCAACCTGCTGAACAAGTACAAGAAGCTGCACCCGCGGGTGAAGACGCTGATCTCGGTCGGCGGCTGGGCCGAGTCCCGCGGCTTCTACACGATGACCACCAACGCCGACGGCACGGTCAACGAGGACGGAATCAGGACCTTCGCCAAGTCCGTGGTGGACTTCCTGCGCGACTACGACTTCGACGGGGTGGACATCGACTACGAGTATCCGACGATGCTGGACGAGACCGGAAACCCGGACGACTGGGACACGGCGCGGTCCCGGCGACCGAAACTGCCGGAAAGCTACACGGCGCTGATGAAGACGCTGCGGGAGAAGCTGGACCAGGCCGCCGCCGAGGACGACAAGTACTACCTGTTGACCTCCGCGTCGTCGGCGTCGGGCTATCTGGTCCGCGGCATGGCGAACCAGCAGGCGCTGCGATACCAGGACTTCACCAACCTGATGTCGTACGACTTCCACGGCACCTGGAACGACGTGGTCGGACCCAACGCCCCGCTCTACGACGACGGCAAGGACGGGGAGCTGGGCGACCTCTACAACACCCCGGAGTACGACGGCATCGGCTACTTCAACACCGACTGGGCGTTCCACTACCTGCGCGGCGCGATGCAGGCGGGCCGGATCAACATCGGTATCCCCTACTACACCCGGGGCTGGCGGGGCGTCACCGGTGGCGAGTCGGGCATGTGGGGGACGTCGAAGGGGACCGACTGCCCACCCGGCACCGGCATCGTGCGGCCGTGCGGCAACGGCGCCGTCGGCATCGACAACATCTGGCACGACAAGACCGCCGAGGGCGACGAGCTGGGCGCCGGCGTCAGCCCCATGTGGCACGCCAAGAACCTGGAGCGCAACGTCATGCCCAGGTACGCGGAGAACGTGGGCCTGACCCCGGACGACGACCCATCCGACGAGATCAAGGGGGAGTACGTCCGGCACTGGGACGACACCACGAAGACCTCCTGGCTGTGGAACGACAGCAAGGACGTCTTCCTGTCCACGTTCGACACCGAGGGCATCGACGCGGTCGCCAACTACGTGATCGACAAGGGTGCCGGTGGCGTGATGATGTGGGAACTGGCCGGCGACTACCACTGCCCGGCGACCGTGACCGGCCAGGACCCCTGCCGCATGGGCTACACGATGACCACCAGGCTGCACGAGCGGCTGGCCGGCGTGGGCCCGTACGGCGCCAGCCGCAACACCGGCAGCGGCGTGACGATGCCGGCGGCGGCGATCAACGTCACGGTCGACCTGGTGGAGTACGGCTCCACCGCCACCGACCTGTGGCCGATGCAGCCCACGCTCCGGATCACCAACAACACGGGCGTCACCATCGGTGGTGGCAAGGACGTCGCGCTCCGCTTCGACCTGCCCACCGCCACGCCGCCCCTGGTCAAGGACGGCAACTGGCAAACGTGGGAACAGGGCGGCAAGTGGCAGGTGGAGGCGGGGCACACCGGCCCCAACGCCGGCGGCGGGTTGCGCGGCGACTTCCACCGGGTCGGCGTCAAACTGGACTACTGCCAGATCATCCCGGCGGGCAAGAGCCTGGACATCCCGATCATCTATTACCTGCCGGCCACCGGACCGGTGAACACCACGCTCACGATGGGCATCCAGCGGTTCGCGCTCGTCTCGGAGCACAACCGGGGGTCGTCGCGGACGGAACCACCGGTGGGCGGCTGCCCGGCCCCCGCATGGGACCGGAGCAAGGTCTACAACCCGGCGACCCAGCCGATCGAACAGACCACCGTGAAGTACGGCGGCAAGGTCTGGCAAGCCAAATGGTGGACCCAGGGCAACACTCCGGGCACCGGCCCGGATGCCGACCACGAGCCGTGGAAGCTGATCGGTCCGGCGAGCTGACCCACCCGAGGAACGCGGGCACCTGGGTGACTTGCGTTGATCGGAGTCATCCGCCAATCCAGACACTGTCCATCTATGTTTCCGCGTGTGACGATCTGTGCTCGGTACGTGTTGGTGAGTGATCTGACGGGGGACCCTCATGAACAGCCGACTCCGCCGTGGCCTTGGTGTCTTCGCGGCCGCGCTGCTGGCCGCGTCGTCGTTGGAGCCGGCGCCGGCCAGCGCTGGATCCGCCGCTGGCGCACCGGGCGGCGAGGGGACCACCAAGCAGCCGGCCAGGACCGTCACGCTGATCACGGGTGACCGGGTGGGCGTGGCCGCCGACGGCGAGTTCGTCGAGGTCACGCCCGCCGCCGGTCGGCAGCGTGGCGCGGTGCGCTTCTCGGTCCAGCGCCAGCGCGGGCACCTGATCGTCGTGCCCAGCGACGCGGCGCGCCTGGTCGCCGCGGGCCGCGTGGATCTCCGGTTGTTCGACGTCACCACGCTCGTCGACTTCGGCTACGACGACGCCGCCAGCGGTGAGATCCCGCTCCTGATCGGTGGCGTGGGCGGTGCGGCGAGCCTGCGCAGCGCGGATCTGACGAGCGCCGGCGCCGCGGTGACCCGCGCGCTCACCAGCATCCGCGGGTTCGCGGCCCGCACACCGAAGCGCGATGCGACGCGCTTCTGGACCGCGACGACGGCCACCGGTAGCGACGTGGGCACGCTGTGGCTCGACGGGCTGAGCCGGGTCAGCCTCGACCAGAGCGTCCCGCAGATCGGGGCGCCCACGGCCTGGTCCGCGGGGTACGACGGCACCGGCGTGACCGTGGCGGTGCTCGACACCGGCATCGACACGACGCACCCCGACCTGGCCGGTCAGGTCGCCGCCGCGGCCGACTTCACCGGCGAGTCCAACACCACCACCGACCCGAACGGGCACGGCACCCACGTGGCGTCCACGATCGCCGGCACCGGTGCGGCGTCCGGCGGCCAGTACCGTGGCGCCGCGCCCGGCGCGAAGCTGCTCAACGGCCGGGTCTGCCGGGCCGACGGCCGCTGCCCCGATTCGGCCATCGTGGCGGGGTTGGAGTGGGCCGCCGCCACCCAACACGCCGACGTGGTCAACCTGAGCGTGGGTGGGCCGGACACCGAGGCCATCGACCCCAAGGAGGCCGCGGTCAACCAGCTCACCGCCGACCACGGCACGCTCTTCGTGATAGCGGCGGGCAACCGCGGTGAGCAAGGACCGGAGACAGTGGACTCGCCGGGCAGCGCCGACGCGGCGCTCACCGTCGGCGCGGTGACCAAACAGGACGCGCTGGCCCCGTTCTCCGGCCTGGGCCCGCGGATCGGCGACGCGGCGCTGAAGCCGGACCTGACCGGGCCCGGCGTGGACATCAACGCCGCTTTCTCCAGCCAGGCCGGCGGCAGCGCGGCGCAGCGCTACCTCCGGCTGAACGGCACCTCCATGGCCACCCCGCACGTGGCCGGCGCCGCCGCCGTCCTGGCCCAGCGGCGTCCAACGTGGACACCCAGTGAGCTCAGGGCCGCCCTGATGGCATCGGCGCGACCGGCGGCCGGCGTCAGCGGGTACGCCCAGGGCGCCGGGCGGGTGGACGTGGCCCGGGCGATCAACACGACGCTCACCGCGTCGCCGCCGAGCGTCAGCCTGGGGCGCCCGCTCTGGCCGCACACCGACGACACCCCGGTGACCCGCACGGTGAGCTACCGCAACGCCGGCACCGCGCCGGTCACCCTGACGCTCTCCCTCGCGGTCACCGACCCCACCGGTGCGCCGGCGCCCGCCGGCATGTTCAGCCTCGGCGCGGCCTCGGTCAGCGTGCCGGCCGGCGGTCAGGCGGGCGTGCAGGTGACCGCGGACACCCGGGTGGCCGGCCCGGACGGCCACTACACCGGCCGGATCACCGCGACGGCCGGCGGCGTTGCGGTCGCCACCACGCCGATCGCCGTCGACCGCGAGGGCGAGAGCTACAACCTCACGCTGCGCCACCTGGATCGGCAGGGCCAGCTCGCCACCGAATACACCACGCTCCTGTACGGGCTCGACCAGCCGCGCACCTGGCGCCGGTTCGACCCGGACGGGACGCTGACCATCCGGGTACCGCGCGGGCGTTACCACTTCGACTCGCTCGTCACCACGGGTGCCGGCGTCGAGTACACCATGCTGGTCCGGCCGCTGATCGAGGTGACCGCGGACACCACTGTGGACGTCGACGCGCGGTTGGCCGCGCCGGTGACCGTCAGCGTGCCGCGCCCGACCGCCCGGCTGCGGCACGGGCTGATGGGCTACATGATCCGGTCCGCCAGCCTGTCCTTCTCCGGGTGGGAGCTGCGTTCGCTGACCGGGCTCTCCTCCGGGCACCTGGGCCCGGTGGTGACGGCCAACGACATGGCCTCCCAGACGGTGACCACCTGGGGCGAGCCCGGCCCGGCCAACGACTTCCTGAACAGCCCGTACGCCTACCACCTGGGCTGGATCGACGACGGCCGGTTCCCGACCGGCGTCACCCGGCACGTGGCCGACAGCCAGCTCGCCGCCTACCAGACCCGCTACGCGGCGCAGACCGCGACGCAGCGGTACGGCTGGCAGCACGCGCACACCGCGCCGCTGGTCAACCGGCTCGGCTGGATCTCCATCACGGACCGGATGCCGTTCGCCCTGCCCGCGACCCGCACCGAGTACTACACGACCGAAAACCTCCTGTGGAGCCGCGCCTACGCCGAGACGCCCACGCCGACCTTCCCGGCCGGCGGCCCGGACACCGGGCTGGAGACCGCCGCGACGGCGCTGTCGCCCGGCTCGTACACCGACCGGTGGAACGCCGGGCCGTTCGTGCCGGGGCTGCTGGGTCCGACCGGTCCGGGCCGGTGGGCGAGCCGGTCCGGCGACGTGATCAACCTGGAGCTGCCGCCGTACGGCGACCAGTCCGGTCACGCCGGGGCGTCGGCCACGACGACCGCGCGGGTCGCCCTGTTCCGCGGCGGGACCCTGGTGGGCGAGAGCGACAGCCCCGGCTTCGCCACGTTCACCGTGCCGGCGGCGGCCGCCAGCTACCGGCTGACCCTCGACACCACGCGCGGCACCGTCTCCGACTTCGCCACCCGCACCAGCGTGGCGTGGACGTTCCAGTCACAGTCCACACCCGACTGGCCGCCCACCCGGCTGCCGCTCATGGTCACCCGGTTCCAGCCGAACCTCGATGACCGCAACCGGGCGCCGTCCGGCACCGCGTACAGTTTCCCGGTCGTGATCGACCGCCAGCCGGGGGTGACCGCGCCGGCGTTGCAGAGCCTCGCGGTCAGCGTGTCCTATGACGACGGTGCCACCTGGCAGCCGGCCACGGTGTCCGGCTCCGGCGACGCCCGCACGGTGACCGTGACCCACCCGGCCGGCGACGGCTTCGTCTCGCTGCGGTCGCAGGCGCAGGACGCGGGCGGCAACACGGTGGACCAGACCGTCATCCGCGCGTACCGGCTGGGCGGCACGACCCCGCCGCCACCGCCGGTCTCGCTCAAGGCGCAGTACCAGGTGGGCAGCGCCGCCGCGACCACCAACCAGGTCGGCAACCAGCTCCGGGTGGTCAACACCGGCACCAACCCGGTCGCGCTGGCCGACGTCAAGGTCCGGTACTGGTACACCGCCGATGGCACGCAGCCGCAGCAGTACCAGTGCGACTTCGCCGCCGTCGGCTGCGCCGCCGTGACCGGATCGTTCACCACCCTGGGCGCGGCCCGGCCGGGCGCCGACACCTACCTGGAGCTGTCCTTCGCCTCCGGCACGCTGAACGGCGGCGCGAACACCGGCGCCATCCAGAGCCGGTGGCACAAGTCCGACTGGACGAACTACACGCAGACCAACGACCACTCGTTCGACCCGACGAAGACCGCCTTCGCCGACTGGAGCCGGGTCACCGTGCACTACCAGGGCCAGCTCGTCTGGGGCAGCGAACCCTGACCGGCAGCGTCGATGAGAACGCCGCTGGGTTGACGTTGACGCTGCGTCAACTTCTAGCATCGGGGCCATGTCGATCACCGTTCTTGACACCTACTCCGCCATGAGGCGGATCCTGCTGGCCCCGGTGGCGGAGCGCGGTGACCTGCTGCGTTCGATGCTGGAGGCCAACAGGGGCATGTACCGCTACAACCCAGGCGAGGTCGATCTGGTGGCCATGCACCTCCAATCGTCCGGGTTCCCCATCGACCGCGACGAGGCGCGTTGTCTCGACGCCCTCGAAACCCTGGCGGCGGCCGGGGCCTGGGAGCGGATGCAACGCGCCTTGGACGACGCGCTCGCCGTACTGCGGGAGGCGAAGCCGGGGCTGGAGGCCCCGGACATCACCGTGCTGTTCGTCCTCGGCGATCCGGGTGACGAGCACTTCATGGGTCCCTGCAAAGGACTGACCGGGTTCGGCGGCATCTCCGGCCACATCGCCATCACGTTCTGGCCCTTCCCCGAGAACGTGGCGCGGCTGGAGGCCACCGCCGTGCACGAACTCAACCACAACCTGCGTTACAGCCCGGGCGGGGTCGTGTGGGACCCGATGACCGTCACGGTCGGCGAGCACATCGTCGGCGAGGGCCTGGCCGACGCCTTCGCCCGACAGCTCTACGGCGACGAGCTCGGCCCCGCCCGCATCGGTGTGCCGCACCTGCACGACGACGAAGTCTTCGCCAAGGTGCTCACCGGGCTCGACGTGACAGGCATGCGGAACTTCACCGCCTGGGTGCACGGCGACCCCAGCGCCGAGCGCTTCGGCCTCACCCCGGTGGGACTGCCGATGGGCGCCGGATACGCCGCCGGCAACCGGCTGGTGGACACCTACCTGGCGGCGACCGGGCAGACGGCGGCGCAGGCCCTGCACGCCGACAGCGGGGAGATCATCGCAGCCACGGTCCGCCGCGGGTAACACTGGCACGATGGAGTGGACGATCCAGGAACTCGCGACGAGGGCCGGCATCAGCAGCCGCACCCTGCGTCACTACGACCGCGTCGGGCTCCTGGCCCCGTCCCGGGTGGGCGCGAACGGGTACCGCTACTACGATCCGGGCGCGGTCGCCCGGCTCCAGCGGATCCTGCTCATGCGCCAGCTCGGCATGGGCTTGCCGGCCATCGCCAAGGTCCTGGCCGACGAGGTGGACACGTGCGACGGGCTCCGCGCCCACATCGCCGCGCTGGAGGAGGAACGGGACCGCATCGAACGGCAGATCCGCTCTGTGCGTCACACGCTCGAGGCCCTGCAGGCGGGGGCGGAGCCGCGGATGGACATGATGTTGATGGGGTTCAACGACCGCTACAAGGACGAGGTGATCTCACGCTGGGGCGAGCGCGCGTTCCAAGTGAGCAACGACTGGTGGCACGGCAAGACGCTTGACCAGCAGCTGGCCTGGAAGCGGGCCGCCGAGGATCTCGTCGCCGCCTGGGTCGCCGCGGCGAGGGCCGGAGTCTCTCCCACCTCGGCGCGGGCCCAGACGCTGGCCGCCCGGCACGTCCGGTGGCTGAGCGAGATCCCCGGTACGCCCACCGCGGACGGCGATCGGGAACGCTCGATCGCGATGGTGAAGGGCGTGGCGGACATGTACGTCGACGACCCCCGCTACGCCGGCATGTACGACGACGCCGCGGGGGCGGCGTTCGTCCGCGACGCACTGCACGCGTACGCGCGAACCCAGATGTAAGCGGTCAGCGCACGCAGCGGGCGTATCCCTCGGTGATGTTCCGGTAGTTGGTGTAGCCGTCGTCGTAGCTGAGCCCCCAGGTCAGGTCGGGCTTCGGATGGGATTTCGACGATGACCAGTAGTAGGTCTTCTTCGCCGTGCCGGGGAACACCGAGCGGTTGATGGCCGGGGCCACCTGTGCCTCGTCGACGGTGGTGGCCAGTTCTTTGATGCTGGGTAGCCGCCACGCGTGGCCGTTGAGCGCGAGAGCGGCGCAGTAGGTCACCGCCGTCGCGGCGGACATCGTCGCGGGCGAGTTGGCCCGCTGCCAGATCAGCCCGGTGTGGTTGTCCTGGGCCTCGCCGGCGGCCACGGTGGTGTAGGTGGCGGCGCCGGAGCCGGCCTCCGCGCGGACGCAGCGGGCGTGGTAGGTCGCGGTGGTGTCGCCGGCGTTGCTGGCCAGGCCCTCGTAGAAGTTCATCACCCAGACGTACGGCGGATCGTGTGCCACGGCCCACGGTGAGCCTGTCCAGAAGAAGTTCGCCAAGCCCTTGAAGGCGCTCGTGTCGATGGCCGGTCCGCTGCGGGTGAAGTCCATGATGGAGGTCAGCTCGATCCGGCTGGGCAGGCGCCAGCCGGTGCCGCCGATCGACAGCCCGGCGCAGTACGATCTCGCGGCCGTCCAGGTGAGCCTCTCGGCGGAGTACGCCTTCTGCCAGGTCAGGCAGGTGACGTTGTCGCGGACGCTGCCGTCGCCGAGATCAGTGTAGCTGGCCGGGTTCGGCAGGCCAGTGCTCGTGGGGTTGGGCATCGGCCAGCTCGCCCACGCCTGGCTGAGCGGAGGGCCGCACTCGGCTGTGGCACCGGATCGCGTCGTTGCCCGCTTCCGGGCGCCTGGCCGGGCCGATGTCGTTGCCCGGTTTGACTTCGTCGGCGTCGCTGAGGCGGTCGGGTCGGCCGAGCGGGACGGGTCCGCGGATAGGTCGCCCGCCGTCGTCGGCGTCTCGGCGGAGACCAAGGCATCGGCGCGGGACGTCTCAGACGGTCGCTGGCCGGCACAACCGGCCGGGGCGAGCGCTACCACCGCGAGCAGCAGGACGGCGACGCGAAATCTGTTCCGGGTGACGCTCGGCACGGCGGCGTGGCTCCTTGTGGCTTCGCCGCCTTGCGGCGGTATTGACAAAGTCCGAGACAACTTACGTGCACTCCACACGACGGGTACACACACTTAATCGATTTCTAAGCCCGCTTCGCGCCGCACGGTCAGGGCGCGCAGCATCGCCGCGCGGTCGTAGCGGGCCGTCGGCCGCGGCGCCGCTTTTCGCATACCGGACGAGTCCGGCCCGGTATTCGCGGGTACGGGGCTCATCGCCGGGGGGCCAGTGCCTCGCCGTCCTTGGCCCGCGGCAACTCCTCGCCATAGTGGCTCCTCCGTTTCCAGGTGTTCGGCCTCAAGACACCGCGTGACCGGTCGTTCTGACAGCGTGTGAGGGCAGACCACTCCACAGGCGCGGGCTCGATCGGCGCCGGGCAGGCATCCTCTTCGCAGGTTTGACCAGCATCCGCTGCGGTTATGGAATCCGTTATGTCCGACCTGCAGAAATCCGAGCCGGCGCAGCGACCGCCCGGCACTCTCGCCGCCATGCGTCTCAAGCCCGACCACGGTGAGGAGTCCTACCGCGGCTCGGGCCGCCTCCGGGGTAAGAAGGCAGTCATCACGGGCGGGGACAGCGGTATCGGCCGCGCGGTCGCGATCGCGTTCGCGCGGGAGGGCGCGGACGTGTTGATCGCCTATCTGAACGAGGACGACGACGCGGAGGAGACGGGCAAGCTGATCGAGGATGCCGGTCGGCGGGCGGTCCTGGTCTCCGGCGACCTCGCCAGCCCGGACCATTGCCGAGCGGTCGTCGAGCGCGCCGTCGCCGAACTCGGGGGCATCGACGTACTGGTCAACAACGCGGCCTACCAGATGACCCACGAGAGCGTGGAAGAGATCAGCGACGACGAGTGGCAACACACGTTCGACGTGAACATCACCGCGATGTTCCGGCTCGTCCAGGCCGCCCTGCCACACCTGCGCGCGGGCGCGTCGATCATCAACACCAGCTCGGTCAACTACGACCAGCCGAAACCGACCCTGCTGCCCTACGCCACGACGAAAGGCGCGATCGCTAACTTCACCGCCGGCCTGGCGCAGATGCTCGGCGAGCGGGGCATCCGGGTCAACGCGGTCGCCCCCGGGCCGATCTGGACGCCGCTAATCCCGTCCACGATGCCACCGAACCACGTAGCGGAATTCGGAAAAAACACCCCACTGGGCCGGCCCGGCCAGCCGAAAGAGGTCGCACCGGCGTACGTGCTGCTCGCCTCCGACGAAGCCAGCTACATCTCCGGCGCCGTCGTCCCAGTCACCGGCGGCAAGCCCATCCTCTGACCAGGTCTCACCGGAGGTCTAGACGCGCGGTCAGCGTCGGGGCCGGCAAACATCCGGACGAGATTGAGCCAATCAGATCCAAGTCGCCGGGTATCCGGTCGTCGCCTGGGCGAGGAAGTCGTCGACAGCCGTGGACTGCGCGGGGTCGTGCATGTGGTAAACGGCGAGTGCCCGGTACGCACACCACCTCGGGCGCGCCCACGGGTCCGCCCAGCGCCGCAAGGATGCGGGTGCCGGCCGCGGCGGTGAACTCGTGGCCCTGCCAACCGGTCAGTGTCGCCATCGGCGTACGCCGACCACGACGGCGGTGGTGATCGGCGCGGCCGGGACCAGCCGGCGGGCCGTCGTGGCGCGTGGGTCGCGGTGAGAGGCACCGTGTAGGAAGGCCGTGCGGGGCTACCTCTCGCCGCTCGCCGCTCCCGCTGGCGTGTATTCCGGTGTCACCTCACCACGGGCCGGCGGCGCGGAGCGCACGACCAGCGCCAGTCCTATCAGGACGATGGCGGCGGCCAGCAGCTCGATCGCGGTCATCCGTTCGCCGAGGACGAGCCACGCCGCGGTGAGCCCGAAGACCGGCACCAGCAGGCTGAACGGCGCCACCCGCGCCACGGAGTGCTCGGCGATGAGCCGGTTCCAGAGGCCGAAGCCGACCAGGGTGGAGACATACGCGACGTAGCCCACCGCCAGCACCGCGCTCCACGACAGGCCGGCGAGGGCGTCGAACACCGCCCGGGGGCCGTCGACCACACCGGCGAGGCCGAGCAACGGGATCGGCGGCACCAGGCTCGACCAGATCAGCAGCGACACCGGCCGGGTCTCGCCGCTGGCCCGTACCACGATATTCGCCGCCGCCCAGCTCATCGCCGCGCCGAGGGTGAGAGCGAAGCCGACTACGGTCGCGTGGCCGCCGCTGCTCACCGCGAGCACCGCGATGCCGGCGGACCCGACGACCACGCCGGCCACCTGGTGGCGGGACGGGCGCTCGCGCAGCAGCGCCGCGGCGAGCAGCACCGACACGAGCGCCTGCGCCTGCAGCACCAGGGACGCCAGGCCGGCGGCCATTCCCGAGGCCATGGCGGTGAAGAGCATCCCGAACTTGAGTACGCCAAGGACGAGGCCGTAACCCACGACATAGCGCAGCTTGGCGGCCGGGCGCGGTACGAACAACACCAGGGGTACGGCCGCCGCGACGAAGCGCAGCGCGGTCAACACCAGCGGCGGCAGGTCCCGCAGGCCCACGTCGATCGCGACGAAGTTGACTCCCCAGATGGCGGCGACGAGCAGGGCCTGGAGCCGGTGCGACGTTCTCATGCCGCCAACGGTGCCCGGAGCCACGCTTTAGGACCAGTTCAAGATTCTTCATGCTCGTTGTAGCTTCACTGTATGGATTTGGACGTACGCCGGCTTCGCGTTCTCCACGAAGTGGCCCTTCGCGGCGGGATCACGTCCGCGGCGGCGGCGCTGCACGTCACGCCGTCCGCGGTCTCCCAGCAACTCGCGCAGCTGTCCCGGGAGGCCGGCTGCGACCTGGTCGAACGGTCCGGCCGCGGGGTGATCCTCACGCCCGCCGGCAAGGTGCTCGCAAGCCACGCCAAAGGCATCCTCGGCGCGGTCGAGCAGGCCACGGCCGGCCTCGCGGCGCTGCGCCACGACGTCACCGGGGTGGTCCGCGTCGGCGCGTTCCCGTCGGCCGCTGGTGCGCTCGTCGCGCCGGCCGCCGCCCGCGCCATGGCGAAACACCCGGATCTGGACGTGCGGGTGACCGAGGCCGAAGACCAGCAAAGCCGCCTGGACCTGCGGTCCGGCATGCTCGACGTGGTCATCCTGCAGGAGTACGACCACGTGCCGACTCCGCCGCCGCCCGATCTCGACCGCCACGAGATCATCGCGGACCCGATGCACCTCATCACGCCCGTCGCGTGGCACCGCAACTCGGGACGGCTCAGCGACCTGCGCGACCTACCGTGGATCGCCAGCGCCGAACACACCTCCTGCCTGCGCTCGACACTGCACGCCTGCCGGCTCGCCGGCTTCGAGCCGGACATCCGCCACCGCGCCGTCGACTTCGCCCTCACCCTCGACCTCGTGGCCGCCGGCCTCGGCGCCGCGCTCGTGCCGAGCCTCGCCCTGCTCCACGTCCCGGCCGCGGTCCACGTCGAGCCGCTCATCGAGCCGGTCACCGAGCGCCGCATCTTCGCCGTGACCCGCCCCCGCGGCGCCGGGCCGCTGCGTCCGGCCATCGACGCGCTCCTCACCGAGCTTTCGCCTAACCCTCGGCCGCGCAAGCACGTTAGAGAACGCGGGTGACGTGTTCAGCGGCGATCCGGGAGGTGACCGCCTCCGGTCGAGATCGGCGCAGAGCACAACCGAGGCACCGCCGGCTAGCCTTTGGCAGATGCCATGCCGATGCACCTGGTTGACGCGCCGCTCGTCCTGACCGACGCCGATCGCGTGCTGTTGGCCTCGCCGGACGGCATGGAGGGCACCACCACCCGATCGCCGGCCTGGAAGTTCCGCACTCCGGAGCCGACCTCGACCACCTCCCCGACGCCTTCGTGCCCCAGCACCACGCCGGGTTCCAAGCCGGGCATCGTGCCGCGGACGAAGTGCAGGTCGGTACCGCAGATCGCGCTCGTGCGGACGCGCACGATCGCGTCCGTGCGTTCGACGATGCGGGGGTCCGGCACATCCTCGAGCCGGACGTCGCCCACGCCGTGCCACGTGACAGCCTTCACGACCACTCCTCTCGCTCATCTCCCCTCTGACCCGGCTACCCAGCTGCGGTGCCTTGAACCCCCTGTCCGGTCTTCGCGTCAAGCGATGCGACCGCGACGGCCAGCGTGTCAAATCGCGGTCTTTGGGCATTATGCCCGTTATGAACCGGTCCGGCCCGACGCGTGGCGTCGACTCCGCGGGATCCGCCGACCGTCGCGGACATCGCCGCAGCGCAGGTGCAGCGCAGGTATCGTGCGCATGGCCGCATCCCGCGAGCAGCGGCCGCTCGGGTCACGGGCATCCGGGTAGGGTGGTTATCGGAGTGCCGGGAAGTCTGGTCGGCGGCTGATGTCCGGCGACACCGGAAGGATCCCGTATGGCTCCCGCGCGCTCCGCGCCTCGTTTGTTCCGGCCCGGCTCCTGGGCCGAGGCCCGCCGTATCGCGACGATCCTCCGCGAGGAAACGATCGGTGGTGCGTTGCTGCTCGGCGCCGCGGTGTTGGGCATCGTGTGGGCCAATACACCGTGGGCCGGGCGGTATGAGTCGCTGCGCGCGTACTCGATCGGTCCGGCTTCTCTGCATCTGGACCTGAGTCTGGCGACCTGGGCGGCCGACGGGCTGTTGGCGATCTTCTTCTTCGTCGCCGGGCTCGAGCTCAAGCGCGAGTTCGTCGCCGGTGACCTGCGCGACCCGCGCCGGGCCGCGGTCCCGGTCGCGGCGGCGGTCGGTGGTGTGGTCGTACCCGCTGGTTTGTACTTGCTGGTGGCGGCGGGCGCGGGTGGCGACGCCGTCCGGGGATGGGCCATCCCGACCGCCACGGACATCGCGTTCGCGCTGGCGGTGCTCGCGGTGATCGGCCGGAACCTGCCGACGTCGCTGCGTACGTTCATGCTGACCCTGGCTGTCGTCGACGACCTGTTGGCTATCGCGATCATCGCGGTGTTCTTCACCGCGCATCTGGCTGTGCTGCCGTTGCTGGGCGCGCTGGCTCCGCTGGCGGCGTTCGCCTTCCTGGTCCGGCGTCGGGTGCGGTCGTGGTGGCTGCTGTTGCCGCTGGCTTTCGCCACCTGGACGCTGGTGCACGCGTCGGGCGTGCACGCCACCGTCGCCGGGGTGCTGCTCGCCTTCGCGGTGCCGGTCAACGACGGCGCGAAGGGCGAGGGTCTGGCGGAGCACTTCGAGCACCGGTTCCGTCCGATCTCGGCGGGCGTCGCGGTGCCGGTCTTCGCGTTCCTGACCGCCGGCGTGCCGATTGGTGGGCTGACCGGGCTGGGCGATGCGCTGAGCGACCGGGTCGCGCTGGGCGTTGTCGTCGGGCTGATCGTGGGCAAGACCGTCGGTATCGCGGCCGCGACCTGGTTGGTCGCCCGGTTCACGCGCGCGGAGCTGGACGAGGGGCTCGGCTGGGCGGACGTGGTGGGCCTGGCGATGCTGGGCGGTATCGGGTTCACCGTGTCCCTGCTGATCGGTGAGCTGGCGTTCGGCCTGGGCGGCGAACGCGGCGACCATGTCACGGTCGCGGTGCTGGCCGGCTCTCTGGGTGCGGCGCTGCTGGCCGCGGTGGTGCTACGGGCCCGCGACCGGGCGTACCGGCGGTTGCGAGAGGCCGAAGCCGTGGACCGCGACCGTGATGGCGTTCCGGACGTGTATCAGGCCAGCCCGCCGACGGGGGAGCGGTGACCGCGTCGGCGATCGAGGTATCGGGTCTGCGGGTCTTGGACGAGTCAGGTGTCGAGCACCAGCACGTCCACCAGTTGGATGAGGTTGTTGGCGAACCCGCCGCGGTTCCACGGTGGCTGGGCGGGCTGGGTGCGACCGGACCCGTCCGTGGCGCGCGCGCCGATCGAGTGCCGGCCCAGGGGCGCGGTCCACTCGAAGCGCCAGCGTTGCCATGCCCAGTCCCCGTCCGGTGCGTCGACTGACGCGTCCGTCCAGGTCAGGCCACCGTCGGTGGTCACCTCGACCCGCTGGATCGGGGCGTACCCGGACCAGGCGCGGCCGTCCAGGACGCACTGGCCGGGGCGCACGAGCCGTACCCGGGACATGAAGTCCGGGAAGCCGGGCGGGCGCACCAGCGCCCGCGGCTCGATCCGGGTGACCGGCGTGCCCGGGTCATCGGGGTGCTGGCGCAGCCGGTACGCCACCGCGTTCTGGAAGCCGTCGAAGGGCTTGTCCAGCACGGTGATCCGGTGTAGCCACTTCACGTGCGCCATGCCGTACCAGCCGGGCGCGATGAGGCGTAGCGGGGCGCCATGCTGTGGCAGCAGCGGTGCCCCGTTCATCTCGTATGCCAGCAGCACCTCGTCGCGGAGCGTTTCGGCGACCGGCAGGGCGCGCTGGTAGTCCTGCTCCACGCCCCGCTCGATGCCGTGGTCAGCGCCGGTGAAGACGACGTCGACCGCGTCGGCATCGATGCCGGCCTCGCGCAGCAGCGGAGCGAGTGGAGTGCCGGTCCATTCGGCGGTGCCGACGGCCTCGACCAGCCACGGCTGGCTCACCGGCCGTGGCCGCAGCAGGGCGCGCCCGTTGCCGGCGCATTCGAGCGTCACGCGCCGGGTGACCCGTGGCCGCGTGCGCAGGGCGGCGAGGTCCAGCGCCAGCCGCTGGCGGACCCGGCCCTCGATGGTCAGCACGTGGGTGGCGGCATCCGTGTCGGGGATGTCGTAGTGGATCAACAGGTAGTGCAAGCCGGCGGGCGTGACGTCGTAGCGGAGCGCCTCCAGCGGCATGCCGTGATTGCGGGCGGCCAGCCGCAGCTCATCAACGCCGAACCCCGCGCCGTCCTCGGCCAGCCGGGCCGGCCCGCTCACCTGATCGACTGTGGTCATGGCAATCGCCCCTAACTCATCACCCTAGTGCGTGCCGCGTTGCGCCGCCTGGCGGATGGGTGGCGCGGCGTGGCAACGGTCCATTAGCCGCCGCGAATCATGCCTGCTCCGGCCACGTCGGGTAGGGTGATCGTCAGGTGTGCCGGGAAGGCTGGTCGGCGTCGTATTTGGCATGCGCGACGTGAGTGGAGGCCTTTCATGCGAGCCAGAGATCTGGCCGCACCGTTCCCGACCGTGGGTATGGACACTCCGGCGCTGGATGCGGCGCGGCTCTTGGCGGGGCAGAACCTGCCTGGCCTGATCGTGGTCGACGCGGCCGGCAAGCCGAAGACGATCTTGCCGGGCACGCAGGTGCTGCGGATGGCGATCCCGTCGTACTGCCAGGACGACCCGACGCTGGCTCGCGTCATCGACGAGGCCGCCGCGGACGTGTTCATCCGCAACGTCGGCGACCGCACGGTCGCGCAGCTGCTGCCGCGCGAGCACCGGGAGTTGCCGGTCGTGGACCCGGACGCCACGGTGTTGGAGATCGCCGCGGTGATGGCCCGGGCCCGTAGCCCGCTCGTCGCCGTCGCGGACAAGCACCAACCGATGCTGGGCGCGATCACCCTGGACGCGTTGCTTGACCGGATGCTCGGCACGTGAGCGGCATCGCCTGGGCCGCAGTCGCGGTCTTCGCCGTCGCCTACGTCCTGATCGCCACCGAGAAGATCCACCGGGTCGCCGCCGCGCTGGGCGGCGCCGCGATCATGATGCTGATCGGTGCCACCGATGCCGAGCACGCGTTCTTCTCCGAAGAGGCGGGCATCGACTGGAACGTCATCTTTCTGCTCGTGGGGATGATGCTGATCGTGGCGGTGCTCAAGCGGACCGGTGCGTTCGAGTACATCGCGATCTGGGCGGCCAAACGGGCCAGAGGCCGACCGTTCCGGGTGATGGTCTTACTCGTCCTGGTCACCGCGGTCGCGTCCGCGGCGCTGGACAACGTGACCACCGTGCTGCTCATCGTTCCAGTGACGTTCCTGGTGTGTGAGCGCCTCGGGGTTCCGGTGGCGCCGTTCCTCATCGCCGAGGTCTTCGCGTCGAACATCGGCGGTACGTCCACATTGGTCGGTGATCCGCCGAACATCATCATCGCCAGCCGTGGTGGGCTGTCGTACAACGATTTTCTCACCCACCTCGCGCCGTTCATCGCGCTGGTGCTGGTGGTGTTCGTCGGTCTGTGCCGGGTGCTGTTCCGGTCCGCGTTCCGCTACGACCCGGAGCGGGCGGCGCAGATCGCGGTGCTGCGGGAGCGGGATGCGATCCGGGACGGCCGGCTGCTGGTGATCAGCATGGCGGTGCTCGCGGTGGTCACGGCGGCGTTCGTGCTGCACACGGTGCTGCACCTGGAGCCGTCGATAGTCGCCATGGTCGGTGGGCTGCTGCTGCTCGCGCTGTCCAGGTTGGACGCCGGCGAGGTGGCCAAGGACGTGGAGTGGCCGACGCTGGTGTTCTTCGCCGGCCTGTTCGTGATGGTGGGGTCGCTGGTTTCCACCGGTGTGGTCGAGGAGATCTCGCGGGCGGCGGTGGAGGCGACCGAGGGCCGCTTGTTCTTTGCCTCGATGGTTCTCCTGTGGGGTTCGGCGGTGCTGTCCGCGGTGGTGGACAACATCCCGTACGTGGCCACGATGAGCCCGGTGGTCGCCGAGATGGTGAACTCCCACGGCAACGCCAGCCAGTCGCAGGTGCTGTGGTGGGCGCTCGCGCTGGGCGCGGACCTGGGCGGCAACGCGACCGCGGTGGGCGCGTCGGCGAACGTGGTCGTGCTGGGCATCGCCGAACGCGCCGGCAAACCCATCAGCTTCTGGGGCTTCACCAAGTACGGCCTGATCGTCACCGTGGTCACGGTCGCGCTCGCGGTGCCGTACCTGTGGCTGCGCTACTTCGCTCTGGCCTAGAGGGGGACAGGCACGCTCGTCCAAACCCACCCATGATCAAGGCGTCCTTCAAGTCGTTCTAACGACTTGAAGGACGCCTTGATCATTCTTCGGCGCGCAGGCCGGTGTCGGAGCCGGCGTCGGACACGACGTCGCCGACGGCGTCCGCCTCGGTCGCATCCGCGATCGGCGGCTGGAACGCGTGTCCCTGCGCCTGCAAACGGTCGTATACCCGGTGCCGGGTGAGCGCCAACAGGTGCGTCTCCACCTCGGCCTCGGCGCGCAGCTCGCCGAAGACCTCCCGGACGGCCGCGTCGACCACCGCGACGTCGGTGTCCGGGAACCGCTGCGCGATGGTCTCCACCTCGTTCCGGATAGCGTTATCGGTGTTCTGGAAGGGGGTCATGGGGCCTCCTGCGGTCTTTGCCCTTGCCCATGTCCAGGTTCGGCCAGGGACAAACGCCGTCGCCCGGCTGTTCGCCGAGGGTTCATTTCGCCGCCGTCCGAGGACGGCCCCGGGACGGCGGTCCCGCCGTGGCTCAGGTGTGGCATGCGGCGGCGGAGCCAGCGGGGCAGCCACCAGTTCGCGGGGCCGAGCAGGGTCATGAGCGCCGGCACGAGAAACAGCCGGACGACCGTGGCGTCGAGGAGGACCGCCGTCGCCAGCCCGAGGCCGAGCATCCGCGCGAACGGGGACGGGTTCGCGACGAACGCGAGGAACACGGCGGCCATGATGAGCGCGGCCGACGTGATCACGCGCCCGGTGGCGGCGATGCCGCGGGCGACCGAGTCGACCGGGTCGCCGCTGGCGTCGTACGCCTCGCGGATGCGCGACAGCAGGAACACCTCGTAGTCCATCGAGAGTCCGAAGAGGACGGCGAAGAAGATGGTGGGCAGCGGGGACGGGATGATGAGCGTCTCGTCGAGGCCGAACAGGTCCTTGAGCCAGCCCCACTGGAAGACCGCGACGATCACGCCGTAGGCGCCGCCGATCGACAGCAGGTTCATCAGGATGGCCTTGAGCGGCACCAGGATCGACCGGAACACCAGCATGAGCAGCACGAACGACGCGGCCAGGACCGCGCCGACGAAGAGCGGCAGGGTATCCGCGAGGTGCCGGCTGAGGTCGTCGGTCATGGCGGTCAGGCCGGCGACGGAGACGTTCGCGGGGACCAGGCCACGGATCCGTTCGAGCGTCTCCGGCGTCGCGGCGTCAGCGGGCGCGGTGGTGGGCGTGACGCGGAGGACGACCGCGTCACCGGCGGCGGACGCCTGCGGCTCGCCGACCGAGGCGATACCCGGGTCGCCGGCGACGCGCTGGGCCAGCGTGTCGATGTCACCGGCCCCGGCGCCGGGGCGGCGCAGGTCGACGACCAGGAGCAGCGGGCCGTTGACGCCCGGGCCGAAGCCCTCGGCCAGCAGGTCGTACGCCCGCCGCTCGCCCATGCTGGTCGCCTCGCCGCCGGCGTCCGGGAAGCCGGTCCGCATCGCCAGCGCCGGAGCGCTCAGCGTGAGCAGGAGCGCGGTGGCCGCGAGCAGGTACGCCCAGGGTCGCCGGGAGACGTGGCGGGCCAGGCGCCACCAGCCGGTACCGGCCGCGCGCTGGCGGCCCAGCGGGAGCCGACCGCGGTCGATGCGGTCGCCGAGCAGCGCGAGCATGGCGGGCAGCAGCGTCAGGGCGGCGACGGCGGCGCCGAGGACGACCAGCGCGGTGCTGATCCCGATCGAGATCAGGAAGCCCATCCCGGTCAGGATGAGCGCCGTCATGGCCACGATGATGGTGCCGCTGGCGAAGAGGACGGCGGTGCCCGCCGAGGCCATGGCGTCGGACAGCGCGGCCGTGTTGTCCCGGCCGGCGGCCCGGTTCTCCCGGTAGCGGACCGTGATGAACAGGGCGTAGTCGATGCCGACGCCGAGTCCGATCATCGCGGCGATCGTCGGCGCCACGGCGGAGACGTCCATCGCGTTGGCCAGCAGCGCGATGCCGCCCGCACCGGCGGCGACCACGAGCAGCGCGAGCGCGATCGGGAGCAGCGCCGCCACGATCGTGCCGAAGGCGACGAGCAGCACCACCAGCGCCGCCACGATGCCGGCGGCCTCCGCGCCCGAGGTCGGCGTCTCGGCGTTGATGAACGCCGCGTCACCGCCGAGCTCGGCCTGCACGCCGGCCCGGCGGGCCGGTTCCAGGGCGCGGCTGATCGCCGTGAAGGGCGCCGGGCCGAGCCGGGGCGCCGGCTCGTCGAAGGCGATCTCGGCGTACCCGATGCGCCCGTCCGGTGAGACGGTGCCGGCGGCGAACGGGTTGGCCACCGCGGTCACGTGCTCGGTGCCCGCGATCCGCTCGACCGCGGCGTCGATGGCGGGCCGGTGCCGGTCCAGGCGCTCGCCCTCCGGCACGGCGAACACGGCCAGAGCGGCGCCGCCGGCCGCCTCGGGAAAGCGTTCCTCGAGCACCTCCATTGCCCGCTCGCTCTGGCTGCCGGGGGCGACGAAGTCGTCGGCGAACGTGCCGCCGAACGTGCCGGCGAGCACCAGGATGGCGGCGGTGGCGACCGTCCAGGCGGCGATCGTGGTCCAGGGCCGGCGGGCGCTGGCGGCGCCCAGGCGCCGGGTGAAGGAATTCATGCCGCCATCGTGGGCGCCGGGGTGGGCGTGGTCTCCCGGCGCCGGACGGGCCGGCACATCCCCCGCCAGGTGGGGAGCCGGGCGTGGCCCTCCGCCCCACGGCGGATGACGGTGCCGCGTGCGCTGACCTACGGTGAGCGCGATGAACCGGACGCGCCGCCTTCGTGGTCCGTTCGCCCGCTGGCCGCGGGCCTCGGACGCGGTCCTTGCCGCCGCGCTGTTCCTGACGACGGTGTTCGTATGGGAGGGCACGGGCGACGCGCCGGCCATCCGGTCGATCGACCAGGTGCCCCCCGTCGCGGTCGGGGTCTACGCCGTCGCCGGGGCCGCGATGTACCTGCGCCGCCGCAAGCCGGTCGCGGTCCTCGCCGTGGCGCTCGCCGGCTGGCTGCTCTCGTTGCCGACCGGCGACGCCAACGTGGGCCTGATCGCGGTCTTCGCGCTGTACAGCGTCGGCCGGTACGCGGCGAGGAGCCGGCCGGGTCTGGCCGGCCTGGCCGCGGCGATCGCGGTGCTCGCGTACGACGGCCTCGTCCTGTCCACCCCGTGGTCGGAGACCGCCTTCGGCGTCGTGTTCTTCTTCGTCGTCTGGTACATCGGCCTGCGCATGGCGTCGCGCGAGGAGCGCGCCGCCCAGCGGCGCCGCCAGCAGACGGACGAGGTGCGCCGGATCGTCGCCGAGGAGCGCACCCACATCGCCCGCGAGCTGCACGACGTGGTCGCCCACCAGGTGAGCATGATGACCGTGCAGGCCGGGGCGGCCCAGGCGGTGGCCGTCGCCGACCCGGAACGCGCCCGCGAGGCGATGGCCGCGGTCGAGCGGGCCGGCCGCCAGGCGCTGGACGAGCTGCGGCACCTGCTCGGCGTGCTCCGCCCGGAGACCGAGCGAGGCGGTCTCGGCCCGCAGCCCGGCCTCGCGGACCTTCCCCGGCTCGTCGCGCAGCTGCGCACCGCCGGGCTGGACATCGAGGTCACCGACGACCTTCGTACGCCCCTGCCCACCCGGGTACAGCTCTCCGCCTACCGCATCATCCAGGAAGCGCTCACCAACGTGCTCAAACACGGCGGTCCCGGCACCCGCACCGAGGTGCGTCTCCGCGAGGACGGGACGGACCTCGCCATCGAGGTGCTCGACCACGCCCCGCCGGGGTCGGCCCGCCCGCAGATACCTGGCCACGGGATCATCGGCATGCGGGAGCGGGCGACGCTGCTCGGCGGCACCCTCGAGACCGGCCCGCTGCCCGAGGGCGGCTTCCGGGTCGCCGCCCGCTTCCCACGGACCGGTGAGGCACCATGAGCATCAGCGTCGTCGTCGCCGACGACCAGGCGCTCGTCCGCGGCGGCTTCGCGATGATCCTGGGCGCCCACGCCGACATCGACGTCGTGGCCGAGGCCGGCACCGGTGTCGAGGCGATCGACGCGGCCCACCGGCACCATCCGGACGTGATCCTGATGGACATCCGCATGCCCGTGCTCGACGGCCTGGAGGCGACCGCGCGGATCCTGCGCGACGCCGACTGGCCGGTGCGGATCCTCATCCTCACCACGTTCGACCCGGACGAGTACGTCTACCAGGCCCTCCGCGCCGGGGCCAGCGGCTTCGTGCTCAAGGACATCCCGCCACCCGAGCTGGCCACCGCCGTCCGCACGATCGCCGGCGGCGGCGCCCTCATCGCACCCTCGATCACCCGCCGCCTGATCAGCCGCTTCGCCGCGCGCCCGGGGGTCAACACCGCCGTCGCCGACCGCCTGCACCGCCTCACCGACCGCGAACGCGAGATCGTCATCGGCGTCGCCCGCGGCGCCACCAACACCGAGATCGCGGAGCGGCTCTACATCGGACCGGCCACGGTCAAGTCACACGTCTCCAGCATCCTCACCAAGCTGGGGCTGCGCGACCGCACGCAGATCGTCGTCTTCGCGTACGAGAGCGCGCTCGTCGAACCCGGCGGCACCGACATCGGCCATTGACGGCGGGTCGCCGCCGTCCCGCCGCCACCTACGGCTTCGCCGACCTCGCCAGGGATGCCGCTGACGGGGTGCGGGGTGTCTGGATGGGGTTGGCTGGGCCGTCGGGATCTGCCATGACGGTGACCGGTCCGGGTGGCAGGATCAGTGCGAGTAGCGCGGCCAGTATGTAGAGGCCGATCACCGCCAGGAGTCCGACCGTCGCGGAGGTCACCGCCGGGTGGCCGCCTTCGAGTTGTCCGAAGTAGATGGTGCCGACGAGGGCGACACCGGTCGCGACGCCGACCTGGATGGTGGTGTTGATCAGTGATGATGCCGCGCCCGAGTGCCGGGTGGGTATCTTGGCCAGCACGATGGTCATCAGCGTTCCGGCGACCATCGCCATGCCGAGTCCGGCGATCACCATGCCAGGGATCAACTGCCAGGGATGCAGCCCGGAGCCGTAGCGTTGCACCGCGGCGAGGATCAGCCCCATCCCGGTGGCCATGACCAGTGAGCCGGCGATGACGATCGTTCGCCCCATCGGCATCAGTCGCGGCGCGATGGCGGAGCCCAGACCCACGCCGATCGTGAACGGGATCATCGTCAGTGCGGTGCGCAGCGGCGTGTAGCCGGCGCCGGTCTGCAGATGCACGGTCAGGACCAGGGTGTAGGCGGTGCCGGCGAAGAACAGCACCGAGATCAGGAGTCCGCCCAGGGCGCCGCGGTGGCGCAGTAGCGCCGGGTCGACCAGCGGCGTCTGGCCGCGGGCGGCCACGGTCCGTTCGTAGCGGATGAACAGCCACAGCAGCAGCGGGCAGGCCGCCATCAACGTGAAGGTCCACCATGGCCAGTCCAGGGTGCGGCCCTCGACCAACGGGTAGAGCAGGGCGAGCAGGCCGGCGGTGGCGATCACGGTCCCGCGCACGTCAGCTGTCGCGGCGTGGGTGGCGCGCGACTCGCGGGTCAGCACGGCGGCGCCGATGAACGCGGCGATCCCGATCGGCACGTTGACGAAGAAGATTGGTCGCCAACCGAGGCCGAACAGGTCGGCGTCGAGGAGCACGCCGCCGAGGAGCGGACCGCCCAGTCCGCCGAGGGCGAAGGTCATCCCGTACATCGCCATGGCCTTGGGACGTTCCGTCTTGGGAAACTCGACCTGCAGCATCGACAGCACCTGCGGGACCATCAGCGCCGCTGCGGCACCCTGCAGGATCCGTGCGGCGATCAGCGTTTGCGGGCTGGTCGCGAGGCCAGCCAGCGCCGAGACGATGGTGAAACCGGCGAGTCCGAGTTGGAAGACGCGCCGTCGTCCGTACCGGTCGCCGAGCCGCCCACCGGTGATCATCGCTGCGGCGAAGGCGAGGGTGTAGCCGGCCACCGACCATTCCAACTGCGCCGAGGACGCGCGTAGGTCGTGTTGCAGTGAGGGCAGCGCCACGTTGATCACGGTCGAGTCGACCATGTCGATCAGGACGGCGAGGAGCGTCACGGCCAGCGCGGCCCAGCGCCGTGGGCTGTACGACGTCGCCGGTTCGGCTTCCGTCCCGTGCGTTGGCGGGTCGGTGGTGCGCTTGCCGCCGTTGGCGCGGACCCCCTCGACGGCCTGTTGGTTCCGGACCTGCACTGCTGGCTCGGTCTCCGACATGTAACGGTCCTCTGCTCGGTATGGCTGGCTGTGGACGCGACTCGTCCGGTAGCGACACCCGGCCAAGCCGCACACACAAAGCTATTTTGCTTTGCAATGAAAGCTACTTTGAGGCCAAAGGTATGTCAACCGGCGCTCGGCGGCCGACATCACCGATCGGCCGGCGTCGAACCTCGGTGGCAGTGGTGCTCGCTGCTCGCGGTCGGGTGAAGGATTTGAGTGACCGGGGTCACGCCCGGGGGTGTCACGGATCGGAAGGTTGCTTTGTCCCATGGCCATGACGCAGATGAAGAACCAGACCGTGATCGTGGCCGGGGCCAGTGGTGCCTTCGGCCGGCACATCCGCGAGGCGCTGACCCACGCCGGCCACACCGTGCTGGGCGTGGGGCGCGGCGAGGGCAACGAGATCCGCGCCGACCTGCTCGACCGGAACGGACTGCTGCGGGCGTTCGAGGGGATCAAGGCCGACGTCGTAGTGCACGCCGCGACCGCGCTGCGCAAGCCGCCGATGACGCACAAGGGCATGTTCGGCACCGACGACCTGCGGGTCGCCGGGACCGCGAACCTGATCGAGGCGGCCGAGCTCGCGGGCGTACGCCGCTTCATCGGCGAGAACATCGCCATCGGCTACGGCTACCGCGACTTCGGCGACCGCGTTCTGACCGAGGCCGACGAGTTCGCGGCGCCCGTGACCGATCCGAAGATCAACCGGCACCTGGAGGGCATGCGGGAGAAGGAGCGCCTGGCCCAGCAGTCGGGGCTGGAGGCGATCTCGCTGCGATTCGGCCTCTTCTACGGGCCGGGAGGCACCGAGACGCTGGTGCACATGCTGCGGAAGCGACAGCTGCCGGCGTTCAACGACCACGGTCGCGTCTCGCCGTGGACGCACCTGGCGGACGCGGCCGCCGCCGTCGTCGCGGCGATCGATCGGGGTCGGCCCGGTGAGGCGTACAACGTCGTCGACGACCACATGGGCTTCGGGGAGATGATCCGGGCGATCGCCACGACCTTCGGCACGCCCAAGCCGTTCACCTTGCCCACGTGGACGATGGGGGTCGCGTCCTACATGCACCTGATGCTCGGCGTCAGCATGCGGGTCTCGAGCGAGAAGGCCCGCCGCGAGCTCGGGTGGCGGCCCGCATACCCGACGGTGCTTGACGGTCTGCGAGCGCAGGCGCTCACCCACATCTAGCCTGTTTCCATGATCGATACCCAGGTCTTCGCCCAGCATCGGCGGCTGCTCTTCGACGTCGCGTACCGGATGACGGGGAGCGTCGCCGATGCCGAGGACATCCTGCAGGAGGCCTGGCTGCGGTGCCGCGGCGTGGACGGCGACCAGGTCGCCAACCCACGGGCGTACCTGGTCAAGACCGTCACCAACCTCTCGCTCAACCAGCTCACCTCGGCCCGCGCCCGCCGCGAGACGTACGTCGGGCCCTGGCTGCCCGAGCCGGTGCTCACCGCGCCCGACGCGGGTCAGGAGGTCGAGATGGCCGAGTCGATCTCGATGGCGATGCTCGTCGTCCTGGAAACGCTGACCCCCGCCGAACGCGCGATCTTCCTGCTCCACGACGTTTTCGGCTACAACCACGCCGAGATCGCATCGATTCTGGACAAGTCCGAGGTCGCGGTGCGGCAGGCCGCGGCCCGGGCCCGGGCGCACGTCGCGGCCCGCCGGCCTCGCTTCGACGTCGACCAAGGGGTACGCCGAGAAGCAGTGGAACGGTTCCGCCGGGCCTGTGCCGGGGGCGACCTGAACGCGATGATGGAACTGCTGGCGCCTGAGGTGATCTGCTGGTCGGACGGCGGTGGCAAGGTGACCGCGGCCCGCCGGCCGCTGGAAGGCGCCGGACACGTCGCCCGCTGGCTGCTCGGGGTCTTCGCCAAGCCGCAGACACAGAACACCCAGCTCGTGATCACCGAGATCAACGGCGGACCGGGCATCCTCGGCCTAGTCAACGGGCAACCGGCCGGGGCGATCTGCTTCGACTTCGACGGCGAGCGGATCACCGGCGTACGTATGCAGGGCAACCCGGACAAGCTCCGAGGCCTCACCCGCTGATCCGGCATACTCGGCGGCGGCGCGGCTTGCCCGTTCGCGTCCCTTCTCGCCGGCCGCGGACACGAACGAGCCGGCTGGTCCGCGGGTCTCGATCAGCCCTGCCTCCTCCAGCTCCCGGTAGGCCCGGCCGACGGTGTTGACGGCCAGGCCGAGGTCTGCGGCCAGACGGCGGATGGTCGGCAGCCGGGTGCCCACGGCCAGCGTGTGGTCCTGGATCTGCCGGGCGAGCTGGGCGCGGAGCGCCAACCAAGAGCCGGCTCGCTCAAGGTCCGCGGGACGCACCGGCGGGTCAACACCCGGCAACGTTCCATTCGGCATGACGCCTCCGATGTCGCAACTCTTGTCTCAATATGGAGCGTCAAGCCTTGCGACAAGTCAATCCGGACCCGGAAAGGCGGCGCCGGTCCTATGTCGGACTTAGTTGGCGGATCCGGTGGATCTTTTGTTCTTCTTCGGTGATCGAAGTCTAGGGGCCTGGTCGGGCGGCGTTGGCTCGCCTGGGCGGGTCTGCTGGACGGCGTGGTGCAGCGCGGTGACGAAGGCCGTGGTGGCGGGGGGATCCGGTGGGTCGCCGTAGGTGGCGAGGTAGACGCGTCGGCGGAAGTCGGGCAGCGGGGTGGCTTCGATCCCGGGTGCCCGGTGCGTGCGTAACGCCAGGCCGGGCATAGTGGTTACGCCCATACCGGCGGCGACGAGGGCCTGTTCGACGATCACGTCGTCGCTGGTGTAGACGACGTGCGGGGTGAAGCCGGCCCGCTCGCATGCGTCGATGAACTCGCGGCGGCAGTTTTCGCAGCCGGCGATCCAGGCCGAGTCGCGATGGTCCGGCAGCGTCTGCCCGGATTCGAGGCTGAGCAGGTACATCGGGTCGTCGAACAGGTGCGTGGCGCGGATGTCGTCCGGTGTGGTGTCGTCGTAGCGGAAGATGATGGCGGCGTCGACCTGCCCGTCGCGCAGCAGGTTCAGTGCCACCTGCGGATGGGCGTCGGCCAGGTGCAGCTCGATGCCGGGGTGGTCGCGGCGCAGGCTGGCGGCGGCGTGCGGCACCAGAGCGGCGAGCGCCGATTGGAAACCAGCGACCCGGACCCGGCCGGTTCGCAGGCCCACCATCGCGGACAGTTCCGCGGCAGCGGTGTCGACCCGTCCGACGATTTCCGCGGCGCGGCGGGCCAGGTGCTCACCTTCCGGCGTGAGTCGGATGCCCCGCCCGATGCGCTGGACGAGCCGGGCGCCGGTCTCGGCTTCCAGCCGGGCCAGATGGTGGCTGACCGCTGGCTGGGAGTACTTCAGGTGCTTGGCGGCCTTGGTGACCGAGCCGTGCGCGGCGACAGCCGCGAGGATACGTAGCCGCACGATGTCCAGCATTCATCCATGGTAGTTATGGGTAGCCGCAGAAGTTGGCATTGGACGAATGAGTCGTGCTCGGTGGACGCTGAACGGGACGACCCCGCTCGCGAACGAGGAGGACGACATGGCGGGCACGGTTCCGCAGCACGTGATCACGCCCCCGGGCGGCTTCATCGCCGGCTCCACCGACAAGCTCATCGCCGCGGTGCGCCAGGTGATCGGCATGCGGGCCGACTGGGCGCGGACCGCGGAACTCGTCGCCGACCAGCTCCGCGCGTATCTGCCCGGCCCCGACATCCTGACCGCCGAGCAGCAGCACGGTCACCCCGACCGGCCCGCCGGTCATGTCCTGTACGCCGAGCCGGACGGCACGTTCTCCATCCTCGGCCTGGTCTGGCGACCCGGTCAGACCACCCGGATTCACGACCACATCACCTGGTGCGTCGTGGGTGTCCTGCAGGGCGTCGAGCACGAAGACCTCTATGACGACGAACTCAACCTCATCGGCACCCGGGAGAACCACGTGGGCGAAGTCAGCGGCTTCGCCCCGCCCGGTGACATCCACCGGATTCGCAACACCGGCACCCGCACCGCCATCAGCCTGCACATCTACGGCACCGACATCACCCGGATCGGGTCCAGCGCCCGCCGCTACTACAACTGACACATCATCGTCGCCGTGGCCGAGCAGCTCAGCTAACGGTCCGTCCGGGAACAAGCGACAGGAGGCATGACCGTGCAACCGAACGAGATCGCCGAGGTGCTGAACCGACCGATCAGCCAGGAACTGTTGGCCCGCGACGTGACCCGCTTGGCCTACGTCGCCAAGGACGGCACGCCCCGCAACGTGCCGATCATCTTCACCTGGAACGGCTCGGAGATCGTCATGTGCACTCCGAAGAACGCCCCGAAGCTCCCGGCCCTGCGTAACAACCCGGCGGTTGCCCTGACGATCGACACCGAGGTGCACCCACCCAAGATCCTGCTCATCCGCGGCAGGGCCGAGCTGGACGCTGTCGACGGCATTCCGGACGAGTACCTCAAGACGACCGGCGCCTACAAGATGACGCCCGAGCAGCGGGTCGAGTGGGAGGCCGAGATCCGCTCGCTCTACGACGGCATGGTCCGCATCGTCGTGACCCCGACCTGGGCCAAGCTGATCGACTTCGAGACCACGCTGCCGACCGCGGTCGAGGAACTCATCCAGCAGCGCGACGATCGTCAACGCGCCTGAGCGCCGATCGGCCCCTCCACGCTGACGTACTTAGAGCGACCGTCAATTGGGGTTATTTGAGGCGGCGGGTGGTGGGGCGTTGGTCCCAGCGGTAGCGGGTGCGGGCTTGGCGGATGAGGGCACGGACGGTGACGAAGGCGGCGGCGAGGTGGAGCCAGAAGTCGATGACGTAGCCGGCGCGGTCGGTGCAGCGGCGTAGTTTGCCGTAGCCGTTCATCCAGGAGTGGGTGCGTTCGACGGGCCAGCGTCGGGTGTGGCTGATGGGTTCTTGTACGCCTTGCCAGGTGATGTTGTGTCGCAGGTTCATGCTGGCCAGGAGGGTTTCGGTGATCTGCGAGTCGTAGCCGGCGTCGAGGTGGACGGTGACCGGGTGTGGCCATGGGCCGGTCTGTTGTTGAGCGGCGTGCGGGGTGGGGCCCAGTAGTGGGCTGTCGTGACGGTTGGCGCCGGCCGAGACGATGCCTAGGGGTATGCCGGTGGTGTCGGTGCAGGTGGAGCGTTTGAGGCCGCCTTTGCGGCGGTCGACTGGTGAGGGGCCGGCTTTGTCGCCGCCGCAGGGCACATTCGTGCCCTGACCTGCACCTCTTTCAAGATCAAGGCGCCCCTCACGTAGTAGACGCCCGCATTGACACGGTCCAGGCGACCGGTGGGACACCTTCACGCCAGAGAGCCGGACCCGCAACGCCGGGAACCTTGCGGGAACACGGTTCCACGCTGGCGATCTTGACGCCGTAGCGTGGCTATCACGACGGTAGGACGTCAAGATTCACAGCGACAAGGCACGCGGCCGCGGCGAGCCGGACGATGCGCGCCTCCCGCACCGGCACGCAAACCCTGGTGCGCGGCGCCGGTAGCGGTGAGGACGTACGCCACGGTGTAGAGGGTGATCGCGGTCAGGGCGGTGGGGTATCCCTCGGTGAAGTCCAGGAGGGAAAGCTCGCCGGCAAGTATTGGGTGCAGGGCCGGTCGCTGGTGACGCAGAGGTTCGGGTCGGATGGTAGGGCGCCGAACGGGACACCGACGGGGTCCAGGACGCTGGCCGGGTACCACAACGGTGCGTAGCTGGTGTCAAAGCCGAGCCCGGCGGCGTGGGCGATGGTGAGCGTGCCTGACTGGCGCCAGCCGGTGCCGATCAGCCCACTTCCGCCCGACGCTCCACTCTGGCCGGTGCGTTGGCCGGCCGACCAGGCCAACCATGCCAATCGCCAACGCGATCGCGTACTGACCCCGGGTTGGCGTCTCATCGCGTTCCCCTTTCCGGCGGCACCTCTACAGTCCCTCCATAAAGGGCATGCCGAGGGGACTGAGTGGACACCGCTAGAGAAGCCACTGGCGGATGTCACGGCGGCGGGAGCCAGCGAAACCGCCCGAGGCGGCCAGCCGAGCCCGCGCTGTCCGCACTGGAGGACAGGGACGCAGCACGCTGCTCGGCGACGCCGCGTACCTTTTGCTGCCGTTGTTCGGCCAACGTTTCGCTGGCGGCGCGACCGCCGCGGTGGGGGTCTACCGGTGGTGTGGGTGTTCGGCGGGCGTGCTGGTGGGGAGTCCGCGCAGAAGCATGTCGAGGAAGAGGTCGAAGCGCGGCTCCGTCGGCCCCATGTCGTGTGGGGTCTGGCGGGCGCCGAGCCATTGCACGACGCTGAGCCCGAAGACGTACCAGCTCTGTTCGGCCATGGCGGGGGTGACGCCCGCGGCCAGGAACGCCGCGATGACTTGGTCTCGTAGGCGGCCGAAGGAGTGCGGGTTGTGCCGGGCCCAACTCGCCGCCGTCGTACTGACCAACTCAGCCACGCCCTCCTCGCCGCTGCCGACGGAATCCGGCTACGTCACGGCATTCCTGGCCTCCGCAGGCGTCGCCGCCCTCGCCTTCACCACCGCACTGACCATCCCCCGCACAACAAGCTGAGGCCCGGACCCGGTGGTATTGAGACGCGCTAGGACGTCGTCCACTTTGCTGATCGACCAGCAGGGGCGCTGAGGAGGACGACCGCGTTGAAACGGTCGTAGAACTTCAAGTGGTTCCTCACGCATCGTTGAACGAAGAGTGAGCGTCCATCAGTCCAGCAGCCCGATGATCCTTTCCTCGATCCAGAGCCACTCCCCGCGGTACGTCTCGTCGGAGAACTCAACATACTCGCGATACTCGCGCCAGCCCGGATAATTGGTGTCTACGACGGATAACCGCGGCGGCCAAGTTCGGCGAGCGCCGACGACTTGCCCGTTCCCGACATGCCGGTTACCAAATCTTCGACATCGACACAACGTCACCGACCGGTCATCCCAACTCCGCCAGGACAGAGATCGAGGCGTCGTTACCGGAGGGTGGGGCGGTAGACGAGCTCCTGGGTGTGGCCGTCGAGCGTCCGGCTCTCGAGCAGCTCGAGGTCGAAGTCGCCCGCGCCCCCGAGGATCGGGCTGGTCCCGGTCCGACCGGAGATGACGGGGAAGATCGTCACCTGCAGGCGGTCGACCAGGCCGGCGGCCATCAGTGCCCAGTTCAGCGACAGGCTCGCCGGCGAGCGCAGCGGCACGTCCGACTCCTCCTTGAGCCGGGCGACGATGTCTACGGCGTCACCGCTCACGATGGTCGCGTCCGGCCAACCGAGGGTGTCCCGCAATGTGGAGGAGATCACCGTCGCCGGCATGCGCATCGTCCGGACGTTCCACTCGTCGAGTGTGTTGGGGTCGATGCCCGAGGACATGATCTCAGCGGTCTCCCGGAAGGTCGTGGCCCCGAAGACCATCCGCTGCTCAGTGTCGAAGAGAGCGGCGCGGTGCTCGAGCAGTTCAGGGCCCTGCTTGCCCCAGTAGCCGCCCCAGTCGGCGCCCTCGGCGAACGAGCCGTAGCCGTCGAGGGTGGAGAAGACGTCCCAGGTGTAGACAGCGGTCATGTCTGTTCCCTCCTTGCTTCGCAGGCCTGTTTTACACGACAACCGGCAGCATTTCGATCCAGCAGGACCGGACCTTCGGCGCGAGGATCGCCTGCGCCGCTTCGGCGTCCTGCTGAGTGAGGAACACCCCCGAGCCTGACGCGTGCGGTCGGCCGTCGTCGCCGACGTCAACCATGAGGACGAAGACATACCGGTACCGGTCCCGGCGGGTCGGCTGGTCGTGGTCCGAGTCGAGCGCGTGGAGGAGATCCTGGACGGACGCCACGTTGAACCCCGGGTTCAACCCGTACAGCGCCCCCGTCGGCCACTGCGGCAAGTACGCGTCCGCGGTGTTGAAGAAGCTGCCTTGGACCCGGGACAGGATCCCTTCGTGCCAGCCAAACGCCATGCTGATCACGTAGTCGGATCGACCGTGGCTCTCCAGCATGAACACCCGGTCGCCGCGATCGGCACGCACACCGGGCGTTGACTCGATGATCGCGTTCGCCTCCAGCGTGGTCGCGCATCTGACCGCTATTCCGGCGTATCCGTCCCGGATCTTGACCGCCTCGACGGGCTTGAACAGCAGGTCGATGGTTGTGTCGTACTCGTCGTCGGCCGGATTGCTGCGGAGCAGTAACTGGCCGTGGCTCGCGGAGTACGCCTCCATCGAGAAGCGGCGATCGCTGCGGAAGATCACGGCACCCGGCTTCAGCTCGTGATCTTGTGTGAGCCAACGGTCCGAGACCATCTCGCCATGATCCCATACGCACGACACGGCAGACGGCAGACGGGTCGAGCCAGGTGGCACGTCAAAGAGTCACGGACGCGCGCTGCTGCGCCCTCTCATGCGCGGACTGGCCAACCAGCCCGCGGCGACCACGAGCAACGGCGGGAAGACCAGTGCCGCGATGCCTCCGAAGACCCAAGCCAACGCCGACGGGTCCGAGTCGACGATGCGCGCCGTCACGGTCAGGATCGCGGTGAATGCCGCCAGCGGCCCGATCACCCCGACGAAGAACCAGGACAGGTCACCGCTCGCGGCCCGCACATACCGGGCGGCGAACATGACCAACCGACAGCACAGCGCGATGTAAAGCACGATCGCGACGTCGTGGCGGGTGTCCAGCCACCATCGGGCACCCCACCAGCACAACGCGACCGTGGCGGGCAGAACGAGGAAGAACCGGGCCCGCAGGACGGTCGTGGCCTGCTCGCTATAGCGACCCGGATCGACGTGTCCGATGTACACGACGTGCGGCGCCACCCAGGCGATCGACAGGATCAGGAGCTGGGTGGCGGTCAGCACTGCGATGTCGAGGAGCGTGTTACCCGTCACTCCAGAGAGGATATCGATCGACGGCTACAAACGGTCCGGATCGAAGTGGAGGATGGCTACGGCAGCGCTGCGGCTACCGGTCGCCGTCGTGGCACGCACCGGCGCGGGGGTGGGCGAGGTAGCCGATGCCGTCGCTGCGCTCGGCGTATAGGTCGTCGCCTTGGCCGCCGACAGCACGGACGAGATGGCGTTGCGGGCCGCCTTGGACGTGGCGGCCGACCAACTTGGCCGACCGGATGTCGTGGTGTACAACGCCGCCGTCATCCAGGCCGACTCACTCGGCGAACTGTCCGTGCGCGCGCAGCTGGACGCCTGGGCGGTCAACGTGGCCGGTGCGCTCACCGCCGCCCCGGGCACGGCCTTCGACCCCGACGACATCGCCGAACACTACTGGCGGTTGCACACCCAGCCACGACAGCGTTGGGAACGGGAAGTCGTCCACGGCGGGCCGACCGCCACCAGTGATGGGGTGACTCACGCGACGACGCGACCGCGAAAGCCACGGGTCAGCGGCTGCGCCGCCGGATGAGTCGGGGCGTGGACAGCCCAGCGGCCAGGAAGAGGACGGCGAGCACGGCCCATCCGGCCCGTCCGTGGTCGATGGCGGTGGCGGTGACGACAAGGGGCGCGAGCATCGAGCCGAGGGCGGCGCCGGTCTGGCTGACGCCCTGGTACGCGCCGGCGTTGTCCGGGTCGGCGAGTTCGAAGGCGAGGGTCCAGCTGCCGCCCTCGGAGAGCACCTCGGCGAGGCTGTGCGCCGCGGTCGCGAGCGCCAGCAGGGCCACGACGACCGCGACGGTGCCCATGGCGGCCGCGGCGTACAGGCCGCAGGCCAGGGCGAGCAACGTGCCGGCTCGGGCGACCGAACGCCCGGCTGCGGGAAGGTCGCGGGCGCCGCGCGCCGCCCAGACCTGGAGCAGGGACACGATGACGGTGTTGAGGGCCAGGAGCGCCGCGACGGTCACCGGCGGCGCTGTCGTCCGGCCGGCGACCCACAGGGGTACGCCGACGGTCAGCATGCCGAACTGCATGGTCATCACCGCGTTGAGTGCGGTCGCGGCGAGGTAGGTGCGGTCGCGCAGCGGGGAGCGGCGTGGGTGCTCTGCCGGCGGCGGGTCGAGGCGGACTGGCGTGACGATCCGGCGTAGGGACAGCGCGGAGACCAGCAGCAGTGCGGCGGTCGATGCCATCGCCAGCAGGTACGCGGGTCTCGTGCCGATCGCGAGGGCGAGGGCGGCGAGTGCCGTGCCCAGGCCGATGAAGCAGTTCATGACGACGCGGAGGCGGGCGCGTACCTCGACCCGTTCCGGTCCGGTGAAGCATTCGGCGATCATCGTCGTCAGGGCGGTGCGCTGCATGGCCTGCTGGCTCACCGCGGCGCAGGCGACGGCGACGAACGCCGCGGGCGTGCTCACCGCGAGGTACGCGAGTAGCGCGAGGCCCTGGCCGGCGGTGGTGGCCAGCAGGACCCGCCGGGCGCCGACCGCACGGGCCAGGTAACCCGCGCCCAGCGACGCGCCGACGGCTACGGCGCCGGCGATCGTGAGCCCGAGGCCGACCGTGGTGGCGGTGAAGCCGGCGACGCGGGTGAAGAACAGCACGCTGACGCTGAAGAACACCCCTTTGGACAGCGCCGAGGACATGGTCGACCAGGTCAGCGCCCGGGCAACCGGGTCGTCCGGCCGCAGGGTGCGCCGCACCCATTCGCGGGCGGTCGACCGGGCACGGCTTGCGGTGAGACTCACGCCCACAGTTATCGCGGAAGCCCGGCCGGTCACACGAATGATGTAGCGTTTTGCTTCATGGTTCGGTACGAGCTGGTCGGCATGGACCTGGCCGACGTGCGGTTCGCGGTGTCCCCGCTCAACGAGCTGGTCCTGTCCCTGCGCGCCTGGCGCGACCCGGGCCGGTTTCCGCTGCACCTGCGCTGGCTGCACGCCCTGGAAGAGGCGCGTGGCGGTCTCGACGAGGCCACCCTGTCCGCGCTGACCAACGAGCGGCTGTGGACCCCCGACTTCCTCAACCCGCGTCCGCGCTCGCCGCTGACCCGCATCGACGACGAGTTGGCCCGGCTGGCCCGCACCGACCCGGCCATCGTCCGGCGCGACCTGCGGGCCGTCCATGGCGACGGGCCACTCGCCGGGCCGCTACGCGGGTCCGCGTCGCGTGTGCTCACCCGCGTCGTCGATGCGCTCAGCGGTTACTGGCAGCGCTGCTTCGAGCCACACTGGCCACGGATGCGGGCGCTGCTCGAAGGCGATGTCACCTACCGGGGACGGCAGATCGCCCAGCGCGGACTCGCGGCGATGTTCGCCGACCTGTCGCGCACGGTCCGGCTCGTCGACAACGTGGTCGAGGTGACGCTGCGCTCCAAACTGGACTATGCCCGCCCGACCACCGGTGGCCTGACCCTCGTGCCCACCCTCTGGACCACCAACGCGTCGACGCCCATCTCCGCCGACGAGCCACCGATGATCCTCTACGCCGCGCGCGGCGTAGCCACGCTGTGGGAGCCCCAAGCCCTGCCCGCACCCGACGCCCTCGCCGCGATCCTCGGCGCCACCCGGGCCGGGCTGCTCGTCCACCTCGACACGCCCGCCTCCTCCACCGAACTGGCCGCCCGCCTCGGTGTCACGGCGACAGCCGTCAACCAACACCTCCGCGCGCTGCGTGACGGCGGGCTGCTGGTCAGTGCCCGGCACGGCCGCTCGATGCTTTACCGCCGCTCCGACCTCGCCGATCGGCTGGTGGGCCACGACGGCTCGCGCATGGCCGCGGGGTAGACGATCACATCCCCTTCCGTGCGTAGGCGCGCGATCAGATTGAGGTTGGCGGGCGGGCGGTACCCTCCATGATCGTGAACCTGGGATGGTCCGATGGCGGGCGCGGTGAACTACGCGCGTCGGATGCCGATCGCGACGAGGTGCGGGGTCTGCTCCAGATCGCCCGGGACGAGGGGCGGCTCGACGAGCCTGAGTACGGCCGCCGGGTCGACGCGGTACAACCCGCGGCGACCTGGTGCGCCTGACGAGGGACCTGCCCGAGCGCGGGGACGTGCGGGAGTGGGTCGACGGGATGCGGGTGCGCGGTGCGGACCGCGAGGACGCCCGCCGCTGGCTCGTCGAGGCGGCGGCGCAGGGCCGGTTGACTGACCAGGAGTACGAGCGCCGGTTGGCCGCGTTGTCCACTATGGTCACGTACGCCCAGCTGAAGGCTTCGATCGAAGGGTTGCCCGGCTGGTCCGGCACGCCGCGGGAGGATCAGCTCGCCGGCGCCCCCGACCAGGAGGCCGCGCTGGCGGCGCTCGCCGAGGCGGTGGCCGACGGTCGGGTCGGGCCGGTCGAGGCAGCCACGCTGGAGGCCGACATCCGGCACGCTCGCCGGGTCGGCACCCTCGACACCCTGGTCGCGGCGCTGTCGGATCGGGTCAGCGACCAGGAACGGCAGGACACGGTCGAGGCGCTGGAGGGAGCCCACCGGGACGGCCAGCTGGATGTCATCGAGTACACGGCGCGGGCTGATCAGGCGCGGCAAGCCGCCCGCGATGCCGAGCTGGCGCCGCTGGTGGCGGATCTCCGGGGCGACGCGCGGCGGCTGACCGAATCCGACCGGCAGACGGTCGCCGACACGCTCAAGCGCGCCCTCGACGAGGGCAAGTTGGAGCTGGCGGAGTTCGACGAGCGGGTCCGCGCCGCGCACGCGGCCACCACGGCGGCCGACGTGGCGCCGCTGGTGGCCGACCTGGCGAGCCCGCCGCGGCCCGCGCGGCGGGGCTGGACGGACGCGCTCTTCGACCGCTTCGTGGCCAACTCCGCCCTGATCCCGGCGCCGCGCCACCGGATACTCAGGCTGGTCTGGAAGACGTCCATCGCGGCCACCCTGCTGGTCTACGTGTACCTCGTGGTGATGTGGAAGACGCGTATCGTACTGATCGGCGGGTGGCTGCCCCTCTACCTGCTGCTATTGACCGAAACCTTCGTGGTGGGGCTGATGCGGCGGTGGATGAGCGTCAGAAAGCGGTCATCGACGGACTGCTCGCGCGGTTCGACCAGTTCCGCGCGAAACAGCCCAGCATCGAGGAGATCACGATCGAGTACCCGGTCACGATAGGTGAGGGGGAGAAAGAGAAAACCCTCAAGAAGGTGGCGCTGATCAAGGTCAACTTCCAGGGGTACGGAACCGGCGAGATCCTCCACCCGGACCTGGCGGAAGAGATCACCCGCCTGATGTGGCTCAGTCGACTCAACCCGCTCGAATGTTTCTGGCTCGCGGATGGCTCCTCATCCTGGAAGACGGTATGGCTGTTCGGGACCGACGGCGAGGAGTTGCGGCACCGCTACGGCCCGCGCCCCTACGGTCCGTACCAGGAGGACTGATCGGTGACTCAGCACCCATGATCAAGGCGTCCCTCAAGTCGTGCTAGCGACTTGAGGGACGCTTTGATCATGGGTGTTAGGCGACTTTGGGCTGGCCGGCCCCGAGGTCGCCGTCCCAGACCCGCACCCAGAGCTGGGGTTGGTTGATCGGTAGGCCACCGGACATGACCCACAGCGAGGCGGTGCCGTTCCCCTGGTGCACCAGGGTGATCAGGTCCACGACGCCGTTGCCGTCGTAGTCGCCGACGACGGTCGGCCAGTAGGTGCTGTTCCAGGTGTAGGGCGTCGGCTGGGTGCCACCGCTCGTGCTGGTGGTGCCGGAGAACCGGTACGTGCCGCCGCCGGTGATGGCGATGAGGTCCACGGTGCCGTCGGCGTCCAGGTCATCGGTGTCCACAGTGTGCACCGTGCGCACATCGAAGTTCCCCGGCCCGGTCTCCCAGACCATGTAGGGGTTGGTGGCGCCGGACCCGCCTGGGAAGATCCACAAGCCGGCGGCGGCGCTGCCGTAGTCGTACAACGCCACCAGGTCGTCCCGGCCGTCGAGGTTGAAGTCCCCGGCGGTGATCTTCGCGGCATTCACCGCGAAGTTGCCCGGCCCGGTCTCCCAGACCATGTACGGGTTGGTGCCGGAGCCGGACACGCCCGGGAAGACCCACAGGCCCGCCGACTCGTGATCGTAGTCGTACAGGGCGAGCAGGTCGTCCTTGCCGTCGTTGTTGAAGTCGCCGGCCGTGATCTTCATTTTGTTGAGCCAGAAGTTGCCCGGCGGGGTCTCCCACACCATGTACGCCCCGGTGGCGTCGGGGGTCGCGTTGGACGAGCCGGGGATCACCCACAGGCCGGCCGACCCGTTGCCGTAGTCGTACATGATCAGCGCGTCGTTGTGGTTGTCACCGTTGAAGTCGCCAGAGGTGATCTTCGAATGGTTGGACCAGAAGTTGCCGGCCGGGGCGTGCCACGTCCGGAAGTCGTCCGTCGCGTCTTCGGCCGCCTGCGGCGCGCCGGGGAACACGAGCAGGCCGGCTTCGCCGTTGCCGTAGTCGTAGAGCGCCATCAGGTCGGCCCGGTTGTCGCCGCTGAAGTCATTCGCGCCCGGGCCCGCGGACGCCGGGCTGGCGACCCCGACCGCCGCGGCCGTCAGCACCGCGGCCACCGTCACCCGGACGGCATTCCTTCCCTTGTGCACACTCGCCTCCTCACGTCTTGGTCAGTGCCACACGTTTGGCGAGGTCGATCGTCGCGGATGCGTGCCGGGCAGAGCCCCGATTCCAGAAAGCGGCAGAAACCAACGAACGCCTACCCCTCCTACTCCCGTGGGGGAGGTCGAAAGCCCACCACCGGGTGGCTCGGAGAGGACCGTTCCGTCCAGCTCAACGCGCGGGGTCCATCGAGCGGTGGACGCGAGGTTCGATCGGTTGATCCTGTCGGCGCCGCCGCCGCGGCGACCAGCATTGATGGCATGACGAGCCGAGCCCTTCTGGCCCTGTTGCCACCCGCCGCGGTCGCCGGATACGCGATCTGGAAGTGGCCATCGCTGGCCGCCGCGGGGCGCGGCGTCTCCACCGCTGACGCGATCACCGCCCTAGCGCTCAACAGCGTCGCGGGTGCGGCCATCCAGGCGGCGTTCCTGGTGGGCCTGTACATGGCCGCGCCCGGCCGGCTGGCGGTCGGCCGGCCGGAGCTGGGCCCGGTACCGGTGCTGATCCTGTCGGTCGCGGTCCTGGCGGTGGCCGGCGCGGTGGCCTGGACGCTGGCCAGCGTCCGGGGCCAGGTGCTCCGGAGGCGCGCTTTCGCGCGGCTGACCGTCGTGCGGGCGACGCTGGGGGACCGGCGGCGGGCGCTGCTGCTGTTCGGTGGTTCGGCGGCCGGTCCGCTGCTGCAGGCGGCCGCCATCGTCGCCGTCCTGCACGCCATCGGCCGGCCACGGCCCACATTGGACGTGTTCGTCGCGTACCTCGCGGCAAGCGCCGCCGCCGCGCTGCTGCCGTCACCGGGCAGCGTGGGCAGCCTCGACATCACGCTGGGCATCACGCTCGCCGGGGTCGGCGCGGACCCACAGACCGCCGTGACGGCGGTAGTCGGATACCGGCTGCTGGTCACCTGGCTGCCGCTGCTGCCGTCCGCGCTGGCCCTGGCCTACCTGCGCGCCCCGGCGCGAGCGCGCCCACCACCGGCCCTGCCGGCAATCTAGGGCACGGTCAGCGAGACGGGCGGGTGATCAGGCCGCGGTCGAGGGCGACGATCACCGCGTGGGTGCGGTCGCTGACGTCCAGCTTCGCGAAGATGCGCAGCAGGTGGGTCTTCACCGTGGCCTCCGCGATCACCAGCCACCGACTGATGTCGACATTGGACAGTCGTCGGCGACGGCGTTGAGCACATCCACCTCCCGCGCGGTCAGGGCGGCCTGCGCCGGCTGCCGCAGCCGCGCGACGAGTCGCTGCGCGACCCGTGGCGCGAGCACGGTCTCATCCCGGGCGGCGACGCGGATCGCGTCGGCGAGCTGCTCGCGCGTGGCGTCCTTGAGCAGGTACCCGATGGCGCCGGCCTCGACCGCGCGCTCGATGTCGGCGTCGGTCTCGTAGGTGGTGAGGATCAACACCCGGGTACCGGCGTCACGCGCGACGATCTGCGCGGTGGCCTCGACCCCGTCGAGCCCCGGCATCCGCAGGTCGACCAGTGCCACGTCGGAGCGAGGGTGACCAGGCCGAGATAGGCGGATGGACGCAGCACGGGATTGCCCGGGAACCCCCGGACAATCCCGTAGCTCACGCCCAGCGCGGCCAGCAGCCCGAACGACCAGTACTTCGTGGCCGGGGGCTGGTCCAGCACCGCGACCGCCGGAGGGCAGAGCCCGAGGAGCACCCAGATGGTGGCGTACCCCCGGTGCAGCGCCCGCGACCAGGACCGGTCGTCGGAGTCCGGCCGTTGATCCATTCCAGCTAGCCTACTGTCGCCGGCAGCCGGTCGTCCGCAACGGCTGGCCTGGCCAGGCGGGCGCGATGCGACGGCCACCAGCTACGTTCGATCGACGGAACCTCGCGTCCACCAGTCGATGGACAACGCCGGCAGCGTGTCCAATCAGGACATATCCCGACCTGGCATCGGGATCGGCGCTGGAACGTCCGCACCGATCGAGGCCATGGGCTCAGTCATGTCGCTTTGACCTACGCTTCAGATGTGGAGGGCATAGCTGCGGCTTTTTGGGGTTTGTTGTGCTGTGTCGTTGGGCTGATCGGCACGTTGGGCCTGTGCGGGATTATCGCCGCCAACATGCGGCACAAATAACGCAATCCAGAACAGCGCTGCGGTGCCTCCTCGGCGGTGCGAGGGGACGCGCGACGAAGCTGGCGGCGGAGGGTGGTGCGCCGGTGCGGTGCTGCCAGTGCGAGGTGTATCGGGGTGAGTAGTGCCAGTGCGACGGTGGCGGCCCTGGGGAGGGAGGGATTGGTCAGTGCACGAGGACGGGTTCGGCGTCGGGGTCCTGTTCCGGCACACCGCGGCGCAGGAGTAGGCCGCAGAGGATGGCGCCGGCGGCGAAGATGCCGGCGGACCACCAGTACGCGGTTTCGTAGCTGCGCAGCATGGCCTGCGCGAGGGCGTCGGGGGTGGGCTGGCGGGTGGCGAGGTAGTCGGCGGCGGCGCTGGCGGCGAGGGTGTTGAGCAGTGCGGTGCCGATGGAGCCGCCGATCTGCTGGCTGGTGTTGATGGTGGCCGAGGCGACACCCGCGTCGGCGGCTCGCACGCCAAGGGTGCCGACGCTCATGGCGGGCGCCATGATGAGCCCGAATCCGATGCCGAGGACGAGCAGCGGGGGCAGGACGTGGGCGGCGTAGGTGCTGTCCAGGTCGAGCCAGGTGAGCCAGGCCATGCCGGCGGCGGAGACGAGCATGCCGGCGGTGACCAGCGGCTTGGGCCCGATGCGGGGGATGAGCGCGCTGGTGGCGGCGGTGGCGGCGATCATCAGCGCGGCGACCATGGGGAGGAAGGCCAGTCCGGTCTTGACGGGGCTGTAGTGCAGGGACGCCTGTAGGTAGTAGGTGAGGAACAGGAACACGCCGAACATGCCGGCGCCGGAGATGAACACGGCGATGTAGGAGCCGCCGCGGTTGCGGTCCAGGACGACCCGCAGCGGGAGCAGTGGGTGTGTGACCCGGGTCTGCAGCCAGACGAACACGGCCAGCAGCACGGCGCCGGCGGTCAGGAATCCCCAGCTCATGGGGTCGTCCCAGTCGTATTTCTCGGCGTTGGAGAAGCCGTAGACGAGGGCGAACAGGCCGGCCGACGCGGTGATGATGCCGGGCCAGTCCAGGCCGGGGCGGGTGGCGGCCTTCCGGTGGTGCAGCAGCAGGGCGCCGCCGACCAGCGCGACGGCGGCGAAGGCGAGGTTGACGTACAGGCACCAGCGCCAGGACAGGTACTCGGTGAGTACGCCACCGAGGAGGAGGCCGACGGCGCCGCCCGCGCCGGAGATCGCGCCGAACACGCCGAAGGCTTTGCCGCGCTCGCTGGGGCTGGTGAACGTGGTGGTCAGCAGGGACAGGGCGGCGGGCGCCAGGAGCGCGCCGAAGACGCCCTGCAGGGCGCGGGCGGCGACGAGTACTTCGAAGTTGCCGGCGGCACCGCCCAGTGCGGAGGCGGCGGCGAAGCCGGCCAGGCCGATCAGGAAGACGCGTTTGCGGCCGACCACGTCGGCGATCCGTCCGCCGAGGAGTAGCAGGCTGCCGAAGGCGAGGGCGTAGGCGGTGACGATCCATTGCCGGTCGCTGTCGGTGAAGCCGAGGTCGTGCTGGGCGGTGGGTAGCGCGATGTTCACGATCGTGGCGTCGAGCACGACCATGAGCTGCGCGAGGCCGAGGACCACCAGGATCAGCCAGCGCCGCCCGTGGTGTGGGTTGTCCGGTGGCGCGGGGGAGGCGCGATGTGTGCCGGCGGTGACGGTCATGAGGCAACCTTTCGAACGGACCAGAGGCTTGATCTCCAGTTGGAGGTGACCCCTCCAGTTCGGTACCGTAGCACTATCCGGAGGGACCACCTCAACTTTGATAGACTGGTCACATGCACGTAGCCGATGCCCTCGACCCCGGCGGCGCGGACCGCCCGCTGCGCCGCGACGCCGAACGCAACCGCCAGCGAATCCTGCGGACCGCGCAGCAGGTCTTCGCCGACCGCGGCCTGGACGTCTCGCTCGACGAGATCGCCCACCAGGCCGACCTCGGCGTCGGCACCGTGTACCGGCGGTTCCCCACCAAAGAGGCGCTCGTCGACGCGGTGTTCGAGCAGGGGCTGGCGCGGATGGTCGCGATCGGTCAGGAAGCGTTGGCCGACCCGGACAGCTGGCGCGGCTTGGTCACCTTCCTGGAGCGCTCGAACGCGCTCCACGCCACTGACCGTGGCCTGCGTGAGGTCGTGCTCGGCACCCGCTTCGGGCAGCAACGCGTCGCTCGGCTACGCGACAGCCTGCAACCCATCGTCACCGAGCTCGTCGCCAAAGCGCAGGCCGACGGCAGGCTGCGCGCCGACATCGCCGCCACCGACATTCCGGTGCTCGCCATCATGGTCGGCGCCGTCGTGGACTATGCCCGCCAGGTGCAGCCAGACATCTGGCGCCGATACCTCCGGCTCGTGATCGACGGCCTGAGCGCCGAACGGACCGATCCGACACCACTACCCATGGCACCGCTCGACGTGGACCAACTGGACCAGGTCATGCATTCCTGGCACCCCCACCACCGGTGAGGGCTCGTGGTCGCGATGCTTCAGGCGGCGCGCAGCACCGCGGCCGCCAGCCGGGCGTTCTCCGGCGTGAACGGGCCGGACGGGGCGAGCCGCCGCCGCGTGTAGCTGTACGCCACGCCACTGCGCGGGTCCGCGAACGAGACGGCGCCCACCGCCCCGTTGTGGCCGAACGCGTCCGGGCCGAGGAACGGGAACTGCACCGCCGCCGCCTCGAAGCCGAGCAGGAAGTGGTCGCGTTGCCCGGTCACCAGGTCGACGCCCGGCGTGTGGGGCCTGGTGAACTCCGCGAGCGTGTCCGGCTTCAGCAGCGGCGGCCGGCCGTCCACCTCGGCGATCGTGGCGGCGTACAGCTTCGCCAGCCCGCGCGCGTTGCCCACGCTGCCGGACGACGTGGGACCGAGCGCGCGCACCAACCGGTTGTTCGCGAACTCGACGAGGTCGGTGGGCTGGGCCGCGTTGCGGTTGAACGCGATCCCGGTCAGGGTGTCCGGCGCCGGCGCGGTGGCCGCGAGCGCCGCCTGCTGCTCGGGAAACAACGGCCGCACCGGCACGTACCGCGCCTCGAGCTCCGCCGGCAGCCCGAGGTGGAAGTCCAGGCCGTACGGTTCGCGCATCCGCGCGGTGTACAGCTCCTGGATCGACCGGCCGGTCACCCGCCGCACCACCTCGCCGGTGAGCGCGCCGACCACGAACGCGTGGTACCCGTACCCCGTGCCCGGCTCCCAATACGGCCGCTGACCGGCCAGCCGTTCCGCCAGCACCCGGTCGTCGGCGAGCTCCTCGGTGCGGAAGCCGCCGTCCACACCGATCAGGCCGGCGCTATGCGCGAGCAGGTCTCGCAGAGTGATCGCACCCTTGCCCTCCGCCGCGAACTCCGGCCAGTACGACGCGACGGTGCGGTCCAGCTCCAGGATCCCCTCCTGGACCAGCAGCGCCACGACCAGATGTGCGGCGCCCTTACCGGACGAGAACAGCGCGTGCAGCGAGTCGCCCGATACACCGTCACCGGCCCACAGGTCGACCACCTGCTGACCGTTCAGATACACCGCGAGCTGCGCGCCGGGGTCCACCTCTTCGGCCACCACGGCCGCGAACTCGGCCTTGACGTCCTCGAATCCCGCCGCCACGGTCCCTTCGATCGGCATGCCGTCACCCCTCTCCCTCGTTGTGCCGGGGGCAACTCCGGGAAGTCCAGGTCCAATGCCGTTCTCGCCAAGAAGTGACCCGGCTCATCTTCAGCGGGCAGTACCGCGAACGTGCCGATGCCCGCGTGGGTGCCTATTCGATGCGGGTGCGGTGGTCCTTGGCGAGACCGTGCAGCGGGCATGGCTGTCTCGGCTCGCGTGGGCACAGGACCCACAGGTCGGTCGCCGTCGCCCGGTAGAGGCGGTACGGGGCGGAGCCGGTCACGTCGTCCCGGGTCAGCGCGGTGGCGCCCCGGTCGCTAGGCCCGGGGTACACCCGCAGTCCGCGCTCGAGGTCGTCGCCTTGCAGCTCGCATGCCCGCCCGACCGCGTACAGGGCACGGCCGTGGTAGGGCGCGACGGTGGAGTCGAATACGACGATGCTCACGTGCGGGCGTTCGCTGAGATTGCGTGAGTGCACGGCGTCGGTTTCAGAGCTCCAGTAGAACTCGCGGAGGCCGGCGGCGGCGAAGTAGACCGGGGAGGTCCAGGGCCGGCCACTCGGGTCGACCGTGCCAAGGGTGAGGAAATCGTTCGCGTCGAGCAACTCCCGCGCGTGTGCGGCGATATCGTCGGCTGCCATCGCGAATGCTCCTAACTGCGTGCCTTGAACCTCAGGCCGCGGCCGGTTGCGGGAGGTCGACAGCGGGCGCCGCTGCGTGGTCCATGGAGACCTGTTCCCGGGGAACATTCTGGTCGACAGCTCAAGACTGAGTGGAAGCTGCTCGAACGGATGGGGGAGCGGATGGGGTACGACCCCACCGCGATGCTCGTCTACCGGGCGGCGTACTCGCTGATCACGGCGAACGCTGACGACCCGGCGGGTAAGGATGGACACTTCGCCTGGTGCGCGGCGGCGCTCAACCGGCGGGACATCACCACAGCGCTGCTCGGCTTGCCTTCCGGCCAGCTGCTGGGCGCCCGCCCCGTCCCCGCGATCAAGGACTAACGCGCCGATCAAGGGCTCGGGCACACGCAAGAGAGATCAAAGCGTGTGCCCGAGCCCTTGATCGGCGGGGAGACGAGGCGACCGCCGGGCGGCCAAAGGGCCGCCCGGTCAGTTACAGGTGGTCGTGTACAGGTACTTCGAGACCTCGGGGGTGTCGACGTTGTCGGCGGTGATGACGGTTGAGTCGGTGCCGATCTGCTTCTGCGCGGTCTCGCCGCGCGCCGCGATCGCCGCCTGCTGCACCCCGTCGGCGCCGATCTGCGCCGGCTGCTGGGCGACGAGCGCCTGGACCACGCCGTTGCGCAGCTGCTCGACCTGGGTCGGCCCGGCGTCGAAGCCGACCACCTTGACCTGGCCGGCCTTGCCGGCGGCCTTCACCGCGTTGTTCGCCCCTTCGCTCTGGTCGGTGCTGAGCGCGAAGACGCCAGCCAGGTCCGGGTGCGCCGCGAGCTGGGCGGAGACCAGCTGGGAGATCTTCGCGACGCCGTTGGAGGTGAACACGTTGCCCAGGTAGGTGATGTTCGGGTACTTCTTGAGCCCTTCCTCGAAGCCTTTCTGGCGCGCCTCGGCCGTGCTCACGCCCGGCTGCCCGCCGACCAGGAGCACCGGACCCTTCTCACCGATGAGCTTCGCCAGCGCGTCCGCGGCCACCTCGCCGCCCTTGACGTTGTCGCTGGCGATCGCCGAGGAGACGAAGCTCGTGTCGGACAGCGTCGTGTCGACGAGCACCACCTTGATGCCCGCGCTGGTCGCCTGCTTCAGCGGCTGCACGAGCGCCTGCGAGTCGTTGGGCGCGATGAACAGGGCGTCGGGCTTGGCGGCGATGACCGAGTTGAGCAGCGGGATCTGGAGGCTGACGTCCCAGTTCTTGGCTCCCTGGATGGTCAGGTCGACGTTGTCCTTGGCGGCTTCGGCCTTGGCGCCGCAGGCCATCGTCTCGTAGAACGGGTCGCCGGCCACGCCCTGGATGAACGTCACCTTGACCCGCTTCTCGCCCGAGTCGGAGCCGGAAGCGCTGGCGGATTCGCCGTCCGAGGAACCACAGGCGGTGACCGTGAGGAGTAGGAGGCTGGCGGCCGTGGCGATCCAGGCCGTGGCGCGAGTGTGCATTATGGACCCTCCTGGTACAGGGGTGGGTGTGTAGCGTGATCCGCGGGTCAGCCGCGGGCGTTGCGGTTGCGGCGCCGCTGGTCGACCATTACGACGCCGACCAGCGCGGCGCCCAGCGCGACCTGTTGCCAGAACGGCTCCAGGCCGAGGATGACGAAGCCGTCGGTCAGCACCGACGGGATGGTGACGCCGACGACCGTGCCGAGGACGGTGCCGACGCCGCCGCTCAGGCTGGTGCCGCCGATGACGACGGCGAGGATGGCCTGCAGCATGTCGGTCTGGTGCCCGTTGAGCGTGGTGGTCTGGAAGCGGGCCAGGCTGACGTAGCCGGCCAGCCCGGACAGCGCGCCCGAGAGTGCGTACACCTTGACGATGTGCCGATCGACGTTGACCGCCGCCCGGCGCACCGCCTCCTCATTGGAGCCGATGGCGGCGGTGTACCGGCCGAACCGGGTTTGCGACATGACGAACGCGCCGATGGCGGCGACACCCAGCGCGACGAGCACCGTGTACGGGACGCCGAGGAAGGCGCCGAACCCGAGGGTGTCCGCGAGCGCGGTGGGTACGCCGTGCATGTCCTGGCCGCCGGCGAGGATGTACGCGAGCCCGGTGGCGGCGGCGAACGTGCCGAGCGTCGCGATGAGGGGCGAGACCCCGCCGCGGGTGGTGATGATCCCGTTCACCATCCCCCACAGCAGCCCGGACAGCACGGCGACCGCCAGGCCGGCCAGGCAGACCAGCAGCCCGTCGCCGCCGATCGTGTGCATCGCCTTGAGGCTCACGACGCCCGAGAACACGAGGACCGAACCGACTGACAGGTCGATGCCGGCGATCGTGATCACGAACGTCATGCCCACGGCGATCAGCAGGTAGCTGGAGGCGTCGACCGCGATGCTCTTGGCGTTGAACCAGGATACGAACTGGTCCGGGCGCAGGGCCGAGAAGAGCGCGAGCAGGGCGATCAGCACCAGGACCGACCAGCTGCGCTGGGTGTGCCGCACGCCGCGCAGGCGGCGTGCCCGCGGGGGCTTCTCCGCTGTCCGGACATCCTCCGGTGACGCCTCTTGTACCGCCATCGCCTCACCTCACGGGTCAGGGGGTGACAGCGTTGTCACCTGCTTGACCAGGGACGGTAACTCCGCCGATCCAATTCCGTCAACGGCGACCTTGTCCCGTCACCACCGGGCCGCGGCGACGGCGAGCGCGCGGGTGGCCGCCGCCACCGGCGCGGGGACCGGGGGGATCGGGCGCGGCACCGGCAGGTCCACCAGGCGCAGCGCCAGCTCGGCGAACAGCGAGTTCGCCCAGGCGAACCACGGCCGCGTGAACGTCGCCGGGTCATCCGCGTCGAAGCTCTCGTGCATCAGCCCGGTGCCCGCGTCGGTGGCCAGCAGCGTCGCGTACAGGGCCTCGGCCTCGGCGCGCGAGGAGGCGGTCAGGGCCTGCAGGCACAGCGCCATCGGCCACACGTGCCGGTGCGGGGTGTGCGGACTGCCGACCCCGCTCGCGGCGGTCCCCCGGTAGTGGTACGGGTTGGCGTCGCTGAGCACGAAGGCCCGGGTCCGGCGGTACAGCGGGTCGTCGGTGGCGCACCAGCCGAGGTACGGCAGCGACAGCAGGCTCGGTACGTTCGCGTCGTCCATCAGGTTGGTCCCGCCCAGGCCGTCCACCTCGTACGCGTAGATCGGGCCCGTCGCGGTGCGCACGATGCCGTGGCGGGCGATGCCGCCGGCGATGTCGACCGCGAGATCCACCGCCTGGGCGCCCAGGTCGCGGGGGAGCAGGCCGCGCTCGCTGAGCTCCGCGACGCCGTTCAGCGCGACCACCGCGGCCGCGTTGGCCGGGATCAGGTACCCGTACTCGCACCGGTCGTCGCTGGGCCGGAACCCCGACCACGTCATCCCGGTGCGGCCCACCGGCGCGCCGAGCCCGCCGCGCGGCAGCGTGTCGTCGCGGAACGGGCCCGCCGTGCGCTCGAACCGGTATGGGGAGGAGCGCTCGTGGTCCTGCTCGACCCGCCAGACCTCCAGCACCCGCGCCACCGCCTCGGCGAACTCGCCACGCAGGTGCGCCGCCGATCCGCTGGCCGCCCACAGCTCGTACCCGAACGACAGCACCGCGCACAGCGAGTCGACCTCGTACTTGCGCTCCCACACGTCGGGCGCCGGCACGGGCCGGTCGTACTCGTCGACCCGGTGCCCGGTCGGCCCGTCGTTCACCGCGTTGGCGTACGGGTCGGACAGCACCGCGGCGGCCATCCGCCGGACCACGCCGCCGAGCGCGCCGCGGACCTCCGGGTCGGCGACGCCGGTCAGGTACGGCCGCAGCTGACCCGCGGTGTCGCGGTGCCACATCGCCGGGATGTCGCCGGTGATGACGAACGGGTACGCCCGGTCGCCGCGCAGCGTGGTCGTCCAGGCGCTGGCGAAGCAGCGGCGGAACGTGTCCGCGCCGCCGAGCCCCGCGGCGAGCCGCTCGGCCGCCCGGTCGGACACGGCGGCAAGGCTCGCGGGGAGCACGGGCTGGTGGCTCGCTGGCACGCATACCTCCTGGTGGTGGGTGTTGACAGCGGAGGCTACCTGGGTACTGTTCACGATGCGACAGCGTTGTCACCTGTCTTGGATCCAGGAGGCCCGGATGAGCAGCGGCACCGACACCCCGATCCTGCGGCTGTCCGGGATCACCAAGAACTACGGCACCGTGCAGGCCCTCCGGGGCGCCGCGCTCGAAGTGCATCCCAACGAGGTCGTCGCGCTCGTCGGTGACAACGGCGCCGGCAAGAGCACGATGATCAAGGTGATCTCCGGGGTGGTCCAGCCCGACGCCGGGCAGATCGAGGTCGACGGGCAGCCGGTGACGTTCGGCAGCCCGCTCGCACCCCGGCGGTACGGCATCGAGACCGTGTACCAGGATCTCGCCCTGGCCTCGGACCTCGACCCGGCCGCGAACCTCTACCTGGGCCGCGAGATCCTCCGCCCCGGCCTGCTCGGCAGGCTGGGCGTGCTCGACAAGCCGCGCATGCGCGCGGGCGCCGACGAGGCGTTCGCGCGGCTCGGCGTGGGCCTGCAGGACACGCGCAGCCGGGTCGGCACGATGTCCGGCGGCCAGCGGCAGGGCATCGCCGTCGCGCGGGCGGTGCTGTGGGCCAGCCGCCTCGTGCTGATGGACGAGCCGACGGCCGCGCTGGGCGTCGTGCAGACCGATCGCGTCCGCGCGCTCATCGAGTCGGTACGGGACCAAGGCGTCTCCGTCATCCTGGTGAGCCATAATCTTCCCTTTGTGTTCGAGGTCGCCGACCGGATCGAGGTGCTCCGGCTCGGCCAGCGGGTGGCCGTCTTCAAGCGGTCGGAAGCCACCGTCGAGCAGGTACTGGGAGCGATGACGGGCGCGCTCAGCACGCCCTAGTGGGGAGATGACCGTGGCACGGCCGACGATGAAGGAGGTCGCGGGACTTGCGGGTGTCGGTCTCAAGACGGTGTCGCGGGTGGTCAACGGGGAGGGCCGGGTCAGCCGGGAGACCCGTGCCCGGGTGGAGGCGGCGATCGCGGCCACCGGGTACCGGCGCAACGAGGTGGCCCGCAGCATGCGCGGCATGCGCTCCGGCCAGAGCACCATCGACGTCGGGCTGCTGCTCGGCGACCTGACCAACCCATACTTCGCCAGCGTCGCGTCGGCGGTGATCACGGATGCGCGCGGCCGGGGGTACGCCGCCGTGCTCGCCAGCGCCGACGAGGACCCGCTCGGCGAGCGCGCCGCCATCGACGGCCTGCTCGGGCGGCAGGTGGCCGGCCTGCTCATCGTGCCCGGCGGGCGCGACTATGGGTACCTCCAGCAGGAGATCGAGATCGGCACGCCGGTCGTGTTCATCGACCGGCCGGGCGCCGGGCTGGCCGCCGACGAGGTGGTGCTCGACAACGCCGAAGGCGCGCGGATGGCGGTGCGGCACCTCACCGCCCACGGGCACCGCCGCATCGGCGCGATCGTCGCCCCCAGCCGATGGGCGACCGCCGAACGGCTGCGCGGCTTCCGCCAGGCGATGCGCGCCGAAACCGGGGCGGTCGACGCGACCCTGATCCGGCGGCTGGCCACCGGTTCGATCGCCGAGGCCGAACGGTCGGCGCGCGAACTGCTCGCCCTGCCCGACCCGCCGACCGCGATCTTCACGACCACCGGCTTCATGACCCAGGGACTGCTGCGCGCGCTGGGGCCGCGGCGGGACGTCGCGGTCGTGGGGTTCGACGACTTCCCGCTCGCCGACATGCTGCCGGTGCCCCTCTCGGTGGTGGCCGGCGACCCGGTCGTGCTGGGTACGGTGGCGGCGCAGACGCTGTTCGCCCGCATCGACGGCTGGGAAGGGCCCCCGACCCGCCGCGTGATCCGTCCGACGCTGATCCCCAGGGGCAGCGGCGAGGTGACGGCCCGCCGCTAGCGGTTTCCCCTCGTTCCCTCAAAGCCGTCCCATGATCGGGACGCCGATCATGGGCTAGCGCGGGCGGGGCAGGCGGCGGGCCTGCTCGCGGCGTTCGGGCTGAACCCCAGCCACCGGTGCCAGGCTGAACCAGATCGACAGTGGAATTTGGTTGCGCCTGCCATTGTCGACATCACGTCAGTCTGTCGGCGGCGGTCGACGGCGAACGGCGAACCGGCTACGGTCTTGTCGCATGGACGGGCGCCTCGATCCCGACTCTCTTCTGCGTCGCCTCTTCAAGAGATTGGGCTCGCCGAAGGTTGGTGTAGGAGATACGGGTCCGGAGTGGGATCGGATACCAGACGGCACCACTCACACCAGGAGAGATCAGCGGCAAGGTGGCATACCGACGGTCCGGCCCGCACCTTATGCGGAGTCTCTGGACGGCACGCGTCAATTCACAGAGGCTGACCTCCAACAAGCACGACGTGACGGCTATATCAGGTTCTCGGGATGGGGCCTGAAGAGCCTCCCCGACGAAATTAGTCAGCTGGGTGACCTGGAACGTCTGTATCTGGTCCACAACGAGTTAACACAGTTACCGTCGGGCATCGGGCACCTGTTGCACCTCACCGAGCTTGATGTGAGGAACAATAAACTGGTAGTGCTTCCGTCCGAGATCGGTCTGCTGGAGAACTTGGAAGAACTTTATCTTGATGAGAACCTGTTGGAAAGCCTTCCGCCCGAGATCGGATCTTTAAATAATCTGCGAACGCTCGACCTTGACAGCAATAGGCTTGAGCGGCTACCACCCGAGATCTGTTTGCTTCGTAATCTTGAGCAACTCGACCTCCGAAACAACCGACTTGTCGAGCTGCCGCAAGGTATCGGCCGCCTCACAAACCTTCGCCGACTCTACCTCACAAACAACCAAATCTCGCGGCTCCCACGCGAGATCGGTCACCTGACGAGGCTAGAGAAGTTGGATGTCGACGGCAACAATTTGGCTCAGCTTCCGCGGGAGCTAATGCAACTGCTCACCAGACCGATCACGATTTCCGTCGACCGAAACCCACTCGGCGACCCACTCCCGGAGTTGGTCCAACGCGGCTGGGGCGCCGTCTACTCATACATGAGGAGTCTCGAGGACGCCGTACCACAGTACGAAGCAAAAGTCCTCATCGTAGGCGAGGGCAATGTTGGAAAGACGTCCCTGCTTGCAGCTCTTCGCGGTGAGCAGTTCGTAGTGAACCGCGAGACAACACACGGTCTCGAAATCCATAAGCTGCCTCTCAAACACCCAGATCTCGACCTCGAGATGATTATTCGTGCCTGGGACTTCGGCGGGCAAGAGGTCTATCGAGTTACCCACCAATTCTTCTTCAGCCGCCGAGCGCTGTACGTACTTGTCTGGAACGCCCGTGACGGCCAAGAGCAGAACGAAGTCGAAAGCTGGCTACGTCGCATCCGGCTACGAGTAGGTCCTGAAGCCCGCGCGATCCTAGTCTCAACGCACTGCGACGAGCGTCACCCCGAGTTGGACTATCCACAACTCGACAGAATGTTTCCGGGGATGCTGGCCGGACAGTTCTCGGTCGACAACAGGAGCGCGAACGGGATCAGCGCCCTTCGTGCAGCGATCGCGCGGGAGACGGCCAGCCTGCCGCAGATGGGACGAATGTTGAGCCCACGCTGGATATCAGCACGCGATCAGGTCTTGTCACGCTACCAACAAGAGCCACAAATCAGATACGACGAATTCATCGCAGCATGCGAACGGAACGCGCTCCACGACGACGAGGCCGTGACACTGGCCGAGCTTCTACACGACCTCGGCCAAATCATATACTACGGCGACGACGACGGCCTCAGGGACATTGTCGTACTCAATCCCGAGTGGCTAACCAAGGCCATCGCGTACGTTCTCGAAGACGGACCCACACGACGCGCCCAAGGCGTGCTCACCCATCACCGACTCCACGAGATCTGGCGCGACCGCCTCCCGGGCGGCTACGACCGCCGATACTACCCCTACTTCTTGCGGCTGATGGAGAAATTCGACATCTGCTACCGCCTCGAGGATCAACGAGAACTGAGCCTCGTCGCGCAACTCGTACCACATCCAAAGCCGTCTCTACCGTGGATGCCGACAACCCCGCTCGCGGCCAACACGAGCCGACTCACCGTCATCTGCAAATTGTCAGAGCCCGCTCCTGGCCTAATATCGTGGCTAACCGTACGACACCACCAGGCATCGATTGGAAAACATTGGCGTAACGGAGTCTTCCTGCGTCATCCCGTGTCCGCCTACGCTTCCGAAGCGCTGATTGAACTTGACGGAGAGCGGAGGCTGCTCATCGAAGTCCGTGCTCCCTCGCCGAACATGTTCTTCAGCGTCCTCGTTGACAGTGTCGAACACCTCCTCCGACTCAGGTGGCCGGGCCTACGTTACCGACTCGTCGTCCCATGTCCGACGCCCGGATGTTCCGCGAGTTCCCGCTCGACGGGCTCGTCCGCCGGCGACACGTTGAACGCCCGCTTAGGGATTGCATGGAATGTGACAATGAGTTCCCTATCAGCGAGTTGCTGACCGGATTTCCGGCATCCCAGCCTGAACTAAGTACGGTTATAAGGCGCCTGCACGAACAGATTGACGACATTAACCTGGGCATCGATCGGGTGGAAGTGGGACTAAGTCGAGTAGAGGTCCTGGCTACGGAAAGCACACACTCACTGCGCAGAGTTCTGAAGACCCTGTCCCAAGAGGTAACGGACTGCCCACGGCTATTTACGCTCACACCTCCACCCAGCGTTTCAATGCTGGAACGGGCCCGCATAACTACAGATGTCGTAAACCTGACGCTTTGGTGCGAGCACCCTGGAGAATGGCATCCGTTGAAGGACGCGACGTATGAGCTTCGGCAGGAAAGGGAGTGGCTGGTTCGCGTCGCACCATACGTCAACTTCGTCCTTAACTCTCTGCGGCTCGTGGTGCCTGTCGCGGCCGCCGTCGCTGGCGTCGTCTTACCGAAGCCGGACCTCGAGGGCCTGTCGAGCCGTATAGAGTTGATGAAAATCATCGCGGACAAGTTGCCGTCCGACATCGCTACACGAGGCCGCGGAGCTGAACCACGAACCGACGGCAACATGACGACTGCTGAAGGCGCGGCCCTGAGAGCATTTCGCGTGTTGCTGTTCCGGCATGACCCCACGAGGGCCTTCGGCGATCTTCGTCGAGTACAGTCGCCGTCCGGCGACCTCTTATGGGTATGTCCTGAGCACCACCGCGAGTATGACCCTGGGCTGCCAGCCATCCCAGAACAGCAGACGCCAACGTAGGACCGCGAATGCCGCGAAAGGCAGCCGCGACGCTGGACAAGATGTTCGACTACTCCGGGCGCCGAGCGGGTCCACGGCTTGCGCGGTGAGGATGAGCGTTCACCGAAGACGGCGGGCGGTGAGGATGGTCAGGCCGACGAACAGCACTGCGGCACAGGTGGCGACCATGCTGAGGCTGGTGGTGAACGCGGTGTGCGCGGTGTCCAGTAGCCGGGCGGCCGGGTCGGCGGGGAGCGCGGCGGCTACTGAGTTGGCGCCTGCGGCGGACTCCCGTGCGGCGGCCGGCAGGTCGCCGAGGTCGGCCAGCTGGGCGCGGTAGACGCCGGCAGCGATGGTACCGAACAGGGCGATGCCGAGCGTACCGCCCAGATAGTTGCTGGTCTCTGACAGCGCGGCGGCCGACCCGGCCCGCTCCGGGGCGACGGAGCCGATCACCATGCCGGTGCCCAGCGCGAACAGCGGGCCGGTGCCCAGGGCGACGATCGCGGTCCCGGCGATCAGCGTGACCGGGCCGCTGGCCATTGCGACCGGTAGGAATCCGAGGGTGGACACCGCCAGGCCAGCGAAGATCGCAGCGCCGGGTGACAGCCATCGTTGTGTCAGGGGGGCGAGCGTGCAGCCGGCGGCCAGCGCGAGCCCCATCGGGGCGAACCATACGGCCGCGGCCAGCGGTGAGAGCCCTTGCACGGTCTGCAGGTACTGCGTGGTGAGCAAACCGACGCCGGCCAGTCCGGCACCGGTGACGACCAGCGCGGTCAGCACGGTGGACACGGTGCGGTTGTGGAGCAGATCCAGCCGGAGCAGCGGGTCGGGCAGGCTGCGCTGGCGCCGGACGAACAGCGCGGTGAAGAGTGTGCCGACTGCGACGGCGCCCAACGTCAGGGGTACGTTGGTCCGATCCACGCCCAGTTGCTTGACGCCGTAGGCAAGGGGCAGCAGGCCGGCCAGCGAGAGCGCCACGCTGGTGAGGTCGAGACGGCCGGTGACGGGACTGCGGGGCTCGGGCAGCGTCAGTGGGGCGGCGAGCAGGAGCACGGCCATGATCGGTGCGCCGATCAGGAACACCGAGCCCCACCAGAAGTGGGTCAGCAGCACTCCGCCGAGCACCGGGCCGAGCGCCGCGCCGGCGAACACGCAGGTGGACCACGTCGTGATGGCCACGCCGCGCTGTCGGGCGTCGGTGAACATGGTGCTGATCAGGGCAAGGGTGGACGGCATCAGGGTGGCGCCCGCGATGCCCAGGAGCAGTCGGGCCACGATCAGCATCGGTGGGTTGACCGCGTAGGCGGAGGCCACCGACAGCACGCCGAACGCCGCACCGCCGATCATGAGCAGCCGGCGACGGCCGATCCGATCTCCCAGGGTGCCCATGGTGACGACGAATCCGGCCACCATGAGTCCGTATCCATCCGCCACCCACAGCTGCTGCACGGCGTTGGCGCCCAGGTCGACGCTCAGGTGGGGGAGGGCCAGGAACACCGAGTTGATGTCCAGGGCCACCAGCAGGGTCGGCAACGCGAGCACGGCGAGACCCAGCCATTCCCGCACGCCTGCGCGGCTTGCCCCGTCGGGGCGGGTTATCGTGGTCACCTGTTGGTTCCTCCTCGCTTGATGTGCTGTCCCGAGGAGGTCGGTGCCGATCCGGCGTTCTTGCGCCACATCACTGGGCCGATCTTCAACCCGGCGACCAGGGACAGAAAAAGTTGGGTGACCGACGTCAAGATCACATGGTGTGTCTCGACTGTCTGGTGTCGGTCCCACCACAGGGACCGACGACAGGAGGAGACGAGCCATGAAGTTTCTGCTGCTGCTGCACAACAACCCGGCCGTGCTGAACGCGCTGACCGAGGATCAGCGCACCGCGCTGATGAACGGCCATGGCGACTTCATCAAGGCCGTTCAGGAGTCCGGTGAGCTGATCGTGACTCAGGCGCTTGCGGATCCGTCCAACAGCGCGGTGGTGCGGGTGCGCGACGGTGTCCCGGTCGTCACGGACGGCCCGTATCTGGAGGCCAAGGAGTTCCTGGGCGGCTATTACCTGGTCGAATGCGCCGACCGGGACCGCGCGTTGGAGTTGGCCGCGATGATCCCGGACGCCGGCATCGACGGGCTCGGCGTCGAGGTGCGGCCGGTGATGTTCTCGGCCGGGATGGAGATGTGAGCGTACGCGCCGAGGACCTGTTGCGGGACCTCGCGCCGCGGGTCCTCGGCGCGCTCACCCGCCGGTACGGGCAGTTCGACGCCTGCGAGGATGCCGTGCAGGAGGCGCTGCTCGCCGCGTCGACCCAGTGGCCCGTGGCTGGGGTGCCGGACAATCCGAGGGCCTGGCTGACCGCCGTGGCGACCCGCCGGCTGGTTGACCAGGTACGCAGTGAGGCGGCCCGGCGTCGTCGGGAGGCGACCGCCGCCGCGCTGGCCGGGGCGCCGGTGGCTGCCGGTGTCGCCTCGGAGCAGGTGCCGGAGACGGACGACACGCTCACCCTGCTGTTCATGTGCTGCCATCCGTCCCTGACCCCGGCGTCTCAGGTGGCGCTGACCCTGCGCGCCCTCGGCGGCCTGACCACCGCCGAGGTCGCCGCCGCGTTCCTGGTGCCCGAGGCGACCATGGGGCCGCGGATCAGTCGGGCCAAGCAGCGGATCAAATCGGCCGGTGCCACCTTCGACCTGCCGCCAGCGTCGCAGTGGCCGGACCGGCTGCGGGTGGTACGGCACGTCCTGTATTTGATTTTCAACGAGGGGTACACGGCGAGCTCCGGACCCGACTTGCAGCGGCCCGACCTGGTCGCCGAGGCGATCAGGCTGACCCGGTTCCTGCACCGTCTTCTTCCCGCCGACGGCGAGGTCGCCGGACTGCTCGCCCTGATGCTGCTGACCGACGCCCGCCGTCCCTCGCGCACCGGCCCGGACGGGCTGCTGGTGCCGCTCGCCGAGCAGGACCGTACGCGTTGGGACTCCGACGCGATCAAGGAAGGCATCGACCTGATCACCCGGACGATGGCGCAGTGCCTACCGGGACCGTACCAACTGCAGGCGGCGATCGCCGCGATACACGTGGAGGCCCCCAGCGCGGCGGAAACCGACTGGGCCCAGATTGCCGCGCTGTACCAAATCCTGGAGCGCCTGTCACCGAACCCGATGGTCACTCTCAACCGGGCCATTGCCGTGGCCATGACCGATGGGCCCACCTCCGGCCTGAAACTGTTGGACACCCTGGCAACCGACGAACGGATGGCCCGCCACCACCGGCTACCCGCCGTACGGGCGCACCTGCTGGAGATGACCGGGGACACCACCGGTGCCCGGGACGCGTACCGGCTGGCCGCGAAACGAACCGCAAGCATCCCAGAACAGCGCTACCTCACCGAACGCGCCGACCGGCTTACCTGACGCGCTGCTGGGCACGGTGGCGGCGCAGCACCGGCGGTGTGGACGCCCTGATCGTGAAAGGGTTAGTAGGCGCGGAGGATGGTCTGCTCGAAGCCGCTGCCGCTGCCGCCGTCGGCGGTCGCGGCGACCCGTAGTGACACCGGTGTGCCCGCCGCGGCCGGCAGCGGGGCCGCGAACCGGTCGCCCGCCGTCCGACGTGCCGGATGCTCTGTCCACGTTGCTCCGTCGTCAGTGGACGTCCACACCCGGAACCCGGTGATCCGCTGCGCGGCCGTGTCCCGGGCCTGACGGACGGTGAAGACCCCGTCGGGCAGCGCGTAGTCCACGGAGAGCACGGGGACCGGTGCGGCACCGTTGCCTGACGGCGGTGTGGACCGGAACGTCCACGCGGTACTGACCCTTGTGGACATGGGCAGGATCCGGCTGGCGTCCAGTTCGTAGGTCAGCCGGTAGGTGCCACCCTGCGCCGGGATCGGGAAGTCGGCCGCCGAGCCCGCGTGTTCACCGAGCAGCTTGCCGTCCCGGTAGAGGGCGAGCTTCCGGTCGGTGCCGGCCACCCAGTCCGGCTCCTCGAGGTACCCGATGCAGGTGAACCGCTGGTGCTGGTCGGTCAGGTCGACGAGTTGCACCCGCAGGTTTCCGCGCGCCCGGCTGACCGGCGCGGGCCGGCACGGGCTCCACGACGCGGCCGGGTCGTCGTACCAGTCGGGGCGCAGCGGCCCGCGCCCCCATATCTTCTCCTGCCGGCTGCCCGCCGCGTACGTCCGTGCGGGCTCGATCAGCCCGATGCCGTCCGGCAGCACGCCGTGGACGACGCCGACGTCCGTCCATCCGATGCCCGGTGAGACGTAGTCGGTGCGGGTCGCCGGCAGCCGGTCGTTCCACTCCTCCTCGATCAGCAGCAGCCCGTCCGGTGTCTCGCCGAGTCGCCGGTGCGCGGTGCTGGCTCCGGGCGCGCCCGGGGTCGGGAAGCGCTGATCGATGCGGGCCAGCTCGCGGTCGGCCGCCGCGACCCGGTACGCCGGGTCGTCCGGGATTCGCCCGGGTAGCTCCCGGATGAGGTCGTAGTGCGTCGCGTCCACCGTGGAGTCCAGGACGAACGCCTGGTACGGCCGGAAGGTGCCGACGCTCGCGGTGCCCGTGGGCGTGGCGCTGATCCGCCCTTCCGCCGCCGCCGTGCCGAAGCCGAGGAGGTTGTACGCCCACAGCTCGCCGCGGCGCGGCTGTTGCGTGAACGCGGCGACGATCTGCGTGTGTGCCGTCTCGTCACCGGCCACGGTGGCGGTCACCGGCTTGCCGGCGGCCCCGTCCAGCACCACCGCCGTGTCGGCGGTGACGCCGACGTCCGGGGTGCCGGCCAGGACCGCGCGACGCAGCTCCCCGTCCGGCGCCTGCGCGTACACGTCGCCCAGCACGCTGTACCGGCCGGCCGGCACCCGGAACGTCGCCGTGCCGTCCGCGCCCACCAGCCGCACGTCGTCGTAGAACAGCGCGGGGTCGTCGAGGTTCGCCACGAGGACGTACCCGGACAGGTCCGCGCCGTCGGCATCGGCCGGTGCGGCGAGCGTGACCGTGAGATCGTGGCTCGGCGGCTCCACGAAGAACGCGACGGGCGTGCGGACCGAGGTGTCTCCCGAGCGCGTGGTGACGGTGGCCACGTAGAGCCCGGGCCGGGCGCCGAGCCGCGACCGGTCCAGCCGAAGCCTGGTGGACGCGAGACCACCGGCCGGTATGGACAGTGTGGTCGCGTCCAGCGTCACGGCGCCGTCGGGGGAGGAGTTCCCGTACCGGTCGCCCACCGTCACGTCGAGCGCGACGTCCAGCGCCGCGTTCCCGGTGTTGTGCCACGCCAGCGTGATCTCCGCCGTGCCGGACTGCGGGTGACTGAGCGTGCCGAGGTTCACGAGCGCCTGCCCGGCGACCACATTGGCCAGTGGTCCGGCCGCGTCGAGCCGGCCCGCGCCCACCTCGTACCCGTCGCCGCCGGTCGCCGGCTCGGCCGCGCCGACCAGCGCCGCCTTGAGCCGCGCCGCCGTCCACTCAGGATGGCGTTGCAGCAGGTTCGCCGCGGCCCCGGCGACGTGCGGGGTCGCCATCGAGGTGCCGGACGCCGTGGTGTACCGGGCGTCCACCGGCCGGCCGAGCGTGGTGCCCGCCGCCCGTGCCGCCACGATGTCGACGCCAGGCGCGACGATCTCTGGCTTGGCGGCGCGGCTGCCCAGTACCGGTCCCCGGCTGGAGAAGTCCGCCAGCCGGTCCTGCGCGTCGACCGCGCCGACCGCCAGCGCGGCTGGCGCCGCCGCCGGAGCGCCCACAGTGGACTCAGAGGGCCCGGCGTTGCCCGCCGCCGCCACGAAGAGCGTGCCGTGCCGTTCGGTCAGCGTCTCCACCGCCTGGGAAACCGGATCGGTGCCGTCGCTGTTAGCGCTGCCCAGGCTCAGGTTCACCACGTCGGCGCGCGGCGCGGCCCACTCCATACCGGCGATGACGTCCGACGCCCGCCCGGATCCGTCGTCGTGCAGCACCTTGCCGACGACCAGTCGCGCGTCCGGCGCCACGCCCCGGCGCCGGCCACCGGCGCCCGCGCCGCTGCCGACCGCCGTGGCCGCCACGTGGGTACCGTGGCCGTGGCGGTCCACCGCGGTCCCGTCGGCGGCCGTGAAGTCCGCCTTCTCGACCACCTTGCCGGCGAGGTCGGGATGGCTGGCGTCCACGCCGGTGTCGAGCACCGCCACCCGGACGCCCTTGCCGGTGTAGCCGGCCGCCCAGGCGCCCGGCGCGTCCACTTGGGACAGGTTGCCGTCGAGCCGCGGCGCGGCCGCGAGACCGCTCATCCGGACCCGGCGGTCCAGCCACACCCGGTCGCCCGCCGCCGCCGCCGCGAACCCGGCGGCACTCTTGGTGCCCCGGCCGGGCTTGGGGTACCGGCCAGCGACCGCCCCGATGCTCGCCAGCCGCCGGCTCTCGCGCAGCCCGGACCGCAGCGGTGCGGCACTCGCCGGCGCTTTCACGATCACCGGTACGTCGGCGCTGCGCGCGTCGTCGTACCCCTCCTCGATCAGCGTGGTGATGTCGAACAGGTCCTCGTCGAGCTGCCGCCCGACCAGCGGCGCCACCGCGGCGGGTACCACCCGCACGTGGCCGTCCGGGCCGCAGGTCCTGCGGTACACGCCGTCCGGGTCGGCGGGCTCGACGGTGACCCGCGCGCAGCCGGACGCGACGGTCGTCGCCGTGACCACGTCGCCGGTGATCAGCGTGACCCGATAGGTGCGTCCGGCCGGCGCCGCGGCCGCGGTCGCGCCCGGCGGGGCGGCCTCGTCGCCGGCGGCGCTGATCCCGGCGACGCCGAGGCCCGCCGCCACCACGGCGGCGGCGAGCCCGATCAGGAGCGGTCGTCGTCTCACGCGGGACGCTCCACCCGCACCGCGGTGCCGTAGTCGAAGAACTCCAGCACCAGCGCCGCGCCGCCCACGTCGTAGCTGACCTTGCTGACCTTGCCGGACCCGACCGCCACCGTGCCGGTGACCGTGCGCCCGCCCGTCGTCTCGCCGCGGAAGGCGAACGAGTATCGGGACCCGCCCAGCTCCTTGACCGTGCCGTTGTCGCGCAACGCGGCGAGGACCTCGGTCGGGTCGACCGACATGGCCGGCGCGCCGCCGTCGCCGAGGTCGGTCATCCGGAAGCCGGCGCCGCCGGTCATCTTCCGCCACTGGTTCCGCTTGCCGTCGATGGTGAGCTTGACGTAGACGTCGTCGCCGATCACCCGCTGCTCGTGTGGATTGCCGTGGTCGTCGGTCCAGCTCAGATATCCGGCGCGCGCGGTCGGGTCGTACGCACCTTCGCGTACCCAGGTTCGATTCTCGCGCCGGGTGGTGACCCGCAGCTCGAACGTCTCCCGCTGGGTCGCCGCCGCCGCGGCGGCGAGCCGCAGGTCCGCGGCCTGGACGGTGGCGCCGCTCGGGTTTCCGGTTTCGGCCGTGACGCCGATCGCGCCGACGCCGAGCACCGTCGCGACGCCCAGCGCCGCGGCGCTGACCCCCACGGCTCGCCGGCGTCGGGCCTGCTGGCCGCGGCGCATCAGCCGCTCGACCGGCGGGGGCGCGCCGTCGTCACCATCCGCGAGTACGCGCAGCGCGCCGCCGAGGTTATCCTGGTTGATCGTCATCTCACACCTTCTGGGTCTCGTGGTTAGGGTCGGGGAGCAGCTCGCGGAGCCGCGCCATCGCGCGGGCGTGGTGACTCTTGACAGTGCCGACGGTGCAGCCGAGGGTGCCGGCTACCTCGCGTTCGGTGAGGTCGGCGTAGTGGCGCAGCACCACCACCGCGCGCTGCTGCCGGGGTAGGGCGAGCAGCGCCCGCCGTAGCTCCTCGCGCGGCTCGCGCACGGCGGCGAGGGCGTCGGCGGCAACGGGATCGGCGCGCTCCGGCGGCTCGGCGAGCAGGTGTTCGCGCCGACCGCGCCGCCACCAGCTCACGTTGCCGTTGACCAGCATCCGGCGCAGGTACGCCTGCGGATCGCCCCGCTTCGCCACCTTCCGCCACCGGACGTACAGCTTGACCAGGCACTCCTGCAGCAGTTCCTCGCCACGATGCGGATCGCCGGTCAGGAGCCGTGCCACCCGCAGGTGGTGGTCCCAGACCGTCCGCACGAAGTCGGCGTAGGCCGCGTCGCTCGTCGGCGACGCCATCGCGTGATCACTCACATCCCTTACACGGGACACCGCCGCGCAGGGTTGTCATCTTCGCTGATACGGGGCCGGACATGTCCGGGTGTGTGTCGGCGTCACCGCGATGCGTCAGTGGCGGTTCCTAGGGCTGGGCGACGAGCGTCCGCAGCAGATCACGCAGGGTTTCCTGCTGGGTGGTGGTGAGCGGAGCCGGTGGTGATTGAGGCTCAGCTGTTCGAGCACGGCGGGTCGCTCTTAACCTCAATGCGTGGACTGGATCGGTCCGTGATGCCCGGTAACGCGTGGAGCTATGACGAGAGTGCCCTCTGAGCTCCGATGATCGGGGTTTGTCGAAGACCTGACCAGACACGGCTCGGAGGACACTCGCGGTGCGAGCATCTCACTCCTGGGCGCGACGACAGCGCGGTGTTCGACGAGAACAAGAGCGAGGAACGTCAGGATCTCGTCGAGCAGCCGGGTTGGACGCGCTGCTTGGCGACTTCGCGCCGAGTGAGAGACCCATCGGGTCGCTGTCTCGGCGTGGGAAGCGTGCAGCTGCGGCCCGTCCAAGCTCAGCAGACCACCTGCCACCTATGCTGCGCTGCCACTTATGATTGCTCGATGTCGTTCGCAGTGCGGTGGATTCGGCCACTGATGGTGGTATCGGCAGCCGGCTTCGCAGGCGCGGCCTTCGCAATCCGCGCCATGATGGACGGGCCCATCGAACAGTACTCAGGCGCCGCCTTTTCCGCGGCCATCGTCTACACGATCGTGATCTTCATCTGGCCGCTGATGTCCCCACTGCTCGCTGGCAGCGCCGCGATCGCCTACTGCTGGTTCATCGAGTTCGCACAGCTCACCCCCATACCCGCGGCACTCTCCGAACGCAGCTCGTTCGCGCGACTGCTGCTCGGCGCCCAGTTCGACACCATCGACGTTGCCTGGTACCCCGTCGGCGCCGTCCCATTGGTCGCCGCGCATTTGTTCCTTCGGGCCCATACACGTTCCCAGACAGATCTGACACCCGTTGAGCCTTAAACTGTGTCTCATTTGGATCTGGGTTGAGCTGCGGGGATGACCTTCCTTTGTGGACGAGAAGGTGATCGCGAAGTGGGCGCCGGACTCGCTGTGGGAGCTGGCCGCGCCGCTGATCCCGCCGGCTCCTGTGCGCAGGCAGGGCGGTGGGCGGCAACGGGTGGACGACCGGCGGGTACTGGCGGCCATCTTGTACCTGACCCAGGCGGGCTGTTCGTGGTGGAAGCTGCCCGAGCAGATATTTGGAGTCACCCGGGCCACCGCGCACCGCCGGTTCACCGAGTGGACCCGGGCGGGTCTGTGGGAACGGCTGCGCCAAACGGTCTTGAACCGGCTCGGCGACGCCGGCGGGATCGACTGGTCGCGGGCGGTGGTCGACTCGATCGCCGTCCGGGCGGAGAAAAGGGGGACCTGACCGGGCCAAACCCGGTCGACCGGCGGCAAGCCGGGCAGCAAGCTCCATGTGTTGGCCGACCGGAGCGGGCAACACCCACGACGCGCACCTGCTCGTACCGTTGCTGGACAGCCTGACACCCATCCGTTCTCGACGCGGGCGAGCACGTAGCCGACCGACCCAAGCCGCACGGCGACAAGGCGTACAACAACCAGTACATCCGCGCCGATCTGCGCCAGCGCCGCTTCACCGCCCGGATTGCCCGGGCCGGGATCGAGTCCGCCGACTGCCCTCGGCCGCCACCGGTGGGTCATCGAACGCTCGGTGTCCTGGCTGATGAACTACCGCCGTTTGGTACGCCGTTACGAACTGCTCGCCGACCATCTTCAGGCCTTCATCACCATTGCCTGCGCCCTGATCTGGGGACCGCCGACTCACCAAGCCCGGTCTTAGTTGTCGAAGTAGGTGGATGGGTGGGTGGTCAGGCATTGGCCGAGTGGGGTTTTCCAGGCCAGGATGCCGTCGTCGAGTTGGATGAGGTCGGTGTCGGGGAGATGCTTGAAGTGGTGGTGGCGGCTGCACAAATTGGCGAGGTTGGCGCGGCTGGTGTTGCGGCTTTTGGCCCAGTCGTTGGTGTGGTCGATTTCGCAGCGGTGGGCGGGCATGCGGCAGCCGGGTGCTCTGCAGGTGCGGTCGCGGGCGTTGATGTAGGCGGTGTCGTGGGCGGTGGGTCGGCGGCGGGTGATGCCGTGACTCATCAGGAGGCCGGTTTCGTCGTATACCGAGTATCGCCAAGTCAGATCAGGGTTTTCGGCGGCGATGTGGCGGGCGATGTCGGCGATGACGGGGCCGAAGCCGGCGAGTTCGCCGGGGTGGTTGGTCAGTCCGATGAGGGTGGTCAGGGAGATTTGTAGGTCGATGACGCCGCGGCGGGGTCCGGGCAGCGGCCCGGCCGGCACGGGTGTGGGTGTGGTGGAGTCTTCGGCTCGTGGTCGGGTTGGTGGTCGCGGCGGCTGGGGTGGGGCTGGTTCGGGTGGTGGGGCGTCGCGGTGGCCGCTGGTGGCCGGCGACGGGTTGGGGTGTTGGGGAGGTGTGGCTTCATCCTCGGGCGGTGGTTCGTTCTGAGGTGAAATGCCCGCCGCCGGTGCCGGTGGTGGGGTGGGTCGGGTGGTGGGGAGGTGGTCGAAGCCGGCGTCCCAGAGGGCGGTGAGGTCGGCGTGGTCGGGGTCGACATCGTCATCGCCGTGGCCGTATGCGTCGTCGGGTGGTTCGTCGAGTCCGGTCCAGTCGATGCTTCCGCTGGTGGGTGCGTCGTGTGGGCGGCTGAACCCGCCCCGGATTTTGTCGTGGGGCACAGTCTCGGTCGCGGCGGTGCTGGTGTCGGCCACAGAGCCGCTGGTGTCGGCGGTGGCTCCGGCTGTGCCGCTGTCGAGCCCAGCCGCATCGACGTCGGCGTCGGCTGCGGGCGTGCTGGGGTCGGGGACTGCGTCGGGCTGGTCGACGTTCGCGGTGGGGGTGGGTGGGGGTGGCTGCCCGGCGGGTGTGTCCGGTCCGGCGGGTGGTGCTGGGCTGGCCGGTGGTGCTGGCGTTGCTGTGGCTCGGGTTGGTGGTGTGGTTGGGGTGGGGTCGGCTAGTGGGCAGTCGGTGATGGGGCCGCCGGTGGCGATGCCTTCTCCGACGAGGAGGTCGAGGAGGATGTCGGCTCGTAGTTGTGTCATGGTGCGGGTGTCGCCGTGGTGTTTCGCGGTGCGGGCGATCGCGGTGAGTCGTTCCATGGCGGCGGCTGTCCGGTGTGGTGGCAGGTCTTGTCCGTGTAGTTCGGCCAGGCCGTCGTTGGTGGGCCGTACTTGGACGCGTCGGCCGGTCAGTGCTTTCTTGACGCGGGTGGTTTTGGCTTGCGGGTCGGCGGCGAACACCAGTGTGGCAAGCCGTGCCCGGAGCTGGCCGGTGGTGAGGCGGGGTGCTTGGTCGATGATCTTGTCGATGACCTGGCGTGCTGTCGGTGTGGCCAGGCACATGGTCAGGTCGGACATGATCCGCGCTTTGGGGATGTCGATCTCACCTTGGTCGAGGGCGGTGAACACCGCCGGTAGCCGTTGGAGCAGGTCGTCGGCGAGCGTGAGTTGGCCGGCGGCGGTGGTGGGGGTCCAGGTCATGGCGTAGGCGATCTCGATCTGGGCCCATCGGTGTTCGGGGTTGCCGCCGATGATCTGGTCGCCGCGTCGTCCCAGCTCGTGCAGCGTTGATAGCAGTCGGGCGTTGTCGTGGGCGAGGAGGCGTTGCCGGGCTTGCGCGTATCGGACCAGGTCCAGGTCTTCGAGTGTGGACATGTCGACGTCGGCGAGGATGGCGGCGAGTTCGGGGCCGGGTGGGATGAGTGCCAGCTCGTCTGGCAGCCGCCCTCCGGTCCCCTGTGTCATGCCCACAACCCTATCGAACACACGTCCAAGGTCACAAGCCTCCGACGGCTGAATCCCTTACCACGCAAGCGCAGGAGAGAAAATACGTCCATTGTGGAGCGACAGTCGCTCTGGTGGCCGGTGGATGTGCCGGATGCGGGCGTCCCGATGCTCCCGCGTGCGGCGCGAGAGCATCGGAACAAGGCCCGGTCAGCGTTTCATCGCGGTGGTGCCGGCAGTGTGTGTCGCGCGAACGTGGGAGCCGATGTCGAGCGCATGGCGGATCCGTTGTCCCTTGTGTACACACGCACCGAGTCGTTCTGGTTGCGCGCGACGATGAGCCACGACTGGCCTTCACTGCTGGTGTACTCGGCGATGGTCGGCTCGGTCACGACCGGGTCCGGGCCGTCCGTGTACACCCGCGCCCAGTTTCCCCAGGTCCCGACGCCCGGCGCGGACTCGAAGACCCGGTAGATGTGGTCGTCCACGCCCCGGGCCACCACCGTCAACCGGCCCGACTGCGGGTCCAGCACGGCTGCGGGCGGTCCGGCTGTGGAGAACGTGCCGACCGGCGCCCAGGAGCCGGGCCACGCGCCGCCCGCGCCCTGCTGCTGCGTGACGATGTAGCCGTCCATGGTTCGGGCGAACAGGCGCAGGATCCGGCCCGGCATGACGACCACCGCAGGGGTGCCGACAGCGCCGCCGAGCGAGCCGCCCCCGGTCAGGGCACCGTCGCGGTAGATGGACGACCTCCATTGCATACTGTCGAAGGCCTGGGTGAACACCGTGACCGACCGGTCGGCGCCAGGAACCGCGACAACCTCGCCCGACACGTTCTGCACCGGCAGCCGCCGCCACGGGAGCAGGTCGCCGGCGGCACCGTCCTGGCTGCGGAACCACAGGTTGCGCTCGGCGTCGATGGCGAACGCGACCAGCGAGCCGTCGGTGAGCCGGACGGCCACCGGCCGGGACTGCATCGCGCCGTCCAGGTCGAGGCCGGCCTGCCAGCTCCGGCTCGGCGACGCGGCCCGGGTGAACGACCAGGTCTCGCTGGTGATGTTGTGCGCCAGCACCTGCAGGGTGTTCTGGCCGTTCAGGACCAGGGCGGGCTTGCCGGTGAACGCCTCGTCGGTGGGCACCGTCGACCACTGGACGTTGCCGAACGTGTTCGGATTCTCCTGATAGGCGTGCCGCAGCCGGCCGATGTTGTCGGAGTAGACGTACTCGATCGGACCGAGCTGGGTGCTCTCGTTCGGGCCCTGACGCACGGCGACCGAGGTGAACGCCTGGATGCCGTTGGGCGGCGACGCCGGGATGTGCCGCTCGGTGAGCCGGCAGGTGTTGGTGACGCCGAATACGTTGTTGAAGATGGACCAGCCGGTCCCCACCCGGATGCCGCCGACCGGCCACACGGGCTCGGGGCCGGCCTCGCGCCAGCGGTAGTGATTGAGGTCGCCGTTGCCGCGCACACCGAAGAGTGCGTCGCCGCCGACCGAGAAGATGCCGCGGTCGAACATGCCCCAGCCGGTGCCCATGAACTGGTGCTGGACGATCCACCGCTGGCTGGTGGGCTCGAAGCGGCTGCGGTACATGTCACCGTCGGGCTCGCGCCCCCACAGCACGCCCGGCCCGGCAGAGACGATCAGGTCGAAGCGGTCCCACCCGGTGTCGATCACCCTGCCGGAGATGCTCCAGGCGCTGTTCCCCTCGTCGTAGCGCCACCAGCGCAGCTTCCCGGCCCCGTCCACGACGTAGAAGTCACCGATCTCGTCGACGGTGATCTTGTTCCGGAACGCGGCGGTCGCATAGTCGGCGAAGTTCGTGCTGATCAGCTTGCTCTGCGCGCCGCCAACGCTGTCCCACCCACTCCCGTTCCACCGATAGCGGTACATCCCGGCGGAGTTGATCCCGTAGACCCGCCCATCCGGACCGCCGAGGATCCGCGGAAAGCCGTTCCAGCCCTGCCCGACCTCCACACCGGCCGACCCGGCGGCGGCGGTCGACCCGACCCCGCTGTACGAATACCGGTACAGCTTCCCGTCGTTCCCGGTCCCGAAGATCGTCGCATTCCCCGAGCACTGGAATGTGTCCGCCGCCTGCGCCGGTGCGCTTCCCACCAGCACGATGGGCACCGCAGCAACGACCGTTGCCAAAGCGGCAGCCCGCGGCCTCAACCGCCCCACCCTGTTCCTGGCCATTCGGTCAAACCTCCCGGTTCCTTTTGGATAAATCGCCACACAACCTCAGCCGCCCGCGACGACGCTGATGTTTATTCCCGCGTGTTTTCTCAGCCAGTTGTCCTGGTGTTCTTGATCGGAGTTTTTGTACTTCCGGCCGGCGCTCCGCCATTTCGTCTCGACGTAGCCCAGGAGCCGCCCACCAGGTCTGTCAAAGACGTGCATGTCGAGCTTCCGGTCTCCCCACGTGCCATCGCGGCGGGGCGCCCGGAAGGTCATCGCCGCCGGGTTTTGGGCATCGGTTTCCACGAATCGACCTTGCGAGCGAAGGAACGCGGCAACGTCGTCGCGGAAACCGTCGCCAGCCATGCGATTCCGCGCGCCCCCCTGCGGCTGGCTCGGGTGAACGACGTCGCACTTGCGTGCGTTGTGGACGAGGGCAGCAATGTCACCGGCGAGAACGTAATAGGTGTGCAGCCCGTCGACCGTGAGGTTGTAGACGCGCTGGCGCTGGGTCCAAAAGCGGGTCTCGACCACCTCGGCGGAGCGATGGTCCGCCGTCTCGAAGCGATGGCCCGGCTTGAGGTCCTTGGCGTTGACCCAGCGGTTGGCGTCGTCGACCCAGAATGGATGCTCATCCGTCGCCGTCACCTTCGCGACCTTGTCGCCGGCCGCATCGTCGACGTCGACGGTGATTTCGACGAGGTGCTTCTCCCCGTCGCCGACGATGACGTCGGTGACCTGCTTGTTCTCGGTACGGCCGGTGGTCGGGTCGGTGGCCTTGACCGTGTCGCCGATGGCGACCTGGTCGATCGGTTCGGTGCTGCCGTCCGCCATCAGGACGCGCGTGCCGGGGGTGAAGCTGTTGCAGCCGCGAGAGCGCCCGCCGGAGAACGCGCCGAAGGCCGCACCCATCGCGACACCGGCCATGTTGACCTCGCCGGTCGCGGCGTATTGCATGCCGGCATCGGTGACGCCGCCGGTGACCGCGCCCGCCGCCATCTGACCGGCCAGGCCGACGCCCTTCGCGGCGACCGCGCCGACCACCTTGGCGCCGATGGCGCCCGCGCCGGCGCCCATGAGGCCCTGGGCCGCCCCGATGCCGGCGGACTTCGCGGCGTCCTTCCAGTTCTTGATGTCGCCCTGGCCCATGTCCTTGGCCAGGTTGATCAGTGCGGCCGCGCCGACCATGCAGGCCACCGCCGCCGCACCAGCGGTTGCCGCCGCGCACGCGATGCCGGCGGCGATGGAACCCACGATGGCCAGGCCCTCGAGGATGGCGTCCTTGTGTTCGGCGACCCACTGGCCGGCCGCGATCGCCGCCTTCGACACCGTCTCGATGACCGCGCCGACCTTGTCGGCCGCCGCCTGGTAGAGCTGGGTCGCGAACTTCTTCGGGTCGGCGATGGCCGTGACCGCGACCGACACCACCGACGCGGCCAGCTTCGCCGTCGTGGAGACCACCTTGCCGATGGTCTTCAGCAGCGGCTTGGTCACGGCCGCGAGCACTGGCAGCGGCGTGTACTTGACCGCGGTCGCGGCCGCCTTCTTGGCCGCCGCCGTCACCGCTGCCGCGGCTTTTCGCGCCGCCGCCGCGGCCTGGGCCTTTTTCTGTTGTGCCCAGTTGGCGCCCTTCTTGACGGCGTTGCCGACCGCGTTGACCGCCGAGGCGAGACCTGACTTGTTGTAGACCCATTCCGCGCCGCGGGCCAGCGCGCTGCCGAGCGCCTTCACCGCCGACCAGGCCGCGCTCGCCACGGTCGCGGCCGCGTTGTAGACCGTGGTGGCCACCGACTTGACGATGTTGGCCGCCTTGCGGATCCACTTGGGCCAGTGGCCGTCGGGGTCGCTGTAGTCGAGCGGCGCGCCCGCACCGTAGGTGTACCGGTTGGCCAGGACCGAGTCGCCGGCGCTGTAGTTGACGCTGTCGCGGGAGGTGAACGTGCCGGTGCCGGGCTGGTACCAGCGCGCGCCCATGTCGACCTGGCCGGTATCCGGGTCGGTCCAGTCGCCCTGGAAGCCGACGCTGCTGGTCCGGGAAGCGGAGGCGATCCGCTCGCCGAACGGGTCGTACGCCGTCGATCCGGCCGGCGCGGACGCGTGGGGTGCGGTCGGATCCAGCTCGGCCACGATGTCGCCGTGAGCGTCCGCCACCGTCAGCCGCTTGGCCGTGCCGACCGCGGTGGACAGCAGCTCGCCGCCGGCGCCGCGGCCGTACCTCTCGCTGGCGTACGCCACCGGGTCGTCCTCGGCGCCCGCGTAGGTGAACGCGACCCCGTTACGCGCCGCCGCCCGGTCCAGCCCGTCGTACGTGTAGTCCTGCCCCTCCGACGACACCAGCCGGTCGAAGGCGTCGAACGAGTACTGCTCGGCCAGCCCGGAACTCGTCCGCGACTTGAGCGAACCCCGCGCGGTGTACTGGTACGTGTAATCGCCGTCGGAGAGCAAGCGGTTGCGCTCGTCGAAGGTGGCGGTCTTGGTCCCCGCCTTGGTCCGGTTGCCGGAGTCGTCCCACTCGTAGGCGGTGCGCCCGCCCGGCCCGATCCACGCGGTGAGCCGCCCGGCCCAGTCGTACTCGTAGCGGTTGTCCCCGGCCTCCGCCGTCCCGGCCGTGGTCTTGCGGACCACATGGCCGTTGGCGTCGTAGCCGTAGGACACCGACGCGACCACCGCGTTCCCGGCGCTGCGCACGGTGTCCGACGCCAACTGCCCGTAGTCGTCGTAGGTGAGCGCCCGCGTCCGCCCGCCGCCGTAGTCGACGCTCTGCAGAGCGCCCGCCGCGTCGTACCCGAGGGTCTGCGTCGTGCCGGTCAAACCGTCGGTGACGGTCTTGAGCCGCCCGCGGTCGTAGCCGAACGTGGCGGTGCCGGCGGCGTCGGTGCGGCCGGTGAGCAGCCCGTCGTTGTCGTAGGCGAACGAGGCGTTGCCGGACGGTCCCGCGGCGTTGAGCAGATCGCCGCGGTCGTTGTAGCTGTAGGTGTTGGTGCCGCCGGGCGCGCTGACCGTGGTGAGCTGCCCGGCCAGGTCGTAGCCGAGGGTGCGGGCGGTGGTGGCCGCCTCGGCGCCGGCGCCGGTCTCGGCGCGCAACCGGCCCGCGGCGTCGTAGGTCCGGGCCCGCACCACGTTGCCGGGCGCGGTGAGCCGCACGGGCTGGGCGTCGGCGTCGTACCCGACCGTCCAGGTGCGGTCGGCGGCGGCCGGGTGCGCGGCGGTGGACGGCTCGACCACCGACTCCGGCAGGCCGAGGGTGTTGTACGAGTACCGGGTCACGTTCCCGCGCCCGTCGGTGTAGCGGGTGCGGTTGCCCGCCGCGTCGTACCCGAAGGACGTGGTGATCGAGTGGTCGGCGCTGACCGGCTCGATCTGTTTCACCAGCCGGTCGGCCGCGTCGTACTCGAAGCGGGTGGTGTGCTGGTCGGGATCGGTCGCGCCGACCAGGTTGCCGGACACGTCGTAGGCGTAGGTCTGCGTGCGCAGGACGTCCTCGCCGAGCAGGTCGCTCTCCGAGGTCTTGTCGCCGAACTGGTTGAAGGCGACCCGGGTGACGCGGCCCTTGCCGTCCTCCTCGTACACCTGGCGGCCGGTGTAGTCGTACCCGTACCGCCGCACCACTCCCGCCGCGGACGTGGTCTTGGTCAGCTGGCCCAGCGCGTCGAACTCGCTGCGCGTGGTGGCACCGCTGGGCGCGGTCACCGCGCGGGCGTTGCCCGCGTCGTCGTAGGTCACCGTGCCGGTGAAGACACCGGCCTGCGGGTACCGCTCGATCTGGGTGCTGCTCACCGGGCGGTCGAGATCGTCGTATGTGGACTCCGTGCGGGCCCCGGTCGGCCCGGTGGTGGACAGCGGCTGGCCGGTCCGGGTGTACGTGAACCGGCTCAGTGCCCGCTGGTCGTTGGTCTCGCCCGGCTCGTCGCGTACGACCAGCCGGCTGAGCTGGTCGTAGGTGAACCGGGTGACCGCGCCGCCAGGTTCGGTCACCGACGTGACGTTGCCGAGCGGGTCGTAGGTGGTGGCGGTGATCGGGGTGATCGTCTGCGACGGGCCCGGCGGCAGGTAGGCGGGCGCGATCGACTGCACGGGGCGCCCGAGCCGGTCGTACACGGAACGGCTGACCCGCCCGAGCGGGTCACGCGACGAGGTCTGCGCCCCGTACGTGTCGAAGCCGGCCACCGCGACCGGACGCGTCGAGGCCGAGGTGCCGTCGGCGTCCTCCGCCGTGACCGCCGGCCCGGTGACCTTGACCAGCCGCCCGGCCTCGTCGTAGTCGTAGTCGGTGGTGGCGTTCTTCGGATCGGTCGCCGAGGTGCGCAGGCCGCGCTGGTCGTACGTGTACGAGGTGACCCGGGTGTCCGGGCCCGCGGTGATGGTCTCCGTGCGGACGTTGCCGGCGTCGTCGTACTCGTAGTCGACCTGGTCGGACGGCTGGGTGCCGATGCCCGGGACGTTCGACGGCCGGCCGGTCATCGTGGTGCGCGTGACGTTGCCGTTGAGGTCGAAGGCGAACGTGCTGGTCCGGCGCAGCCCGTCGGGATCTTCGACGGTCTCGGTGACCTTGCCGACCCGGTCGACGGCGTGTGTGGTGACCTTGGTGCCGTTGCCCGCGACCCGTTTGACCAGGTGCCCGGCGCCGTTGTAGGTGTTCTCCTCGATCACGTAGTCGCGGGTCGCGCCGTTGGGGTCGTGGAACTTCTTGAGCGTGACCTTGTGCAGCAGGTCGTCGCGGTAGTAGCCGTACTCGAGCCGGCGGCCCATGGCGTCGGTGTCGCTGGCCAGCCGCCCGGCGTGGTCGTAGGAGTAGGCGTGCAGCACCAGGTAGTCACGGTCACCGGTGCCGGGTGCGCCCTCCGGGTCGCCGCGCCAGCCGCGCAGGCGGATCTCCGCGGTCTTGTTGCGCGCCGTGTACGCGTAGTCGTAACGGTTGCCACCCGCGTCGACCATCGACACCCGGTTGCCGAACCGGTCGTAGGCGTAGCTGGTCTGGCCGCCCTCCGGGTCGGTGACCAGCACCGGATGGCTGTGCTCGTCGTACTCGGTGGTGGTGACCCGCGCCGCGTCGCCGCCGAGCAGGTCCGAGATGGTGACCTTGGTGGTGTTGCCGTCGGCGTCGTACTCGTTGACCACCTGCTGCTGGTGCCGCACGCCGGTGACCGCGTCGGTGGTGGCCGGCTGGGTCACCGACCGGATCCGGCCGTTGGTGTCATAGGCGTACGTGGTGGTCAGGCCGCTCGGATAGGCGTCGGAGAGCACCTTCTCGGTGATCTTGCGGCCGATCGCGTCGTAGGTGTACTCGGTGACCAGCCCGGACGGCAGGGTCACCCGCGCCAGGTCACCGTTGGGGAAGTACGCGTACCGGGTGGCCTTCTGCCGCGCGTCGAGCGTGCTGAGCAGCATCCCGGCCGGGACGGTCCCGCCGCCGACGGCCGGCTCGGTGCCGTTGGCGTACGCGTGGTCGACCGTGCTGCCGTCCGGGTTGGTCTGCACGTCGAGCTGGCCGGTGAAGTGGTAGGTGTAGCCGGTGCGGTAGGTGTTGTCCGTGGCACTGGCCGAGCGGCCGTCGCGCTGCTCGGTGACCAGGTCGCTGCGCGGATCGTAGGGGTCGGCCGGCGAGGCCGGATACTTCGAGTACGCGGTGAAGCAGGTGCTCGCGTCCCGGCAGGTCTTCCGCTCGGTGACGTTGCCGCGGTCGTCGTACTTCATCTCGACCGCGAAGCCGTTCTCGTTGACGACCTTGCTCTGGTTGCCCTTGTCGTCGTATTCGAAGCTGCGCACGGCGAGGCCGTCGAGCGTGTGCCGCACGAAGACCGGCCCGCCGGCGTTGCCCGGGATGATCGTGCAGAACGCGGGGTCCTGCGGGTCGGGGCGTGAGCAGACCGGCGTCGGCTCGGTTGGCGGGTCGGGGTCCGGGATGCCGGTGTCCTCGGGCCGGGTCTCCAGGCCGAGCGGGGTGCCCGAACGCAGCAGGCGGCCGGCCAGCGCGTCGTACTCGTACAGGTTCGGCCGGCCCGCCGGGTCCAGCACCTGGATGCTGCGCCGCAGGTCGGAGTCGTTGCCGTAGACGGCCGGCACGCCGATCTTCCAGACGCCGCCGTTGTCGTCGGTGTACTCCTTGATCCGGTCGACCGCGACGTCGTAGGTGACCTCGGCGCCGATCCGGCCACTGGGCAGGATCACCTTGGTGAGCTGCGTGGCGGGCGCGGTGCCGGCCCGGTGGTGCGCCTGGACCGCGGCGGGCCCGAGCGGGTGCGAGTAGAGCGCGACCTCGTCGATCGTGCCCTGGAACGAGCGCTGCGCCGTGCCGCCCCAGCCCGGCCAGGAGGCGGGTGTGCTGGCCGCGGCCGCGCCGATCTGGTTCATGGTCAGGTCGGAGTGCTCGATGGCCTGGCCGGTGCGCTCGCCGACCTTGACGCCGTCCAGGTAGAGCGTCTGCGTGGTGCCGATGACCGACAGCACGGCGTGGTGCCAGGCGTCGTCCCAGACCCGCACCGAGGAGGTGATCGGGTTGATCGTGCCGGTGGCGAACTGCCCGCGCAGCAGGCCGTCGGTGCCGGTGTAGAGGGCCGGGACGCCGACGCCGGGCGCCGTGCCCAACGCCTTGTCCTGGTATCCGATCAGCGGCCCGCCGGTCTGCGTCGGGCCGACCTTGAACCACACCTCGACGGCCGCGTCGCGGCTCTTCTTGACCGTGCCCTTGGGCAGCTCGATCTGCGAGTTCACGCCGTTGAAGGCGGCCGCGCCGTCGCCGGCGCCGGCGATCGCGCCGGCCGCGCCGGCCGTCACGTTGCGGTAGGTGCCGTTGTCCTTGCCGAGGTTGACCGCGATCGCGCTGGCCGCGCCCGTCGCGCCGGCCGGGTCGCCGAGCCGCCAGTACGACTCGGGCTTCGCGTCCAGCACGGTGCTGCGGTAGTGCGAACCGCTGCCGTACTCGTAGAGCGTGCAGGCGGTCGCCGAGGCCGGCGGGCAGACCTTGGTCAGCGCGTCGCCGGTGTACGTGTACCGCCAGGTCAACGCGGTGCCGTCGACCGGGTCGGTGCTCACCGAGTCGATGTGGTTGCCGGCCCAGGTGAAGCGCAGCGACCGGCCGGCGCTGCCCGATGCCTGCGCCCGGGAGACCCTGCCGCTGGTGTAGGTCAGCGTCACGGACCGGCCGGCGATGTCGGTGATCTTGGTCAGGTTGCTGGTCGCGCCGGCGCCGGCCAGCGCGAACTGGTACTTCGTGCCGGAGCGGTCCTGCAGGGTCCAGGCGGTGCCGTCGGCGGTGAGCCGGGCCGTGCGGCCGGGCGGCGCGGCGAACGTGCCGTCGGGATTCTTGCCGAACCGGACGGCCTGGCCGTCCGGGTAGCGGACCACGACGTTGCCCGAGCCGTCCTCGTCCGGGACGACCTTCATGTCGTACCGCGAGCTCCACCCGGCGCCGAACGCGGAGTCGGTGCGCGGGTCGAGGCTGTTGTAGGTGCGGCTGAGGTTGAGCTCGGGGCCGGTCGTCGCCACGGTGGCGTCGAGCGCGGCGGTGCGGTAGTTGCCGACCTGGGCGTCGAACTCGGTGTCCTGGCTGGCGTAGGGCGCGTTGGCGATCCGCGAGGTGACCTCGGGCTGCGGCACCGCGGCGATCAGCGCCAGGTCCGGCGTGATCGTCTCGTTGGCGGCATCCTTGATGTACGCCCGCCAGACGTACTCCTTGCTCCACACCAGCCGTCCCGCCGGCACCGCCCAGGACTGCTTGGACTGGTAGCCGGAGCCGGTGCAGCCGGTCGGGGCGCCGGTGGCGGGCTTGTCGCAGACCTCGAACTTGTACTGCAGCGCGGATCCGGGCGGCGCGTCGACGTCCACGCCCTTCGCCCACAGCAGCGGCGTCAGCGTCGGCGTCTGGTATCCGTGCGGCGGGTAGATCTCCTGCGCCACCGGCGGCACGTCGAAGACCTGCAGCATGATCCGGCCCGGCGGCACCTGGTGGTCGGTGAAGACCGCGCCACCCGTACGGACCATCGTGAAATCGAGCAGGTAGTCGCCCGGCTCCAGCGCCTTGATCGTGGCCTCGAGGGTGACCGTGGCGCCGCGGGCGACCGTGCCGGTGAGGTTCGCCGACCGCTGCTGGGTGACCGCCTCGCCGCTGTCCGCGTCGTACGCGCGGTAGGCCAGGTAGTAGTCGCCGGGCGCCCACGCCTCCGCGCCCAGGTTGGTGACCGTCACCTGGACCTTGCCGTCCTGGTTACGGGTCACCGCCGGATCCGGCGTCGGCTTCGGGATGGCGTAGGTGGCGTTGTACGGGGTGTGCGTCACGTACAGCTTCGGCGGGTTGGCGCCGGCGCCGCCGAATCGCTTCCAGGCCTGCGAGTCGCTGGTCGAGGCGCGCATCGAGAGGCCGTTGTTGGCTTGCTCGCCGTTGGCCCAGCCCTGCACCAGCCGGCTGCCGGCCACACCGAGGTCGATCATCTCGGGGGTGGCCGGGCACCGGGACGCGCCCTCGCCGAAGGCCACGTAGCCGTACGCGAAGGACCGGCTGGCCAGGGCCGCACCGACCGAGGGCCCCGGGTACCGGTAGCCGCTGCCGGCCGTCCAGGCCTGGGTCACCGGGTGCACGGTCACCGGCCGGGCCCGGCAGGACGGCGCGTCGAAGTTGGTGGCGACCAGCGCGGCGCCGTAGACCGTGTGGTTGCGCAGCCCGCTGACGCCGAACTTCACGTACGACGCATTGTCGGTGCCGTCGACCCGGCCGACCTTGAGTTCCGACGGGCTCGCGGCGGAGCCACCGCCGGCGACGTTCATCATCTCGCCGGCGTAGCTGTCCACCGGCGGCCCGGCGCTCTGGTCCACCTGAACGGAGAACTCGGTGGTCTGCGTGCCGTCGGCGTTGTCGTAGACGCGCTCGGTCGCGTGCGCCGGGGTGCGCAACCGGCTGGTCCGGCGGTCGAACCCGGTGAACTCGCGAGCCGGCGGGCGCACCACCGACGCCTTGTTCCGGACGGACGGCCGCTGCGGCAGCGCCGTGGTCGGGTACCGCCCGCGCACCGACTTCGGCACGTGGGTGTTCCGGGATTTCCCGTCCGGGCCGTTCACCGCGGTGGCGGCACCCCAGCGCTGTTCGGGCGCGCGACCGGGCGCCGCGGCGCTGGTCCTTCGCGGCTCGTCCGGCGCGGCGCGGGCCACCGCCGAGCACCCCGTCGACAACACCACCGAAATCGCGACCGACGTCGCCAACCACCGGGCACCAGCCTTGCGCGCCATGCAGACCTCCCCAGGTCGTTGCGAGCATTCCGCCATCCGGTCGCCGCGGCTGTCGAGAACGGGTGCGGATCGGTTGCGCAGGCGCGCAACCGTGGAGCTCGTTGCGCACATGAGCAAGGAATCGGCGTCCGGGGCTGGCGCCGGTGACCTGGACGCGGTTCAGTCTTCGTGGAGTTGTCATGGGGGAGGCGACAACGTGGTGATCGCCCAACGTGAGGTGGTGCCGTCCTTGAGCCGCTGGGGCCTGTCGGCACACGCGGACCTGGCGTACCGAGCGCTCGCCCTGCAGGGAGCGGACACGGCGCAGGCGCTGGCCCGCCGGCTCGGGGTCGAGTCCCGGCGGATCGACCGGGCGCTGGACGAGCTGGCAGACGTCGGCGCGGTGCGCATCCGGGTCGAGGGTTGCACCCGGTACTGGCATCCCGTCGCCGGCGACCGGGTGGTGTCGATGCTGCGGCAGCGGCGCACCCCGCAGTTGTGGAGCGCGAAACTCCAGCGGCACCTGGCCGCGGTGTCCGGCCTGCACCTGGACCGGCTCCCGGCGGACTCGGTGTGCCGGCTGCCGAGCCGGGCGGCCGCCCGCGGCCGCATCGCCGAGCTGGTCGCCGTCGAGCGCTGCGAGCACCTGACGATCAACACGGAGGACGTGTTCAGCGCGGACGCGGCCGCGGCGGCCACGCCGCTGGACCGGTCACTGCTGGCCCGCGGCGTGCGGCTGCGCACGCTCACGCCCGCGCCGCTGGACGGCAGCCACGCCGAGCCGCTGGCGGGCGGCGCCGAGCACCGGGAGGCCGCCTCGCTGCCGTTGAAGCTGATGGTGTTCGACCGGCGCGCGGCTCTGCTCCCGGCGGACCCCGCCAACTTCGACGCCGGCGCGGTGGTCCTCACCGACCAGGAGGCGGTGGCGCAGCTGACCCAGCTGTTCTACCGGTTTTGGGGCAGCGCCCGCGATATCAACCAGCACGAGGTGCCCGCCATCATGCTCACTGCCCGGGAACAGGCCATCGTCTCCCTGCTCAGCGCCGGCCACAGCGAGGCCGCGGCCGCCGCCGAGCTTGGTCTGAGCCGCCGCACCGTCGTCTACACGCTGCGCGCCCTGATGGACCGCCTCGGCGTGGCCAACCGCTTCCAGCTCGCCCTGGTCCTGGGCGCCGCCCACGCCGTGCCGGTGCCCGACGTGGGCCGGTCGACCACCCGAGAATCGGAGGAGTCCTGATGCTTCGCCTCACCGCGGCCATGTTCGTCGCGGCCCTGACCGCCACGCTTGCCGGCCCCGCACCCGCGTTGGCGGACCCGGTGCCGTGGACCATGGCGCCGTGCGCCACCGCCACCCTGGGCAACGCCGTTCGGGACAGGTCGGTGGCCTGGTTCGTCATCTCCGGGGAGGCCGTGCAGTGCGCACCGGCGGTCGCCGGCGGCGGCGTTCGCATCGCCGTCTACCCGGCGGGCGGAGAGACCGGCTACTCACAGGGGTTCAACGTCCGGCTGTTCGATTTCGCGGACGTCGGCGTGAGTCGCGAGTTCGGCGCCGCGGTCGTGGGGACGTCACCCGGTGAGGACGGCGTCTGCGTCCTGGCCGGCGAACACTCGCGCATCGCGTGCGTCCGGGTGACCGTCGCGGAGGACCGCACAACCGCCAGAACGGAACGGATCGATGTCAACGATCCCCTGGTCGCCAAGGAGCTCCACCGCCTCGAACCGTACGCGGGCAGCGTGTACCCACCGGACGGCAAGGGCATGGATCCGACCTGCGGCACCTGCTTCTGACACCGTCGCCACGCGTCACCCCGCGCTCAGCGGGCCCGGTGTTCGGCGCGGGCTGGTGCGCCCACCTGGTGCAGGTGTCGCAGGGCTTGGCGGTAGGAAGCGATGAGGCTGGTCTGTTCGTAGGCGACGCCGATTTCGGCGCAGTATGCCTGCACGATCGGCTGCGCTTTGCGCAGGTTGGAGCTTGGCATGGCAGGGAACAGATGGTGCTCGATCTGGTAGTTCAGGCCGCCGAGCGCCACGTCGATCAGCCAGCCGCCGCGGACGTTGCGCGAGGTCAGCACCTGCTTGCGCAGGTAGTCCTCGTCGCCGGTCGGGTGCGGCATGCCTTTGTGGTTGGGCGCGAACGTCATGCCGAGGTATACGCCGAACAGCGCCTGGTGCAGGAGCAGGAAGGCGATGGCCTGCGGCGGTGACAGGACGATCAGCAGTGCGGAAAGGTAGCCGACGGCGTGCAGGATCAGCAGCGTGCCTTCCAGGCGGGGGCGCTTGACCGTGCCATCGCGCAAGGCCCTGACGCTGGAGACCTTCAGGTCGGCGGCGAGCAGGGTGAGCAGTGGGAAGAACAGTACGGCCTGGTGCCGGGTGACGAAGCCCTTCAGCCCGCGCCTGCCCAGGGCCGACTTCGTGGCCCAGATGAGCACCTCGGGCGCTACGTCCGGATCGAGGTCGTCGTGGTTGGGGTTGTTGTGGTGACGGGTGTGCTTGTCCATCCACCAGCCGTAGCTCATCCCGATGCCGAGGTTTCCCGCGAGCCGCCCGGCGACCTCGCTGGGACGCTTGGTGCGGAACACCTGGCGGTGTGCCAGGTCGTGCGCCACGAGCCCGACCTGGGCGAAGGTGACGGCGAGGAACGCGGCCGTGATCATCTGCCACCAGGAGGAGCCGATGAGGAAGAACGCGGTCCAACCGCCGAGGAACATGAGCGTGACGACGCTCAGCCGCGCGATGTAGTAGGCGGGCCGGCGCCGCATCAGCCCCTCGCCGTTGATCCGGCGGGACAGCACGGCGAAGTCGCTGCCGGTCGCCGTCGTTCCCGACGGCGGCATGGTGATCGTCATGTTTCTATCGAACCCTGTGACGTCCGGATCGTCAGGAGCGCTATGACCTGCGGCCCGGTGGTGCTAGCACCACCATTGACCCGCCCACCGGCGGGCACTATATGACCTGTGGAGATCCGTGAGACCGGTGCATCGCCGGGCCGATGGGTGAGGCGCGGTGTGCGCTCCGTGCTCGGCGGCCTGGCCGCGGTCGGTCTGGCGTTCACCAATATCCCGCTACTCGCCGTGTCGGTCGTCGCGTTGGCGTTGGCACCGGTGCCGTTCCTCGGCCTGGCGCTGGCGCCGTGGACGATGACGCTGGTCCGGATGCGCGCCGACCTCGAGCGCAGACGCGCCTCACGGACCGGTGTCCTGGTGACCCGCCCGTACCATCCGCCCCCGGAACGGGCCATGGCCGGCAGCTGGCAGCGTTTCCGGTGGATCGTGACGGACCCGGCCACCTGGCGTGACCTTGCCTGGCTCCTGCCCGGCGCGATCGTCGGTTTCGCGCTCGGATCGGCCGCGGTGGTCGTGCCGCTGTACGGCCTGGCGGGTCTGACGTTGACCCCGTTGTGGATCTGGCTGGGCACCGGCTGGTACGGCTACGGCGTCGTCTGGTCCATCGACACGTTCGCCGAAGGTCTGCTCTGCCTACCGCAAGGCGCCGTCATCCTCGTCGCGGGCCTGTGGCTGGCGCCGTGGCTGCGCCGCGTCGATGCCCTCTTCGCCCGGCTCTTCCTCGCGCCCACCACGGCTGCCGCACTCCGGCTGCGCGTCACCCAGCTGACCCTCACCCGCGCTGACACGGTGGACGCCCAAGCGGCGGAGCTGCGCCGCATCGAACGTGACCTGCACGACGGCGTCCAGGCCCGCCTCGTCGCGCTGAGAATGGTGCTCGGCCTGGCCGACACCCTCATCGACCGCGACCCGGCCCAGGCACACAAGCTGCTCGCCGAAGCGCGCGAGTCCAGCGGTATGGCGCTGGTCGAGCTGCGGCACCTCGTCCGCGGCATCCACCCACCGGTACTCGCCGAACGTGGACTCGGCGGCGCGGTCCGCGCACTGGCGCTCAGCCTGCCGGTCCCGATCGCGGTCGACATCGCCCTGCCTGGACGACCGGACACGCCCGTCGAGTCCGCCGCGTACTTCGCCGTCGCCGAAGCGCTGACCAACATGATCCGGCACAGCCGGGCCCACTCCGGATCGGTGTCCATGAGGCACGCGGACGGTGTGCTGACCATGGTGGTTACCGACGACGGCGCGGGCGGCGCCGACCCCGCCGCCGGCACCGGGTTGCACGGTATCGAACGCCGCCTCGCCGCGTTCGATGGCACGATGACACTGTCGAGCCCGCCCGGGGGGCCCACCGTCATCACCATGGAGCTGCCGTGCGCGTTGTCATCGCCGAGGACCACGCCCTCCTCCGCGACGGACTGACCCGCCTGCTGCAGGCGTTCGACTTCGACGTCGTCGCGACCATCGACAACGGCCCGGCCCTGCTGCCCGCCCTGATCGCACACAAGCCCCAGGTCGCGATCATCGACGTCCGGCTCCCGCCGACGTTCACCGACGAAGGACTGCAAGCCGCGATCGCGGCCCGAGCGCACCTGCCGGGTCTGCCGATCCTCATGCTCTCCCAGCACGTCGAGCCCATGTACGCCCGCGAACTGCTCAGCACCCCGGACGGCGGTGTGGGCTATCTGCTCAAAGATCGCGTCTCCGACGTCGAGGAGTTCGTCGACGCGGTCCGCCGGGTAGCCGCCGGTGGCACCGCTATGGACCCCGAAGTGATCTCACAACTGCTCGTCCGCCGTGAGCCACTGGCGGTACTCACCAGCCGGGAGCGTGAAGTGCTCGGGGTCATGGCTGAGGGCCGCTCCAACGCCGCGATCGCGGCCCACCTCCGCATCACCGAGAAAGCCGTGAGCAAACACATCAACAACATCCTCACCAAACTCGAGATGCCGCCCTCCGACGACGACAACCGCCGCGTCCTCGCCGTACTGGCATACCTCAACGCCTGAGGGTCTGCGGCGCTACCTCCGCCGCGCCGACCCGCACGGTGATCGTGCGGTCCGCCAGGCGATCTCGCCGACGCGGTAGGGCCCTGTTCTAGGCGGCGCCCCAGTTCAGGGACGAGCCAGTCGCGGCGCGCTCGGTGCGGATCTCCATCATGCTGCCGAGGATCGTGGCCCGGTCGACGACGACCGCCGTGCCGTCGAGCGTGTACGTGACCCGGTCGCTGACGAACACGGGGCTGCCGGCAGCCTCCTGGAGGTGCCGGGCGGTGGTCGCGGCGAGGGTGCCGGGCCGGATCGTCTCGGTGGCGCGGGCGACGGCCACACCGGCGTCCGCGAGCGCGCCGTACAACGAGACCGCGCCGAAGTCGTGGTCACGGATCTGGTCGGCGTACGGCTGGCGGACCCAGGACACCTGATGGACCGCGGGCCGCCCGGCGAACTGGCGCAGCCGTTCCAGCCGTAGCGCGGTGTCCGCGGCGCGGATCCGCAACCGGGTGACGACGGACGCCGGCGCACGCCGAACCGTGCGGGCGAGCACGACGGTGCGCACGTCGTGGCCCTGCTTCTTCAGGTCGTCGGCGAGGCTCTGGAGCGCGCCCAACTGGTAGGCCAGGTGCGGCGGGGCGACGAACGTCCCGAGGCCCGGCCGCTGGACGATCAGCCCGTCGTCGCTGAGCTGCCGCAGCGCCTGCCGCAGCGTCATCAACGTGACCCCGTACGCGGCACTCAGGTCCCGCTGCGCGGGGAGCGCCTCGCCCGGTGCGTAGTGGCCGGCCCGGATCTTCGCGGCGAGGTCGGCGGCGATGGCCCGGTACCTCGCCCCGGACCTTGCCTCAGACACGGGAACCACGGGTCACAGCGGGCCGTCCTCCTCGTCAAGCGCTCGGCGCATTCTAGCGAGGTACGCCGCGACGTCGGCCGGGGTCGCCCCGTCGAGGATGCGGCGCACGACCGCCGCGCCGACGATGACACCGTCGGCACTGCGGGCGGCCGCCGCCGCGTGCTCCGGCGTCGACACGCCGAAGCCCAGCAGCACCGGAAGGTCCGTGCCGGCCCGGATCCGCGCGACGAGGTCCGCCGCCGAGCCGGCCAGCTCCGCCCGTTCCCCCGTCGTGCCCATCACCGACACCGCGTAGACGAAGCCGCGGCTGCGCCGCCCGATCTCGTCCAGCCGCGGGCGCGGCGTCGAAGGTGCGGCGAGGAGGGCCAGGTCGACGCCCGCGGCCGCGGTGCCGGCCGCCAGCTCGTCGACCTCGTCGAGCGGCAGGTCGGGCACGATCAGGCCGGTGACGCCCGCGGTACCGAGCGCCGCGCCGAACCGGTCCGGGCCGTCGCGCAGCGCGAGGTTGCCGTAGGTGCTCACGACCAGCGGCGGCAGGTCGGCGGCGAGGCGGGCGAGCTCGGCGAGGATGCCGTGCGCGGTCGCGCCGTGGGCCAATGCCGCCTCGGAGGCCTCCTGAACGGTGACGCCGTCGAGCGTCGGATCGGAGAAAGGCAGACCGACCTCGATCGCGTCGGCACCCGCGTCGGCGAACGCCCGCAGGTGGTCGGTCCAGTTCGCGGTGAGCTGACCGGTGAGGTAGGGCATCAGCAGGCTGCGACCGGCGTCCCGGCGGCTACGCAGGTGTGCTTCGAGGCGGCCCGTTTCGCGCGTCACATCAGCTCCATCAGGGCCGCGGTGTCCTTGTCGCCGCGCCCGGACAGGGTCAGCAGCACCGTCGTCCCCGGCGGGAGCTCGCCGGTGCCGGCCGCGCGGATCACCCAGGCCACCGCGTGCGCCGACTCGAGCGCCGGAATGATGCCCTCCGCCCTGGCCAACCGCACCGCGGCGTCGACCGCCTCGGCGTCGGTGACCGTCTCGTACCGCGCCCGGCCGAGGTCGCGCAGGTGGGCGTGCTCCGGTCCGACGCCGGGATAGTCAAGCCCGGCGGCGACCGAGTGCGCCTCGTTGATCTGGCCCTCGCCGTCCTGCAGGAACAGCGACCGCGCGCCGTGCAGCACGCCGACCCGGCCGAGGCTCGCGCCGGCGCCGCCCACCGCCTCGACGCCGACCAGCCGGGCGGACGTGTCGACGAACCCGGCGAACGTGCCCGCGGCGTTGGAGCCGCCGCCCACGCACGCCACCACGTGGTCGGGCACGCCGCTGCCCAACTCGGCCGCGCACTGCCGGCGCGCCTCGTCGCCGATGACCCGCTGGAACTCCCGCACCATCCACGGGTAGGGGTGCGGACCCACGACCGAGCCCACGCAGTAGTACGAGTCCGCGGTCGCGCCGACCCAGTGCCGCATCGCCTCGCTGGTGGCGTCCTTGAGGGTGCGGCTGCCCGTCCGGACCGGAACCACCTCGGCACCCAGGACCCGCATCCGGACCACGTTGAGCGCCTGCCGCTCGATGTCGCGTTCGCCCATGAACACGGTCGCCCCGAGGCCGAGCAGCGCGGCGGCGGTCGCGGTCGCGACGCCGTGCTGGCCGGCACCCGTCTCGGCGATGAGCCGGGCGCGGCCCATCCGCCGGGCCAGCAACGCCTGCCCCAGCACGTTGTTGATTTTGTGCGAGCCGGTGTGGGCCAGATCCTCGCGCTTGAGCAGCAGGTTGACGCCCAGTTCGGCCGACAGCCGCCAGGCCGGCGTCAACGGCGTCGGCCGGCCGGCGTGCGCGGCCAGCAACGTCGCGAGGGTGCCCCGGAAGCCCGGGTCCGCCCACGCGTCGCGGAACGCCTCCGCCACCTCCCGGCACGCCGGCACCAGCGACTCGGGGACGTAGCCGCCCCCGAACTCGCCGAACCGGCCGCGCGCCGACGGGTCGCCCATCAACCCGGGCCGCTGCCGCACCTCGACCTCGCCCATGACACCCTCCTGGAGAGTTCTATACTTCAGCTAAGAGTTCTAGAACTGTGGAGACCGAGTGTGGCACAGTGCGGGCGGGCGCACCAGCCGATGGTGGCTCGGGGGTGATTATCGTCATGCCCCCAGTCCAGGAACGAGTCGCGATATCACGACCGGACCTGACGCGTGCGGCTTGACCTCGATGGTCCAGCGAACGACGATCTCAAACTCGGCCGGGATCGGTGCCGGACGCTCACCATCGTCGCGGCAGACGCATCGGACCGCGATCATATCCGGCCCGATCGTCGATGCTCTGTCCAACGTCGACGCTCTGTCCAACGTCGACGCTCCGTCCAACGTCGATGCCTCGTCCAACATGGACAATTGCGCGGTCGCTGTGCGCCATCGAGTCTCCCATTCGGCCACATCGCCGCTGCACGCCCGTACGTAAGCCAGTGTCACCGCGAGGTTGGGCATCCGCCGGCCCCCGGCGGCCTCGCACAGGGTCGTGGCGGAGTAGTGCGCGCGGGCCGCCAGCGTCCGATATCCGGGGTCACCGGCGCGCTCCCGCAGTCGCCGTAGCGCTGCCGCAAACGTTGAAATCACGCCGCCCTGCGGATCCAACGGGCGTTCCGGACGGGGCATGGCAACCTCCGGCTCATTGATCTGAGTTGTTTTGAGTCTGGCGTTCTGTGGTGCCGGACAACCCAATCTCGACTAAATCTATTTAGGACCGTTAAGGCATTCTGATTGGAGATCGAAATGCGACGCATCATCGGTACGCTGAACGCGACCCTCCTCGGGCTGGCGGTCGTCGCCGTAGCCGTTCCGGCCAGCGCGGCGCCGGCCACCGCTCACATCTCGTCGGTCCGCACGGCGGCGACCCCACACTGCGTGGTGCAGGCCACCCCCGCGGGCAGCGTCCGCACCCCGGCCGCCGCGGCCTGCTTCGCCACCTTCGCCGAATCGGTCGCGCACGCGACGTCCGGCGCCGTTCGCTTGCCCGCGAACGCGACCCAGGTGACCCAGCAGCAGCTCGACGCCGGCTACGCCAAGGCGCGCGCCGCCGCCCCGGCGTCCGGCGGCATCGGCATCATGGCCGTGGTCATCGGCATCTCCTACTTCAATACTGGCTTCAGCGGCTCGAGCAGCGTCCACCAAGCCGCGACCGACTGCGACACCAACGCCGACGTCGACTGGCTCATCAACCAGCTCACCAACGACAACGTTTTCAGCTCGGCGCAAGCATTCGGGCAGTGCCAGGGCATCTACTACGACCTGCCGAACCGTCCGGCGGGCGGCGCCCGGGTCAACACAAACTGGAGCGGCGGAGCGATGGACAACAGGGCCAGCTCGGTCGAGTGGGTCTGACCTTCCGGTCGACATGTCGCTAGGGCTGCCCGGCGGATCGCTCCGCCGGGCAGCCCTCCGTACCTCGTCAGTGTCCCGCGCGGCCATGCCTCCAGTAGAGAAGGCCGCCTTCATCGAAACTGCATCGTTTCGGCATCGTTACGGTGAGTGATCCTAACGTGGAGGTGATTCCACGTGACGCCCCGTCGCTCGATCAGAACCGGGGAGGCGTCGATGTGGCCGGCGTCAGGATCCCACCGGCCCGCGTCCGGACGGCGTGCGCGGCCGCTGCGGCGTTGCGGACCACCGTGCCGACGTCGTGGCTGACCATCTCCCGGTCTTGTTTGACGATCCGTCCGTCGATCAGGACAGTGTCGATGTTGGCCGGGGTGGCCGATCGGACCACAGTGGACTCCAGATCTCCGATCGGTGCGATGTTGATGTCGTCGGCGCGGAGCAGGATGATGTCCGCTCGCTTGCCCGGGGTGATCGACCCGGTCACCGCGTCCAGGCCGAGCGCGCGGGCGCCGTTGATCGTGGCCATCTCGATCGCCTGCCGGAAGACGACCGCCGGAAGCTGAGCCGTGTCGGTGCCGACGTGGGGGATACCCAGGTTCCAGGCCACGTTCATCGACTCGAACATGTTGATCGGGGCGAGCGAGGACGCGTCGAAGGAGAGCGAGACGGTGATCCCGGCGGCCAACATCCGTAGCAGCTGGCCGTGGAAGCCGCCGGCGGTGCCGAGCCGGAGTTCGGAATGAACGGCGAAGCTCACCGGCGCGCCGGTGCGTACCATCGCCTGCCGGTCTGCCTCGTCGAACGGCAACGCGTGACAGAGCAGGAAGTCCGGGCCGAGAAACCCCATCCTCTCCAGGTTCGCGGCACGTACCGCGCTGGTTGGGCCTTGGCCCGCGTGAACGGAGATGGGCAGCCCGCGCTTTCGTACCTGTGCCATCTCGGCGAGGAAGTTGTCCAGCTGGCCGGGGCCGCGAAGGTTGACGCCCAGGTGCACCAGCCCGTCGAAGGGTGACTTCGGACCGAACCAGCTGGCCCGTACGCGGTCGATGTCGGCGAAGTCGATCGGTTGGGTGGCCGGCTGACCGTCGCGATGCCCGTACGAGTAGCGTGCCCGCACCAGGCCGTCGGCGTGGGCGTGCAGCTCGGCGTCGGCGTATTCCGGTCCACGGACGTTGTGGGCCCAGTTGTTGACCGTGGTGACGCCCGCGTTCGCGCATTCGACCAGACCGAGCAGCACGCTGTCGTAGAAGTCGTCCGGCTGGTACGCGGCCACGGTCGCCGCCTTCGCCGCGAAGTACTCAAAACCGGTGGAGACGAAGTTGCGTCCGAGCGCGCTCCACATGTGGTAGTGCGTCTCGACGAATCCGGGCATGGCGATCATGCGGGACGCGTCGATGACCCGCGCACCGGGGGCCCGAAGATCCCGTCCAACCCGGACGATCCGGCCGTCGCGCACCTCGATATCTGCTTTGGCCTGGTTACCGATGGTGGGATCCACCGAAACCAACGCGGCGCCGCGGATCAGGTGGTGGCCCCGGGACGGGCGTCGCACCGGCCCGCGGGTGCCGTTGTCGTGGCGCGAATCCGATCCCGCCGCGGCGGCCGGCGACGCGGTCGTCCAGGAGGCGACGGCAGTGGCCCCGGCCGCCGTCAGCAAAGCTCTGCGCCCGACAAGGTGTGCCGGTACCGGACGGCCGCACCCGTCTAGCGCCGGCGTCCCATCCGCGGCATCATGGCCGTCGTCCTGGGCGGACGGCCCGGATCCCGTCGCGATCAACATGCCGGTGAACGTAGGCACGGACCGTTTCGACGGCGTCGCTGATTATCGACGGCACCGTTAACGGGCGGTCAGTCCCGGACGAGTACGACAGTCCATATCCCCAACCGCTATTTGGTGGCGGCGTGGTACTCCTCCACGATGGCCGCCGGGATCCGACCACGGTCCGCCAGTTCCTTACCCTGCTTGGCAGCCCACTCCCGGATGGCCTTGTTCTCATCCCGGCCACCAGCGCGACGTCCGCCACCGACCGCTGCTGGCCGTGCGGGTGCGGACGCCCCCGAACGCCCAAGACGGCTGCCGGCCTCCTGGTAGGGGAACAGCAGCGAGCGCAGCTTACTGGCGTTCCGGCCCGAGAGGTCGATGGAGTAGTCGACCCCGTCGAGGCCGAACCTGACCGTCTCGTCAGCGGCCTTACCGTCGATGTCGTCAATCAGAGTCTCGATTACCTGCCGCGCCACGAGCCCACACCTCCACACAAATGGTTTCGGTGAAGACTACCCTGCTCGCCAGATGAGTACCGCTTGGCTTCGCGATGTCACGGACGTTCGATAACATTCTGCAGCAGCTGCCGATGCCGGAGCATCCAGTCCGCAGCTCGAATTTGCCAGGACATGAGCCACAAATGGCTGCTGTCCGTGGTCTCGGGTGTGATCTGTTGAAACCGCGCGTATCCGGCCGTGTCCCGGACCGCGAACTCGATCATCCTTGTCACCAAACCGGCGCGCTCGCGCCGGGGCAGGCCGTAGCCGTCGAGGAAGACCTTCAGCCATTCGGCGCGCACGTCCGCATCCGGCAGCCCGACCCGTGCGGCGACGTCGTCGTCATGCAGTTGCGCGCAGTACCAGCCTGTGACCGCTATCTCGTTGAGCCGATCCGTCGGTCCGGCGTACCGCCATTCGATGAGACCGACCGGCTTCCCATTGCGGATCACCAGATTCCACGGGGCGATGTTGCAGTGGCTCACCACGGCGTTCGGCCCGTAGTCGCGCAGCGGCCAGGGACTCCACAGCGCGTCAGGCGGCGGGGTGAACGATGCGGTGGCCTCGTGCAGCCGGCGCATCAGGCGGCCGGTCTCGGTCAGCACCGCCTCTGGCTCCGCCCACGGCTGTGGAGAGACGACGTCCCCCTCGATCCAGCTGAGGACTTCATGACCGGCGCCATCGAAACCATCCGCCACGACGCGAGGGCTGGCATCGAAGCCGGCGCGCTCCAAGTGGCGAAGGAGAGCATGGTATGTCGGGGTCCACGGCGTGACCCCACGCAGAACATGGTCACCGACCCGGTGGACGGGGACCGACTGGCTGAGATCGTGCGGATTCCAACCACCCTCGATCTCGACCACCCACCACACCCCCCTCGATCGACGGCTCGCCTCAAGTTACCTCAGCGGCGGATAGCTCTGGTTGGCCTCGGATACCGGCGGCGAAGGCCGAGTCTTGACCCTGACGCGGGTCAGGCACGCAGAATCGGCTCTACCGACCTGACGACCTGGTTGCACCTGATGCCGAAGCTTCCGGTCACCGATATGGAGCGCTCGGTCGCTTACTACCAGGAAGCGCTCGGCTTGCGCCTCGCGCTCGGACAGCACCGCTACGAGGTCGATACACATCGACTTGATGTATCTATCTTCGTCGTGGCCGTGCGGCTACAGTGTGCCGTGCGGGGCCGGGTCTTTGACCTCCGCCGGCCCGTAGTCACGGGGGAGGGCGATCCGCCATGCGTCCATTATGGAGCTTTCGTCGTTGGGTCGCGGCGGGTCTTGCCGCGGTCGTCGTAGCGGCCAGTGGTGGTGTCGCGCAGGCCGCGCCGCCGCGGGCGGAGGCACCGCCGTCGCCCAGCGCACCGGCCGGCGCAGGCAAGCCGGAGCGGCGCCACACCGTCATGCTCCTCACCGGGGACCGGGTCACCTACACCGTCGGAAGCGACGGACGCCGCGCGGTGACGGTGCTGCCGGCGCCTCGACCGGGGGCCGAGCAGGTGCGTTTCAGCACATCCGAGGCGGGCGGGCACTACTACGTGATCCCGTCGGACGCGCAGGCCCGGGTCGCCGCGGGCGCGCTGGACCGCGCGCTGTTCGACATCCCGCTCCTGGTCGCGGACGGGCAGGCCACCGGCGACCGGCCGGCCGGCGTCATCCTGCGGTACGGTTCGGCGGCGGCCGTCGCGGGCACCGGCGTGGCCCTCCCCGGCGCCGACCGGAAGGCCGCGCTGCGCAGCATCAACGGGGCCGCGGTCCGCTCCCGCGCCGGCCGGGCGCACGAGACCTGGGGCGCGCTGCGCGGCGGTCGCTCGGACGCCCGCACGCTGGACCGCGGCGTCGCGCACGTGTCGCTGGACCGGATCGTGCGGCCGGCGCTCGACGTGAGCGTCGTCCAGACCGGCGCGCCGTTCGCGTGGGCCGCCGGATACCGGGGCAGCGGCGTCAAGGTCGCGGTGCTGGACACCGGCATCGACCTGAACCATCCGGACCTGACCGGCCGGGTGGTGAGTACCGCCAACTTCACCGGCGAGGCGTCCGTCGCGGACGGGCACGGACACGGCACGCACGTCGCGTCCACTGTGGCCGGTGACGGCACCGCGTCGGCGCAGCGGTTCCGGGGCATGGCCCCGGAGGCGTCGCTGATGGCCGGCAAGGTGCTGGACAGCGCCGGCAACGGCGCGATGTCTCAGGTGATCCAGGGCATGGAGTGGGCCGCGCGCAACGGCGCCCGGGTCATCAACCTCAGCCTCGGCGCGGGTCCGAGCGACGGCACCGACCCGGCGAGCGAGGCGGTGAACGCGCTCTCCGCGGAGACCGGCGCGCTGTTCGTGATCGCGTCCGGCAACAACCACGGCGACGCCTCGGTGAACGCGCCGGGCGCGGCGACCGCTGCGCTGACCGTCGGCGCGACCGACAAGGTCGGTGGGTTCGTGGACTTCTCCAACCGGGGTCCGCGGCGCGGTGACGGCGCGGTGAAGCCGGAGATCGCCGCGCCCGGATATCAGATCGTCGCCGCCCGCGCTGCCGGCACGTCGATGGGTACTCCGTACGACGCGTACTACACCAGCGCGGACGGCACCTCGATGGCCACCCCGCACGTGGCCGGCGCGGCCGCGCTGCTCGCTCAGGCGCACCCGACCTGGAGCGCCGCCCGTATCAAGGACGAATTGGTGTCGACGGCGGAGCCGCGCGACGCGCAGACCGTGTTCACCGCCGGCAGCGGCTGGGTGGACGTGCGCCGCGCGCTGGGCCAGCGCGTGTCCGGACCGGAGGCGGTCGACTTCGGCCTCGTCCAACCGCCCTACACGCAGGTCCACACGCGCGAGCTGACGTACCGCAACGACACGGCGGCGGCGGTGACGCTCGGCCTGACCGTGAGCGGGCGGGGCTGGGACGGGCGGGCGTTGCCGGCCGGGGCGATCGCGCTCAGCGCCAGCACGGTGACCGTGCCGGCCGGCGGGACCGCCGCGGTCACGATGACGTTCACCGCCGCGCCGGGCGACCCGGGCGCGTACGCCGGCGTGGTCACCGCCTCGAGCGCGGACGGTACGGTCCGCGTGCGCAGCCCGTTCAGCTACTACAAGGGCGGCGTCCGCACGCTCGACGTGCCGGTGCTCGACTCCCGCGGCCGGCCGGTGGCGGGCGTGCTGGTGACGATCGCGAAGCTGGACGGGCCGACGCATCCCAACGATCCGATCACCCGGGAGATCACGCAGGTCTACACCGGTGACGACGGGGTGGCCTCGTTCTCGGTGGCGGACGGCCTCTACGACGTCTACGCCTGGCTCAGCGAATGGGAGGCCGACAAGCGCCGCGCCAACCAGATGCAGCGGATCGAGGTGCCGGTCAGCGCGGACACCACCGTGACGCTCGACGCCCGCGACGCCCGGCGCGTCAACCCGACCCTCCCGGAGTCCACCAACCAGCTGGTGGCGATGGCCGCGACCACGCGCAGGTTGGCCAGCGGCGACACAGCCGCCTCCGGCGGCATGCTGAACTGGGAGAACTGGGACGTGTACGTGACGCCCACGCCGGCGCCGGCGGTGTCCGGGCTGGCGGCGTTCGAGCAGTGGACGCTCGGCTCGACCCAGGTGCAGGTCCGCGCGAACGGCGGCGCCGCCCTGCCGGTCGACTACCACCCGTACCTGAACGGGCGCACGCTCGCGCGGTTCCAGAACACCACCCTGCCGCTGGTGTACGCCGGCGGCGGCACCGCCGCCGAGTACGTCGCGGCCGGCGCGGCCGGCAAGGTGGCGCTCGTGCGGATCGTCGTGCCAGCCGGCACGGTGCACACGGGCAGCTTCGTCTGGTACGCCATGGAGGCCGCGCGCGCCAACGCCGCGTCCGAAGGGGTGGCGGGCATCATCGCGTACACCGACATGGCCGGTGGCGTCGCGATGCCGCTCCGGGACGACGACATCCTCGCCCTGTCGCTGCCGGCGGCGGCCGGCCAGGCCCTGCGCACGCAGGTCGCCTCGGGCGCGGTGCAGCTCGCGATCACCGCGGGGCGGGCCAACCCGGAGCGCGTGTTCCAGCTGCGCTACCAGCACACCTCCGGCGTACCGGCGACCGCCCCAGCCGTCGACCCGGCGCAACTGGTCTCCTACCCGGCCCGGTACCGGGCGGACAAGGCGGGCCTGACGTACACCTCGGCGTGGCCGGTCTTCGGCGAGAACGACAGCGGCGCGGCGGCGCTGGGCGTGAGCTACTGGGCGCCGATGGACTGGACCGAGTACGCCGGTCCCCGCGACAGCCGGCTGACCTGGACTCAGAGCGTGTACCAGCAAGCCACCCTGGAGGCCAACCCGATCGGTGACCAGACGTCCTGGTACCGGTTCCTGCCGGGCGAGACCCGCGGCGCCGAGGACTGGTTCGGGCCGGTGATCCGCACCGTGCCGGCCGAGGTGCCGGACGGATACCCGTTCCCGCTGCTCTGCACCTTCTGCCGCGAGGGCGACACCTTCCTCCCCGGCTTCTACGAGATGGACGCCGACGGCCGGCACTTCGACACCACCGGCGGCGACAACGTGCTCTACCGCATGTTCCGTTCCGACGGCAGCATGATTCCGGTGTCGGCGCTGAACCCGACGAGGTTCCGGCTGCCCGCGACGGCCGGCACATTCCGGCTGGAGGCGGTCGAGACGCAGCGCGGGCTCGGGCCGGTGCGCGTGCTGGGCCAGCGCAGCACCACCGAGTGGACGTTCCACTCGGCGCCGCAGGCAACCCCAGGGCGGCCGGCCGGATACCGCTGCTTCAGCGGCTCCGACGAGAACGCGTCCTGCGCGTTCCAGCCGCTGGTGCAGCTGCGCTACCAGTTCGCCGGACTGGACTCGCTCAACCGGGCCGCGGCCGGCGAATCGTTCACGTTCGACGTGGTGGCCGGGGCACACCGGCTCACGTCGGGCGCCGCGCCGGCGACCTCGCTGACCCTCTCCAGCTCCACGAACGGCGGTAGCACCTGGCAGCCGGCGCAGGTGAGCGCGTTGGGCGGCGGCAGGTTCCGGGTCACCGTCGCGCATCCGGCGCTGTCCGCCACAGACGGGTACGTGTGGTTGCGCACCCAGGCACAGGACGCGGCCGGTAACCAGGTCACGCAGACCATGGAACGGGCGTACTCACTGCGCCAGGGCGCGACGCCGCCGGCTTGCGAGGTCAAGTACGAGGCGAACAGCTGGCAGACCGGCTTCACCGCGAACGTGCAGATCAAGAACACCGGCACGGCCGCCGTGAACGGCTGGAACCTGGCCTGGCGGTTCCCCGGCAACCAGCAGATCACGAACGCCTGGAGCGGCGTCCCGACGCAGACCGGGCAGCAGGTGAGCATCGCGAACACCCCGTCGAACGCGACGATCAACCCAGGTGGCACGGTCAGCTTCGGTTTCCAGGCCACCTACAGCGGCGTCAACACCAACCCGGACGCGTTCACACTGAACGGCGCTCCATGCGTGAAGCTGTGACAGGAGTAGATGCCGGGAGTTCGCAGGAGGATGGCACGATGAACCGGGTGACCTCGAAAGACGGCACGTCGATCGCGTACGAACGCTTGGGTCGGGGGCCGGCCGTCATTCTGGTAGGTGGAGGTCTGGACGACGGCGCGGAGAACGCACCACTCGCAACTGAACTGGCGTCGCGTTTCACCGTGTTCAACTACGCCCGCCGTGGCCGAGGCGCCAGCACCGACACCCTCCCGTACGCCGTTCAGCGAGAGATCGAAGACATTGAGGCCCTGATCGCCGAGGCGGCTGGCCCTGCCCACCTGTTCGGCGTCTCCTCCGGCGGTGCGCTCGCGCTCGAAGCGGCTGCCGCCGGGCTGGCTATCGACAAGATCGGCGTCTACGAGGTGCCGTACATGGTCGATGATGGCGTTCGGGAACACTACGCGCAGTACGTGGAGCAGCTCGGACGCGTCCTCCGCGACGGACGACGGGGTGACGCGATCGCACTGTTCATGCGACTCGCCGGTGCGTCCGACGACGATATCGCCGCGGCGAGAGACTCGCCACTGTGGTCGGGTCTGGAGGCGCTAGCGTCCACACTGGCCTACGACGCGGCCTGCCTGGGCGACGGCCGACCACCGGCCGAACGGCTGGCAAGGATCACGCAGCCGACGCTCGTGGCCACCGGCGCGATGCCAGATCCCCACGCCGGTGGACTGCAACCCGGCTTCTTCGACGAGGCCGCAGACGCGATCGCCGCAACAATCCCGAAAGCCGAGCGTCTGGTCATCGAAGGTCAGACGCACGTCGCCGATCCCAGGGTCCTCTCGTCGGCACTGGAGCGTTTCCTGTCGCGCTGATACCTGCACGATTTGGTGTCAGGAATCGCTGTCGGCCTGGCGAGACGGGTAGGCGGCGGGTGTGAGGCCGGTGTGGCGGCGGAAGAAGCGCCCGAAGTTGGCGGTGTCGGTGAAGCCGAGGTGGGCCGCGACCGCCCGGGCGGTCCACTGGGAATGGCCGAGCAGCCGGCGTGCTTCGAGCAGTCTGCGCTCGTCGATGACCTGCCGTGCTTCGGCGCCGATGGCGGCCCGGGCGGCTCGGCTGAGGGTGCGTACCGAACAGCCGAGCAGCCGGGCATAGTCGTCGACGCGGTGCAACTCGCGGAAGTGCATCTCCAACGCGTCCAGGAACCGTTCGTAGACCGGTCGTCTTCCTGATGTATCGCCCGTGATGCCCGCGCCGCCTGGCGACGAAACCGCCTGAGGGCTGGCCGGAGGCTCTGTGACGCCTGGTGAGTAAGCGAGGCGCAGCAGCAGGGCTTCGAGAAGGGCGCACCGTAAGGCGTGATGAATGGCGAGCGGGCGGCGTCCCAGCGCACGGTGTTCGTCGAGAAGCTGGAACGCGGTCTGCTCCAGCCAAGGACTGTCGTCGGGATGCGGGATCAGCACGGCGGAGGCGTCGTGCGAGGTGGGGTGCGCCAGATGACGGGCGGTGTCCGGCCGGAGCACCTCCGGCTCGAACAGGATGAAGGGGCCGCGGACGGTGCTGAGATCGTGCCAGCGTTGCACGTGCCCGGGGCGCACCCACAACCACTGGCCGGGAGCGACGGCGCGGGTCACGTGATCGACGTCATGCCGCAGCACACCTTCGGTGACCAGGATCAGGTAGTGGAAGCTGGCCCGGCCCGGCCGGGCCGGATTCCAGGGCCAGTCATCGTGCTGGACATAGAAGTCCTCGACGGTGGTCACTTCCAGGCCGTACGGCGTGCCAGCAGGGGGCTGGAAGCCGTACAGCGGAACTGAAGCGGGTGCGTCCCGTGCGCCGGTGTCGGGCCGCGAGGACGCGAGGACGGGGGAGCCTCGCCCTGACCGCGCGGATTGTCGCCTGGCGACCATCATGTGTCCGCAGCTTACCCGTCGGCATGGCCGATCTCGGGGAAAGAATCGCACTATGACCTTCACCGGCAACGAGCTTCTCGGCTCGCAACATCCCAAGCCCGTCGGCCCCACATACCTACGTTCCCGGTGACCTCCGTCATGCCCTTCAGCGGCGAGAAGCTCCAGGACACGGCGCGCGAAACGGCACGCGCGCTGGCGGGGGTCAGCCAGGGACGCCCGTTCACCGAGAAGCTCGACAAGCAGCACTGGGTCTCCGTGGGAGCCGGCCGGGGCATCACCGCGGACCTGGTCGCCGAACTCGTCGACGACTCCTACCACCTCGTCCTGAGGTCCGCATGACGCCTCGACAGACACGGCCGGCGCCCGAAGCGATTCGGGTGCGCGGGGCGCGCGTGCACAACCTGAAGAATATCGACGTCGATGTTCCGCTGGGCAAACTGGTCTCCATCGCGGGAGTCTCCGGGTCAGGGAAGTCCTCGTTCGCCCTTGGGGTGCTGTACGCGGAAGGGTCCCGCCGCTACCTCGAAGCCCTCTCGACGTACACAAGGCGTCGACTCACCCAGGCGAGCCGTGCCGCGGTCGACAGCGTCGAACATGTGCCGGCAGCCCTCGCTCTCAAGCAGCGCCCCGGCATTCCCGGCGTACGGTCAACCTTCGGGACCTCAACCGAACTGCTCAACAGTCTTCGGTTGGTCTATTCACGGTTGGGTCGCCACCAATGCCCGAACGGGCACCGGATGGAACCGACCATGGACGTCGCGCTCGATCTGCCGTTGACCTGCCCGGTCTGCGCGACCGTCTTCGGGCCACCCAGTGCCGAGTCCTACGCCTTCAACAGCGAGGGCGCGTGCCCGCGCTGCCAGGGAACCGGGATGGTGCGCGACATCGACCAGCAGACGTTGGTGCCGGACGAGAGCCTCAGCATCGACGACGGTGCGGTGGCACCGTGGGCGATGTTCGGCCTCGCCGCGAACCCGCAAGCGGTTGCGGCGATGGGTGTGCGCACGGACGTGCCCTTCTCGCAACTCACCGCCAAAGAGCATGACATCGTCTTCCACGGCCCTTCCGAGCAACGCCAGATTCTCTACCCGGCGAAGAACGGGAAGCTCTTCGACCTGAAGGTCACCTATCGCAACGCGAACCTGGCCGTGGAAGAAGCCTTGAAGAAGGCGGACACGGAGAAGGGGTTGGACCGGATCGAACGGTTCCTCAGCGTGCAGACCTGCCCGCAATGCGACGGCAGTCGCCTGAACGCCCTGGCACTCTCCACGCTGGTCGAAGGCGTCAACCTCGCCGATGCCACCGCCATGACGCTGGATGAGGTCACCGCCTGGGTGCGGACCATTCCGGCCACCATGCCGGCCGCGATGGTCTCCATGGCCGACAGCATCGTCTCGCAGATGGTCGAAACCGCCCGGATGCTCCGGAAGCTTGGACTCGGCTATCTCACCCTCGACCGCGCCTCGGCGACGCTCTCGACCGGGGAGCGCCAGCGCGTGCAGCTTTCTCGCGCGGTCCGCAACCGCACCACTGGAGTGCTCTACGTCCTCGACGAACCCTCCATCGGCATGCACCCCGCCAACATCGACGGGCTCCTGGATGTGGTGCGCGAACTCGTGACAGACGGGAATTCCGTGGTAATCGTCGACCACGATGTGCAGGTGCTGCGCGAGTCGGACTGGCTCCTCGAAATCGGACCCGGCTCCGGCACCGAGGGCGGAGAGATCATCGCGTCCGGTGCCCTGCCCGAGTTGGCGGGCAACCCCCGGTCCCGGATCGCCGGGTTCATTGACGGCAGTCAGGACACCCTGGTACGCACGCCCGTCCTGGCCCCGGACATGTTCGCCCTCGGCAGCATTCACCTGCGGACCAACCCGTTGCACACGGTCCATGCCTTGGACCTGAACATTCCCAAGGGGCGCCTGATCGCGGTAACCGGGGTCTCCGGGTCGGGGAAGACCACGCTGGTACTGGAGAGCCTGGTCCCCGCCCTCGTCGCGGACGCCAACGGGCAAAGCCTTCCCGATCACGTCACCGCGCTCGACGCGGCGGGGTTGAGCCGGGTCAGCGTCGTCGACGCCTCACCCATCGGCATCAACGTTCGCTCCACCGTCGCCACATACAGCGGCGTTCTGGACGACCTCCGCCGCGTCTACGCCGCCACCCCGCACGCCAAGCGCCTCGGCCTCAAGGCGGGCGCCTTCTCCTACAACACCGGAAGTCTGCGCTGCCCTGTCTGTGACGGCACCGGCCAGATCTCCCTGGACGTGCAGTTCCTCCCCGACGTCGACATCGTCTGCCCGAAATGCGACGGCACCCGGTACTCGCCGGAAGCCGACCGCATCCGCCGCCGGCCATCAGACGCCGACGAGGACGACCCCGGCCTCACCCTGCCGCAGCTGCTCGCGATGACCATCGCGCAGGCCCTCACCCGGGTCGCGGACCTGAAGAAGGTCCACGCCCGGCTGCGGCTGCTGGCCGACCTGGGGCTCTCCTACCTGACCCTCGCCGAAGCGACACCCGCTCTGTCCGGCGGCGAGGCGCAACGACTCAAACTCTCCGCCGACCTCGACCGGGACCAGCACGGCACCGTCTTCGTCCTCGACGAGCCCTCCATCGGGCTGCATCCGCTCGACGTGCAACTGCTTGTCGGCGTCCTGCAACGCCTGGTGGACAACGGCGCCACGGTCATCGTGATCGAACACGACCTGGACATGATCCGCAACGCCGACTACCTCATCGACCTCGGACCCGGCGGTGGCGCAGCCGGGGGGCGCATCGTGGCCACCGGCACCAGCGACGAGATCGCCGCCAACCCAGACAGCACCACCGGCCGATACCTCGCCGGCAAGGTCTCGACCAGCAGGTGAGCCGACGCCACCTCCCTGGACGCGTTGCAGCAGCCCTCACTACGCCGGCCCGGTTCGGACACGTCGGAGAGCCAGAACGCCAGCTTCACCGACAGGCGCGGGCGCGGATCGGTCTCGATCTCGCGGTTCTGCCGGCCGCCGTCCTGGTGCCACTCGAACCGGAAGGGCTTGGCCGCAGTCAAGGCAGCGGGGTGAGGGCCAGCGCGTATGTGGCTTTCGATACGCCAACGATATGATCCCGGGGACACGTACGCCTGAGGGAAGCTGTCCAGTTACGGACGAATCGGGAGGCAGGCGATGGACGAACGGCAGCCCTGGATGGGTGGCCCAACGTACGACTACCGTGGTCGACTCCCGACACGGCCGGTAGGCACGGCGACCGTACCGGTCCCTGGGCTGCGGCTTCCCGCCGGCATCCGACCACCCAACCTGCGCACGCCGACAAACGTGTACCGGCGCCCGCCCCGGCCCGGTCGGCCAGCGTGAACCCACGTGTGTGAACAGTTGGATCACGGCCCGCCAGGATGTTGGCCATCACGTGGCTGACGGCCGCGGCTGTTCGAGCGGGACCGTCCCCTCGGCAGCCGCCATCCACTGGTCGAGATCGGCCTGCGTGAACTCCTGCCACGCCGGAATGTCAGGAAGCTGGCGGAGGAGATCGAACGCCTCCGCGATCCGGCGCCCGCGCAGAACCGGTGAATGGCAACCAGCGATGACCTCAGCGTCCAGCCGCTGGATGTCGTCCACCACCGCCCCGAATTTCCGGTTATCCAGCAACGCGGACCACGGCGAGACCAGACGGCCGCCAAAGAATTGACCGTCCCGGAACTCCTCGTCCGACAGCTCCTCGATTTCGGGCATCGGAGCGGGCACGTTCGTCGCGAAGGTGTCCACCGACCACAAGACTCTGGTCTTCTGGTCGAACAGGGCACGAGTTGTCGGATTGTCGTACAGCGGAGGCCGCTTCGCGACCAACGTCCGGTCGCCCGCGTCAACAGTGTCGCCATCGTTGATAAAGCGACACCGGTTGATAGGCGTCTCCCACTCCTCGGCCATGCGCCCAAGCGAGAACCAGGTCGTCAGCAGCGTCGCGTTCCGGCATGCCGCGAGGACCGGTAAGAGATTGCCCGCGTGGTCACGGTCGTCGTGAGTGAGGAAGATCCAGCGTACGTCCATCGGATCGACCACGGACCAGGCGGCCTCCAGCCACTGTGGCCGCACCGCCGGTGCCCCGGTATCCACGAGCACCGGCTCGGCCCCGCGAATCACCATCGAATTCATCGGGAAATGCCCGACGGGCGGAGCCTCCAGGGCCCACGGGATAACGAACGTCTCCTCGGCGATCTGGTATGGCTGGAGGAGGTTGAAAGTCTCCATGGTTGTCATCGCCGCACCCCCTATAACGGAGTCGCGCCTCGGCGCCTTTGCAGCCAGTCCAGTCCTCTGGGGCCTCGGGCGTCAAGAGCGCTACGTCGCCGACCCGGGAGAGAAACCCGCCGCCAGCGTCGACCGCCACTGCAAACAGCACGATCGGGTGCTATCGGGTCGATCGTCACGGCTGCGAGGTCCCCGCCCAACCTGGACGTATGTCGATTCTCCTCACCCACCTCGGGTGCCGAAGCCGCGGTGCGGGTCTCCCTTTGTCAGCTGAAGGAGTACGGGCCGAAGCGGCCCAGGCCACGACACCGGCCAGCACGAGCAGCACCAGGTCAGGCGTGAGCGTCGACGAAAAGCTCGCGGACGGCGCGCAAGTGCGGAAACGTCGCGGTCCGGAACGCCTCGTCACCGGCCACGCTCTCGGCTCCGCGACTGTCGGTTGCGGCCTCCTGGCGCCGGATCGGGCCGCGCCGCTCCATCCGGCCGAGTTGATGGGACAGGCGGCTGCGCTCCCACCCGTTGGCGTCCGCGAGGCCGGAGGAGCGCATCCGCGACCCGGCCTGGCCGCCTTCGATGACCACCGCCGTCGCTGACAGCGCCCGGTCCATCCGCAGCTCCGCTCCCTCAGACGGCGGCGCGCGCGGGAGCCGGCTAGGCGAAATCCAGCGCCGTGCCGTACAGGTGCGAGACACGAATCCGGATGACCACTCGGCGGTCGGCCACCAACTGTCGGAGAAACGCCGCCTCGTCGGCCGGGCTGTCGAAGCCAGGCGTCATGGCAAGCAACTCCAACCCGGTCGCGTCGCCGGGCACGGTAGTCACATCAGAGATCTCGGCCTCGCCCTCGGCCACCGCGAACGACCACACATTCGGGCCGGCGACGTGTATAGCGGCGTGCGGGTGGCGGCGCAGCTGGCGCACCTTCAGGCGATCGGCCGTCGTGGAGACCCGGACGATACGTTCGGCGGGGTCCCAGTGGTAGAGCACCGTGGACAGGTGCGGATGCCCGCCGCGCTTCACGCTGGCCAGCACACCGAACTGCTGCGCCCGCAACAACTGGGATAGCTCCTCCTCGCTCAGGGGCCGCGGCGCGGGTCCCGCACCCGGCTCCGGCTCCTGCTGCGCCAGCTCTCGTCCCTGCTGGTCCTCGTTCTGCGATGTGGGTGCGGTCTCAGTCATATATGTAACGCTAGTAGATAGTCCTGTTGCGGACAATCTGTTTGTGACCTAACTCTCGCGCCGCTGGTGTGCGCGATGCCGCTAGCTGGCGCGGCGATAGCGGATGTGGGTGGTCAGCGGTGAGTGAAGCACCTCGGCGGGTTCGAAGCCGAAGGATTCAACCCCGTCGAAGAGGCGCTCGCCCGAACCGAGCAGGACCGGTGCGATGTCGAGGGTGAGCTCGTCGATCACGCCGGCGATCAACGCCTGCCGGGCGGTCGAGGCCCCACCGGCGATGTCCACGCCGTTGTCCCCGGCAGCCTGGCACGCCGCGGCGTAGGCCGCGTCGAAGCCCTCGGTGACGAAGTGGAAGGTCGTCCCGCCTTCCATCTGGATCGGGTCATGTCCGTGATGGGTCAGCACGAACACCGGCGCGTGATACGGCGGTTCGGGGCCCCACCACCCGGTCCATTCCTCATCCCAGTCCCCGCGGATCGGGCCGAACATGTTCCGACCCATCACATACGCGCCTCGCGGGCGCATGAGCCATTCGTTCGCGACCTTGTCGGCATCGTTGGCTCGCGGGTCGCCGATGTGCCAGCCGTGCAGCTCCCGCCCCCGCTTGCCCAGCGGGTCCTCGCGGCTCTGGTCCGGCCCGGCGACGAAGCCGTCCAGCGAGATCGACATGTGGCAGGTGGTGTCCGGCATCTTCCCGGCCATCAGTGGCCACCCTTCTTCTGGGCGATCTCGGTGACGTACGCCGCCAGGCTGCTCAGGGTCTGCTGGCCGCCCTCGATCGCGTGGTACTTCTCGACCGCGTCGTCGCGCAGTTCCTTGGTGGGGAACACCGTGTGCATCACGATCCGGGTCGCCGCACCGTCCGGCGCGAAGGTCAGAACCGACTCGAAGGCGTTCGGGTCGTCGCGGGACTCGCCGTGCAGCAGCGCGATCCGCTCCGCTGGGACGATCTCGGTCCAGGTGATCCACTCCGAGTAGTCGGTCCCGTCCGGCCCGTGCATCACGAAGTCCCAGGCTCCGCCGACGCGGAACTCGAAGGACCGCGTGGTCGTGGTGAACCCCTCCGGACCCCACCACCGCGACAGGTGCCGGACCTCGGTGAACGCCTCGAACACCAGCTCCCGTGGGGCGTCGATGACCCGGGAGATCACGATCTCCCGGTCGGCCGTCGCCGACTGCGCCCGCATTTCTTGCCTTGCCCCTGCCATCGGTCATTCCTCCTGCTGTGTCTGCTTGAGGTCCTGCACGTAGGTGTCCAGCCGGTCGAAACTCTCGTTCCAGAACCGCTCGAATCCACCGACCCACTCGTGGATCGGCCGCAGCCCGCGGGCGTCCAGGCCGTAGAGGCGCTGCTTGCCCGCCCCGCGGACCCGCACCAGCCCCACCTCCCGGAGCACCCGCAGGTGCTTGGACGCCCGCGGCTGACTCATCCCCAGCTCCTGGGCCAGGTCGGTCACCGGCCACTCACCCGCCCGCAGCAGCGCCAGGATGTCCCGGCGCTGCGGCTCAGCGATCGCGTTGAACGCGTCCGACGTCGTCGCTGCTCGTGCCATGGCAGCCATCATATGCCCATATGGGCACGCGTCAAGGCGAAGTCCTCATGATCAAGGCGTGCCACAAGTCGTTAGATACACGTGTAGGTCGGCGTGGTTCTGGGGGGTT